>JAFUEV010000058.1 GCA_017470245.1 bacterium | reverse complement strand
TGAAATTTCTGCTCAAAACTCTGTTATCACTTCTGATAAATCTCAAATTTCCGCTTTAGAATCTGCTATCAGTTCTTTAAACTCTCAATCTTCTGATGATGAACAAACTAAAGCTGATATCTCTTCTAAAAAAGCTGCTGCCGAAGCTAAATTAGCTGAAGCTAAAGCTAAATTACAAACTGATGAACAAAAACTTCAAACTCTTGAAGATGAAAAAACAGACTTAGAAGGTCAATTATCTACTGAAAAAGAAAATTTATCCACTCTAGAAACTAAAAAAAGTGAAATAGAAGCCAAAATCCTTGCTAACTGCTCCGAAGAAACTAAAACTACTATGGAAAAATACAACACTGCAAGAGATGCTATTACTACCGTTAAAACCGAAGAACTTGAAAAAGCTAAAGCTACTGCTGCTACTAAGCAATCTGAATTAGATGAAATTAACGCTAAAATTGATACTAAAAAAGCTGAAGAAATAAAAGGCGAATACTCTGTTAACAGTCTTGATAACCCCGAACAATTATTTAAAACTTTAGGTTTGGATAAACAAGGTTTAGACTACAAGGTATTCCAATTTGCAATTGAAGGATACAAGAATTTAGAAGATAAAGGAAACGGCATTCTTGCTATATTTAATGCTACAGGTGATAAGAAATGCTATATCGTTGATATGAAGAACCAAAAATTCTTATATTCTACAGATGTAAGATTAGGTTCAGGTGGTATGGGTAACAGTATTCAAGGTGCAAACCAAGAAGGTTCACATGCTACATTATCAGGCTTTATGAAAGTAGGAAGCCCGTATTCTGCAAGCGGACATTTCTGGCAAGAAGGTATACGATTAATAGGACTTGAAAATGGCATAAATGATAATGCAGGCAGCAAAGGTGTTGTAATCCACTATGTTAAATCAGGTCAAAATACAACATGGGGCTGTATGGGTATTCCGCCGGTTATGAAGAACGGTAAAGTTGACCACGCTGCAAGCCAACAAAGAAATAGAGAATACTTCCCTGAAGGTACAATTGTATTCACTTATCCGGGAGATAGCAGAGTAGATCAATATAGAGGATTAAGCGGTCTTTATTAATTTATGACCATAATCCGTTAATTATTCATCGTCATCATTACCAACAGATTTACTGATTCCTGCAAGTCTTCTGAGTTCATCTGGTCTTTGTGATTTAGCTAAAGCATCTTCTGCGGTAACAAGCTTCTTTTTATACAATTCAGAAAGTGCCATTTCCAATGTTTGCATACCTAAACCGGCACCTGTTTGTATAGCGGAATATAATTGAGCAGATTTTCCTTCTCTAATCATATTTGCTACAGCGTTATTTTTAACCAAAATTTCTTGAGCCATAACACGACCCTTTTTAGTTCCATCAGGCTGCAATCTTTGTAACAGAGTTTGAGCAAATACAGCTTCCAAACATCCACCCAACTGAACACGTATCTGTTGCTGCTGACCTTCCGGAAATACGTCAATAATACGGTCAACTGTTTGGCTGGCTGATGAGGTGTGAAGTGTACCAAACACCAAGTGACCTGTTTCTGCAGCAGTTAATGCTAAACTAATAGTTTCTATATCACGCATTTCGCCGACCAGAATAATATCAGGGTCTTCTCTTAAAGATGATTTTAATGCATTTGCAAATGAACGTGTATCTTGTCCGAGCTCTCTCTGATGAATAACACTTTTCTTTGACTTGTGAACAAATTCGATAGGGTCCTCAATCGTCAAAATATGTTCGCTTCTTGTTTCATTAATATAGTCAATCATAGAAGCAAGGGTTGTAGATTTACCACTACCTGTTGGACCTGTTACAAGAATTAAACCTCTCGGTCGTTCGGTAATTTTTCTGACAACTTCCGATAATCCCAATGACTCAAATGAAGGAATTATTGTTGTAATTGTTCTGAATGCAGCTGCATAAGTTCCTTTGTTTTTATAAATATTAACCCTGAAACGACCTACACCTGATATACCATAAGACATATCAAGTTCCCAAGTCTGCTCTAAAGTTCTTCTTTGCTCATTACTTAACATTGGAAACAATAAATCTTCAACTGCATTATCAGTTAAAGGCTCATATTTTGTTCTTAACAAATTTCCGTCTACCCTGATAACAGGAGGTAAGCCTACAGATATATGCAAGTCACTCGCTTTGTATTGTATTACCTCTTTTAATAAGTCATCAATTATCATATTCTACCTCTTCTATTCCAAGTATACAGAATATGATACAGGTTTATTCCATTTTATACAAGTTTTTTGCATTTTATTTTTTTCCATACAAAATATATTGGTATCCCTGTTGCAATAATAACAAGGGTTTTTATTGAATTTACAAATTTATGTATGGTTAGGGAATATATTATATAACTTCCTATTGTTATGAAAAATAAATTAAAAATACAATTTACTTTATTTTTTAATTCTTCTTTATATTTTATTCTGTATACAAAAATACCTATTGCAGTTAAGACATAGAAAATAAGCGCTGCATAAATAACATAATCTAACAATTCACTATAATTACCACAGAATAAAATTAAAACACTTGACCAAATACACTGCAATATTAATGAATTTACAGGAACATTTGTATTTTCATTAATAACAGCAAGTTTTTCAAATAACAAATTATCTTTAGCCATTTGATAGTATACTCTTGCGCCTGTCATAATAAGCCCGTTAGCACTACCGCATGCAGAAATTAATATAATTAATGCAATTATATATGTTCCTATTTTACCAGTAATATTTTGCATTAAAACAACTGCAACAACGTCTTCAGGAGCATTAGCAATTTCATTTAACGGAATAGAACATACATATAATATATTTATTAATAAATATATTACCATTACGATTACAACTCCCCAAAACAGAGCTAAAGGTATATTTCTTTCAGGCTCTTTTACCTCAGCAGATATAAACGTTATATTGTTCCAAGTAACCATTGCAAAAATTGCACCAACCGTTGCAGTTGCAACAATTTCCATTGTGGAAAAAGTCAAATCTGATAAACTAAAAATATGTTGGAAATTTGCACTTATTACATCATAATTACAACCAAAAAATATTCCGAATAATATAACTCCAACTATGGATAAAACCTTTGTAAGAGTGAATATGTTTTGAGTAAGCACCCCGTATTGTATACCTTTTGAATTAATAAAAGTCAATAATATACAAATCAATAATGCGCATAATTGCTGTGTTGAAATTGAAAAGAAAGGTGTTTGAATTAAGTATATGTTTGAACTGATAAAAGGAAATAAAAAACCGAGAAATTTTCCTACAGCAATACAAACAGCCCCTATAGTTGCAGTTTGTATAACCAGAAGTAACGACCAACCATAAAGAAAAGCTGTTAAATCATTAAACATCTTTTTTAAAAATATATACTGTCCGCCATCTTCTTTTATATTTAATACCGGTTCTGCATAAGCAATTGCACCTGCAAGGGAAAAAAGCCCTGCAATCAACCATACCATTAAAAGTAAAAAAGCAGACTGTGTATATCTGGCTATATCTGCAGACACAATAAATATTCCGCAGCCAATCATAGAGCCTACTACTACAGATATTGAATCTTTTAAATTTAATGTCCTTTTTAAATCACTGCTCATCTTTAAACCATACTTTATTCATTCTAAAGATTAAATTATGTTGTTTACAATATGATATTAATTCTGATTTTATTTCTTTCAAAAGGAAGAATATAGCAATAAGGTTTGGTGCAGCCATTACCAAGTATGTTGCATCCGTAAAATCTATAACACTTTTAATATTCATAGATGAACCTATAATTATAAATAAACAAAATACCAATTGATAAAATACAGTACGTTTTTTACCTTCACCAACAAGGAATGACCATGCTTTTTGTCCGTAATAAGCCCAAGATAATATTGTTGAAAGCGCAAAAAGTATTATAACAAATGCTAATACATAAGGGAAAAACGGCATTACACTCGCAAAAGCTGCAGATGTCAATTCAACACCGGATATTCCTTGTGTATAATGCAAATATTCTCCTGTTAATACAATAACAAATGCTGTCATTGAACAAACTATAACAGTATCCAAAAAAGGTTCAATCATTGAAACGAATCCCTGAGATGCAGGTTCATTTGTTTTTACGGCAGCATAAGCAATAGGTGATGAACCTATACCTGCTTCATTTGATTGGATAGAACGTCTTAAACCAATTATAATAGAACCTATTACACCACCATAAATAGCTTTCGGGAAAAATGCTTCATGAATAATTGTATATGCAGCATGCGGAATTTGTGTAAAATGAGCAGCTATAATTACTAAACACGCTGTTATATATACAAGACACATAATTGGTACAACTTTAGATGTAACATTTGCTATACTTTTAATTCCGCCAACCACAACAAGACCTACAATAATTGCAACACCGAGTCCAAATACCCAAGTATTTGTGCCAAAGAAATGACTTTGACCACCTGTTATAACAACAAACTGTTGTGCTGCTTGGTTTGTTTGAAGCATACATCCACCGCCAAATGTAGCAGGAATACATGCAAGTGCAAATATATATGCAAGAGTTTTACCTAATTTATGATAACCTCTTTTCGCAAAACCTCTTTCAATATAAAACATCGGTCCACCCGAAACAGAACCGTCATGGTTAAAATGTCTGTATTTTAAAGATAAAGTAACTTCGCAAAATTTTAATGCCATACCGAAAATTGCACCTGTACACATCCAAAACATCGCCCCCGGACCACCTATTGAAATAGCGATTGCGACTCCTGCAATATTTCCCAGTCCGATTGTCCCTGAAAGTGCAGTTGCTAACGCACCAAATGAAGATACTTCTCCTTGATGTCCTTCGGTATCTTTTTTATGAAAAATTTGGAAAAGTGAATGTTTAAAGCCCCATATACCAATGCATCTTAAATAAAAAGTACAAAAAATACTCGTTGCAATCATAAGAAAAATAAGCACCGGAACTTGCGCTCCACATATAGTTATAGGAGCAAAAATAACTTCTGAAAACTTATCGGAAAAAGGTGAAAAATATTTTTCTATTGTGTCATCTATGCCCATTGCATAGGTTTGCTGCATCGTTAACAGTATTGTAAATATACTCAATAATACATTTTTTTTATTCATATTCTTTTCCACTTCTAATATATTTTCGGCGTTTCCCTTCAAGAATATTAAAAAAACAATACACATACAAGTTTTTAAAAGAAAACTGTTACAATATCGTCTATCAAAACTTATTTATATTAGTTTTTTTGTAAATATTATATAAAAAGAAAAAAGCTATGATTTAATCATAGCTGTAGATTAGGGATATGTGTATCATCGTTTTTTCCAAGGAATATAGGTTAATATTAGCAGTACAAACGACATTTTAAATCATACATAACTATGAATATATCAATTAAGGTTTATGATTTTTTCGTATAAAAGTAGTATGTACGAAATAGAATACATTATCTTTTATACATATAGAGAAGGTTACAGATACAATAAAAATTATTTATGTTATTATTTTCTATGGCAGTTTAATCTTATTTTAAGGAGATAGCTATGAATAGCCAAACATTAGAACAAGAATTATTTAATTCGGTAGAAAAGAATACACCCGATTACATAAAAAATAATAAATATATAGATATTAATAATAAAAACGAGTTTGTTTTTACATTAAAAAAAGAACATTTACTTCCTTATGATGAAAAAAATAATCCTGAGGGCTTAAATCTTGATAACTGGTTAAACAATTATGAAAAAGAAGCAGCAGTCTCAACAGCAGGTATCAGAGGGCCTCAGAATGTTTTATATCCTTATGATGTAAGATTTCCTATTAATATAATGGGAATTATGCTTGCTACTTATGCAAAAGCATTAGTTGCAAAAGATAAATACAATGGTAAAAAACTGTTAAAACTAGCAGGCAGAGAAGTAAGATATAATTCGGATAAATTTTTGGATTTAATCGTTAGAATACAAGCCGCTCAAGGTATTGAAACATTAACAACATATCAAAGAAAAACAATGCCAATATGGCTTGCATCATTTTTAGCTTTTAAATTGGATTTACTTGGCGGTGAATATATTACATCAAGTCATGGTATAAGTGTTAAAAATGCAACAAAAGACCTTAATTCTCAAGGAAGCCAATATCTCCCCGAAGAATCAATGGAATTTGTTAATAAAATCAAAGAAATTTTTGCTATAGTAAGACAAAACGGAAGTTATCAAATAAAAATAGCAAAAGCAGATGATGAATTAATCAACGAAAACTTTATGAAATCTATAAATAACGGTATAGACTTATATAAAGAATATCTTGAAAACGGTGTAGCAAACAAAGAAAATATAGATTTAATTCAAGGCATAAACAATAAAGTCATAATAGAAAATGTCGGCGGAAGTGCTTATAATACACTTTCAAAATTATTAAATGCATTTAAAATAAGCGATAAATTTGTTTGGATGAATACAGAAGAAGATCCGTTTTTCCACGGCATTGGTAAATATGATACCGACCCAAAGGGGAATAAATGTTTTTATGATTATTCTGTCGATGCAACCGTTGTAGGAAAGAAACAAGACGGAACAATGTACTTCCCCGTTATAGATACATTAAATTATGCTGAAAAATTAAAGCAATATCCTATAGGTACGGTTGTCTTAATCACCGATCCTGACCATGACCGTTTAACTGTATGTCAAATTGAAGATATAAAAGCAATAGACTTTTTAGATAAAACAGGTATAAGTTATTCCAAATTGGATAACGAAAGAATATTATGCGTATACACAGCAAACCAATCATTCTTATTAATTATGAACTTCTGGGCAGAACAATTAAAAGCTGCAAACAGATGGAATAATCATCCGAGATTTATGATAAAAACAACCGCAAGCGCAAAAGCATGGGATGAATGGGCAAAATTTAACGGTGTAAAAGTTGTTAATGTTCCCGTAGGATTTAAAGAAATTGCAAACATTATGAAAAAAACAGAAAAACAAATTCTAGATAATCCTGAAAAAGATGTTGTTATTACTGATGTTTTCGGTAACGATATAAATTTGGGAAAAAATCCGAGAATGATATTCGGCGGAGAAGAATCAGGCGGAATGATAATCGGCAGCGAAGAATTAATCAAATCAAAAGCAGGAAGAATAGCTATAGCAATGCGTGAAAAAAGTGCATCAGAAGCAATCATTGTTGCATCTGCACTTGCAGCAAAACTGGAGAAACAAGGCAAAATGCTATCAACAGCTTTGGATGAAATTTTTACTACAAACCAAATTATAGCTAAATTTGATATCAGAGAAGACATTGCATACTATAATGAATCTGAACCTGATATAGTAAAACTAACACAGGCTAAAAAAGACGGAGAAGCACTAAGAACCAAAAATGACTTATTCTATTTAACAATGGCATTAGCTGTGTTTGACGGCAAAATAACTTTGGAACAAGTAAAATCTATTTTGGCTTCAACATTTAAAACATTGAATTTTGATAATTTAATAGATATAAAATTCGTAGGTGACGGTACATTTCTTCAATTTACCGATAAATTTATAGAAATACGTCCATCCGGTACAGATGCAAAAACAAAAGCATACGGCGCAGGCAGCAACAAAAAAGATATATCTGAATATGCAAAAGTTTTAGGAAATTATTCCGGAGAAATGAACAAAGAATATCTTGATATAATTTCAAAAGATTATTACAATAAAGCTAAAGAAAAATCCATGACAGAATATTTAAAATTTACAAACAAAGATGCAGATACAAGGATTTTTGAAATTCCGAATTATAACAAAACATTATGTATATAAAAGGAGAAAGATATGGCAGAAGAAGCAAATATACTTGCAACTATTCCAAGAAACGCAACAGAACAACTACAAATAAGCATTAATTCTTATAAAGATAAAAAATATCTTGATTTAAGAATATATTACACAACTGATGACGGTGCTAATTGGCTTCCTACAAAAAAAGGTGTAACAGTATCTCCTGATAATCTTGTTACACTTAAAGATGCTGTTGAAAAGGCTATGGAAGAACTTTTAACGGTTGAAGAACAATAAATGACTGATATAAATATATCAACAGAAAAAATTTCAATACGGGGCATATCATATAAATATGCCCTGTGTCTTGTTGATGTTATGAATTTAGGAACAAGAACCTTTTCTTATATAATTCCCGAACATTTAAAAGATATAATTAAAATCGGTCAGGCAGTTTTGGTTCCGTTCGGTCATAGGAAACAAAATATTATAGCTTTTGTTACAGGTTTTTCAGATTACCTTGAAGAAGGAATAAAAGCTAAAGAAATAACTAAAATAATAGACAGAAGAAGTGTTTTTTCTCTTGATTATTTAAAATTTTTAGACTGGATAGCAAATTATTATTGCTGCGACATAAATGCAGTTTTACAAGCGGCCGTACCAATGAAATTTTTAAAAGAAAATTCAGGTAAAACATATAAAGAACGAACCGAAAAATACGTTGTTTTTAAAACGAAAGAAAATGCAAATAAAAGACAAGCCGCAATTTTAAATGAACTGGAGATATTAAAAGAAACGCCTTTAATTGAGTTTGAAAAAAAACTTAAAACAACAAGAGCAACGATAATAAAAATGCAAGATGCAGGATTTGTTGATATTGTTGAAAAATCAGTTTATCGTGACCCTTTAAGCATATTTAAAGAAATAGTTAAAGATGATTTTCCAGATTTATCAGAAGAACAACAAAAAGCCTTTGATATAATAGCTAAAAAACTTGATAAACATCAAAAAGAACCTATTTTATTAAACGGTGTAACAGGTTCGGGAAAAACGGAAATATATTTCAAAGCAATAAAAAAAGTTTGGGATGAAGGCAGAAATATACTGTTTCTAGCTCCGGAAATAGCACTTGCTTCTCAACTTACATTAAGGTTAATAAAACGTTTTGGACAAGAAAACATTGCCATTTGGCATAGCAGTATTTCAGAAGGTGAAAAATATGATGTTTGGAATAAACTAAGAGATAATAAAATAAGAATTATTATAGGTGCAAGGTCAGCTATTTTTGCTCCATTAAGCAATATCGGATTAATTATTATAGATGAAGAACACGAAAATACCTATAAACAAACTTCGCCAGCCCCAAGATATGATGCAAGATTAGCAGCGGAAAAAATCTGTGAAATACATAATGCAACTCTTTTAAAAGGAAGTGCAACACCTGATGTAAGTTCATATTTTAGGGCAATTTCAACAGGTAATCTTATTACACTTGAAAAAAGATTTAATAATGCAGAAATGGCAAAAGTTACTATTGTTGATATGCGTGAAGAATTTTATAAAGAGTCAAAAAGCATATTTTCTAATACATTAATAAATGCCGTTAATAAAACCCTTGATGACAAAAAACAAGCTATATTGTTAATGAACAGGCGTGGATTTTATACAAGTGTTCAATGCAAAACCTGCGGTGAAGTTATAAAATGTCCTAATTGCGATATTCCTATGGTATATCATGATTCCGACAAAACATTAAAATGCCATTGGTGTAACACTGTTAAAAGTGTTCCGGATACCTGTCCGTCTTGTTCTTCACATGATATAAAAATGAGCGGAATGGGGACACAACGTATTGAAACAATTACGGAAAAGTTATTTCCTAATGCGAAAATTGAACGTATAGATTCTGATGTTCTATCTTCAAAGACTAAATATATAGAGATATTAAATCGATTTCAAAACGGGGAAACAGATATTTTAATCGGCACACAAATGATAGCAAAAGGGCTTGATAATAAAAACGTAACAATAGTCGGCGTAATAGATGCCGATATGAGTTTTGTTTTTCCTGACTACAGATCAACCGAACGAGGATTTCAATTATTAATGCAAGTTGCAGGTAGAGCCGGCAGAGGAGAATATGACGGAAAAGTAATTTTCCAAACTTATAACCCTGATTTATATGCAATAAAGAATGCAAAATCACAAAATTATTTAAGTTTTTATAAAAATGAAATCTCTCGACGAGAAATGTTTGACTATCCGCCTTTCTGCCAAATAATAAAACTGGTTATATCTTCCAATAACGAAGATAGAGCTGCCAATTGTGCAGAAGGTATTGCCGAAATGCTAAAACTCCAAGTAGATAAAGTAGATTTAACAGAATATATTGAAGTATTCGGTTCAATGAAATGTATTATGTATAAAATAAATTCCGAATACAGATACCAAATTATTATAAAAAATAAAATGAATAAAAAAGGACAATATCTTATTTGCAACTTTATAAAAAATACTTCTGTAGCAGATGACATAAAACTAACTATAGACATTGACCCTGTTGATATCATTTAAAACATAGTTAAGAATATTATCTTTTATATATTTTGAATATTTTATTTATCAAATAAGAAATAAACACGACAAAAGCAAGAACAGCAAAATATTCTTCTAACGGAAACTTTTTGTCTATACTACTATGAGCTAAATAATAAATAAACGTCATAATTAAAACAGGAAGAATATTTATATAAAGTATAATAAGCAAATTTTTTATTTTTTCAGTTTCTATAAAAAATTTTCTATATAAAAAGTATTCAAAAATTACCAATATCGGTATAAATAAATAAATTAAAATCAATGAATTACTAATTAATTTTGTAGAAATAATAATACAAATGGTTAATAAAAAGCAGAAAACTATATTTGTATATATTACTCTCCAATATAAATTAGGATTATTAATATTCAAATATCTGATACATAGTAATTTAAACGGTATAAATGCAGATAAAGAAATAAAATAATGAAAAATAAACAATAAAAATAATGCAATGAATACAACAGGCAACGTATTACCCTTTATCTTATAAATACGTATAAATTATAACAGTTATTTATTATTGGGGAAATAACGTATAGAGCTTTATGTGAATATATAATAAAAGCGGGAATTGAATAACAATTCCCGCTTCATTTTATAATGTTAAGTCTTGAGTTTTTGTTTTAATTTTGGTTAAAGCAGTTTGTATAAAATCGTCTACATTCATTGTACCTGCTTCACCAATACCCCTTATCCTTACTGCAACTTTACCTGATTCAATTTCTTTATCACCCATTACAAGAACATAAGGTATCTTTTTACCCTGAAGAGCTTCTCTTATCTTATAGCCCATACTTTCACTTCTATCATCAAGATATGCTCTTACACCGGCTGCAAATAATTTATCATAAACTTGTTTTGCATAATCAGCATGACGTTCAGCTATAGGTACAACGCATACTTGTGTAGGAGCAAGCCACATCGGGAAAGCACCTGCATAATGTTCAATCAATATACCATGGAAACGTTCCATTGAACCAAAAATTACTCTGTGCAACATAACAGGAGTTTTCATTTGTCCGTCTTTATCCTGATATTTTATATCAAATCTTTCAGGTAAATTAAAGTCTAATTGGATTGTAGCACACTGCCAAGTTCTTCCTATTGCATCTTTAACCTTAAAGTCAATTTTAGGTCCGTAGAATGCGCCATCACCTTCATTAATGTCATATTTCATTCCACGTTTATCCATAGCTTCTTTCAAGCCTGCTTCTGCCAATTCCCAGTTTTTAAGGTCACCAACATAGCTTTCCGGTCTTGTTGAAAGTTCAACTTCAAATTCCATATTAAATATTTTCATTGTATCTGCAACAAAATCAATAATACCGTTGATTTCATCAACCAATTGTTCAGGTGTACAGAAAATATGTGCATCATCTTGAGTAAAGCCTTGTACACGTGTTAAACCTGAAAGAGCACCTGATTTTTCTTTTCTGTATACAGTTCCGAGTTCTGCCATTCTTAACGGCAATGAACGATATGAATATCTGTTTGCCTGATAAATCATAATATGGAACGGGCAGTTCATAGGTTTAACTATAAATTGATCATCATCTTCACTTTCTTTTTGAATAAAGAACATATTTTCTCTATAATGGTCAATGTGTCCTGAAATTTCCCATAATTTAGATTTTGCAATTTGAGGGGTATTAACAATTACATAACCTCTTTTTCTATGTTCTGTTCTCCAATAATTTTCAATTTCTTCACGAACAACAGCTAAATTTGGGTGCCACAATACAAGACCACCGCCTATTTCCTCTCTAACAGAGAATAAATCAAGCTGAGAACCCAATTTTCTGTGGTCACGTTTTTGTGCTTCTTCCAAGAAATTCAAATAGCTTTCTAAATCTTCTTTATTCCAAAAAGCAGTAGCATATATTCTTTGAAGCATTTTATTTTTTTCATTGCCTCTCCAATATGCCCCTGCAACCTTTAATAATTTTATTGCATTACCTTTTATATAAGAAGTATTCGGAACATGAGGACCTGCACAAAGATCATTAAACAATACATTTCCGTCTTTATCTTTTGTTAAATACAAAGTAGGATTATCATTTCTGTGTTCTTCCAATAATTCAGCTTTATATATTTCACCTTGAGCTTTAAATTCATCTATTTGTTTTTGAACATCAGGTATTTCATATTTTTCAAAAGTAAGATTTTGTTTAAGAATAGATTTCATTTCATCTTCAATTTTTTGTAAATCTTCTTCTGTAAAAGCATGTCCTTCCAAATCAAAGTCATAATAGAATCCTGTATCAACAGCAGGACCTATTGCAAGTTTTGCTGCAGGAAAAAGTTTCTGTACCGCTTGCGCCATTATATGGGAAGCAGAATGCCTTAGTATATATAAAGTTTCATTATTCTTTTCCATAATTTTCCCCTTTGTATAATATTCTTTTTTAATTTATACCACTTACATAATCATATATCAACAAATCGGCTTTATAATTGTTTGTTACAGACGGATTTTATTCTATATAATATTTACATAAAATATAAAAGTTACGACCAAATCTGCCATTAATAAGAATACGGTAGATTGAATTGCTGCTTTAGTAGTTGAAATACCAACATTTTTTGCACCACCCGACGTTTGATATCCTTGAGTAGCACATATTAAAGGAATTATAATACCGAATATAAATCCTTTAAGTATACTAATATAAATATCTCTTGTATTAAGAAACAACCAAACAGAAGACATATACCTATTTGGATGTAAGCCGATTGTAACGTATGATATCATCATTCCTCCGATAATACCAAATAATTCTGCAAGTATGACCACCATAGGAACAGTAATAGCACCGGCTATGATTCTGGGTGCAAAATAATATCCGATAGGGTCAACTTTTAATGTTTTAATAGCATCAACTTGAGAAGTTACCTGCATATTAGCAATCTCGGCACTAATTGCAGTACCTGCCCTTGCGCTGATAGCAAGTGCAGCGAAACCAGGTGCTAATTCTCTTATTAATGCAACAGCAAGAAACCCACCGACATAACTTTCGGCACCTGACATCAAAAACTGCTTAGATACTTGCAATGCTATTACGACAGCAGCTATAAATACAATGCTTAAACTTATTGGCAGAGAATCATAGCTTACCATTGCAGCCTGCGACAACACGGACGATACTTTGACATTTCCTTTTAAAATATATTTTATGGTTTGAATTAGATTCTGAACGCAAAGCCCTAAAAAACTAATCATTATTATTTAACTCATCCTATATTATCGACAAATACATAATACCATAATCAAATAAATATTTCAGAGTAAGATAACTCCTTAAAAAAGGAGTTATCTTATAAAATTAGTAAATACGGTTTCTTCTTGTTTCGGTAATTTAATTCCTGCTTTTTCGGCAGCTTCTCTGCATTTTAAATGCCAAGCCATATTACGTGCAAGTATTCGCATATTTTGCATACCTTCAAAATCTTTTTTAACTTCTTCAGATGTATGCCCATGAACCATATTCCAATATCTCCCCGATATTACAGGCATTTGAGTAATTGTAAAATACTTATTTAACTGGTCTAATGTAGCAGTTGTTCCTGCTCTTCTTGCACTTGCAACAGCAGCTCCTGGCTTATGCATAAATATATCACCTCTGCCGGATGAAAAAGCTGTAAAAAAGGCTCTGTCAAGAAATGCAGTTGCTCCACCGCAAGCAGAAGCATAATGAACCGGAGCACCAAAAATAAATCCGTCAAAATCTTTTGCATAATCTAAAAATGCATTAACACCATCATCAATTACACATCTGCCAAGTTTTGCACAAGCATAACAAGCTCTGCAAGCACCAATCGGTTTAATCCCGATTTGATATATTTCAGACTCTACTCCTTCTTCTTTTAAAGTATTTGCAATTTCCGTTAAAGCAGTATATGTACAACCCTCTTTATGAGGTGAACCGTTGAATAATAATACTTTCATTCTAGCTCCTTTTCAAATAAACCTTTATTTTATCATTTATTTTATTATTCATTTTATTATATTTCTGTTTAAAATGCACCCGTCTTAACATGAGGAACATAAGGTGCCTCTAACGCTTTAATTGTTTCATTACTTAACCTGATATCAAGAGCTTTTACTGCTTCTTCAACATGCTTTTCACTTGTAAATCCCACAATAGGCGACGTAATATACGGTTTTGACAACATCCATGCCAGAGATACCTGAGCCATAGTATAACCCAGTTCTTTGGAAATCTTTTCAAGATTATCAACAACAATTTTATCTTGAGTGTCCATACATAACGGCATCATTTCATGTTCTTCTTCACGATATATTAAATTGGTAACTATATATAATTTTACAGTAATGTAATCCGTTACTACGAGAAAATCTTTAATTTTCGTTGCAGAGAATTTCTATACGGCATAAATGCCGTATAACGAACAGATTTTTTGACAGGTACAAAGTACCTAAAACAAAACTCTGTGAGTACGGAAAAATCTATGACTGTCCCTAATTTATATTTAATCTGTAGGATTACTTTGCGCAAAGCACTCGTAATGACATTTACTCCAATATAGTATATAATTAAATAATTTTTATTTATTTTTAGCAAGAAATTCTTTTTTAAAATGAGGTTCACAACACATCTGGCAAGCTGTAAACATTTTTGCTTTTTTCAATTGACCTCTAAACTTAATAAATTCAGGTGAATTTACAATTTCCATAAGAGGTTTTTCTCTAACTGAGCCCATATCAATTGCCAAACAAGGATAAACATGCCCTGACGGATTGATATATAAATTTGAAAACGGGAAAAGGCAAGGATGAAACATATCTGTTTGCGGTACTCCCTTTTCAGACTCGGTAAAGAATTTTTCAACATCATCCCAATTATTAAACGGTTTAAATTTAGGAGCCCAGCGCAGTTTTGTTTTATAATGTTTTGACATTTTTGCTATTTCTTTAAAGGCTTCTCTAAACTTATCCATATCAAAATAAAGCTTAATCGGTTCCTGATGACAATTAAATTCCTGAGTTAATTCAGGACGCAAATCAGGACGTTGTTTAAGAAAAATTGTTCTTAAAAAAGTAATAGAAAGAAATTCCCAATTATTTTTTCCGCAAAGTTCAAATAATAATGGCATTTGGTCTATATTATCCGCTTTCAAAACTGTTTTTACATCATAAATAATATTTGCTTTACCTTTTGATTGTTCCTGAAGGTTTTTAATATTAGCTATTATTTTTTCATAAGCACCCGGAAAATTTCTGCTTTCATCATGTAGTTTTCCAATACCGTCAAGAGAAAAAGACAACTCAAGTAATTTATTTTTTATAAACGATTTTATTAATTCATCTGTTATTAAAGTTGCATTTGTATATAAATTTACATGTCCGGGACATCTTTTTGATGCATATTCGTATACTTCCTGAAAATCTTTTCTAAATAGCGGTTCCCCACCAATAAAAGAAATAATTCCAAACCTAGGCATTTGATCGATAACTTTTTTCCATTCATCGGTTGTTAATTCATCCGAAGCACGTTCTTTCCCGATATAACAGTACGGACAAGAATGATTGCATCTGTATGTAAAATCAATAAAATACCGTAAAGGAGTAATTACTTTATTTTGTTTATTGTTATAAGACAACATAGAATAACAATCTCGTGCCAAATCAAATAAAAATGAATAATCGATTATCATAAAAAACTACTCTCTCCGATATAGTATTATATTATAAACAAACTAATATTTGTTATTTTAAACAATTCACGGTAACAAAAAAATATATAAAGCTAAATTTAGAGGATTATAGGTTATTTAAACAAGATTTCAACAAAAGGTATATTGTAATAATTTTTGTTAACAGAAATTTTAACTTCAAAAAATCTGTTCCAAGGAAAATAATAATCCATTTCTATATATTTTAAGCCAAATTTATCAAATAGAATTTTTTCATATTTTTGCATTTCTTTTTGCACAGTATCATTAAGCAAATTTTCTTTATTATCTCTTATTTTTGCTCTGACATTTGCCTGATATGCCCAATCATCTAAAAATCTTGTAATTTGAAGTTCTTGAAAAGCATGTTTATTGGGCTTTTTAGCACCAAAATATATCAAAGCAGCAGAAATTGCACTTCCTAAAGTATTTCCTGTTGTATTCCATGCCGTATAGCCATAAAATTCTTTTAATGAAGGTTGTTCAAAAAGTGCCTTTATAAAATTATTATCACTACCGTTTGCATTCAAAATATCAGCTATAAAATAGGGTTTATCCGGCAAATTAAGTTTTCCATCAAACAGAGGAGTTTTAATATCCATAACAAGTTCGCCCTGTTCAGTTTTAAAATTATTTATCAATATTATTAAATCGCAATTATCAATATCAGATACAATACCACCGGCTAATTCTATTTGAGAATTAACTGATTCTTCTACAGAAATATCTTCATATTTTGAAATTTTATTTATACTGTCAATATTAGTATATAAGGGAGCTATTTTGATTTTTTTATGTTTGGTTAAAGCTCTGGACAAAAGAGTTAAAGGTATTTCATCCGCCCCTGTTTTAACAAAGATATTTTCTTCCAAAACGGATAAATCTTTTAATTGATTAGCTTCTTTAACATTTAAACCATATTCGGCGCAATCATCTTTAGAGAATACAAGCGTTTCAAACACGCCTTGTTTATATAATTCTATATAATATTTATTAATTTCAAAATTTCTGTTACGTGTTAAAAGATAATCATTTATAATTTTTTGAGGGATATCCGTTTGTGGTTCAGGCAAATTCAATATTTCTGATTTATGTATATTATAAGAATATTCAAATATTTTTGTACCAAACTCACTCCAGTATTCTTTTTCTTCTTCATTAATATTGTTATTAGAAATACGCATAATACTTGAAAAGGCATACACTTTTGCTTTTTGCTTTTTTATTATTTCAACGAGCTTATCTATTCTTGTTTTAATTGTTTCTATGGAATCATTACTTTTTCTAGAAGGAATAAGTCCGCCATAAGCTATTGTATCAAGTGATATAACAAAAATGTCAGTATTTTTTTGTTTTGATAACCATTCCAATAAACCGTTAATGTCCGCATTTCTTTTCAAATCACCCATTAATGAGATATCAGGCATTCTCAATTCATGTTCTTTTGCAAGTTTTGCTATTTGTATAGGTAGTTGATAGCATACAGGACGATTATCTATAGGAATGAATGTAATTATTGCCATTTATTTTATGCTCCAAGGTTTTTTAACATTGTTTCTGTCATTTCCAACATTTCTTGTTGCAAAGAAACGGGTCTTACTATTTTACAATTTTCTCCGTATTTCAATAATCTGTGTAACAGTATATCCTTATCTTCTTCAGTATTTGATACAGCAATATATTCAGGAGAAAATTCTATTATTTTTTCGGATTTTTTCAATTTATATGATGTTTTTAATCTGCCGTATAATTCAAAAACAACAGAATTAACAATATTTTTTCTTGAAACTTTTTGAGGCGTCTGCAGCAACGATACAATTGAATCCAAAACTATCTTTTTATTCCTGCCTAAAACTGAATTATAGCAAACGACATATCTCTCCGTTATTTCTTTTATATCTGCAAATATAGTATCTAAAGAGCCGTTATTTTTTCTATATGTAATTTTAACGGTTTGTTCATCTTCAATCATATTTTCTAATGCTTTAACTACATTACTTTTCAAATTTAATTCCGGGCGATTATATTTATTATGTAGTGCGGTATCAAAATATTCTTGTAAATCTTCATCTAAATACTTATCTAATTTGAATATAATATTTTGGAATATTCGTTCTTCTTTTTTATTATGTATATCTGCTACCGTATTAATTAATTTATGTAAAATCTCTGTTTCTTTAGGTGTTAAAGTTTCCTTATATAAGGCATTACATAATTTATACTTATATCTTTCTTTTTCAAATTTAAAACCAAGCATTTTTAGCGTATTAAAATATTTAAGAAATGCTTCCTGTGTATATAGTTTTCCTATTTTTTCAACGCTGCATATTTTTTCTATAACCGTTTCACGGGTTAAATCTTCATTTAAAAGTATTCTTAATACTTCTAAAACTCTTAAACCGGTATCATGATTTTGTTCTGATTTTGCCATTATTCATATACCTTCTGTATTTGTTTTATTTTATTTACCAATTTTTCTTTTAGAAAATCAGGCGATATAATTCTAAAGTTTGTTCCAAGCTGCAAAAGACGTTGTACAAATATAAATTCATTCTCCACCTTTGCTTTTATTATTATTTTATTTTCAATTTGTTCAAGTATTATCTCATTATCATTTAATTTAAAATCCTTATTTCTAATGTTGCTTACTTCATAAACAACATCATATATCATTGGCATATCACTGTTGGTATGAATATCAATACTTTCTATTTTTAATATTCTTTCAACATTTAATAAGCCAACAGAATTATATTTATAATTAAAACATTGAAGATATACCTTTTCATTTTCATATAAAATTTTTAAAGGAATAATATAAAATTTTTCTTCACCGAATTTAGGTGATTTATATTTTATCAAAAGTTTTTTATTTAATATATTAGGGTTAGATAATTCATTATATATTTCTTTATCTATATTTATTAACGGACTGGAATTTTTTATAAAATCAATCTTGTCTTCATCAAAAGTCAAATTAATAATTTTGCTATATAGAGTATTTAAAACAAAAATTTCATCTATAGTAAGATTTTTAGCAAGTAGTTCTCTGACATTAATAAGAGTCTGTAATTCAGAATCGGATAAACTAAAAACAAAAGGATGTTTTAAAAGTTCATATTTATAATTATTAGCTTTAGAAGGTCTGGTTATAACACAACCTGCTGCTTTTAAAGTATTAATATCCATCCTTATTGTGTCTTTAGATGCATATTTATTAACGTAAGGATTATTGGAAACGACATCAACAAGTTCATCAACAGTACAGCTTTTCTGTATTAATACCCTTAATAACAAAAGAATTCTATAACCGGTTGTACTCATCCAAAGACTATTTTGTTGCTCACTCTTATTTTTAACACTATCCATATTATAATTTTAAATTAAATTTTAATATTTATAAATACTTTACAATTATTGTTACTTATTATGAAATTTTGTATGATAAATAATAATAGTGGGGGTTGTATGGTAAAAGAATGGAACGAATATTTTCTTGAAATAGCAAAAACTTGTGCATCACGTTCTAACTGTATAAGAGCAAACGTGGGTGCTGTTATTGTTGGTGAAGATAAAAAAATAAAAGCAACAGGGTATAACGGAACACCATCTAAAGTGGTTTCTTGCTATGAAATAGGAAAATGCTACAGAATAGAAAATAATATTCAATCAGGCACAAGATATGAAACCTGCAGGAGTATTCATGCTGAGCAAAATGCAATAATACAGGCAGGTCAGGACAGATGTCAAAATGCAACTATGTATATATACGGTCATAATTTTATCTGCATTTTATGTAAAAGATTTATAGTTCAAGCAGGAATAAAAGATGTTTATTTGCGTAAAGATGAAAACTCCCCTATTGAACATATTTTTGTTGAAGACATAAAAAAAGAATTATCAGAGCAAATATATGTCTGAATTAATACCTGAAACAATGGCTATTCATAAGCCAAAAACTAATCTGCTAAAAATCATTAATAATAAATCATTTAATGATAAAGTTCTATATGAAACGCAATCTGCGTTTCACAATATAAAAATTATAGAAAATGAAATCGGACGTTTTCTGCATTATTCTGATACTTATCAGGCAGGATTGATTAATACAAATTATTATCAAGGAAATTTACCCTATATAAACTACTTTTTAATACCATATTTAATAAATCCTAATATTGAAAAAATATTACTTATAGGATTAGGTTCAGGAAAAATTGTTAATGACATTGAAGTTTTATTTAAAAAACTAAAAAAAATTGATGTTGTTGATTTAGAAGAAAATATAACAGACATTGCTCAAAATTATTTTGGATTTAAGCCTTCAAATAAATTCAATTTTATTTTGCAAGATGGACTTACATATTTATTTAATAACAAAACCAAATATGACTTAATCATAGTCGATGTCGCAAACAATGAAGGAATTGATACAAGATTTTTAAGTCCTGAATACTTTACAAGCATAAAAAAATCATTGAAAAAATCGGGAATATTTGTATCAAATATGTGTGCAAGTCCTGATTTTGAACACCCTAAAAATTATTTTATGAAACAAATATTTCCTATATATAATGAGTTTTTCAGATATAATCACCTTTTTAAAGGAAATTATTCTGATGAAGTATACTACAAAGCATTTTTCAATATTGATGAGCGTGTAATTGATATAACAAATGTCATAATCATCTCAACAGATAATTATAAGACAATTAATACTACTCAAAACTTAATTAATGATATTGCAAAACTAAATATAAATATAGAAAATTACCTTAAAGATTTATATCAATCTGTTATATAGTTTTTAAGATATTCAAGAGTAAATTTTTAAAATTATCTTTTACCTTATTTGCAGTATCAATTACTTCCTGATGATTTAAAGGATTTTCAGTAACACCAGCTGCATAATTTGTTAAACAACTTATACCAAGAACTTTTATACCGCAATAATTAGCAACAATAGCTTCAGGTGCAGTAGACATTCCGACTGCATCGCCTCCAAGTGTTCTAAACATATTTATTTCTGCGGGAGTTTCATAGCTTGGACCTGTAGTTGCAACATATACACCTTTTTTATAACTAATATTTAATTCTTGTGCTGCTTGTTCAGCTATATTTATTAGTTTTTTTGAATATACTTCACTCATATCAGGAAAACGGGTGCCAAGTGTATCATCATTTTTACCTATTAAAGGATTTGTTCCCATAAAATTTATATGATCAGTAATAAACATTAAATCTCCGGGAATAAATGTTTTATTTACTGCTCCTGCAGCATTTGTAACGATAAGCGTTTTTACGCCTAATTTTTTCATAATTTTAACAGGATAAGTAACTGTTTGCATAGAATAACCTTCATAGAAATGATATCTGCCCTGCATCATAACTACTTTTTTCCCATTAATTTCAGCAAAAACAAGTTGGCCTTTATGACCTTGAACTTGAGAATTTTCAAACCCCGGAATTTCAGAATAAGGAATAGAAATCATATTATATGTATCCGCAAATTCACCTAATCCGGACCCGAGTATGATACCAATTTCAGGCTCAAAATCACGTATTTTTTCTTTTATATAATTTACCGTTAAATTCATCTTAAAACCCCTTGTTTAGTGCAGAATAAAAAATAAAAAGGTTAATCCACCTACTATTATACAATAGTATCCGAAAAAGGAAAGTGAATATTTTCCAACGAATTTTATAAAATATTTTATGCAAAGATATCCTACAATACCAGAAACAATAGTTCCTACTATAATTGCAGTCCAATTAAAAGAAGATAACTCCGAAACATCTATACTAAAAAACGGATATACCATTGAAGCACCGAGTATAATTGGAATGCTTAATAAAAATGAATACCTTGCAGCAGAAACTCTATCTTTTTTTCTCAATAAAGCCGTTGCAATAGTAAGACCCGAACGTGAGAAACCAGGTAATGCAGCAATTCCCTGTGATATTGCAACAAATACAGAAGTTTTAAAATCTATCTCAGATGACTTTTCATTTAGCTTTTTTGAATATGCTTCACTAATACATAACAACAATCCTGTTATTATTAATAAAATCCCGACAAAACTTGGCGAAGCAACAAGAAATTCCGCTATTTTTTGCATTGGTAATGCTGCTAATACCGTAATTACAGTACCAATAATAATATATAATGCTATTTTAGCGTTATTATTCGAATAATTATTGTTCTTAACTCCGTTTATAAAGGCAATGACAATTTCTTTTATATCTTTTCTAAAAAATATTAAAACAGCAATCAAAGTGCCAAGATGAAGCATAATGTCAAGAAAAATCTCTTGAGAAAGTTGTTCATGCTCAACATTAGCAAAATATTTATATAAATTAGAGCTGATAACAAGATGAGCAGAGCTTGAGATTGGTAAAAATTCACTCAAGCCCTGAACAATTCCCATTATTATTGCTTGTAATATTTGCATTGAAGTTATTCCTCAAAATAACTTGCGCAAGCACGCTCAGTTTCCCAGACAGATACTTTTGATACACAAGATATTCTCTCTTTTAATTTGTTATATATGAATTTAGAAAGGATTTCGCTGCTGGGACTTATACCTTTAAATTCATCAAGAGTATTTATATCTTTATGATCAAGCAAATCCAATACTTGATTAAGTTCTTTTTTCAAAACTTTAAAATCTATTAGCAAATTGGACTTATCGAGTTCAACACCTCTGACATATACTTCAACTTTCCAATTATGACCGTGTTGATTTTCGCACTCTCCATTATAATTCAACAAATGATGAGCTGCCGAAAATGAACTTTCTACCTTTAATTCATGCATATTTACCTACATTATACTTTCAAGTTTTTTAATTATTTCCTGATTTTGAGAAGCAAACTCATGTCCTCTTGCTTCAATAGCAAGTTTTAAAATCAACGGAAGATTTAATGCTTTGCCTTCCTTTAGATTATTGCAATATACTTCCTCATAATTATCAGGTATTCTCAATGACCAATTTTTATCACCTGAAGTACCCGGACGATTATATACATCATATAATCCAAGAAAATCAGTAAAGAATATCTGTATATTTTCAGCTTTACAAGCAAATAATTCAACCAGTTTTGTTTGAGTTAAAAATGGTGCATCTTTTGAAATTCTAACGGCAATTTCTTCCCTTTGTTCGGGAGTTGCATCAGGCCATAAGTCTTCAGCTAAATTTTTACCGTTTAAATAACCTGCTTCAGTATTAACTGTTGCATTAGCCCACATAGCAATAGGTTCATTATCATGAGTTCCAACCATTGCCCAACTTCTCGGTGTTATATTTTTACATCTGTACGGATGTTCCGGCTTCTCAGGAACTACAAACTGAATTAACTTCATTCCTTGTAAATCATATTCTTTCATAACACTAACTACAGGATGAGTTAATGTTCCCAAATCTTCACAAACGATAGAATCTTTATCCAATCCGACTTCTTGAGCCGCACCGATAACAATCTTTTCAACCAAAGCACCATAACGTCTTATTTGTTCTTCCGTAAGTTTTAAAATTCTTTCTTCTTTATCAGCTTCAACTTCATTATTCAAATCATCCATTGTTGCTATAGCATATCTTGATAGAACAGGATGTTCCGGAGATGAATAAAGTCTGCCTGCACCTTCTTCTATTTTCGGTTTTCTGCCCTGAACATATACCCAAGGGTCAATCAAACCAACCATGTGGTCAATACGTACACCACCCGGATTTTCTCTGAACATCTTTTTATATAATTCTTTCATCAATAAACCGCCTTCTCCGAGAGAACCGTCTTTATTGAATAATTTTTCGGGATCCATAACAGGGAAGCCCCACATTTGACCGTCTTCCGAAAAATAATCCGGAGGACATCCCAAACACCAGCCTTTTAAGAAATAAGATTGATATGCCCAGTTATCTCTGTCTGAGAATGCAACTTGTCTGTCAGCAATCATTTTCATACCTTTTGATTGAGCATATTCTCTGGATTTATCGTTTTGTAACGAAATAACAAATTGACAGAAAGAATAATATTCTATTACATCAGAATATTTTGATTTTAATTCGTTTATTCTTGCATTATACTGTTGCTTTTGTTCTTCATTTTGAGGATTAAACAAAGACTTATCAATTTCTGATTGCCACATTGGCCAATAATCATTGCCATGTTCAACTGTTAATGCTTCATATAAAGAATCTTTTTCTAACCAAAATTTATTAGCCTCTTTATATTGTTCAAATCTTGCTTTTAACTCACCGCAATCAGTTCTTTTAAAGTTTTCAAACGCTTCTTTTAGTGCATTTTCTTGTTCATTAAAGATATATGAATATGCAGTTCTGTTTGTATCTTTGTTCGGATTATTTTCTGTTATTCTGTTGTATGTTTCTTTTGAAAGGATATTAAACCATTCATCTGTTGTAAGTTGTTCTAAATCAATAAACAAAGGATTATTTGAAAAAATAGTGCCCGTATAAGGAGATGCATCAATTGATTTTGTTTTTCCTGCAGGTCCAAGTTGAATATCCGTAAATACTCCGGATAAAAAATCAATTAATTTTTTAGCAGCATTTGAATTTACGGTACCAAACCCGGTATTTTTACCGTATTCAGCAGGAAAACTATTGGCATGTGCAATAAAAGCAAGATGTTTTTTGTTTAATGCTTTCAATGCATCTTTTATAATGTCCTTCGTTTCATTACCTGAAAACGGTGATTTTCTTTGTTCATCGCAGTATGTCATAATTTCATATCCTTAAAAACTATCTACTACTTTATTGTATATGCTTTAGTTATATTTTACAAGTATTAAGGTTTCCGATATTTATACTCTTTATAAAGTGGTCGGATTTCGTTCAATACATCTTTTGTTAATTCATCAACAAGTTTTAAAAGATGCTTTTTGCACCATTTCTGAATGCCTTTGTTAAAGTTTAACGGCTGACCTGTAATTGTATTACGTTTTTTCATAAATTTTAGATGTCAGGCAATGTCTGACCGACAAACTACAAACTACAAACTTCAATCCTATTTACCAAGGATAATCACTTTTTATCTGCCAACCATCTTTATATATAACAGCTAAACATGCAGAACCTGATTGCTTTTTATTACACATATAACCACTGTTTGAAAGAAGCTGATTACGACTTAGATTTATATACCTTGGGACAAATTTACCTTTTAACTCAGGATATAAAGTAGTATCAATAAAATAATCCATTCCAAAAATATCACGACCCAATCTGTTAGGTCCTTTTTGCCCGTTTATATCAAAAACAATAGTCGCATATTGTTTATGATTTTTACCGCTAACATTAAGGTTCTTATATGTCCAAACAGATATAAAGGTTCCGTCATTTAAATAAAAACGATAATTTTTATCAGATAATTCGGCTACATAAGAAGTACTCAATTTCTTATTATCTAAACCATTCGCTACAAATTTACATCTATCAATATTATTATTCTCGCATTTTTGTAAAACATTTAAATATGGAATTAAATAATTTTCGGCAAAAAACTTTGAACCATTCCACGTTCCATTTCCATCAATCATTTCCCAACTTTCTATTGGTCCATTATCAGCAATTGCACGATTTGTTGTTTGTGATAACGTCGAATAAACTTTTTTTAATCGTGATATTGTTTCTTCTTTTTGATAATTTGCTATTAAAGTAGGAACGGTCATTGCAGCAATCATTCCAATAATAACTAAAGTAATTAAGACTTCTGCCAATGTAAAAGCACTAAATTTATCATTATCAATTATAAACATTACTATCTCTCTCCCCAAAATATTATATTGTTTTTATCAAAATATTACAATTTTTTATCTTTGTTTATTTTATAAAACAGAATGTAGTCTAGATAGTTAATTACAGGGGGCAAAAATCGGATTATCGACAGAATGCGAAGGTATTTTCTTTGAAACAAACAAAGTTTATTGAAGAAAAACCGAAGTCACGTTTATTGCCGATAACCAAGTAGGAATATTTGCACTTTTTAATACCTTTTAAATAATTATTTGGTACATACGCTTACGCTTTATGCATCCTACAATTCTATTTTTTTCGGCAGATAAATTTATTAAAAAAGGTAAATCTTTATTCTAAAAGGTCACAAAAAATTTAATATTTAAGTATTATATGAGTAAAAATAGGAGGCTTTATGAAAATAGGCAGAATTAATAATGTACAACAAACAAGTACATATAAACCATTTAAAGCTCAAAATCATACAAGTTTAAATTCCATAGGGACATCGCCAAGTATAAGTAAAGCTCCGATATTATTAACATTAGCCGCAGGTCTTGCTGCATTTGCAGTTATAAAAGGCAGTAAAGCCGTTGAAAATATTATCAATTCAGCAAAAAAAAGAAATACAGGATATATTATTATCCCGATAGAACGTAAAAATTTTGAACTGGATGCAAAAAAATTAAGAAAATTGCCTTTGGAAATACGTTCTCAAGCAATTAACGCATTAAATGCCGCTATCACTGCCGAAGAAAAAAATGAAGTAATAAAAAGATTCGGTATAGCAAGATAAATAATTTTTTTATTTTTTATATTCTTTCAAATATTTATCAATTAGCAATTCTGCAATTTCATTTGCCATAAGTTGATTTGCTTCATCATTTACATGGCAATTATCATACCAAATATCTTGCGGTAACTCATCATATTTTTGATAATAATCGTAAGCAAAATCTATATTTTTTATACGATTTCTAATCTCATTTATCACATCTGAATCAACATCATAACCCAAATTTTGATTTATCGGTTGAAATATCGAAATAAATTTTGTTTGTCCGAATACTTCAGATTTATATAAACCGGCTATTTTATTTGCTTGTTCTATTGTATCAATATAATTTTCAACTATTTTTTGTTTATATTCATCCGATTTCCAACCTATTTTTGCACGTATATCGTTAATTTTTCCATCTATATATCTATTTCCGATTACATAACTAAAAACAGCCGAATATTCCATTAAAAATTTTTTCCAAGTCGGACACTCTGCCTTATAAAAATAATTAAAAGGATATCCGGGGCGAGGATCTGTAGCATTATATTGAACTGTTTCATTGTTTCCGCCATAAAATACAACTATATCAGGATTTATATCAGATAAAAATTCAAGAAGCATATGTAAATGCTGCCGGTGATTTGCACCTCCGCACGAATAATTGTAAACAACGACACCTTTATTTAATTTATCATTTAATATTTTCTCTATATATTGGGGAATATTTAATGAATTTTTGTTTTCTGCATCATTATAAGACAATGTTGAACCGCCAAATAATGCTATCTTTATTTTATTATCAGCATTTTCACACATTTTATTACCTGTGTAATACATGCTATATGGTTCAGTCTTTGCTATTTTTTTATCTATAAACCCGACATAAGGATATTCAACTAATATATATTCATCCAACGAATGTTGTTTACATCTGTGATTTCCCAAATTAAGCAATTTATTAAATATGAAAAAATCAATTAATACCAAAACTATCATTACAACAACTATATATGCACAAATATTAATTATTTTATTCAATATCTTCATTATTAGCCTTTTTATTTATAAACCGATTAACATATAATTAACTTGCCTGACTTTATAATAATATTTTTCATACAAAAAAGGAACTCATTGACAGAGTTCCTTTTTTTGAAAATATAAAATATTAACGTTTTGAGAATTGGAATCTTTTTCTAGCTCTCTTACGTCCGTATTTTTTACGTTCTTTAACACGAGCATCTCTTGTTAAAAGTCCTTCAGATTTCAATACTGATTTGTAATCTTCATTCATTTTTAATAATGCTCTTGAAATACCGTGTCTGATAGCACCAGCTTGAGCACTAACACCACCGCCAACGGTTTTAACTCTTACATCATATTTTTCTTGATTGTCAGTTAAAGCTAAAGGTCTGTAAACCATCATTTCTAATGCTGCTCTGTTACCAAAGTATTCAGAGAAAGTTTTACCGTTTACGAAAACTCTGCCTTTACCTTTTACAAGTTTAACAACTGCAATAGCAGTCTTTCTTCTGCCTGTTGCCATAATTTCTTTACTTGCCATTATTTAGCCTCCGTTTCAGTATATACAACAGGTTTTTGTGCTGCATGCGGATGTTCGCTGCCTGCGTATATTTTTAACTTGTTAAATTGTTCTTGACCTAAAGTATTGTGTGGCAACATACCTTTAATTGCTTTTTCTAATGCCAATGTAGCATCTTTTTCCATTAATTCTTTAAATGATGCAATTTTTAAGCCACCAGGAAAACCTGTATGGTGATAATATTTTTTATCAGTTTCTTTTTTACCGCTTACTGTGATTTTTGCTGCATTTATAATAATTACAAAATCACCTGTATCTACATGCGGAGTATATTGTGGTTTGTTTTTACCTCTTAAAATATTTGCGGCTGTAACTGCTAATTTGCCTAAAGTTTGACCTTCAGCATCTAACAGATACCACTTTCTTTCAACTTCGAGAGGTTTTGCTGAATAAGTTTTCATGCTCTTTCTCCATTTATATCATTGTAAATTACTTTTATTAATGCTAAGCCTTCGGGGCTTATGGTCGAACCTGCTTTTGTTTTATCCTTTAATTCAAGAATATCTCTAAGTGTTTCGGGGGCTAAAGATTTTCTTTCAATCATTAGGAGAGTTCCGACGATCGATCTGATCATATTGTACAAAAACCTGTCTGCTATAAAATCTATATAAACAAAATCACCGTCTTTTAATGCTTTTGCTTCATACATATTACATATTTTAGCAGGATTTGTAGTCCTTACCTTCTTGAAAGAAGTAAAATCATGCTCACCCTTTATATAAGATAAAGCCTCATTCATTCTTTCTATATCAAGCGGATACCTGACTAACAAACAATTTGCATCCCACGCACTACGTTGAGTTCTATTAGCAATAGTATATCTGTAATATCTTGCTTTAGCACTCTTCTGTGCATGGAATGTTTTCGGGACTTTTTTTAATTCTTTAACGCTTATTGTATTTGGAAGAATACCGTTTAACGAATTAACGAACTTACTCGGATTTAGCTCAAGCTCTGTATCAAAGTGGGCAGTCTGCCCTTTTGCGTGAACACCGGCATCGGTTCTACCTGAAAAAATTGTTCTGGTTTTTGTTTTTGTCAATGTACTGATTGCTTTTTCCAGTTCATCCTGTATTGTTACTACAGGCTTATTACTGTTTTGCATTTTTCTCGGTTGTTTTTGACTTCCGGCGAAGTCTGTACCGATATACTCTAATTCAACAAGATATCTTTGCATTATACCAATTGAATTAAAGCCATTTCGGCAGCGTCACCTCTTCTTGGAGGTAAGTGGTATATTCTTGTATATCCACCATTTCTGCCTTCATATTGTTTTCCGATTTCAGAGAATAACTTTCTCAAAACAGTTTGAGGTATTACAGTTCTGTCGATTTTTGTTTTACCTTCTTCTGTTTTTACTTTTTGAGGTTCATCAAAAAGTTCTCCGGTTTCTCTGTTAACGTATTTTGATGTTTTAACATTGTATATAAACTTAGCAGCTTGTCTTCTAGCGTGTAAATCTCCTCTTTTTGCAAGAGTAACAATTTCTTCAGCATAAGGTTTTAATGCTTTTGCTTTAGAAAGTGTTGTTGTGATTTCGCCATGTAAGAACAGTTCGGTAGCCAAAGATCTTAATAAAGCTTTTCTTTGGTCTTGAGGTCTGCCAAGTCTGTTTCTGTTGCATTGGTGTCTCATTTTATTTGTCCTTTTGTAATTATACTTCTTCTAACTCTACACCTTCAGGATTTGGTTGAAGTTCCAACCCTACCTGATGTAATTTTTCTATAACTTCATCAGATGATTTTTTACCGAAGTTTTTAATGCTTAATAAATCATGTTCTGATTTCTTTAATAATTCAGCCAAAGAATTAATACTTGCTCTCTTTAAGCAATTATAAGCTCTAACGGAAAGTTCCAAATCTTCAATTGAAATACTTGGAGTTTGAACTTCTTCTTCAGGTTCAACTTCTACTGTATGTTGTGTAGGTAATACTGCAGGTTGACCTGTTATTGAAGCTATTTGCATAAAGTGTTCAATTAACAAATTAGCTGCTTGACTTAAAGCACTGCTTACATCAACACTTCCGTTTGACCAAATTTCAAGAGTTAATTTATCAAAGTCGATAGAATCACCAACACGAGTGCTTTCAACATTGTAGCTCACTCTCTTAATCGGCATGAATGAAGCATCAATCGGTAATAAATCTATAGGAATATTACCTTTGTTTTCTTTTAGAACATCAACTGTTCTGTAACCTTTACCGGTTTCAACGGTAATATCTGCAGAAATACTTCCGCCTTCTGAAATTGTACATATTAACCAGTCAGGATTTACAACTTTAACACCTGCAGGTAATTGCAAATCACTTGCAAGTACCGGTCCGGGTCTGTCTACTTCTAATTTTAAATGTTGAGGATCTTTATCTTCTGTTTTTACTGTTAAACCTTTTAAATTTAACATAATGTCGATTGCATCTTCAACAATTCCCGGAATTGAAGTATATTCGTGAGTAATACCGTCAATTCTGATTGAAGTAACTGCAGCACCTTCTAATGAAGATAATAACACTCTTCTTAAAGCGTTACCTACAGTAGTACCAAAACCCTTTTCTAATGGTTCAACTACGAATTTACCGTATTGTGAACCATCTGAACTGGTTGTTGTATTTATGCATTTAATTTTCAATTCCATTATAAATTATCTCCTACAATTATTTAGAATAATACTCGATTACAAGTTGTTCTTTAAGTTCGGGGTCTATTTCTTCTCTTTCCGGAATTCTGTCAAAAGTTATCTTTTGAGCTTCTTTATCTATTGTCATCCATGCCGGAGCTAATGCCAAATCGATAGAATCAGTAACTGATTTAATAAAATCAGAACTGCCTGATTTGAATGTAATTACATCACCGGCTTTTACAATGTAAGAAGGGATGTCAACACGTTTTCCGTTAACAAGAACATGACCGTGATTAACGATTTGTCTTGCTTGTTTTCTTGAAATAGCATAACCTGTTCTGAAAACAATGTTATCCAATCTTGATTCTAATAATTGCAAAAGAATTGTACCTGTAACGCCTTTTCTTCTGCTTGCTTCGTTATAATATCTAACGAATTGTTTTTCGCTTACAAGATATGTTAAACGAATTTTTTGCTTTTCATTTAAGTGAATCGCATATTCTGAAAGTTTCTTTCTTGCTGCGCCATGCTGACCAGAAGCATTTTGTCTTAATGAAGAAACCAACTTTCTGTTTGATAAATCAGTAACTCCGTAGTTACGATATAATTTATTTGATGGTCCTGTATATTTAGCCAATTTATGACTCCTTACGTTATTTGTTATACTCTACGTCTTTTTGGAGGACGGCAACCGTTATGAGGAATTGGTGTAACGTCCTTAATTAATGTAATTTCAAGTCCAGCGGCTTGGATAGCTCTGATTGCTGTTTCTCTACCTGAACCGGGTCCTTTAATATAAACTTCAACCTTTTTCATTCCTTGGTCGATTGATTGTTTAGCAACCTTTTCTGCTGCTGATTGTGCTGCAAACGGAGTGCCTTTTCTTGCACCTTTAAATCCGCAGCCACCTGCAGAAGCCCAAGCAATAGCATTACCTTGAGTATCTGTTGAAGTTACGATTGTATTGTTAAATGTTGATTGTATATGTACAACACCTTGTAATACATTCTTTTTTTCTTTCTTTTTAGTTTTTACGGGTCTAGCCATTGTTTATATTACTCCTTCAATTATTTCTTGTTGGCGATTGGGCCTGTTTTCTTACCACGTCTTGTTCTAGCATTTGTTTTTGTTCTTTGTCCTCTTGCAGGAAGTTTACGTCTGTGACGCATTCCTCTGTAAGAGTTAATTTCACTTAATCTCTTAATGTTTAAAGATTCTTCTCTTCTTAAATCACCTTCAATTGTGTAATGTGCAATTTCTTCTCTTAATTTTTTAATATTGTCATCTGTTAAATCATCCGTTCTTAAATCTTCGGATATTCCGCAAGCTGCCAATATTTTTGCACTTCTTGCAGGTCCTATACCGTAAATATAGGTCAATGCAATTATCATTCTTTTATTACGAGGTAAATCTACCCCCGCAAGTCTTGCCATAATTTCTCCTTTTATTTTATGTTACTTGGATTTTTTGTTTTTTCTTTTTCCCCTGGAGCTTTACTCAACTCCGTCTTACGGGAAATTAACCTTGTCTTTGTTTGTGTTTAGGATTTTCACAAATAATAGCTACTCTTCCTTTTCTTTTAATAACTTTGCATTTGTCACAAAGCGGTTTTACTGATGCTCTTACTTTCATGTCTATTTTCCTTTATATTATTTAAGTCTGTATGTAATGCGACCTCTTGTTAAATCGTACGGTGTCATTTCAACCTTTACCTTGTCGCCCGGTAATATTTTTATGAAATTTTTTCTTATTTTTCCTGATATATGAGCAAGTATCTCATGCCCGTTTTCAAGTCCTACTCTAAACATTGCGTTCGGCAGCGATTCTATTATTGTTCCTTCAAATTCTATTACGTCTTTTGACATACTTTCCTTTCATTATGATAAGGTAATATATTTATACTACATGTTAAATTTTTCAAATCAACCCCCTTTTTCTAGCGGAGTTTTATCTTTTGGCTATTTCTTAAAAAATATTTATTATTGTTTTTATAAACTTAGGAGTTATACAATCTTTTCAACATTCTTAAAATCCCATTATTTCTTATTAATTTAACCAATTTGTAAATTTTTCTTAATATATAAAAGTTTCTTATGTTTAAATAAACATTTTTTATTCGTTTAAAAACAATTTTTATATATGTTATAATTTATAGAGTTTCAGGTAAAAAAAATGAAGAAAATAATAAAAATCACACTTATTAACATAGTCCTATTTTGTTTATTTTTTATACTTTTTGATTATTTAACTTATAAAAAAGCACTCATTAGTTTTAAAAAAGTATATCCAAACCAAAAAGTAGTATTCAAATATTCATTAATATCAAAAAAACCCAATATTATTGTCTATCCTGAACTATTTTTTAAAGGGAAAAGTAAGTATCTCGGAAGATTGCCTGACGGTTTGGAGTATAAAGATAAAAAGCCTATTATTGTGTTTGGTTGTTCTTATGCTTACGGAGATTTTTTAAACCAAAATCAAACTTTTACTTATAAACTCGCCCATTTAATAAAACATCCCGTTTATAACAGAGCTGCTGTCGGATGGAGCATTCAACACATGTTATTCCAAACCGAAACAGAAATGTTATATGAAGATATTAAAGATACGGATAATGTCATTTTTATTATGATATCAGATCACATGAGAAGGCTTTATCTTGAACACTATTATAGTGTTGATAGTTGGGAATATCTCCATTACACAATTAAAAACAATAAACCGGTACTGGATAATTATGATAATATATTTGTTAATTTTCTAAAGTCTATACACCTTAGAAAAATATACAATCATAATAAAGCAGCCAAAGCTGCAATTACTTCACAAAAGGAAACATATAAAATTCACGATGATATATCAAAATACATTATTGAATCCAGAAACAATATAGAAAAACATTTAGGGAAAAAAATAAATTTCACGGTAATATATTATGAACCAGGAGAATGGGGCATACCATATAAATACTACTTAACTGATATCTTAGAAAAAGAAGGAATTAATGTCATTTCAACAAAAGACTTAACTTCTGAAAATTTAAGAACAGAAAAATATTTTATGTTAGATAACGGTCATCCTAAAGAAACAGCATGGGATTTATTAACACCATTAATTGCCGAACGCTTACATCTTAAAGATTGAACTTCTTATATATATAATTAATGTTTTTAAGATAGTCATCAATATTAAAGCATTCTTTTATTTCAACAATCGATAATGTTTTTAAAACATCTTTATCAGATAAAAGATTATCAAAAAAACTGCCATGATTGTTAAAAGCATCAAGTGCATTTCTTTGAACCAGTTTATAAGCATCTTCTCTCAAAAGTCCTTTTGAACATAATTTTAATAAAACCTTCTGAGAAAATACTATTCCGCCAAATAAGTTTGTGTTTTTTAACATATTATCTTCATGAACAACAAGATTTTTTATTGTTTTATCAAGTCTTGTCAGCATATAATCAATCAAAATTGTAGAATCAGGCAAAATAATTCTTTCTACGCTACTATGAGATATATCACGTTCATGCCATAAAGGAATATTTTCCATAGCTGCAAATGAATTTGACCGAACAACACGAGCCAAACCCGACAAATTTTCTGCAGAAATCGGATTTTTCTTATGAGGCATGGCTGATGAACCTTTTTGCCCCTTTGAAAATCCTTCTTCCGCTTCCAATACTTCCGTTCTTTGAAGATGACGCAATTCAACGGCAACTTGTTCTATAACACTTGCAATTAATGCTAAAGCTTGCATATATTGAGCATGAATATCACGTGCAATCACTTGAGTTGAAAATTTTGCAGGTTTTAATCCCAAATATTGACATGCCAGCTGCTCAATTTCAGGTGAAACATTACTGTATGTACCGACAGGACCTGATATTTGACCTACATTAGCCTCATTTAATGCTTTCTCGAAGTTACGTTGATTTCGTTCAAACAAATCAATCCAACCGCATAATTTTACACCAAATGTCATAGGCTCAGCGTGAACACCATGTGAACGACCTATACAAATAGTATTTTTATGTTCTTTAGCTTTTTCTTTTAATGTTTCAAGCAGATTATCAATATCTTTCATTATTATCTTACCTGCTTTTTGCATTTGAATAGCTAATGCAGTATCTATAACATCACTGCTTGTTAACCCCATATGAATATAACGGGAATTTTCACCTACATTTTCATTAACATTTGTTAAAAAAGCTATAACATCATGGTGAACTTCTTTTTCTATTTCATCAATCCTATCAACGGAAAAAGCAGCTTTTTTATTTATATCCAAAAGAGCATCATCGGGAATTTGACCGAGATGATTATATGCTTTGCAAACTGCAAGTTCTACATCAAGATAATATTGAAATTTAGAATTTAATTCCCAAATATTTTTCATTTCTTCTCTTGCATATCTGTCAATCATACAAAACACCTCTCCCAATCCATTTTACAATATACGAATAATAAACTCAACCAAATAAATGTTGTTTTTTATACAAATAGGGAATTAGTATATATATAAATTTAAGCGAATTGGAGTATAAATGTTTCGTTTAATAGGTTTTTTTATATGGGTAATTATAATTTCCATTATTAGAGCAAATAGACCACTCTCTTACCGAAATTATCGTTATTCGTATGAATATAATTACGGAATGAGCTATGTGGATATTAGTGATTGGATTCAATGTATAATCAAAAGGCAATTAGCTCTAAGAAAAGTAAAAAATTATCTTTCGCCTTTTCATAACGCATATTCATTAAAAAATAAAAACGTAACATTAATATTTAATAAGGTACAATTATCAATAGCCTGCATGAACATAAAAGATCGAAAGGAAAACTTTAAAGTAAAATGGGATAACTATAAAGATGATAATTATATGGCTATACGTGATAATGTGTTAAAAAATTTTTTTAATGAAACATTTAACCAAATTTGTGTTTATTTTAATGAAGATACAACTTACGAAAAAATTCTAAATTTGATACAAGAAAGTTATAGCCCTGATATTGCACAATCAAAAGATGCCAACAAATCACAAAATAAAAATAGTAAAAAAGATTTATTATATATTGATGATTATCTAAAAGAAAAAGATAACACACAGAAAACAGTTAATATTAATACTGCAGATATAAATGAACTTTCCCAACTTCCCGGCATAAATATAGTAATGGCAAAAAGGATAATTAAATACAGAAAAGAACATAACGGCTTTGATTCGTACGGTGAATTTTACAAAGAATTTAACATAAAACCGCATTTTCAAAGACAATTGAATAAACTCATATATATTGATTTTCAAAATAAAGATATAATAATGGAAACCCCAAAAGAAAAAAACAAAAAAAATAAATGTGATGAAGACGGTGATATTATAATCGATTCACTCGAAATCAAACCTGAAAATAATGGTGATAGAATAATAGACCTTTAAAATGCAAACAAGAATATATAAAATTTTAAAACACACAAAAGTTGAAGGCCCCGGAATAAGATATTGTATATGGTTCCAAGGTTGTTCTAAACATTGCAAAGGCTGCTGGGCAAAAAACACTTGGGATTATAACGGAGGCAAAGAATATGATGCCCAAGATATTTTGGTCGATATATTATCAACCCCCAATATTGAAGGCATTACATTCTTAGGAGGTGAACCTTTTGAACAACCTGAAGTTATTAAATTTTTAGCCGAAAATGTACAAAAAAAAGGGCTATCAGTATTATGCTTTACCGGTAATGAAATGCAAAGTATAAAAGAAAAATATTCAGACATATTAAAAAACATAGATATTCTCATTGACGGACACTTTGACGAGCAAAAAAAAGATTATTCCAGACCCTGGGTTGGTTCTTCCAATCAAAAGTATTATTTTTTATCACAACGATATAATCCAAGTATTTTAGAAGAATATAAAAATAAAATAGAAGTAAACATTCAAAAAAACGGAATGGTTTTCATAAATGGAATGGGGGATTTTGAAAAAGTGTCAAATAGCATTGATATGTTCCAAACACACTAAAATAATTGTAATAATTAAATAAAAATGATAGTATAAATTAGATGAAAAAGAGTGAGAGAACAATGGATAAAAATTCAAAAAAATTATCGCATTTATTAAGGGCAAGATTTCCGTATATATATATATCAACTTATGAGGAAGACAGAGTAACAAAATTTATAAAAAATATAGCCTCAAGTGAAGCTCAAATAAAATATCCAAGAGAAGTTTTTATATGGACTCAGGCTGCGGGATTAAAAAATAACAAGAAAGTAATCCCCGATACAACAACACCTCAAAAACTTATAGATTTTATTGAAAAATTTGAGAATGACTCGATTTTTATTTTATATGATTTTCACGTATTTTTCGGCAGCAGACATCGTCCTGCAGATGCACCTATTGTACGTGCTTTAAGAGATTTAATTCCTGCTTTAAAAACAAGCAGTGTCAGAAAAAATATTATTTTTATTTCACCGGAATTAACAATACCAGAATCATTACAAAAAGATATTGTTATATATGATTTTCCGCTTCCAAAATTGGAAGATATAAAAGCACGTTTAAATAAGATGATAAATGCCAACAATAAAATCAATATATCCGAATTAACGGAAGATGATAAAGACAGACTTTGTAAAGCCGCATTAGGTTTAACAATGCAGGAAGCCGAAAATGCCTTTGCACTTGCAATGGTTAATGACGGAAAATTAAATGTAAGTGACTTACCTGTTATACTTGAAGAAAAAATGCAAGTTATAAGAAAAACAGGAATGCTTGAATATATACAAAGTGATTATAATATCAATGATATAGGCGGTTTGGACAATCTAAAAAAATGGCTTTTAAAACGCAACAATTCTTGGTCTGAAAGAGCAAAAAAATATTGTATTCCTGCACCCAAAGGTGTTCTTGTAACAGGTGTTCCCGGTTGCGGAAAAAGTTTAACAGCAAAAGCAATGAGCAGTATTTGGCAGTTACCGTTGTTAAGGTTGGATATCGGTAAAATATTTTCAGGATTAGTAGGCAGCTCCGAAGAAAATATGCGTAAAGCCATTGCTACCGTAGAAGCAGTTGCACCCGCAATTTTATGGGTTGATGAAATCGAAAAAGGTTTAAACGGAGTTTCTGCCAGTAACGATAGCGGTGTTTCTTCGAGAATTTTCGGAACTTTATTAACTTGGATGCAAGAAAAAACCGCTCCGGTATTTGTTATTGCAACGGCAAATAATATAAGCAAACTTCCTCCTGAACTGTTAAGAAAAGGAAGATTTGATGAAATCTTTTTTGTTGATATACCAACATTAAACGAAAGAAAAGAAATTTTTAAGGTTCATTTGGCAAAACATCTTAAAGATAAAGAAGTTTGCGCAAATATAAAACCGAATGACACAAAAGTTATTAATCAATTAGCATTGTTAACTGAAGGATTTATAGGTTCAGAAATTGAACAGGTTGTTGTTGCAGCTTTATGTGATGCTTTCTTTGAAAATAGAGCTCTTGAATTTTCAGATTTTCAAAAAGCAATAGAAAACACCGTCCCGTTATCAAAAACACAAAAAGAAGAAATTTTGGCAATAAGACAATGGGCAAATGTAAGAGCCGTAAGTGCATCTTCAAAAGAAAGTACAAAACAATATAATGCCGATGATACTTCTGATAAAGAAGATATAACAGCAGCGAGAGGCGGAAGAAGATTAGATATATAAAGGAAAAAGAATGTCAGTATCAATATCAGCAGTACCTATATTCTTACTTTTTTCAGTTAGCAGTGGTGTAATTGAATATATAAAAATGGCAAATGAAGCAAAACATAATACTTTATCCGAATCAAACGGGCAAATCCATGTTGATGATAATTTTTTAGAAGACTTATATAATCGTGAATTTTCAACACAAATATTGGATAAAAATATTCTTTTAAAGACATTAGAAGAACATGGAGCAACCAATATACAAGAAAACAATGATAATATCACGTGTGACTGTGAGGCATTTCATCTTGATTTTACGAAATCGGAAGGAGTTCCCTATACATTAAAAATAACAACTAACGATAAATATAATCTTGATGAGTTTGTTAATGACATCGGTAAAGAATACACACTTAATGCACAAGAAGTTTCTTATAATCAAATAAAAAAAAGGCTGGAAGAACAGCAACTCGAAATTGAAGATGAAGAAATATATGATGATAATACAATAGTATTAACCGTAAATTTGGAGTAAAAAATGGCAAAAAAGCAATTAAAAATCAAAATTCTTCCAAACGGTGAAATTCAAATGCAAACACAAGGTATAAAAGGCAAAAAATGTTTGGATTATATATCAATGATGAAGCTTCTTGCAGATATAAAAATAGAAAAACAAGAACTCACTGATGAATACTATGAACAGGAAGAAACATATTATAATCAGGATGATGAAGCAAAACTTTATGATATTTGATATATTTCCATTTATCCAAATATAGTCTAAAATACACAAGTAAGAAGTATTAATCGGAAGCAAAAAGATGAGTGAAATAATAAAACGCCCTTTTTTTTATGATATTACATTACGAGACGGTAATCAATCATTAAAAAAACCTTGGAATACACAAGAAAAAGAAATAATTTTTAAACATTTAACTGAACTTGGAGTTCAAGGAATAGAAGTAGGCTTTGCCGCAGCATCAGAAATGGATTTTGAGGCATGCGAAAGATTGTCACAAATAGCTCCCGATAATATAGTAATTTCTGCCTTGGCGAGATGTGTAAAAAATGATATTTTAAAAGCGGCAGAATCAATACAATCGGCACAAAAACAAAGAATACATACATTTATTGCAATGAGCCCGTTTAATATGGAGTATGTTCTTAACAAATCACCAATGGAAGTAAGAAAACAAGCAATTGAAGCTGTTCAATTCGCAAAAGAAACTTTAGGAAACAAAGGTGAAGTCCAATTTTCTGTTGAACATTTTGGTGATTGTATAGAAAATATTGATTTTGTTATTGATGCATTAAAAGAAATAGTTCAAGCAGGAGCTACCGTAATTAATTTACCAAATACGGTTGAAAGAACCCGCCCGTCTATATTTGTTTCATTGGTAGAAAAAGTATACAATGCTCTTCCTAAAGACATAACAATCTCTGTTCACAATCATAATGATTTAGGAATGGCAACCGCAACAACAGTTGAAAGTTATTTCAAAGGAGCAGTACAGCTTGAATGTGCACTAAACGGACTTGGAGAACGTGCAGGGAATACAAACATGTATGAAGTTGCCGTTGCATTGCATAATGCAGGAGTTGATGTTCCTTTAAATTTATCAAAAATATATGAATTGGCACTTATTATTTCGGATATGTCAAATGTCAAAATATATGAAAAAGCACCATTAATAGGACCGGAAGCACTTGCACACAGAAGCGGAATACATCAGGACGGTGCAATAAAAACTAAAGACATGGAAAAAGGTGCATATCGTCCTATACATCCTTCACTAATTGGCAGAAAAGATGATGAAAAGCTAGGATTTACTTCACAATCAGGAAAAACTGCAATATATGAAATTATATCAGAGGCAGGATATCCTATTACACTTGGAGAAGCTCAAAGAATTGCTCCAATTGCAAAAGAAGCAGCAGAAAAAATCGGAGAACTTTCAACAAGACATATCATTGATATTTATTATAATAATGTTCTCACTGTCAAAGGTGCATTCAAATTCATCAATATGGAAAAAGGTGACGGTGACAATATAAGACTGGAATTTAAATATAAAGAAACTCCGTATGATATTATCGTTGCAGGTAACGGACCTATTGATGCTTGTATTAAAGCTATACATAAAGCAGGTTTTGATTGTGAATTTTTAAACTATGAACAAAAAGCCTTAAATATGGGTTCTGATGCTATTGGTATGACTATTATGTACTTCAAAGCACCAAACGGAACGACTATTATCTCAAGAGGATGCGATGAAAATACATTTATGGCAAATATGAAAGCAATCTTTAACGGACTTAATATTATAGAAAATATGAAGAATTATTAAAATCATATAACTTTTTTATTTTTCTATTAAAGTAAAAATAACTCTTGCCGACTTACTACTACAAGTGTTCTTTTTATGAGGTTAGAAAAAGTATGTCGGAAAATATAATAAACGATTTATTTAATAAGTTTATAAAAAACGTACAAGAAACAGGAAATAAAGGAAAAACAGGGAAAACAAAAAAAAACGATAATAATGGCTCGGTATTTTCTAATGATATAAAAAATGGTAAAAATGAAACACCAACATTATCTGATTTGGCATTCGGCAATAATGGTAATGCAGAAGAAGATTACGATTATGACTATCCGCAACAAAATAATAAACAAACCTCAAACTCCTCAAATAATTCAAATAGCGGAAATAATACCAACATTAATAATAACTCATCAAACATAAATCAACCGGTTAATAATTCAAATAATAATTTATCTTCCTCCGGAAATACATCAATGGCACAAGTTGCTCCTGTTAATTTAACGGGAAATGAATCTGTAGACGAATTAAAAGCCAGCAAAGCAGATATAGAAAAACAAATATCAGATACGGAAAGCCAAAATGCAGAAGCATTAGAAGCAGCTCAAGGACAAGTTGAAGAAGCTCAAACGGCATACGATGAAGCACTTGAAGCAGCAGAAAGTCAAGATGAAGAAATTCAAGCTCAAATTGATGATATACAAACAAGAAAAGATGATAATGAAACTGCAATATCTAACCAACAAGGTGTTATTAATGGAATAAATTCAAATATATCTGAAAAAGAATCTGAAATATCAGATATAAAAGGACAATTAAGTTCTTTATCAGAACCCCAAAAATCTTCTTATGCCCAAACAGATGCAAACGGGAATACAACATACCCAGGATATGATAAAGCACATGATGAATATCTAAAAAAGAAAAATGAACTGGAAGAAAAACTTAGTCAGGCAGAAAAAGCATTATCTGACTTACAATCATCTTTAACAGATGCAGAAGCAACATTATCAGACCTTGAAGCACAAGGAACTGAAATTGATGCTGAATTATCTCAATTATTATCAGAACAAGGAAATAATATACAAGGTGCGGAACAACTTCAAAATGCACTTCAAACATATCAGGATGCTCAACAAAATTTAGCCGATGTTCAAATGCAGCAAGCTGCTGATTCAAATTTGCAACAGCTGCAAAGTAATCTTTCTGCTATTGAAGCAGCTATTCAAGAAAAAGAATCTCAAACTTTTAATGACACCGAAAACAACGTAGCAGAAAGTGTAAACGGTCAAGATAGTAACAATGGAAATGCTATTTTTAATTCGGATAATCAAAATGATAGCGATACATCTAATAATGGTGAAACATTTGAAAATACAGAAACAAATAATACAGAAGATGATGATTCCTCAATCCAAACTAAATCCGAACAAATTGCAGAAACAGTAAAGAATAATATATTAAATAATTTAAAAGATATAGCAAATATTAAAACAACTGATGAATTTAATTCTAAAGTAAAAGAATTTTCATCTCAAATAAAATCACAAATTTTAGATAATTTTAAAGGTTCACTTGGTACCGAAACAGATGTAAATACATTAACCGAAAAAATAAAAACTGAATTATATGATAAACTCGATACTTTAAAAACCGAAGCATTAAAAGAACAAAAAGAACAAACATTTATTAATGCATTAAAGTATGAGGCAACAAAAGTAATAGATGAATTAAAACAAAATCCCAATATTTTACAAAATACTTCTCTAAGCGATAAAAAAGATAAACTTGTAATAGGTTTCAGTACAGGAAATATAAATATCCCGACTTCCGCAAAAGAGATAGTAAAAAAAGCTATTAATCTTGCCAAAGATATTCAGGAAAAAGCAACAGAAACTGCTGCAAATTATACTGCAGACAAACCGGAAGCAAGTGAACAAGCTCAAGAAGTACCTCAAACACCGGAAGTAAAACAAGAAGAAGCAGAAACAACCGAAACTCAACAACAAGATGAAGAATGTTTAATTGACCCGATTGGTATTGAAAATGACGGAGTCAAATATGATTTTATAGTAGATGACGGAGATTTTGACAGTTATGAAGACTTCTTAGGGTCATCAGATAAGGGAATAAAAGAACTTACCGAACTTGATTCTGACGGAGATGGAACTGTATCCGGCAGTGAGTTAGCACAGAGTAATATAATGGTAGTAAGAACCGCAGCTGATGGTTCACAAACATTAGTTAGTCTGGCTGATGTTGAAGCTGAACTTGGCGGTAGAATCTCAATTGATATTAATAGTATCAAACCTGCAGAAGATGCTGATACTGATAGTTCTAAAGCTAATAACAAGAATTTTAATGTTAACGTAACAAACGACAATGGTGAAGTTCTAAACACCTATAACGGTTATAGTGAATACATAAAACCTGAAGAATTTGAACAATACGACTATTCTGTTGATGATTGGACATCAATTGATGATGTTTATAGCAGTGCAAGTCAAAAAGGCATCTCCTATGAAGAATTTTCAAGAGAAATGATAAAAATTCTTGATGCAGATAATCCAGATAATTTTAATGGAATAGAAGTTGATGGATACGGACATTATACAATAATGTCTGATAATCAAGACATTAATGGTATGTCTTTAGACGATTATATGCAACAATATGCTTCTATTGATGCTAAATTAAATATACAAAAATATATTGATACCTATAGAAAAGGAGATTTTGAAAATAATTTAGTTAATGTAGCGAATGAATTAGATTATACTGAACAAGAAGCATTTGACATTGTACAAGATACAATAATTGAAGATATTAAAGAAAAAATAGGTTGGGATGAATACTATAATGATGGAAATTATGAACTAAAAATAGAACAAGATGATTTGGGACAATACATAATTTCAATTATAGACAATAATCCATCAGCACATGCTGTTTCAGTAAATAGAAATATATTAGATCCTCATGGTAATAATACTATGTCTTTAAATGATTACATGAGTAATTACTCCCCTGACTTGATGGGTAGAATTGTTAGTAAATTAATAGAAGAAGCAAATTATTCCATAGAAGAAACAAATGCTCCTTCCGAGGAACAAGAAGCAGACACTACACCTAAAGAAGATGCAAATTCTCCTTCTACAGAATATTCAGCAACAGCTCCAACAGAAGAAACAAATACTCCTTCCGAGGAACAAGAAGCAGACACCACACCGAAAGAAGATGCAAATACTGCTTCTGAAGAACCGGAATTAGGAACTTTTGGCTACATTGTTAACCAAATGGGAATTGATGAAGCTATTAATAGAACAATAGAAATGGTACAGCAAGATACAGGAACAGAAGATGTATCAATTTTGGAACGAAATGGTGAATACTTTATTCAAGCACCAGGTAGTAATTTAAACGGATTAACAGTAGATGAATATATACAACAAAGACTAAATCAAACATCAACAATTAATTCTACAGAAACAAATTCTGCAAATACAGGAGAAGAATTAATACAAGCAAATGATGTTAATGATAATAACTCTGAAGAACCGACAGTAGAACTATCCGAATCAGAAATAGAAGAAAAAAATCAAGTAATAAATGCATTAGTAACGGCAATGTTTTCTGATCCGGATCATGCATCCGAAATTTTGATTAGTTATTGTGGCGGCGATATTGAACAAGCTATTGCAATAGTACAAAATGGCATAAGTAATAATTCAAACAATGAATATTCTCTTGGTAAAAATCCCATTGCAACGTATAAAGACGGGAAAATAGTAATTATAGGTAATCCAAATCAAAGTGACGGTTATGAAACACTTGATAACTTAATACAATACGCTCAACTTGCATCTGAACCCGGCGGATACGATAACGGTGAAAGATTAGGATATATACAATCATTATTTGCAAATAATGATTATATGCAAAATTATGATAACGGAAAAACAACCGCAGTAAATATTCTATCAATATTAAATAGTATGGGTTCACAAATTACAAAAGATAATGTTGACTGCAATAGTGAATTATCACAATCAATATATTCTGCAGGAACTTATGAAAATGCGTATAGTACAATTTGTGAATTTTGTGGCGGAAATGAAGAATATGCAGATAAGATATTTGAAGTTCTGTTCCCAGGACATGAAAAAACTGAAAAAGGAAACTTTTCATATAAAAATCCAACAGAAATAGATACACAGATATATGAATATAAAAATGGTAAATGGGTATTAAATCAAAATATTCTTGATTGTTTTTCAACAACAGAAGAGACCCAAGGTGAAACGTATACAGAACCCGGACCTATTATTAATGAAGAAACCGATTGTTATGATGATGTTGAAGTAAAACCTGTTACTATACAAGGTACACAATATTTTACAGATATTGATGGCAATATATGTTCAACTTCTTATGAAGGAGAAATAAGAAGGTCATATAATTCAGAAGGAAATATTGTAGACGCAACAGCAACATATACATACACACATACATATCCAAACGGCGAAACTTATGAAGAAACCGTTACAATGATTGCAGCTGTGGATGAAACAACTCATTTGGCAGCATGTAATGACGAAGGGAAAATAACAGATTGTAGTCAAATTATTGTAAAACGAGGAGATGAAGAAATTTCATTAACTCCGGAACAATATTTACACAGATGTATAGTTGAACAAAATTATTCTTTAAATGATATTCCATTAAACGCTGAAGGAAATGAAAACATAGAAAGACTATATCATTCATTAAGCCAGCAAGATAGAATTCTAGGACAAAATATTGCGGAATATAGCCGTGAACTTGGTTCACAAGGTTTCTTTGACCATTTATGGAACGGATTAGACAGTGTATTAAGCCTTATGCCGACAGGTCAGGATGAAATAGCAGAGGGTATTTATAGCAGAAGTATATTAACATCTGTATTAGAAAATGTTGAACAGGGTGTTGACGTTACTGAACAATGTGAAGAAGAACTTAACAGAAGACTTTCAAATTCAGGCAGTATACAAGAGACTTATGAAATATTGTGCAGTTACTATGGTGATGAAAAAGCAAAAGAAATAATAGAAAATATTAAGCTTGATGAAAAAGCCATAAAACAAAATGGTAAAGATTATGATATCCACCAAAGTTTAAATTTTGATTCTATACATTTAGAAGTAGATGATAACGGTCAAGTTCAAGTAATAGCAGAATATGAAAATGACGAAACAAGAAGAATAATGCAAAGTTGTTTTAATGTTGCAGAATTAGCTAATCAATACGGAGGCTATCAAAATCTAAACGTTGAAACAATAAAAGACATGGGTATAGAAGATTTACATGGACCAACAGAAGTTACAGAAGCAGATGGCAAAGATGTTAATGAAACTATATATAATAACGTTTATACCTTCTGGACAAATGGTGGTGTTGTAAGCCAAGAAAATATTGAAAGGTATGAAGAAGTAGCACCTGTATACAGTTCTTATAATTCAGAATTATCATTAGGACAACAACTTGAAGAAATGTTATCAGGTTGCAACAATCCTTCTGATGCTTTTGATGTCTTTAGAGAATTTTCTAGAGATGACAATGGCGAAATCGACGAAGAAAAAGCAATACAACTTTTTAATAGTTACTATTCAAGTATTCTTTCTGTAGATAGCAGTTTAGGTCATAATGGTTATGGTATTGGACAAATAACAGGTGTTGAAGCATATTCGAATAATGGGAATATTGAATTTCGATATATAATTGATGAAAATTCAATAGGTGATGGATTGGGCTATGAATATGACAGTACTTCCGGTAAATGGTTTGTATCGACAGAAAATAATAAACTAAATAATACACAATTCTTACAAATTTTTAGTAATATCAATATATTTGCACAAGCTAACCAATCTTATCAACAAGTTCGTTATCAAGGATTTATGTATGAAAATATGCCCCAAATTATTGATTTTGCACAAAATTATTCAAGTTACATAATGTCTTCTGATAATAGTACAAAACAAGCCTTTGTTGATAAATATAATGAATATTCAGGTGAACAAATTACAGTTGAAGATTTAACAGAAGAAAAGATACAAGAAATTCTTTTGGGAGAACATTCTTATGAATTTTCGGCTGAATTTATAAATTATAATTATTTGGAAGCTCATACAAACTTGTATGGAGAAGATGATATTGCTGCAATGATTAAAGGTTATGAAAAATCAATGGATCAATATCCTAGAACACTTAGTAGAGTAGCATCTATGACAGCTCTTGCTGTAAGTTTATTTAATCCTACTACTTTGGCATTAAAGCTGCCGATGGTTTTAGGCTTCTTAGGTGATGCTATAGACTATGGTAATATGATGTCTAATAACCAAAAGGATGATTATCTTGCACGTACCGGTCAATTATTACAAACCGGTGTTACGAGATTAGCTTACCTTGGAATGAGCCAAATCGCAGGATTCATTGGCGAGTCAGGTACAGAATGGCTTGTTAATACAATGTATAATACTTGTGCCGGTTCAAGTCTGTTTAATTTAGCAGGAAATGAACTGTTCCAACATACAACAGAACTTGGATTAGAAGTTTTATCAGAAACAGGATTAAATGTTGGCGCAGCTTATGTTATGAGTGGTGAAGCCGATATTACCTGGGAATTAGTACAAAACGTATTATATGACTCACTTCCTTATGTTCGTTATGGATTAGGGAAAGGTGGAAGTTGGTATATTGATCCTAACTATGGAAAACTTAGTATATCTGATGGTCAATATTATCAAGATGGCAATGGCAACAGATTATATTTTGAAGATGATAGTACAGGTTCATTGAAACCTGCCTATGCAGAAGATAGTAATGGAAACCGTATATCATCATTTGAATATAATGCTGATGGAAGCTATGTAATTAAGACATTAAATCCTCAAAATAGTGATGAAGTATTAGCTATTCGTTATATTAATCCTGAAACAAATGAAATAACAATCCAATCAAAAGTTGAGTTTGAAGATGGTACCAAAGGCGTATTAGAGCAAGAACTTGATGCACAAGGACGAGTAATATCATATAAAGTATACTCAAATAATGCAACTGTAGGAAATATAGGAGACGATGCAACACCAACAGTTACAGGAAGATATCAATATGATGAAAATACAGGTAAACCGACATCTTTAACGGAAGAATATACAATAAAAGACGGTAATACAGAAATTCCAGTAACAAAAGTTACTGAATTTGATACACAAACAGGAAATAAAACAAAATCCACGGTTGTAAATACAGATACAAATGAAGAAATTTCATCTAGAGAATATCATTATGACAAATATGGAAAAGAATCAGGTTTTACCGATACTCAAGATCTTGGTAACGGTATAAAATACACAAGAACTGTTTCCAGAGTCAGAGGTGCAGATGGCAAAATGACTCAAGAAATAAATTGCAAAATGACAATTATTAACGGAGAAGAAATAGAATATACAGTTGATAGCAAAGGAATTGCAACTTATACGACTTCTGATGGTAAAAGACAAGTCGGATTTAATGAATCGTTTATAAAACTTGCCGCACAGGCAGGATTTGATACTGATGAATTTGATCAACTTGCGTATACTTGTATAAACGATTCTTATGGTCGTGTTAGTCAAAATCCACAAGATGATGTCTCTTGCTCTTATGCTGCTGTATTAAATGGTATCGATCAAAATGATGGTGTAGCTACTAGATTTACAAGCAGTTATGAACTTGTAGATGTTCTAAGTTCCGGAGAAAGAGTCTATAGAATTGGTGATGATGAAATTATAGTTAGAAATGGTTCTAATATCTTTGAAGCAACTTATGAATACTGCAAAACAGAATATGGTGTAGATATGACAGAAGGAGAATTAGTAAGTGTAGTACTAAATATTCTGTTACCTAACACAGATAAAGCCGTAATTGAAGTTAATGATAACAATATAGAATTTTTACGAGATTGTTCAAGTAATGAAGATTCCGTAGTAATATTTAGTACCCAAACCAATGGTATAAAAGGAATCACAGAAAATGGAGAAACTGTAGATATATCTGCAAACCATGCATATACTGTCGGTGAAATTGGTGAAACAACAACAACGTTATATGATACACAAGGTAACAAAATAATTGTTAATAATGAAGATTTAAATGGCGGCAAAATTAATGTTGCAACCTATAATGAGGATATTGCAGGAAAAATGTCACAATATGATACTACAGATGAAAGCAAAGTAGGAGGATCAGGAGCATCCGAAGGAAATTCAACTAATTCAACCCAATGCAATGTTGAAATTCATAAAGAATATGGTCAAAATGCTATTTATTTGACAGGAACTCAAGATGATTCAACTGCAGGAGAGATATATTATATATTAAGTAATAAAGGTGTAAATGATACAGAAATAAAGAATCTTCTAAGCCAAAATTATGATGCAAACCAATTACTACAAATTAAAGATATAGCAGAAGCTGGAAAGACCAGTATAGAAGATATAAAGACAATTATGGCTGACTCTAATTGCACGAATAATATAACAGATGTATGTAAGATAATAAAAGCAGGACTCACTGATGGCGAGCAAATTAAACTAATTATGGCCGACTCTAATTGTACTAATAATATAACTAATGTATGTGATTTAATAGAAGCAGGACTTACTGATAGCGAACAAATCAAACTAATTATAGCTGATTCTAATTGTATAAACAATATATTGGAAACATCCTTATTAATAGATGCAGGTCTTACTGATGGTATGCAAATTATACAAATTATGGCTGACTCTAATTGCGTTAATAATATAGAACAAGTTTGTAGATTAATACAAAATGGTATTACAAATGTTGATACTATAAGTAATATAATAAGTAAAAATTATAGTGATGATCAACTAGACACTATAATAAAAATGAATACAGCAGGTATAGATGTATCAAAATTAGAACCTAATCAAGTAGATAATTTTAGTAGATTTTTATTAAATAGAAATATTGATACAACAGATTCATCAGCTATAAAACAAGCTTATGAAGATTATACAGGACATACAAATATAACTGAAGAAAGAAAACGACAAATTGGTGAACAATTTGATGAATTAATAGAAGAGGGTTTAATTAATGTAACTAATCCTAGTGAAGTAAAAGAAACTTTATTAAATTGCGACAATATTGAAATAGTATTTGATATGCTAAAAAATGAAACAATAAATGCAAATGATATTAGTAAATGTGATGAATATGCTTCAAGATTGCTTAGTATAGGAGCCAGCTCTGAAGATATTAATACTATATTACATAATGTATTTGAATATGGAGTTAATATTAATACAGTAATGGTATTATCACAAAGATTACCAATTTCAGAAGTAACAAAAATTGTTAATGATGATTTATGTCAATGTTCTTTGAATGAAATATTAAAAATGGCAGAAAATGGTAATTATACTACTTATAATGCAATAAAAGCAAATATTCAATGTCAGGAACTTGTACCAGAATCAGGTTCAAGACTACATACTACTTGTAAAGATGCTTCTGGAAATTTTGTTTATGATATTCATCGTGATGGAAGATTTACCGGTTGTCATACAGAAGAAGCAATGAACAATTTATTTGATCTGGGAACAAACATAATAAAAGGTGCTAATGGAGCAAATGGTATAGTTGACCATATATCTGATGATTGCATTGTAATAAGAAGCCGAGGCAGAGAAACTACAATAGTAAGAACATTGCAAAGCGACGGTAGCTACAGATATACTTGGGCAAATGGTAATTATTCAGGCGATCCAAGTGCAGTACATTTAGAAAAAAGTGTTGTTCCTGAATCTGTATACAATGATATCTATAATCATCCTAATCATTATCCGGTATATAATAGTTCAAATGGGAGTACATATTTCGCATATTATGATAGTGCAAATGGCGGATGGTTATATTTTGAAAAGAAAGGAAAAACAATACATAAAGTTAATAACATACCACAAAAAGATGCAATAGCATGTAGTAGATTATACAACCGCAGAAATCATACTACATGGCCGTTATAATAATAAATAACAAGATAACATAAAAGCTTTTATTTAATATTCTTTAATTTATTTAATAATTTAGCTGTATTTTCTTCATATTCTTTTGTATATTCAGGATATAAATGAGATACATGTTGTTTTAGAGTGAATATTAATTCTTTAAATTCATCAATTGAAAATACAAAATTGTCTATTTTATCATCATCTGTATTTTCTGGCAAAACTATTGATAATTTAGCAAATGAATCTTTATTATTAATTGATAGGTATATATTAGAATCGGAAAATTGATTATTATTTATTAAACTTGAAATTATTGCATTAAAATCATAACCAGCTATTGCTTTAGAAAGCTTTAAATATGTTTCTTCTTTTTTTTCAATTTCTTCCATTGATTGAATCCTATCGTTAATAATTACTATATCATTATACCCATAAAAATCTAGATTTTTTTTACTATTCTGGTTATTTCTTCGACTATAGATATCATGTTTTTTACTATTTAAATTTGGTTTATTTTTTCGTCCAAAATTAATGTTAAAATTATGATTCATTTGTCTTACAGGTAGTATATTTATCATTATAAATCCTTTTTATTATTAATCAACTTTTTTACACTTATTTTGCTTATTTTAAATCCGAACAAAAAAAATTTTGCATTTTAGCTTCAATTTTTTAGTATTCCTAATTTATTAGCAATTTTATAGCTATTATTATCCATATATACAGGAATATCTTTCATGCCTGCATCTTTCATAGCAAAGTACATACAATCATCTGGAGCTTCTGTTTGTTGTACAAATTCAATTTTTACAGAGTCTTTATTATCTTCAGGCTTAATAATTTTTAATGTTGAAGCAGGTATAGGGTCAGCGCTGTTTAACATATAATCATTTTCTTTTTTGCCTTTTGTTTCATATCGTTTTTGAGTTGTTTTATAATCTATATTCTGCACCGTTGCAAGTGCATCTGTTAGTTTGTCAGCATCAATTATTGCTTTTTTATAACCAAAAGGTGCAGGTTGTATTCTTGAACTTATTTGTTCAGGTTTCATTATTTGACTGCGTTCAAATTTATTAAATGAAATTCCTTTATTAGCACAAAATGTTTCAAGTGCTATATCTTCTTTATCCGGTATTACTATTGTCGAATCTACTTTATATGTTGATACACCATATTGTTGTTTTAAGTTATATGTAGTTTTTTCATTATATGTATACCATTTGTTATCACAATATCTTTTTAGTTCATCATAAGATAGTTGCTGCTTTAGAGGGAAAGTACTTCCTGAAGCAACTTTATATGTACTTCCGAAAGAAATCGGGGTTATCATGGTTTCTCCTTCGTGCTTATTTTTCCTCTAATTTTAATTACAAACATGAAAATATTTGCCGTTTAATATTAGTTTGTTTGAGAAATATTACAAAAAATTTATAACAAACATTTTTTACTACATAAATAATATGACTTTTTTATCAAATGTGTTAATTTATAGATATGTCAAATATTAATTGGAACCAATTTTTTAATAATAATTTTCCAAACACTATGAGTGGGATGAATACAAATGGCGGTGTAAATACAGGTGGCATCCAAAATACCCCCGGTTTGTTTAATCCAAATGCTTTGCCGCAACCAAGCACACCTTTAGACGTGCTTATTCCTGCTTATATAACACAACTTTCCCAAACAAAATCAGAATTAGCGGAACTAGACCAACAACAAACCGTAAAAATGTTAAAAGAACTCCTCAATATGCCAAAAAACTTTGACAAACTTATGGAACAATTAACAACACCTAATTCAACGTTGATGCCTGAGCAGCAAAAAGCAGTAAAAACCGCACTAATGATGCTTGCTTCCAGTATGAATTTATCGCAATTATCATCATTATTACAAAACAGTTCCAAAACAGCTATGACTAATTTATACCAAATGCTTGCCCAGTATAATCAATTAGGAATAAGTATTAAAGATGAGCAATTAGGACAAATTTCAAAACTTATATCTTTTATATCAGCATCTTCAACATCTGATGTTCAGAGTTTAAAATCAACAATGTTAATGTATTTACCTTGGCTCCCTCTTACTGACCCAAATGTATTAAAACTGGAAATAGGAAATTCAGGCTCAGATGGAGGAGAATCCGATAGTGACAGTATTACCGTTATGATTGCAACCGAAAACTATGGTAATCTTTCAGCTTACATTTTAAAAACAGATGAAGACGGAATAAAAATTCAAATTACATCATCTCAAACTTTCCCGCAAAAAGATTTTATTGTGTTAATGAAAGAAGAAAGTAAAAAATACGGCATAAATATAAACTTTGAAACTTCAACAAAAGAAGCATTTAACAAAGAGAAAAATGAACATTCACAAACTCAAGTTTATATGAATACAAGCCCCGGAGTTAACCCTTTCTTACTTTTAATATCCAATGCACTAATAAAAAACGTACACCTTGTTGATTCAAAAGAAAATTTAAGAGAACTTAGAAAAGAAAGAGTAGATAATGGCAAAAGTCAAAACTAAGTGGGTATGCCAAAATTGCGGTTATGAAACAGCTAAATATATAGGGAAATGTCCTGATTGCGGTAATTGGGGAACACTCGTTGAAGAAGTTGAAGTAAAAGCACCTGTTTCCAATCAAAGTGTTGTTATAGATGATTCAGGTGTTTGTTTAATAAATGAAATTGAAATAACTGAAAGCATTAAAATACCTTCAGGTTTTGAAGAATTTGACAGAGTTTTAGGCGGCGGGCTTGTTGAGGGTTCTCTGGTACTTCTTGCCGGTGATCCCGGAATAGGAAAATCTACTTTAATATTACAAACGGCAGGTAATATCTGCAAAACAGGGAAAAAATTATTGTATGTATGTGCCGAAGAATCAGGCTCGCAAGTTAAATTACGTGCACAAAGATTAAATGTAAACACCGATAATCTTTATGTATATTCTCAAACAAATCTTGAATCGGTTGTTAATCAACTTGATGAAATAAAACCGGATATTCTTGTTATTGACTCTATTCAATCCATTTATACTTCAAATATTACAAGTTCTTCAGGAAGTGTATCTCAAATTAGAGAATGTACAAATGTTTTAATGTCAATTGCGAAGAATAAAAATATTACGGTTATTGTAATAGGACATGTTACTAAAGACGGAAACATTGCAGGCCCAAAAGTTTTAGAACACATGGTTGATACTGTTATTTACTTTGAAGGTGACAGATATAAATCTCAAAGACTATTACGCTCAATAAAAAACCGTTTCGGCTCAACAAACGAAATAGGTGTTTTTAATATGATTGAATCAGGGCTCGAAGAAGTTACAAATCCGAGTGAACTGTTTATGAAAGAAAGAACAGACAGTGCCACTCCGGGAAGTGTAATTATAGCAACAAACGAAGGAACACGTGCATTATTGGTAGAAGTACAGGCACTTGTAGGAACAACATCATATCCTTCTCCAAGACGTGTAGCAACAGGAATTGAATTTAACAGACTCTTGCAAATAATTGCAGTACTTGAAAAGCGTATAGGTATTAATCTTTCAAAACACGATGTCTATGTAAACGTCATAGGAGGTATTGAAATAGATGAGCCTGCTGCGGACTTAGGAATTGCACTTGCAATTGCAACATGTTTCAGAGATGTTGTAGTTGATACCGATTGTGTAATAATAGGCGAAGTAAGTCTTTCAGGAGAAATAAGAAACGTAAATAATCTTGAAAAAAGAATATATGAAGCACAAAAGCTTGGTTTTAAAAAAGCAATTGTTCCTAAATTCAATAAAAAATCAACCGATAAATTTGATATAGAAATAATCCAAGTACCAAGACTAATGGATGCAATTGTAAAATGTGTTTCAAAAAAATGATGTCTTAAAAACGATTTTTCAAATTTACTACAATATGATAGAATAAATTTGTATAGTATCAGAATTTAAGGGAATTTTACATGAATATTTTCAGTTTATTGCTCGGGAAACAATATAATGTACTTACATATTTGCCTGAAGCAGTTTTAGTAATTGATGAAACAGGTAAAATTCATTACGCAAATAAAAGGGCTTTTAAATTATTTGAAACGCAAAAACTAAGAGGCAAAAATATAAACGAATATTTCATCATAAATTCCGATAACATTATTAATAATAAAGATGAAGAAATTAAGCAAATACTTAAAATAGTTTCTGAAGAACAAAATACAAAAATCACAGATGTTAAAGTTACAGATGTTTCATCAGGCAAAAAGAAAAGATATATTTTAACAATTATTGATAACACTCAGGACCATTCGCTTTTAGACCAGTTAATTACAGAACGTCAAGAACAAAAGATTTTAAATCATACAAAAAATGTTCTTTTAACAAAGATGTCTAATTACTTATGTTCGCCTTTGCATTCAGTAGTAGGGTTTTCACAAGCTATGCTTGAAGGTTTAAGCGGAGAAATAAATGAAAAGCAGACAAAATATCTGCAAATAATGAATGAAAATTCTTCTGAATTACTTTTATTTATTGAAAAGTTAGTTGAAATGTCACAAATTGAAGCAGACATTTATAAATTTGATTTTCAAAACTTAGATGTAAATGCACTTATTTCAATTGTTGTAAATGAACTCAACGTTAAATTAAGCAGTAAAGACATAAAATTATCATTTAATAATTCCGAATTGATAACTCAAAACTGCTATACAGATAAGAATGTATTGAAAATGATTTTTTCCAATTTGCTTGAAAACGCAATAGAATTAATAGAAACCGGAGCAATTAGCATTAATATTTCAAACCCAATACCCGAGTTTTTATTAGCAAAAGGTTTTGAAGTAAAAGAAGGAACAAATGACAAATCATATTTAATGGCAGAATTTGCTTGTAAAGGACTTGATACAACCATATACAATAATGAAGAAATCTTTGACCCTTACATACAAGTTGATAAAAATTCAAAGAAATATTTACTTCAAAGTTTACTTTTAGGCAGCACAAAGAAGTTTATAAATAAATTAAAAGGTGAAATTTGGATTAATAATCAATATGCAAATCAAGTATCTTTTACCTTTATAATTCCTATTGAAAAAGCATTAGTCGAGGAAAATCAGGCTAAATAAAATGGCACAGGTTGAATTAAAAAATATTACTAAAATATACGATAAAAAGAAAATTATAGATAACGTAAGTCTTACGGTTGAAGATAAAGAATTTTTGGTATTAGTAGGTTCATCAGGTTGCGGAAAATCTACACTATTAAGAATGATAGCAGGCTTGGAAGATATAACAGAAGGTGAAATATTAATAGACAATAAAGTTGTAAATAATGTTCATCCCAAAGAAAGAGATATAGCATTTGTTTTTCAGAATTACGCATTATATCCGCACATGAGTGTTTATGAGAATATGGCATTTCCATTAAAAATGAGAAAAATGTCAAAAAAAGATATAGATGAAAAAGTAAAAGAAGCAGCGGAAATATTAAACCTAACAGAATTGTTACAACGAAAACCAAAGCAGCTTTCAGGCGGACAACGCCAAAGAGTAGCTCTTGGCAGAGCAATTGTAAGAAAACCGAAAGTATTTTTAATGGATGAGCCATTATCTAACTTAGATGCAAAATTAAGGGTACAAATGAGAGCCGAAATAAAAAAATTGCATCAAAAACTGCAAACAACATTTATATATGTTACCCATGACCAAACAGAAGCACTCACTATGGGTGACAGAATTGCCGTTATAGAAAAAGGCATAATCCAACAAACAGGTGCACCGATTGAAGTATATAACAATCCCGTAAACAAATTTGTAGGCGGATTTTTAGGTTCACCTTCAATGAATTTTATTCCGTCCAAAATAGACTCAGGTAAATTAACAATTAATGATATTTCTTTAGAACTGAATGAAGACCAAAGAAATAAACTTGGAAACAGAAATGAAATTATTATAGGCATTCGCCCCGAACATTTTAACGTGATAAACAGTAATTTTGAGTTTAATGCCAATATTGATATATCTGAAATGCTGGGCAATGAACAAATTGTTTATTTTACTGCAAACGGCAACAATTGTAGTGCAGCACTACCTGCTGATATGACTATAAACAAACGGCATAATTTTAAATTTAATTCAAATAACATTCTGTTTTTTGATAGTGAAACAGGTTTACGAGTATAAATTCAAATTTATATTACAAATTAATTTGTGTAATTATATACAAAATTACACAAAAAATAGTTTTACCTGTCACCATAAACTTGTTTTTGTGTAAAATTGTATATAATAAATTTAACTTGATTTTTATTAAATATTATTCTTTTTTATCTTTGTCATCAATAAGTTTGAGTGTTAAAGGAACAAAGAATGCTGCTGCAATTGCCCCTATTAAAGCACTCCAAAATCCGTCGATTTCAAATCCCGGTGCAAATTTAGCAACAAGCATAAATAAAAGTGCATTTACTATAACACCAAACAAGCCTAAAGTTAATATATTTAACGGTAAAGATATAAAAGAAACAATAGGTTTAATAAGTGCATTAACAAGTGCCATAACAACGACAACAATCATTGCCGCTTTAAATCCGGTTATGGTAATACCCGGAACCAACCACGCAACAAGCATTATACCTAATGCCATTAAAATCCATCTTAAAATTAATGTTTTCATTTTTATTTCTCCATTTCAGTAAGTCTTTTACCCATATCAAATGCTTTTTGCATATCAATTGGGAATTGTTTTTCTCTAACTTGTGCTTTTTGCTTTTCATCAAACAAATCGCAATCATACTTTGAAAAATCAGCAAATTGGTATGTATCATAAGCATATAAAGTTTCTGAATATCCAAATATATGTTTTAAAAGTTTTTCATTTTCATCAAGTATTACAGGATAATTACAATCATCTGCCATAGCTTTAGGACAGTTCATTGTCATAATAACACCAATAGGAATAGTTCTTGTTCTTAATGATTTTAAACCGCCGTGTTCTTTATCTACCATATATGTATGAACAGGATACATAAGCCTTTCTATAAAGCTTCTAAATTCACCTGTCGGATATGAAAAATATACGGGACTTCCGATTATAACAGCATCAGCATTAATACATTTTTCCAAAATCGGAGTTGCTTCATCTTTATATGCACATAAACAATTTGTTTTACTACCTTTACGTTTGCAAGCCAAGCAACTTACACAACCTTTAAAATTAAGATCGTATAAATTAAAATACTCTACTTGAGCACCTGCTACTTCTGCACCTTTTTGAGCCTCTTTTAATAATTTTGCAGTATTAAAATTCTTTCTCGGACTTCCGTTAATGACTATAACTTTCTTCATTATCGCTCCTTTTTATTTTAACTATTATATACTATATAATTTATTCATATTTATAGCCATTTTGTTAATATTTTATTACTATTTATTTTTAAAAAAGAAGATGCTGCATTTTAACTTACTACAACATCCTTTTTATTTATTATTTTTCTTTTGTCATAGTAATTTTTGAAAGAACCAGCTCTGTTGGTCCGGGATTATCGATAATCAATTCAAACTCATTTATATTTCGTTCTAAGTCAATATATAATCGTCTGTGTTCATTACTACTTTGTTCGTCTTCTTTATACAAGATTTTTGAAAAACCATTTTTCTCATAATCTTTTTCTTTGAACCACATATAGAATTTATCAATATTAGATAAATTTGTACCGTAAATATCTATAGTATATTTTCCTGCTAATAATTCTATATAAGGACCAAAAGAACGACCATATTGTTTTAAATGTCTTTGTCCGTTTTCATCATATCCGTTTATTACCCAAGGATTGTTAAAAGACAAAGCATTATTTACTAAATCCTCATAAATATTAGTGCTCTTGTTCATTTCTAAATTATCAAGTTTTAAAGCTGAAATATAAGTTTTTCCGTCTATATTATAGAAATATACATTTTTATTTGCATAAGCAAGTGCCTTGTTATACACAATATATGTAAGAGAATTTTTCTTTTTAAGATAAAACTTTTTAATGAACTCTGTTTCTTCAGAAATATCTTTTAAATTAATATTATGCTTTGCAATATAATTTATAAAATCATAAGATAATACATCTTCACCATTCTTTATTACATAAATATTTTTAATATTTTCAGGTAGTTTTAAATCACTTGTAAGTTCTGATGTTTTAACAGGAGATATTGCTAAGGTATCTAGTGAAAGTGGACTCGTACCAAGATTTTCTACAGATATTTCGAAATATTTTATGTCTTTAGGTATATTAAACAATAATTCAATACATTCATCAGTATTGTTCTGATTTGCAGCATAAAGAATTTTTGACTTACCATGATTTAAATACAATACAAACTTTGCTTCCTGCAAATTTTTACCTGTAATATTAAGTTTATATGTGCCTTTATTTAAATTAATTGAAGGTCCGCCCAATGATGCAGTCTGCGGATTCATAATATTAAGATTATTTTCATGATATCCTATATTGTCAACCCATCTTTTGTCATCAAAAACAAAAGAATACTGCGACCAAAGGTCTTCTTTATTACTGGCTTTATATCCTTTTAAAACATAGTTAGAAGCAAAAATATTGCCGTTTATATCATATAAATTTATTTTTTCATTTATATATGAAAGTACTTTTATCTTAGAAACATATGTCAATGCATTTTGCTTGTTAAGATAAAAAGACTTTAAAAGCTTTGATTGATGAGATATATCTTTAAGTATCAATCCGTTTTTAGCTACATAACTAATTAGATTGTAATTTAATACATCTGTCTCATTCTTAATTACAAATATTTTTCTTATATTTTCGGATAATTTTATATCACTTTCAAGGGAGTCTGTTTTAACGGGTGAAATTGTTAATCCATCAAGTTTCACTTGATACGGACTGTTATTTTCAACCGCAACTTCAAAATATTTTAGATTTTTTGGAGTATTAAACAATAACTCAACATTATCAGGCGTATTATTTTCACTTGCCCCATATAATATTTTTGATTTTCCTCTATCTGAATATAAAACGAAATTAGCATTATTTAAATTTTGTCCTGTTATATTTACTTTATAAGTCCCTTTATTTAAATTGATAAAAGGACCTCCCGCTGATGCTGTTGCAGGATAAACGACATTAATATATTGTTCAACATCCATTGATAGTTCTATCCACTTTTTATCATCAAAAACAAATGAATATCTTGGAAGTTGTTCCCATAACGAATCATTATCATTTGTTTTATATCCCGCCAACGGCGTTAAAGAAGCAAAAATATTATCATTTATATTATATAAATTAATTTTATCTTTTATATACGATAAAGCATTCTTTTTAGAAATATATGTAATTGTATTTTTCTTTTTCATATAAAAATATTTCATGAATTCAGAACTGGAAGAAATATCTTTAAGTACTATTTTGTTTTTCGCAATATAATTAATAACATTATAATTTAATAATTCATCACTTTTTTTAATTACAAATACTGTTTTTATATCAGACGGTAATTTAAGGTCTGTTAATGTTTCGTTAACAGGTGATATAGTAAGTCTGCTAAGTATGAGTTCTGGCTTTCCTTTATTTTCAATAACTACTTCAAATTGTTTTAAATCTTTATTTGTATTAAATAATAATTCTGCATTTTCAGAATTATTATTTTCATTTACAGCATACAAAATTTCAGATTTGCCTTTATTAAAACATAGTCTATATTGAGCATTTTGTAATTGTTGACCTTCTATGTTAATTTTATAAGTACCTTTTACCAAATTAATATAAGGTCCAAAAGAACGTCCTTTGGTTCTAATATGTCTTATACCATTATCATCATAGCTATTTTCTTTCCATTCACTGCTATTTTGAAAATCATAATTATAATTTAAAAATTCTAAATTATTAATTTTGGTTAATTTATCATAATTTTTTAATGATGCAAAAATATTATCATTTATGTTATATATATGAATATTTTTATATATGTATTTTATTACTTTATTTTGTGAAATTAATGTTAAAGCATTTTGTTTTTTTAAATAAAAATGCTTTATAAGTTCGGATTGATTAGAAATATCTTTAACCGTCAATCCGTTTTTAGCAACATAACTTATTAAATCATAATTTAATAAGTCATCATCATTTTTAATTACATATATTTTTTGTATATCTGAAGGTAACTTAAAACTGCTTTCAAGATTGCTTTCTTGTATAGGAATTACTGTTAATTTGTCGAGAACAATTTCTTGCTTACCCTTATTTTCAACAACTACCTCAAAATATTTTATATTTTGAGGTACATTAAATAATAATCCGACTTTTTCAGGAGTATTGTTATCATTCTTTGCATAAAGAAGTTCTGATTTCCCTTTGTTAAAATACAAAATAAATTTTGCATTTTGTAAATTTTTACCATTAACATCAAGTTGATAAGTACCTTTTGAAAGATTAATAAAAGGTCCTCCGTTAGAGGACATTTTAGGAAAAATTATATTTAAATTATTTGGTCCTTGTTTATCATTTGTCCATTTTTTATCAACATAGATATAGGAGAACTTAGGTAAACTCGACCACAACTTGTCATTATCGTTTTTTTTTGAGCCTTGCAATTTATTATATGAAGCGAAAACCATGTTATTAATATTATAAAGATTAAGTTTTCCGTTTACATAACCTATCGCCTTGCTTTTTGAAATATAAGTCAAAGCATTTTTCTTTTTCATATAAAAATATTTCATTAATTCTGATTGTTTTGAAATATCTTTTAAAATTATATTATTTTTTGCAACGTAATTAACTAACTCATATTCTAATTTATCATCTTCACTTTTTATAACAAATACTGTTTTTATACTATCAGGCAATTTTACATCAGTCGCAATTGTTGCACTATCTATTGGAATAATATCTAATTTTTCAATTACAACTTCTGTTTTTTCAGGATTTTCTATAACTACCTCAAATGATTTAAAATCTTTTGTTGTACTAAAGAAAAATTCAATATTTTCAGAAGTATTATTTTCATTAGCAGCATATAATATTTCTTCTTTGCCTTGATTATAACATAATTTGTATTTTGCACTATTTAAGTTTTGACCTTTAATATTAACCTTATAAGCGCCTTTTATTAAATTAATATATGGTCCATAGGAACGACCTTTGGTTCTAATATGCCTTACACCATTTTCATCATAGCTATTTTCTTTCCATTCATTATCTTTAAAATTATAGTTATATGATAAGAAATCAAAATAATTTAATTTTGTCATTCCTTCAAATTCTTTATATGAAATAAAAATGTTATCGTTTGTTCCATATACGTTTATTTTATTATCTATAGAAGACATGATTGCTGATTTAGTTATATATGTTATTGCATTTTTCTTTTTTAAATAAATAGATTTTAAAAGTTCCGAATAAAAAGAAATATCTTTAATCTGTATATCATTTTTACTGGCATAGTTAATTAAATCAGGACTAACAATATTACTATCATCTCTAATTATAAATATTTTTTTTATATTATCAGGTAACTTAATATTTGTTTCAATAGAAGACTTTTTAACCGGTAATATAGTTAATTGATCAAGTGAAATTTCCTGCTTACTTTTATTTTCAATAACTACTTCAAAATATCTTAAATCTTTATTTGTAGTAAACAATAATTCCACATTTTCAGATGTATTATCAGGGTTTTTTGCATAAAGAAGTTGAGATTTTCCTTTATTATGACATAAAGCGAAATTAGCATCCTGCAAATTTGTACCTGTTATATTAAGTTTATATGTCCCTTTATTTAAACTCATATAAGGACCACCAGCAGAAGATGTTTTAGGGAAAATAACATTTAAATTATGTTTACTTGTTGTAGGAACTATCCATTTTTTATCATCAAAAACAAACGAATATCTTGGTAAAATATCCCAAAGTTCATCATTATCATTTTTATCATGTCCTTCCAACTTGTTATACGAAGCAAAAACATTACCATCAATATTATAGAAGTTAATATTATCTTTCAAATATGCAATTGCATGTTTTCTTGGAATGTATGTTAAAGCATTTTCTTTTTTTAAATAAAAATATTTTCTTAACTCGGATTGAGATGTAATATCCTTAATAGTTATATTATTTTTAATAACATAGCTGATTAGATTATAATTTATAGGTTCACTTTGGTCTTGAATAAAAAATATTTTATCTATATTGGACGGTAATTTTACATCAGTTTGTAAGGATGTACCAAGTACGGGAGTAATTGTTAAATTATTCAATACAACTTCATTATTACTATTGTTTTCAATTATTATTTCAAAATATTTTATATCAATCGGGTTATCAAATAAGAATTCTATATTTTCATTATTGTTATTTTCATTGGTAGCATATATGATTTGAGATTTCCCTCGATTTGAACATAAAGTATATTTTGCATTTTGCAAATTTTGACCTTCAATATTAACTTTATATGCACCTTTAAATAAATTCAAATACGGACCAAAAGAACGACCGTTTGCTCTAATATGTCTAACCCCGTTTACATCATATCCGTTTTCTTTCCATTCATTATTTCTAAATTCATAAGTATATTTTACATAATCCCAATTTTCACTGGTAGGAACAGAATTATTGTTATTTTGTACATAATCAGGGATTTGATTTTCTGCTTGTTCAGTTGCAAATATAGGATTTTTTATGCAAGAGAATGCAAAAACCGCAAAAGTTAATATCAATATTACTAATAAGCTGATTTTCTTTATCATTTTTTAACTACCTCAACCCAAATCATTAATTTCTAATATAAATTCTATAAAAAAAAAAAACAAAAGAAATGAAACATAAAGAAATATTAAAATTTAAAACAATTGCAATTGAAGCTTAAAAGCATATTTTTCAATAAAAATAACACAAAAAAAAAGGAACTTTTTGATGGTTCCTCTGAAATCTTTTTCAATTTCCCCGTGTGTTAGTAAAGGTAGTAAGTAAGGTAAGTGTGAATATAAAATCTTTTAATTAATATCTTTTTAGAGTATCAATCTATTTCAACTTAATTAAAACTTAATTGAATCCTCGTATATATACAAAGTTTTTTTGTAATTTCAAATTGCGTAGAAATTAAATGTTTTAACAAATGTTTACATAATTAGCATAATTATTAATAATTTATTTATTTAATAATTAATCATGGTATTATCTGTTAAGGGAAATCGGGCAAAAAATATGAATTTAAGATTAAACAAACTTCATAATTTACCTGGAACACTTGTATGTGTTGAAGGTATAGACGGCTCAGGAAAGTCAACGCAGCTCATTATTTTACGTGATTGGTTAAAGTCACTTAAACAGGATGTTATTTTTACGGAGTGGAACTCATCTGATTTGATTTCCCAAACAACAAAATTAGCAAAAAAGAAAAATTTATTGAGTCCGAGAACATTTTCATTGCTGCATGCAGTTGATTTTGCAGACAGACTGGAACAGATTATTATTCCGGCTTTAAAGGCAGGTTTTATCGTTCTTGCTGACAGATATGTTTATACCGCATTTGCCCGTGATGTTGCAAGAGGAGTAGATAGAGACTGGGTCAGAAAGGTATACGGTTTTGCGGTTAAACCTGATTTGACTTTATATTTCAGAGTTACGGAAGATGTTTCACTTGAAAGAATATGTTCTAATCGTGCTCCAAAGTTTTATGAAGCCGGTATGGATTTAAAAATAAGCAATGACCCTTACGAAAGTTACAAAATATTCCAAAAAAGAGTTAATGATGAATATAAAAAAATGATTGATGAATACGGGCTTGTAGAAATAGATGCAAATGAAAGCATTCATAAAAAACAATTATTTTTCAGAGAAGAGATAAAGAAAGTCTTAGCTATGAAAGGAATTACATTATAATATGGTAAAATACAAATCAAAACATGGCTATGACGGCTTATTAATAGTAATAGAAGGAACTGATGGTTCAGGAAAATCCACTCAAATTGGCAGATTAAAACGTTGGATAGAAGATCAATCCTATGGGGTTATGGTTAGCGAATGGAAAACCTCAAAATTTATAGCAGATGCTATTAATGATGCAAAAGAAAGAAACCTTTTAAATGCAACTACATTCAGTCTTTTATATGCTGCTGATTTTGCAGACAGGCTGGAACAGGTTATAATTCCGGCATTAAAAGCAGGATTTGTTGTTATATTAGACAGATATATATATACAGCTTATGCAAGGGATGTTGTCAGGGGACATAATATAGACTGGTTAAAAAATTTGTATGATTATGCACCCGAACCTGATATGGTATTTTATTTAGATGTTCCTGTTGAAATATTATTAAAAAGAATTATAGGAACAACTGGGCTTGATTATTGGGAATCAGGAAGAGATATCGGTTTAAGCAATGATTTTTACACAAGTTTTCAGATATATCAAAATAAATGTATAGCAGAATACCATAAAATGATTGAAGAATATGGTTTTATATCCATAGACGGAACATTAAGCGAAAAAGATATACATAAAAAAATTATTGCTCATGTAAAAAATATTCTTGAAATATAATAATTAACATTTTGAAATATTTAAAAAAAATTATATAATAGTTTAAGTATGAAGAGAATTAACAATTCTAATTTTGAGTTGCTAAAAGATGTAATTAAAGAATTAGAGTTTAATTACAATCCTGATTCTTGCCAAAATACGGAAAAATTAAGTGAGTTTTGGGTAGAAACTATCGGAGAAAAAATTGTAAATTTTGCTAAATTTTATGATTTTTCTGACGATAACATATTAACAATTGTATGTTCTGATTCATACGTATCCAATGAATTATATTTAGAAAAAGATAAATTATTGGAAAAAATGAATAAAAAAGCTCAAGAAACGGGCATTAAAATAGAAGATATTAAATTTGATTATAAGAAATGGAAAGAAAAACAACATGAATAGAAAACGAAAAGGTTTCTCTCTTGCCGAGTTATTAATTTCTTTACTTATTATAAGTATTGTTCTTTCGGCTGCAATACCTACAATAACAAAGAGAACCGGAGCATCAAGAGAAAATATTTGGAACTGGTCAGACCAGAACAATAGTATTTATACCGCTTCAGGTACAAACCAATCCGCTATTATAGGTATTAACAGAGTACCTGATATAAAATGGAATGATATATTAAAAGTTGAAAAAGATATTAGGCTAACGACTTTAGATGATGTATCAAATGCAAAATCTGTAGCAGCACAACAATTCAGTATTAGTGACGATCAAGCAAACAGAGTATCTTATTCATCTGACGGTAATAAATTAGTAATATTAAAAAGACAGTCATTTCCCGGAGAATCTGATTTTATAAATTCTCATATTGCTTTTTACAATACAACTTCAGATACAACAAGAGGAGTTAATTATTCCGGACGTATAACAATGGATCCCGGTAATATAGCAATAGGTATTGGTGCATTACAGACTCAACGACCGACTAGCGCAATAAAATCTGATGAATCAAATTCTACGACTGTTGTTGGTGAAAATACAGCAATAGGTCATTTTGCACTATTACAGAATACTGCAGGTGAAAGGAATACTGCAATAGGTAAAAAAACTCTTACAAGAAACGTAGAAGGCAGCTATAATACAGCTGTTGGTTTTGGTGCACTATTTGATTATGACAGCAAAAAATTTGATATGATAGGTGTTAATGATAACAAAAATGGTGCAATTCCCGCTAAACCAAAAAATGCAAACAATACTGCAATCGGTGCTTTGGCGCAACAACACAATTCAATGGGAGAATCTAATACTTCTTTAGGTTATATGGCTTTAGGCAGCGATAAAATGGGTAACCATAATACCGCAATAGGAAACATGGCCTTAGCTGCTATGTCTGATACAGATGAACTATTTAATGCCACACTAACAAATAAAAAATATGTAATAAATGAAGATACTGGTGAAACGGTATACAAGTCGTTTAACAATTATAATGTTGCCGTTGGGGATTGGGCTTGCGGATTTTTAGGAACCGGCAGTAATAATATTTGTATCGGCTATGGTGCAGGATTCGAAAAAGGTGGTGGAGTAAATGGTGATGGTAGCTTTAATACAAGATCTTTTAATGATTCTTTGTTTATAGGACAACCATATATCAAATATCCTGTTAATGATACAAACAAAAGGTACAACCAACCATCATTAATAACAGGTCACACTCAATATGGAAGTGATATATTGGATGCTAATAAACAAGTTACAGCCTCAGATAGGCATAATAAAGAGCTAATAGTAAATGCAAGAACTGTTATGTTTAAATCTCCAATGGGCGGAGAAAATAAGGATGCATTATTCACTTTTGACTCATATTCAGGATTGATAACTAATGATTCCAATGGATGTAAGACAACCCCAATAAATGGATCACCCTTTTGTGGATATAGTCCATTACTTAAAGAAGGAGAAGGTTTCAAAGGATTCTTTGGCATTGCTAATTTTAATTTAAGGAATAATGGCACAAACGATGCAATTACTCTTAGATTTGTAGCTCCTAAAGCAAACCATACGGCATATATATATTCACTGAGTAATGAGCAAAATACGCCACTACCACCTCAAACATTAAAAGATTTTAGTTTTAATAATATGCTTACTATAGATTTCCCAAATAAAGAACTTGGTAATGAAAAAGATACTGATAATACAAAAAAAATGCATATATTTAAAAATGCTTACAGCGAAAAAGTTGCAATAAGAGCAGAATCATTACCTGATGCTGTCCCAGATAAAGACGGAATGACAGATAATAATTATAATGAAGTAACACAATTTCCTTTAGTACTTAATGATTTATGGGAAATTGATTCGAAAAATAAACGAATTCAGGTTAATGCACCAGAGTCAAGCACTGGCACTTGGATAAATCTTGCACACCCTATAATTATTGAAGCAAAAAATAAAAATGAATATTCATTATTCGTAGGTAATGATGATAATAAAGACATGTTTTCTTTGAAAAAAGAAGCTGGCAAATATAACTTAGATTTCAAATCATTAGAAGGTAGTGTAAAATTTAATTTGCAGAATGGATATATTGATATCAATACTGTTTCTAGTAGAGCTACCGACAGTATTTTAAATCTTACAAACGGTAGTATGACTATTACTAACGGTTTTATATCAATGGGTTCATCAAATCCCAATGCTGATATATATTTTCCATATGACTTGTATAGTGCTAAAAATATAAAAGGAGCATTTAAAAACATACGTGATGACATACAAAGACTTAGAGAAGGTCCTTCATCCGATATTCGTTTAAAGAATGTATCCGGTGACAGCACAGCAGGACTTAAAGAAATCAATGCATTAGAAGTTAAAAACTACACTTATAAAAAAGATGAAAAGAAAGTGCCGCACGTTGGTGTTATTGCACAACAACTTCAAAAAATATTCCCGGATGCTGTTTCTAAAGATGAAGAAGGTTATTTAAGAATCAGAACAGAAGATATCTTCTATGCAATGGTTAATTCTATTAAAGAGTTATGCAAACAACTTCAAGACTTAACTGCAAAAGTTACAGGTTTGGATAAACGTATAACCGAACTTGAAAAACAAAATAAACAATTGGCAGAACAAAATAAAGCGTTTGAAAAACGTCTTGCAAAACTCGAAAAAGAAGCAGCAAAAAACAAATAAATATTGTTTATTAATATTTAAAAAGGATACCTAATCGGTATCCTTTTTTTATGAAAAACTTCTTTTCTCACAAATAAAATACAATGGCATAAAATTCAGTCTATGTTTTTAAGCAAAAAAAATTTTTATATGTTTTATTCATAATGTTTATAATACAATGTATTTATAGTTTACACGAATATATTAGGAACATTAATAATGGATAACACGAAAATAAGAAACGTGGCTATTATAGCACACGTTGACCATGGTAAAACAACGCTTGTTGACAGTATACTTAAACAAACAGGCGTATTTAGAGAAAACCAACAAGTACAAGAAAGAGTACTGGATTCTAATGATTTAGAAAGAGAAAGAGGAATAACAATCCTATCTAAAAACGTATCGGTTAATTACAAAGGATATAAAATCAATATTGTTGATACTCCCGGACACGCAGACTTTGGCGGAGAAGTAGAACGCGTACTTGGCATGGTTGATGGGGCACTACTAATTGTAGATGCAGCAGAAGGTCCGATGCCTCAAACAAGATTTGTATTATCTAAAGCATTGGAATTAGGTATAAAAATCATTGTTGTAATTAACAAAATAGATAAAACAGGTGCCAATCCTGATGGTGCAGTAGATAAAGTATTTGACCTTTTCACAGAATTAACAGATAACGAAGAATTAATAGATTTCCCTTATGTATATGCAAACGGTTTAGCAGGTTTTGCGAAAAAGAGTATGGAAGATGATTCAAAAACACTTGAACCATTGCTTGATTGCATAATAGAAAAAATAAAACACCCAACGGGTGATAAAAATAAAACATTACAATTCCAAGCAACAACGCTTGATTATAATGATTATGTAGGAAGAATTGCAATAGGCAGAGTTCAAAACGGTGTAATAAAATCACAACAACAAGTTAATCTTATAAAAGCTGACGGTTCGGTTGAAAGAGGTAAAATTGTTAAATTATATGTATTTGAAGACCTTGGAAGAGTTGAAGCCCAAGAAGCTGTTGCAGGAGATATCGTGGCAATTACAGGTTTTGACGACATTCATATAGGTGAAACAATCACAGAAACAGACTGTACTGAAGCTTTACCATTAATCAAAGTAGATGAACCAACACTTCAAATGATATTTTCTGTGAATGACAGCCCGTTTGCAGGTCAGGAAGGTAAGTTTGTCACTTCAAGACAGGTAAGAAAAAGATTATATGACGAACTTGAAAAGAATGTAAGTTTACGTGTTGAAGATACTGATACAACAGAAAGCTTTAAAGTATCAGGCAGAGGTGAGCTTCATCTAAGTATATTAATTGAAACAATGCGCCGCGAAGGTTACGAATTTCAAGTATCAAAACCCGAAGTAATAACAAAAACCATTGACGGTGTTTTAATGGAACCTTATGAAGATTTACTTGTAGATGTTCCTGAAAGTTGTGCCGGTGCATGTATAGAAAAGCTTTCAAACAGAAAAGGTGAAATGCTTCACATGCAAAATGTAAAAGGCAGAACAATGTTAAACTTCTCAATACCTGCAAGAGGATTAATAGGTTTTAGAGGTGATTTTATAAGAATGACACGTGGCGAAGGCATAATGAATCATACATTTGATTCATATAAACCTTATGCAGGCGATATATCAAAACAAAGAAACGGTTCACTTGTATCACATGAACAAGGTGAAGCTATCCCTTATGCTTTGGCACAATTTGAAGATAGAGGAGTATTTTTCCTTACACCAAAAACAAAAGTATATAGAGGAATGGTTGTAGGTGAACATAACAGACCACAAGATATAGAAATTAATGTATGCAAAACAAAAAAGCTTACCAATATGAGAAGCGCAACAGCAGACGTTATGGTAACACTTCAAGCACATAGAAAAATGTCACTTGAAGATTGCATGGAATACATTGGAGATGATGAACTCCTCGAAATTACTCCTAAAAATATAAGAATAAGAAAAGCAGATTTAACAAGAGTAAGATTTAATTAATAAATATAAAAAGCCCTGCAAATGCAGGGCTTTTTTAGATATTATTACTATTATTTATTTAAAAGGATTTTCAAGAACAATTGTTTGTTCTCTATCTGCACCAACACTGATTATTTTAATAGGAATACCAACAAGTTCTTCTAATCTGTTCAAATATTTTCTGGCATTTTCAGGTAAATCATTTAAAGATTTAGCATTTGAAATATCAGTTTTCCAACCTTTTAGGGTTTCATATACAGGTTCTAAATATTTATGTAAATTAATATTTGTCGGATAATCATTGTATATTTTACCGTTACGTTTATCTCTGTATGCATTACATACTTTCAATTCATCAAAAGTATCAAGGACATCCAATTTTGTAATTGCCATTTCGGTTAAACCGCCAACTAATACACAATATCTTGATAATACAGCATCAAACCAACCGCATCTTCTTGGTCGACCGGTCGTTGTTCCAAATTCTCCGCCTATAGTCCTGATTTTTTCGCCAGTTTCATCTAGGAGCTCAGTCATAAAAGGTCCTTCACCTACTCTTGTTACATAAGCCTTTGTGACACCTATAACATTATCTATATGAGTCGGTCCAATACCACTTCCTGTCGCAGCACCGCCACCTATCGGATTTGAGCTGGTAACAAAAGGATATGTTCCGTAATCAATATCAAGCATAATCCCTTGTGCACCTTCAAATAATATCTTTTTGTCTTCTTTCAAACTGCTTGATAATTTATTAACCCATTCATCGCATACATAAGGCTTAAAAATTTCCGCATACTTTTTACAATATTGAAACATTTCTTCTTTAGAATAAGTCTTAGTTCCGTATACTTTTTCAAGTATTTTATTTTTTAATGGCAATATAGCATCAAGTCTTGAATTTAAAAGTTCTTCATCATATAAATCTTGAATTTTTAACCCATATCTGCCTATTTTATCAGAATAAGTAGGACCAATTCCTTTTTTTGTTGTACCTATTTTATTTTTACCTGAACTATTTTCACTTATTCCGTCAATATCAATATGATATGGAAGAGTTATTGTTGCCAAAGGACTAATTTTTAATGATGATAAATCAACACCTCTGTTCTTTAATTCAGTTGTTTCTTCCAAAAATGTTTCAGGGTGAATAACCGTTCCTGCTGCTACAAAGCAGAATTTATTTTTATATAAAACACCGGACGGAACCAAATGAAACTTATATTTTTCATTATTAACAACAACAGTATGCCCTGCATTACATCCGCCTTGATATCTTATAATTACATCAGCGTATTCTGCCAATAAATCTGTAATTTTGGCTTTTCCTTCATCTCCCCATTGTGCTCCGACTACAACAGTATTATTCATAACATGCCCTCTCATCCTTGGCTTTTACTTACTTATTTATTATAAACCAAAGAGAACTTATTGCATAAAAATAGCCGCTTATGCGGCCTTGTTTGGATTTATTCCAAATCTCCTCTCCCTAATAGTCTTTTGACTACACTTTTTATACAAGGATTCCACTTATTCAATTTACTTTATTAATTTAAGCACTATTCTTTATTCTTGTATAGTAGCAACTAAAAAATTTTTTATTTTAAATGTACAAAATACACTCAACATTCAAGTATATTAACGCATTTGTTGTTTACATCTATTTGTTAAATATCTTAACATTTAGGGTTAACAAGACGTTATATTTGAGTTGTATATTTTAAAATAAAATGCTATCATCATGTGTAATCGGGAAGTATTTATATGCAAAAAGAATTATCTGTAGCCTTTGTGTGGCATTTTCACCAGCCTAATTATCAAACCCAGCCTAACGGGATAAGGCTTATGCCTTGGGCAAGATTACACGCTATCAAAGATTACCTTGATATGCTACTTATTATAAAAAAATTTCCGAAAATCAAACTTAATTTTAGTATCGTTCCTGCTTTAATTGATACGATTGAAGATTATGCATATAATGACGGTCACGATATTCATTCAAAATTAACAATCACTCCTGTTGAAAATCTTACAGATGACGATAAACTTTATATTTTGAATTATTTTTTCGATATAAATTATGAAAAACTAATTTCAAAAAACAAAAGATACAATGAACTTTATATTAAAAGATACAGCAATTCGGAAATAAGTATTAATGATTTTTCTGCTCAGGAATACTCTGACATAATGATGTTATTTAATTTATTATGGTTTGACCCGATGTGGAAAGAAGTTTATCCCGAACTTTCAAAACTTGAAGAAAAAGGTGAAAACTACACTCTTGAAGACAGAATTGAACTTATAGAATTAAACAGAACAATAATTAAGCAAATAATACCTACTTTTAAAAAATTTCAGGATGAAGGCAGAATTGAAATTTTAACAAGTCCTTATTATCATCCGATTTTGCCGATATTACTTAATCCTAACGATTTAAAAACGCCATTTTTAAAACATCCTATGCCGGACTGCAAAATTGCTCTTGCAATAGATGCAAAAGAACAAATAAAAATGGCATTTGAAAAGATAAAAAATACATTTGGAAAAGTCCCTTCAGGATTTTGGCCAAGTGAGCACTGCATAAGTCAGAAAACATTAGATGTTCTTGCAAACCTTGGTGCTAAATGGGTTATTACAGATGAAAGTGTATTATCATCTTCTATAAAAAAAGACTTTGTTCGTGACTTTAGAGGATGTTATGAAGATCCTTATGATGTTTGTTCTTTATATTTATACAGAACTAAGCGTGAAAAAGAAGTAAATCTTGTCTTTAGAGATTCGGTTATACCTAATTTAATAGGTTTTGAATATTCCCGTCATGATAGTGTCTTGTGTGCAAACGACCTTTTTGACAGGATAAAAACAGTTCATGATAAACTAAAAAATTCTCCTGATAACACACATTTACTTACAATTGCTATGGACGGAGAAAACACTTGGGATTCTTATCCTCAAGACGGTGCTATTTTCCTTGAAAGACTTTATTCACTTATAAATAACGATAAAAATATAAAAACTGTTTTAATTAGTGATTATGTGGAACAAAATAAAGACAATGCAAAACTGTTAAAAAAAGTGGCCTCAGGTTCTTGGGTTAATCAGGAATTTCAACTATGGATAGCTGAACCCACAAAAAATCTGGCTTGGAAATACCTCGTCCAAACAAGAAATGACATAAAAGAAGCCGAAATATCAGGCAGGCTGACAAAAGAACAAGTAAAAGCTGCAAAAGATGAAATATATATAGCAGAAGGTTCTGACTGGTTCTGGTGGTACGGAGAACCAAATAATTCAGGTCAAGACCATCTTTTCGACTTTATGTTCAGAGAACATTTAAAAAATGTTTATACTATTATAGAAAAACCTGTTCCGAGTTATCTTGAAATACCGTTAATTTCATATTTGGGAAAGCCTTTAAGAAATCCAAAAAGGTTGATAACCCCGCTTGTAAACGGGAAATTGCAAAACAACGATGAATGGATTCAGGCAGGAAGAATTGACATCCCTGACGGACCTATAATCAAAGAAAATAAGCTATTAAACAGAATTTATTTCGGTAATGATAATGAAAATTTATATCTGCGTTTTGATATAAATAAATACTTACTCGACAGTAAAGAAAGTTTTAAGGAATACTTTTCAATTTATGTATATATAAAAACATATAATGAGTTGTTGGAAACAACATCACCACCAAGAACAACAAGCAAAACAGACTCTATTCAACCTATAATGCAAGATAGTTATACACATGAAATCAAATTTGCAATAACTAATAACAGAAAATATCCGCTTCAATACTCAAAAGCAGTAAAAGACGGTTTATGGGAATTGCAATGGGATCATCATATAAAATATATTCATGATGAAATTTTTGAAGTTTGTATTCCTTTTGATGATTTAAACATAAATCACGGCGAAAGTTTAGATTTCTTCTTTATAACGGGTTGCAGCGGAGTTACTGAAGAAGTATATCCAAAAGATGTTCCTCTAAACATAACAAGACCATTATAAAGAAAACCCCTTCTTAAAGAAGGGGATGAGCACTAAGAATAAGCAATCAGAAGAGTTGAGGATTTACTTTTATATAGTATCCGATTTCTCATATTGTTTCATTACACTTAATACCTATATATTGCACCTATACTTTTGTTTAAAAAAAATTACATCTCATTTGTAATGTAATTTGAACTAAGGTAAAATATTCTTGTTAATCATTTGGGAATATAGATATGTTGAAAGAAGAAGAATTAGAAAAATTAAAAAATGATTGTAACGATTGTCATAGATGTTCACTCGGAGCAACCAGAAATAATATTGTTTTTTCGGATGGAAATCCGAATGCAAAAATATTGTTAATCGGTGAAGCTCCCGGTGCGGATGAAGATGCAACAGGTATTCCATTCATCGGAAGAGCAGGTAAACTTTTAACAAAACTCATTGAAGATTGCGGAATGACAAGAAAAGAAGATTTTTATATCTGCAATACCGTAAAATGCCGTCCGCCGGAAAACAGAGTACCAACTGATGAAGAAAAAGAACTTTGCAAAAACTTTCTTTTGGAGCAAATAAAAACGGTTCAACCCAAAGTTATTGTTTTATGCGGGGCAACCAGTGCAAAATCATTCTTAGGAAACAAAATTAAAATTTCTCAAATCAGAGGCAATTGGTATAAAGTATTTGATAATATAGATGCCACGGTCATTTTTCATCCTTCATATTTATTGAGAAATCATTCTGAAGCAGAAGGCTCTCCAAGGTGGCTTACAAAACAGGATTTATATAAAATAAAAGATTTTGTTTCATAAATACTTAACTATTTGTAATATTTATATTTTATTAAAACCTTTGATAATACGGCTTTAAAGATATACAATATTCAAAATAAAAAAATAATTCGGTATTGTGTGCCGTTTTACGTTATATTTGATAAAATAAAATTGGATTAAACTAAAAAGAGAGTGTAAGATGTCGGCTGAAAATAATTACGAAGAACTTCTTGAAGAAGTTTGTGAAAAATTAGATAATATTGATAGTGTTAAAGGTATAGATGTTCTTGATATAAAGAACTCGGTAGAATCTATTGAAAATTTAATTACAGATACTCAAGCTAAACTAAATTTTCAAGATATTAAAGAAAAACTTGAAAAAATTGCATTCCAAGTAGATAGTTGCAATGATGCATTATTAAAAGATTTATATAATGACTTAAATACATTAAAAGAAAACACAGGAAGTGTCAGCAAACATCTTGAAAGCTTACAAAATGTTCAAAATCTCGCACTTACAAGTGCTGAATTTGAAGATTATCAAAAGCAGCAATTGGATTTAGCCCTTAAAACAAATGAAAATATTTTCAATGAATTAAGAACTCTCAATGAGAAATCTAAAGGAACAGCTAATCCTGAAAATATTCAAAATATTGAAATGCAACTTGCAACCCTTCATAAAAGTCTTACAGAATATGTAGAACAAATTGTATCAAAAGTGGAACTTGTTCCCGGAGTTGAAGAAATAGGTTCTGTTGTATCTGATTTAAACAGTGTTCAACATAAAAGCATTAAACAAACTCATTTGTTAATAAAAGAAGTTGAAACAAAACTTGATAACTTTAAAAACGATTTTGATAACAAAGACTTTTCTCAACAACTGGCAAAAATCAGTGAAATATATGACAGTTTAAACATGATTAATGCTTGGATTGAAAAAGTAGGATATATTAATCAATCAATTGAAAATGTATATGCAAGGCTCGGTGAATCAATTGATTTTGATGATGTTTCGGAAAAAGTTGATATTATTTATGAAAATATTACAGCCTTAAACAATTGGACTATGAAAATTGATAAAGTTGATGAAAGTATGCTTGATATTCAGTCAAAATTATCATCTTTAAGTGATTTTATGCCGGAAACTCAAAATATCACCAATACAATTAATTCTATAAAAGATAAGTTTGAAGCATCTTTAGCCGAAAAATTTGATTTTGATGATATGGGCAATAAAATGGATATTGTCTACGAAAATCTTTCGGCAATAAACTCTTGGGCAAACAAAGTAGATAATGTTTCTTTAAAAGTTGAAGATTTATCTAATAAAACAGAAACGAATGTTAATAAAATTGATAATATATCTCAAAAATTTGAAAATATGACTGACGAAATACTAAATGTATCTAGCAAAATACAATATGTATCTGAAGATATACAAAATATGTCAGGAAAAGTTCAAAATGTTTCGGAAAATATACATTCTGTATCCGAAAATATACAGAACGTATCAGGAAAAGTCCAAAATGTATCCGAAAAAATACAAAATTTAACCGATAAAGTATCTGATATAACAAGTAGCCTTGAAGAAGAGTCAATAACTTCTAAAATTGATGTTGTATATGAAAATATTTCATTACTAAATGAATGGGTTAACAAAATTGACGGTCTTACACAAAAAAGTGAAGAACTCGATTCTAAATATATTGATGCTAATGAAAATTTAAATGTTCGTATTGATATTTTAAATGAAACTTTAGCAAACGCTATGAAAATCATAAATGATGTACCTAATATAAAAGACAAGTTAAATGATTTATCAGGCGAATTACACACAATTACGAGTACAACAAAAGATGATGCAGAATCTTATATCTATACTTTATTGGATATAGAATCAGATTTCTTAAAATTACATAAATTTTTAGATGATAAAGCAAACATTACTTCTAATGACATAAATGCATTAAAAGAACGTTTTGCAGAGTTAAACGACGATATATCAAGTATAAGTATTAGAACGAATAAACTAATACTCTCTTCTGATGATGCAAATAAAGAATTTAAAGAAACGCTTGAAACATTTAAAAATAGTATTCAAGAATTAGATGATAAAAGAAAAGCATTTAATCCGGAATTAAAATTCAAGCTTCTTGATGAAAAAGTAACAGAAATAGCTGCTTTATTACAAGATACAACAAATGCATCCAAAAATTTGAATAACGCATTTCTTTACCTTGCAGATTGGGTTGATGCAACAGGCAGCGTATTAAATACAATGCAAAGTGATATTGTTGCTGTTAAAGATGATAATTCAAACAAATTGGAACTCAAAATATTATCCGGTGATATTGAAACATTACTAAAGAAAACAGAAGACTTAGAATCTGCTTTTGATAAATATAAGAAAAAAGATCTTCCTGTCTTGAATGAAGCAGTATCATACATTATTAATAAAACAGATGAATTAGACGAAAAATTAAACAAAGATAATTCTGAGGATTTTGATAAAATTCATAAAGACATTAATATAGTAAAAGATAATATTACTTCATTAGACAATAAAATAGATGAAATTAATAAAGAGGTTAAATCTTCTATAAAAGATGAAATATCAATAATTAATGAAGAAATAGACAATGTCAAAAACGGAATGACCGTACTTGGTGAAGGTATGGATAATGTATTAACTGATTTCACTACTTTTACATCAAAAATGGAAACATTTAAAACAGATATTTCTGAATATAATAATGAATTTTCTACAGTTAAAGAACAAATTTCCAAACTGGAAAAACAGTTAGACAGTGTTGAAGAATCATTTGATAACTTTAAAACAGATGACATATCTGAATTAAAGAGTTCATTAACGGGTATTATGGTTCAATTAAACACTGCATTAACTCCGGATATTGATTCTTTAAACGCAAGAATAGATAAATTTGTTGAAGAAAATCAAGCACACAAAACAAAAGTTGAAGAAATGCTTGAAGAAAAATTATCTCAACAAGAACAAAAAATATCATCTTTAGAAAATAAATTTGAAACTCTTACTTCAAAAATAGATAAACTTGCTGATACTGTAACAGAAGAAAGTAAGAACTATGAAGTTAAAGATATTCTTAACTACTTAGTTACACAATTAGCAGCTACAAATGACGGTATAACAACAAATCAACAAACCGCTCATAAAGTATTAAATGAAGTTGCCGAAAAAGTTGCAAGTTTTGACAATAATATAAACAAAATTGTTTCATACATAGAAGAAGACTAAGTAGGAAAGATTTTGAAAAAGTATTATAAAGGTGGACACCGGTTGGTGTCCACCTTATGATTTATGAAAGAAAAGTGATTAATTTTGTTGCCATTGGGTTTGAGTTCCAATATATGCAATTAAAGTTTCTTTTTCAGCACTTGTAAATGCGGCATTCAAATCAGTATAACCTGCTCCGTCATTTGCAGTTGATAGCCAAGTTGCAACACTTGACTTTAATGTATCAAGTTGAGTTGAACTCAAATAATAATTATCCTTTGCTTTTATGGTTTCTATTGCAGTAATATCAGTTCCGCCGATTTTTATACCTTTAATAGTTTCATCATTAATATTACTTTGCCATTTATCAAAGTTTGTATCATCTAAAATCATCAAACTGTCTTCAATAATAGATGAACCGCCTTTAGCAATATTAAATGCAATATGAAGCTCAGAATGAGCTTTATTTTTTATATTCAATATATCACTGCCTGCCGAATCTTCAATATAAGTATTTGCGGTATTATTCATATACACGTCGTAGGTGTCATTTCCTGCCATACCATTTACATAGCTTTGTGTAGTATTTTGGATAGTATATGTATTATCACCATTATTTCCAATAATATAACCTATATTACTTCCGCTTATTCCAACGTTATCAGGATAATTTATATAGGTTTTTATAACTGACGAACCACTTCCTATATTTATCCAAAGATTTTCATTGTATTGCTTTGATAAATAATGTTCTAACGTTAGAGTTTCTGTTTGAACAACACTATTTGTATCGGTATAATTTCTTTTTATTAAAAGATTATCTCCGTCTTTAGCGGTTGTAATTGAAGCATCTTCATCAAAATATAAATTCAACGCAGATGAAAATGAGTCGTTATTAAATCGCATTGTATCATTTCCGTCTCCATTGTGGGAATATAGTTTATCATTACCTGTTGCAACATTTGAACCGTTTCCGCTAAAGATTATAGTGTCATCTCCTTTTTTTAAATCAACAACGGAATCTCCGCCATAACCAACTGTTATTGTATCTGCTTCATCTGTTCCGTAGAATTTATTTTTAAATTTATTTACGCCAACTCCGCTTCCATTGATAACTATTCCATATTTAGAATTATTTAATAAATTAGAAAGCACACCTCCTAATTCAAATTCTTCGCCTCCAACATATATTTGCCTATAATTAGCGCAATCATAATCCATATCTTTAATTGTTAATGTTTCTTTTAAATCATCTGTCGTATGGTTAATTAAAAGGTCATTTCCGCTTTTTTCAAAGTCAAAGGTTGTTCCTGCATCAAAATAGAATTTTGTCCATATTCGATTGCCAGAACCCGTTGTATCAAAAATTACCGTATCATTACCATCCCCTTTTGAAATATATATATTATTAAGACCATTATTACCACCGGCCTGAATAGTTATATTGTCATCTCCTTTACCGGCATAAATTGCATTATGTCCTTGCTGTACGGTAATATTATCTATTCCATCGGTTCCATCGACCGTAAGACCTCTTTTCATAATAAATGCTGATAAAGTTGTATAATCTACATCCCCGTCATAATAAACTTTAAACTTATCGCCTGTCGGAATATTTTCATTTGTATAATAATCTTTAACTGTAATTGTATCGTATCCGCCATTTGAATTTGGATTTTTTATCAATAAGTCGTTATAAGAGTGATAAAACTTTAAGTTATTTTCACTTACACTCGTTATCCCTTCAATATGAAGTGCGATAATGTTATTAATATCGTCTTTTGCGGCATTAAAATTAACCGTTAAATCGCCATCATCAGTATTAAAATAGATATCCTTTCTTCCTTTACCATCAATATTAACTGTATCTATTCCTTTATTAACAAAAATTTTATCCTGTCCTGTTCCTGTTATTATTGTATCTGAACTATCACTTCCAATGATTCTATCAGAGAAATTCGTACCCGTTATTGTACCTTCTCCTGTGATAGTATATCCGTATAAGGTATCATATCCGAAATCAGTTAAAAATGAATAAAGGGTTCCTGTTTTATAACCTTCATCAGATTGTTTTCCAAAGAACAGTTTTATATTTTGAGTATAAGTTGTTTGGTCTGATTCTGATTTTGTAAAGAAATCAGTAAATATAACTTTATCCGTTGCATTGCTTGAATATTGAATTTCAAGGTTGTTGCCATTTTTTATTAATTTAGAATTATTATACAAAGATGTTTCATCAAAATAAATCTTTAAATCGTAATTTCTTCTTGTCCAATTAACTGTTTTTGAGCCGTCAGATTCACTTAAAAATATCGATGTATTAACATTATTTGTTGCATTTATAATATCAGAACCTTTTCCTGCGTATATATAAGTTTGATTTTTTGTATCGTTGGATAATGTATCATTTCCTTCCGTACCTTCGACATATACAGGTAAAGTGTTAATATTTACAGTACTTTCTCCATCAATCCAAATTCTATTTAATGATTTTTCATAATAATCTTCTATAATCAAACTATCAGAATAATTTTCGCCATATTTAACAACAAGATTATTTTCGTTTTTAGTACCTTTAATATCATTTCCGTCAAAATCCAGAAACACGTCTTTGCTTTTACCTTCTTCCGTATATCTTAAGGTATTTTCCCCATCACCTTCAACGAAATGAATTGTAGCAGAACCACCTGAACCATTGATTACAACTGTATCAGAGCCTTTACCTAAATATACATCTGCAAGTTGGTTATTCAATGTTACCGTATCTGACCCGCCAAAACCATAAACTTCTGCATTATAATCATCATTTGGAGTTATTTCATCATCGTTTTCTGTACCAAGATAATAATGAACATTATCTTCTACATAATCTATTACAGCACATTCGGGTGCTAATGTTAAAATATCGGTTTTCGTATTTCCGATTTTGATATATTTAACACTATTACCTAATGTATAAAAATCTTTTAAAGTAACCTTATCGCTATCGCCATAAGAGATAACCAAATCATCCTTATTTTGTTGTGCTAAATTAAGCTTAGTATTTTTTGCGAATACAAGAGTATCTTCGCCTCCGCCGTTTTCTATGGTATCAACTCCGTCGCCTTTGTATAAATAAATCAGGTTATTTCCTTTTCCTGCGTTTATAGTATCGTTACCTTTTCCTGCTTTAATTGTGTCATTATAATCGGAACCCGTAATATCATCATTACCGCTTCCGGAATTTATTGTTACACCATAATCAACACCTTTTACAGTTTTTATCGGTTCTTCAAGGTTAATAGAAATTTTATCCGATAAAGCTGAAGTTGTTAAAGCTCCTTTTTTAATATCATTTTCATTGAAAGTAAAAATACTATCTTCTTTTAAATTAACGGTATTCCAACCGTCTTTTAAATAATTAATTACTACATCAGCTCCTAAATCTTTACCATAATAATTCTTAAGAGTAACTGTTCCATCGTCTGTTGTTATAATTAAATCGTTTTTATTTTTACCCGTACCTTGTGAATAAGTTGGAGCATTAGTATTGTGAACAAAATCAAGAATTAATTTTTCGCCTTTGGTCAGATAAATCGTATCATTTGAATATTTATCTCTGTAATTAATATAATTTTCTCCTGCACCTAAGGTATAAGTATCATTTCCAAGACTTGAATCAACCCAATCACTTCCATTTCCGCCTTTTACTTTATCAGCGTAAATTGAACCTACAAAATGATTATTCGTATCTTCAGGACAAGAATTAAGATTAACAGTTGCGCCTTTTACTTTTTCAAAGCCATTTGTTGAAGTTGTAATTTCTTGCCCTTTTTTATAAAGCTTTAAATCTTCAGCATTAACCTGTTCCATTATCCATGAAGCATTATATTTTGAATGTTTAGCATCAGTTAAATAAACATCTCTATAATCTTCTCTAATATTATATTCGCAATCCCCGTTTTTATCGGTTATGATAAAAGACCCTGAAGAAGTTAAAACATCTTTTTTAGTATAGTTTTTAACCGTAATAGTACCTGTTTTTTTATCTTCATCATATTTTGGTAAACCACCTTCATAGCTAAAAGGCGAAGAATAAACACTTATTTTTAAATCGTTTTTTAGAAATTCAACTTTTACATATTGATAAACATTTTTATCTTCTAATTCCGAATATTCAAAATCATCAAGTTGAATTTTAAGATTTTCTCCTTTTGTTAAAACAACTTCATCATCACCAAAATTTTTAGTTGTATAAACATTGATTATATTTGTACCTTTTCCTCCGGTAATTTTATCGTTAAAATCTGAACCTGTAATTATATCGTAACCAAGCCCTGAATTTATAGTTACACCTTTATTATTTTTGCCCGTTGCTTTTGTTAATCCGCTTGCATTGATTTCATCCGCTAAAGCAGTTCCTGTGTATTTAGCATTAACTTTTTTGCCTTCAATTTCAAAATGATTTGTGGCATTAACTTCACCTAAAAGAGCCTCTTTTGATAAATCATGCCCGTTTATATTTACTGTTGCTCCGGTATCTTTTGTATAATAATTTTTAAGAGTTAAAGTACCTTCAACTGCAGTTACAAGTAAATCATTTTTATTTTTGCCAACGGAATAAGGCATACTATCGGATAAACTTGCCCCATTTAATTGAATATCAAGTGTTTCACCTTTTGTTAATTTAATTATGTCATTTCCAAAATCAGAACTGCTTAAATATACTGTATTTTCCCCTTTACCGCCTGTAATTGTATCATTATATTTTGTACCGTATATTTTATCATCACCTTTACCTGCGTTTATCGCTACACCGATATTTTTCTTTAAGTTTTTTGCTGTCGGAACATAAACACCTTCGCCACTAAGATTTATTGTTTCGCCAAAAGCAGTACCTGTAACAGATGTAGATGATGTTTTGGCAAGCCAAGTTTTTTCAGTATTTCCGAATTCAGGTGCAAAATAGAAGGTTTCAAATGACTCATTGTAATATTCAGCCCCAAGACCAAAAGCTGTAATTCTTATATCAGAATTTATATTTTTAAAAGTAATCGTTTTCCCCATTGCTTTAATTGTTAAAGTATTTCCTGATGCTTTAGCACTATCAATACCGTTAATAAAATCTGAATTTCCGTCAGTTACTATCTTAACGGTATCATATTTTTTTAAATCATAAGATTTTTTAATTGTATTTGGTTTTGTAAAATTAACTGTTAATGTAGCCATTTTCTTCTCCTATATATAATTTTTAATTTCCGTTTTAATTCTTATTTATTGCTAAAATATGCAATAAAATCTTGTATTTGAGATTGACTTCCGTCATTAACCAAATCACTTATATTTATATAGCCTGTGTTTGTGCTTAACCAAGAAGCGACATCCGACGCTAATTGTGCATAATTCGTGCTTGAACCGTAAAAATTATCAATTTTAGACACAAATTCGGTTTTTCCTGCTTTTATTGATTCAATTTTACCGTTTCCTGTTGTTCCTGTTATTTCGGCAGAAGCAGTATTAAGGTAATTATTTACTTTAATTGAACCATTTGATGTTTTGTCAAAAATAAATATACTTCCGCTTGCAACTTTTCCTGTTGTAGTTGTAAAATCTGCCATATATATAATATTTTTAGCATTTGCTTTTGATAAAACGAGATTATCTTTTCCGCCACCATTATCCGTAATATCGGTTTTTCCTGTTATTTTATTTAATTTATATGTATCATTTGTATTAGGATTAGCGTCTGTTATTTTAACCGATATGTTATTAGTTAGATTATATGTATCATCTCCACGACTATCGCTTATTATAATATCGGATGATGTTATGTTATAAGTATCATTTCCGTCGTTTTCAACTATTTTTAGCTTCGATGAAGTTATTTTATAATTATCTTTTCCGTTATCGTCTTGAATTAAACAGTTGTTTTCTTCTGTAGCTTGAACATTTTTATATGTGTATTTATCATCTCCCAGTGCTTCAACTATTTTTAAATCAATACTGTTTTGTACGTTATATTTATCATTTCCTTTTTTATCTTCAATTGAAGAATTTGATACAGTATTTAAACTATAATTATCGTCTCCGCCATAATCAACAACGGTTATATTGTCGGAATAATTTGATAAAACATATTTATCGTTGTCGCTTGTGTAATCTTCAATTATGGAATTGCTTACATTATTAAAAGTATATTTTTCGCTTCCTTTTAAATCCGTAATTTCTATACTATCGCTATCCGATATTTTATAAACATCATTATCGCTTGTTGTTGAAATTTCATTTACGGTTACGTTGCTTGATAAAGAAATATTATATGTATCTTTGCCTGAATCATCTTTAATTACAACATTTTTAACAGCAACAAAATTATATTTATCTTTTCCTTCGTAATCATAAATGTTTTGAGATGCCGCAGCTGTTGTATAAGAAACTTTTGATAAATTATATATATCGTTTCCTTTTTTATCTCCAATTTCTATTGTTTTTTTGGAGATAAGATGCTCTAAATCTTCGCAATTTTTAATTGTATATTTATCATTTCCGTTTGAATCTGTTATATTAACGCCTTTGGATTTAGTGATTATGTAATTATCTTTTCCGTTATAATCATATATTGTATTTTTATTTTTATTGTCTCCTGTGATTTCGGAATTAGCGATTATATAACTGTCGTCTCCTCTAAAATCAAATACCTTGGAAGGGTTTGAAGAAGTAAAAATATAACCATCTTTACCTGCATAATCATTAATAGTAGCATTACCTGTTACAGCTAAATTATATTTATCGTTTCCTTTGTATTCATATATAGCTGCACTGTTAAATAAATTGAACGCATCATTTCCGCCTGCTTCATAAATTATATTTCCAAACTCGGAATTAGCAAAATTATATGTATTTGTTTTTTTGTTTCCTGTATAAGTTCTTTTTGTTGAATCATCAATAATTGTTCCGTTTGCAAATATATTTTCCGTATCTTTTACGTTATTATATACGCTTGAAGCACTTTCTTGAACAAGATTATTGTTTATTGAAGCATAAGTATAATAATCTTTAATTGTTGTGATTGTTTCATATAAATCGGGCTGTGTCCCGAATTCTGTAAATATTATTAAATCATTTCCGCTTCTTGCGTACTGATAATCCATTGAACCTGAAATTATGAAATTTAATACGGAAGTTGAAGCGACGGTACTATTTTTAAATTGATAAACAGTATCTTTTGATTTTGCATTAACCGTAATATTGTATGTACCTGATTTTGTAATTTTCTTTGTAGCCACTTTATTACTCCTATAAATTTTTATTTTATAATTTTATATAATAAAAGCAGCCAATCTAACCTTAAATAGGCTTTCTTGACTGCTTTTTAATTTTTATAAAGCATTTTTCATAAAACAATTATAACACAAATTTGAAATAATATCTGAGTTTCAGCTTGTCTTTTACTCTTTGTTTACAATATTTTCTTATTATTCACTTTTTTCAAAAACTTTTCTCAATATCCCATTATTTTCATCTAAAAGTTTTTTAGCTTCATCAAAAGAACATTTATATTTTATTTGTAAAATCGCTTCTTTTACCATATAACCATTTTTTTCAAGAGTTGATTTTGCTTTATCTTGAGTACAATTTGATATTTGGGAAACTATCCTTTGGGCTCTGTCTTTTAATTTGATATTTGTCGGCTTTACATCCACCATAAAATTTTTGTATACTTTACCAATTTTTACCATTGCCCCTGTTGTTAACATGTTCAAAACCATTTTTTGTGCAGTTCCTGCTTTCATTCTTGTAGAACCTGTTACCGCTTCCGCTCCTGTTTCTATACATATAACAACATCCGCATATTCTGCCATTTTAGCATTCGGATTACATGTTAATGCTATTGTTTTTACGCTCTTAGTTTTTGCCTGTTTTAATATTTCCACAACATAATTAGCATTACCGCTTGCAGAAATAGAAACAACCGTATCATTTATATTAATATCACAACTTCTAAAGTCATTAATTGCCATATCAACAGAATCTTCCGCACCTTCTATTGCATATCTTAAAGCTCTGTCACCACCTGCAATTATTCCTTGAACCATATCAGAAGGTGTATTATATGTAGGCGGACATTCCGAAGCATCCAATACTCCAAGCCTTCCGCTTGTTCCTGCCCCAAAATAAAACAATCTTCCGCCATTAAGAAAATTTTCACTTATTATATCAATTGCTTTGGCTATACAATTTAGATTTTTTGATATTTCTGCTGCAATTTTCAAATCTTCATTATTTATCATCTTTGCTATCTCATAAGAAGATGAAATATCAATATTTACTGTATCAGGATTTGTTTTTTCCGTTACAATTATATCAATCATTTACGGTTTCTACCCCCGTTTTTATCGTTTTTAGATTTTCAAAAATATCATAATCAGAATTATTTAAATCAGCATTAATAAATGGCTTTAGTACAAAAAATGTTGAACCGCTCCCTGACATTAGAGAATTTTTTATCGTTGACTTTATATGTCTTAATTCTTTATACTTTGGAAACAGTGCCTTTTCAAAACTGTTATATAAAAGAGCCTCATCAAATTGATTTTTTAATAATAATTCTTTTAATTTTGTAGTATTATCGGGATTCGATTTATTTTGTAATGCAGCAAAAGAGCCATAAGCCTCTTTTGTACTTATTCCCAATTTTTTAGGTTTTATTAATGAAATACTTTGTTCAAAACAAGGAATTTTTTCGGTTTTTTCACCACGTCCCGTACATAATGAACATCCCCCGTAAAAACAAAAATTAATATCAGAACCCAATTGCGCACATAATTCATCTGTTTCTTCAACATTTAGATGTTCGTTAAACAGTTTATTTAAAGCATATAAAGTACCTGCAGCATTTGTACTTCCCCCTGCCAAACCTGCTGCAACCGGAATATATTTTTCTATATATATTTTTAATTTAACATTAGTTATTTTTGTCTTTTCAAAAAACTTTGTAGCCGCTTTATAAACCAAATTTGAATCATTATAAGGGATTTTATCGGAATTTCCGCTCAATTCAATCGATATACCACTAAAAGGCTCTTTCTCAATCGTCAAATAATCATATAAATTAACTGCTTGCATAATGGATTGAAGATTATGAAAACCGTCTTCCCTTTTATTCAATATTTCAAGAGTCAAATTGACTTTTGCAGGAGTCCTTACTTTTATCTTATTCATAGTTTTCCTTTTAAAACTTCCGAAAGCTCTCCCATTTGTTTAATAGATAGAGTTTCACCTCTTAAATTTTCATCTAAAGATAATTCTTTTAAAGTTTCTTCAACCGCATTTTTACTAAATCCTGCATTTACAAGCGAATTTTTTATATTTTTTCTTCTTGTGGCAAAACATGCTTTTACCACTTTTCTAAAAAAAGTATAATTAGTAAGCTCTAACATAGGTTTTTTATTAACCGTTAATTTAACTATTGCCGAATCCACTTTTGGTGCAGGAAAAAATGACCTTGCCGGTACTTTTTTTATTATTTCAACATTTGCCCAAAATTGAGCAAGAACTGATAATAATCCGAACTCTTTTGATATCGAGTTTTCATTGGCTTGCAACCTTTTTGCCACTTCCCATTGAACCATTAACAAAATCTGAGTTATAGAGTTTCTGTTTTTATTATTTAAATCATCAATTTCTCCAAGCAAATGTGCCAAAATAGGTGATGTAATATAATAAGGAATATTTGCAACTACTTTTATATTATCGCCAAAAGCCGAAATATCAGTTTTTAAAATATCATTATGTATTATTTCTAAATTATCGGCATTTATTTTAGAAATCTCATTAACCATATCTTCATCAAGTTCAACAGCATATACTTTTTTTGCAAGTTTAACAAGATGCTCCGTAACAAAACCAAGCCCCGGTCCAATTTCAACAACAGTATCTTCTTTTGTTATATCAGAATAATCAAGAATCGTTTCAATTGCATTTTCATCAATTAAAAAATTCTGTCCCAGTCTTTTCTTTGCTCTATATTTTTTTGCTCGCTCAAAATAATTCATAACAATAATGATACTACAAAGAAAACTATTCTTTTATTCACAAACTTTTTTAAATTCTTTATAAATTTCGTCAGGCATTCTTCTGTACATTTTGCCTGTCTTTGCATCAATAACCACAATTGTTGTATGGGCAATTACACGCAATGTATTTGTTTCTTTTTCATATACTTTATGCTCAAAAGTAACACTCAACGGCTTCAATTCTTGAACAGTAGTTTTTATTATAATTCTTTCATTCATTTTAGCGGAAGATTTATAACGAATATTCATTTCGACAACAGGAAATAATATATTATCATTTTCCAATTTTTCTAAGGGAAGTCCTAATTGTTCAACAAGACCTACCCTTGCTGCTTCAAACCATTTAGTATATGCTCCATGCCAAACAACGCCATAAGCATCAGTATCACTATATAAAACTCTTATTTCTTGTATATATTCCATTATGTAAATAAATCCTGTATTTTTTCTTCTATTTCTACAGGGTCAAGCTCTTGAGTATAAGTATTAATATCAAAAGCAATTTGATATAATTTTGCAGCCTCAACTTTATCACCTGATAAAGCAACAGAACGTGCAAGATTATAATTTGCCAACGCATAATTAGGATTATATTTTTTTGCAAGTTCAAATAGTTCTTTTGCCTTTTGAACTCTGCCTAAATCATCCAAATAAATAACTCCGAGATTATTATAAGCAATATCATAAGTATTATCGTATTTTATTGCTTTTTCGTATTCTTTAACAGCCTCTTCAATATCACCTTTATTCCAATATAAATAACCTAAATTACAATGCAATTTTGCACTGTGAGGTGATAATTCCAATGCCTTCTTATAAACAGCAAGCGCATTTTCCTGTGACCCTTTTTCAAAAAATACATTGCCAAGATGTAAATATATATCTATATCACTAGGCGTTATATTATAAGCATTTTGATATGCACTAATAGCAGCATCCAAATTTTTAACATTTTCTTGAAATATAAATCCCAATGTTTGAGCAGCAACACTTGTCCATTTTGGACTTTGATTTATTGTTATTACTGTTTGATAATGCTCTACAGCTTTTTCAACATCACCTTTTAAATATAAATATTGTGCCAAACTGTAGTGAAAATCTGCGACATAGGGCTGCAATTCTATTAATTTCTTACATGTTTCTATAGCATTATCAAAATCACTTTTTTCTTCATATAACTGACAAAGATAATAATATGCCCTTAGATTAAGGCTATCAAGCCATATCGCCATTTTATATTCGCATATAGCATCATCATATCTTTTTAATTCAAAGAAAACTTTACCTAAATTTATATATAATTCAACAAAGCCCGGAGCCTTTTCTATGATATCCCTGTACATATCAATAACATTTTGGTTAAAACCTTTAAAACCTACTATTAAAGATATTTTTAATAATGCAGGCAAAAATTGTATGTATGATAAATGCTTTATTACTTCTTTTCTTGCATATTTATCAAAAGGTAACGTCAAAAAAGATAAAAACAAATTTGCATATCTTTTTAATATTTTATTGCGATTTTTAAAAGATAAAATATTGTATTTTAGATAATATGCTCTTGATGAAGAAAAAGGAGCTATATTAATTGCATTTTGGGCATATTCCATAGCTTCAAAAAAATCACCCTTTTTCATACATACTTCAGCTATCATATAATTAACTTCAGAAAGTTGTGTATTATATTCAAGCGCAAGTTTAAAATAGTTTAAGGACTTATCTAACTCCCTCTTATAATAAAAAGCCATGCCCAATTTGAAATAAATTTCGGCAGAATTAACACATGATTCAAGTGCACGTTGATATTCCGTAATCGCATCATCAACATATTGTTTTATTTCACGAATATCCAAATGCCATGCCATATATAAATCACCGAGTTTTATATGCAACTCTGCATTGTTTTCATCCTGCGAAATGGCATTCTTACAAGTTTCAATAGCCTTTTTTATATCTCCTGACTTTTGAAATTTGTTTATTTCTTTATTTACTTTTTTATTATCAGTATTTGTATTGCTCATATCTTCTATGTTGATTTTATCATAATTTCTGTCGTTTTAGAAATAAATTATAATAAATCTGCCTCTTTTAAATATTTTTCAGGTGCAAGTACGCAAAGTGCACTTTTGCCGGAGAAGTATCGTTTTGCCGTTTCTATTAATTCCTCTTTTGTAACAGAATTAATTGATTTTATCAAATTTTCTTCAAAGTCATATCCCAAACCGACACACTCATAGTTGCCGTTTAGAGTTGCTTCAAGTAAATTTGTTTCGGTATAGAATTGACGTCTTCCTATTGCACTATTTTTTGCATCATTCAATTCTTTTTCGGAAATAACTTCCGTCATAATTTTATTTATTTCTTTATTAAACCCATCTAAAGAAGTTCTGATATTTTTTGGTTCTGTTGCAATATAAACAGTAAAACAACCGCCCAATATATATGATTCGGAAATACTTCTAACCGTATATGCCAATCCTTGTTTTTCTCTTAATTCCAAAAATAATCTGGAGGAAAGTCCTGAAGCACCAAGTATTGTATTTAAAAGAATTATGGCAGGATAATCTTTTGAAAAAACATTAGGAGTTATCCAACCTTTATATATTTGAGCCTGATTAGCATCTTCTTTTTTTATTGTTGTAATTATATCTTCTTCCAATAAAGCAACTTCAGCACGTTCTTGAACCGTTTGTTCAATCTTTAAATGACCAAAGTATTTTTCCAAAAGAGCTATCATTGCATCTTTTTCTATATCACCGGCAATGGAAATATTTTTTTGAGTTACATATTTTAACTCGTTATATACCGCAACTAAATCTTCTTTAGTTATTGTATCCAACTGTTCAATAATTTCTTTTCTGCCGACTCCGTACGGATGATTTTTAAATATTAATCTGTAATAACCCTCTTGTGCACGAGTTTTCGCAGAATCCAAATCTGATTCAAATTCACCTTTTATTTTTTTAACTTCTTTTTCTATATCTTCAAGAGTTGAATTTTCCATAATATCATTTAAAATTTCAAGAGCATGATTTATATCTTCATTTAAGCAAAGCAACTTAAAACGAATATAATCATATTTTTTTTCAATTGTGATATCAATGGCATTTTCATCAAATTCATTGACAATCTGCTCTGCTGTTCTATTTTTAGTACCTTTAAATAATAATTGAGTTAATAAATAATACAATCCGCTTTTATTTTCATCTTTATCAATTTTAGAATATAAAACCAATGCTATTCTGGGAGTATTATTATTTTGTTTTATTATTGCTTTAATTCCGTTTTTAAGTGTATATTTTTCCATAAATTATTCCTTTAATTTTTATAGGATTCAGGCATTAATACTGAAATTGTCGCATTATTTAATTGCAAATATTGCTTTGCAACACTATTTACGTCTTCTTTTGTTATCAAATCAATAGAATTAATGTATTCTTCAACACATTCAAGTTTATTACAAACCGTCATATAAAAGCCTATTGTTTCCGCAATATCTGAAACCGTTTCCGAGTTTTCTGCAAAACCGGATTTTAGCTTTTTCTTAACTTTCTTTAACTCATAATCAGTTATACCTTCATTTATAAGTTTGGATATTTGCTCATTTACAGAATCAATAGCTTCTTTTTTAAATTCAGGTTTAAAATTACCTTGAATAAAGAACGTTCCGCCATCTCTAAAATGATAAAAATCAGTTGATACAAGATTGAAAATAGGTTTTTGAGGTTTTTCAATCAATTCTTGATATAATCTTGAGCTTTGACCTTCGCCTAATATGATAGCAAGCATTTCAAGCACTGTAGATGTTTTTATATCAGCAGCAGGAGAACCTAAGTATCCGTACATTAAAAAACCGGTATTTATTTTGGAATATTCTTCAAAAATACGAGTTTCTTGTTTTGGTTTATCTGTTTCATACTGCTCGTTTATTCTGTTTTGTCTGCCTTTAAAATCAAATGCTTCAATTATCATTGGAAGGACTTCATCAGGGTCAAAATCACCTGCAATAATAGTGGTAATATTATTGGGAGTATAATGCGTTTTATAATAATCCAACACTGTTTCTCTTGAAATAGTTGATATTATTTCAGCACTTCCTATTGTATCTCTTCTGTATGGATGAGAAGTGTACATATTTGCATTAGCCAAATTATAAACCTTAGTCCAAGGTTGGTCTTTTCTCATTCTTATTTCTTCAATTACAACGTGTCTTTCACGTTTTTTCGTAATATGAGGATTATTCAAATCAAAAGGTTCGCCTATTTCACAATCAGGTATAACAGGGTCAAGCATCATATCTGCATGCAATTCGAGTGTATCTTTAAAATTCTTATCATCATTGCCTTTAGGAATAGTAACATAATAGAAAGTATAATCTTTCCAAGTAGCAGCATTAACTATACCGCCTCTTGATTCAAGAGTTCTGTCAAATTCACCTGCTTTATGTTTTGATGTACCTTTAAACATAAGATGTTCAAGAAAATGCGAAATACCGTTATTTTCATCATTTTCATTAATTGAACCTGTTTTTACCCAGCTGCTTATATTAAATAAAGAACCTTTTTTATATGCAAAAACAATTTTATGTCCGCATTCACGTTCATATATTACCACAGGTTTTTCCAAATAAGGATAATTTACCTGAGTTTTCTTTATATTTTCCATTTTCATCCTCTAAATAATAATTATTATTAACTATTGTAGCAGATTTTTTAATAAATTAAAAATATTTGTAGCAAGTTTTTTTTTGTTGTAGTTTTATAGCATACAGAGAATGGATAAATAAGGAAGATAAAATGAATATATCACCGATTTCTTTCGGTTCTTTAATGGTAGGAACATTAAAAAGCGGCAGACCTAAAGCACCTGTTCCAGTATTGGTAGATTTAGCTTTTAATTGTGAAACTGTTAATATTGACGGAAATGAAAGAAAAAATCCGTTATCCAGATACAATTTGATGAGTGATATTATTCATCATGAAGAAAAAATTGACGGTACTGTCCATAATGCAAATTTAGATTTTGCAAAAGAACTTAATACAAAATACAAATCTAAATTACCAAAAGGTTCAAACAAAGTTATAATGACGGAAGCTGATTTTTATATTAATCCGAGAGAAACAGAAAAAAGATATTTTTTAACAGCGGCTTCTCAAAGAGATGAAAAAGAAATTCATAAAGTACTTAGTAAAAGTAAAGAATTTTACACAGTAAGATATCGTTAACAAATTTAATTCGATAGATCACTTCGGTAATTCACTAACAACTTCGGCATATCATTATTTTTATTCGGACAATTTAATCAAAACAATCATTAAATCCTCGTGTCATTGCATTTATGACATCTTGTCTTGTTATATCTTTATTAATTTCTTGCATACATGTTATTGAATTAGCAGGAGTTTTTTCGTTAAATATATTTTCTATTACCTCTTTTTTATAGCTAAATAGTACTGAACCATGCTGCAGAATATAACCTTGAGTTCTGTATTGAGCGGAGCCTATAAGTTTTTTACCGTTATACGATAAGTCTGCTCCGGTTGATAACAACATACAATAATCATGAGAAGCTTCAATAGGTTTTTTTCCTCCCAGTTCCAGTTGAATATCCAAGTGAGAAAATCCTTTTATAATTGCATAAGATATTTCCTTATATGATTGAATAATGCTTTCACCGTGTTCCAACATTGTTACGGGACAAATAAAAGAATAGGTAACTTCATCATCATGCAGCAGACCTCTTCCTCCTGTTACTCTTTTTACAATGTCTATTTTATTTTCTATACAATATGCAGAATTAATGTTTTCTGCCGATTGATTTCTGCCTAAAGATACACAAGGCGGATTCCAACCGTAAAATCTGATAATTACACCTTTTTCTTTCGTTTTTACGGCATAGTCCAGGAGTATTGAATCATACTCCATATTATATTTTCCTGAATTTTCTTTATATTTTATATATTTCATAATTTTATTATATTTGAATACCTATTAAAATGATAGTATTATATTTATCAAATAAGGAAGAAATATGAAAATATCAACAAAAGGAAGATATGCCCTAAGAATGCTGCTTGATTTGGCAATGCATCAAGATAGTGGCTATGTACCGTTAAAAGATATATCCAAACGGCAAAAAATTTCAAAAAAATATTTGGAACAAATTGTTCCTATATTTAATAAAAATAATTTTTTACAAACGAACAGAGGTTTTCAAGGCGGCTACAGATTAACACTATCTCCTGATAAATATACTGTTGGTGATATATTAAGACTTGCAGAGGGAAGTTTATCTCCTGTTCCTTGTTTAGAAAGCAATTGTTGTTCTGATATTGACAATTGTTTAACTTATCCTGTTTGGAAAGGCTTAGAACGTGTTATAAATGAATATCTGGATAGTATTTCACTACAAGATATAATTGATAATCAAAAAGATAATTTTGTTAATAACTATGTAATCTAACATGCGGAGAACGAATGAAAAAAGTTAAAATTACGGTATTAAAAACAACTTTAGATAAAGAATTGGCAGAAGAATACGGAGCTATAGGTTTAACAGCTTGTCCAATGTTAAAGGAAGGACAAACTTTTTATGCAGATTATGCAAAACCTGACGGTTTTTGTGATGAAGCTTGGAAAGCAATATATCAATATGTTTTTGCACTGGCACACGGAGCAGATGCAAATGTTTTTTATTATGGTGATTGGATAAGAAAACCGGGAGTAGCCATCTGCAGTTGTAATGATGGTCTTAGACCCGTCATTTTCAAAATAGAAGCAACGGAAGAACAATCACAAATCGATTATATTCCTGTAAGATAGCTCTTAATAGAACTTTATATAATAAGCAATTATAAATTTTTTTCGCTTTTATCCAATTATGAAAATTGATAAAAGCATACAAATTAATAATAAAACTATAAAACCTATACAATTCGATAAAATATCAGATTGTGATTTTTGCTATAAAGATAATAATTATAAAAATAATAATTCTATTTTATTAAATAATAATGCAATGAAACCTGCATCATTATTAAAAAATGATATTCAACAGGTAAGACAAAAACATTTAACACCAATAACTTCAGAAAAAGAATATGATGAATTACTCCAAAAGATTTTAAGTTACAAAATATATTCGGAAGATAGTGACATTCCTGAAAAATGCGTTTGTATATGGGGATATGAAAATACACCAAAAGAACTGCAAGGCTTAATTGCATACTGCGGAAGTGATGACAGATCGGAGCATATAAATTCTTGGTTAGCAGGAAGAAATTTGCCAATGAATAAAATTATTAATGAAGGTAAAATAATCGACATTATAAGATGTTTTGAATATTCTTTAGGCAAATTGGACGAGAAATACGGAAAATATAGAGGTGTAGTATATAGAAGCGGATTTTTTAACCCTTTAACGGATAAACAATTTTATTCCACCTCCGCTGATTCATTTTCAGCAATTAAACACGTACAAAAAGAACTTCCATCAAAGAAAACTCCATATTCTATAATAAGAATTAAGAGCGGGCATAATATAAATGCTTTTCAAAAGGATACAAAATCATTTATATCTAAGCGTTTTTCAGAGTCAGAAAAAGAAATTCTTATAGACAGAAAATCAAAATTCAGACTTGTTCCAGAAAGTGAATATACAGAAACAGATAAAAGATTAAAAACCATATTATTAACACAAGCAGTCAAAAAAACAGATGAAATAAAACAAAAGGACATAACTCAAGCACTAAACGAACATAGTGATTTATTAAAATATATTTCTATTTGGGAAGAAACAGAATAAAAAGTCTGATTTATAGAAAAGTTATACAATTATATACTATTGTCTAAGCTTATTGTGTTAATTTAACTGTTATTTTGCTTTAAAAATATTTTGGCTAAAATTTAAGTTTTATTTTTAATTATTTAATAAAAAAATGAACTTAATAAAAAAGTATTCGTTTTATAAAGTGAAAGGAATCAGAGAAAAGAAAACACTATTAAACACTCTTTTATTCATGGGGAAACCAAATACTACATTAACCAATTCATAACAGACAGGCGGATATACACCGCCTTTTCTTTTACAATATTAATAAATTATTAATAATATGTAAAAAAACATGTTGACTATAAAAAATGTTCTTGATATTGTTAAGGAGAAATAGAGAAATGCGTCTGTAGCTCAGCAGGTAGAGCACTCCCCTTTTAAGGGATAGGTCGCGCGTTCGAATCGCGCCAGACGCAAATTTTTTAAGAAGGCAGTTGCCTTCTTTTTTATTGACGAGATGAGAACGCAGCAATACAAAGTATTGCAGAAAGTCCGAGCGACCTGTGAGCAGAGGCCGAAGTGGCGGAAACGTTGAGTTTTCGACACGAAACGCCGTTTATTGCGAACAGGTCAAGACAATCGCGCCAGACGCAAATTTTTTAAGACGGCGGTTGCTTCTTTTTTGTACTATTTTTTAATTGTTCAAAATTAACAGATTTTAAAAAGCCTATATTTATTGTCAAAAAATATAAATAAAAATATAATTATTTTCATAATGATATATCGATATAGAAAAAGTATTTTAAATTTTTTGTTGATTTCGGTTCTAATAATGGTAATTGTATTATTATTTTCACCTTCACCTTATTATCAGCCTACAACATTTAGACCGTTTTTTACAACTTTAACGGTTGTTTTAATTGTTTTGTACCCATACATTAAATTTTTCGGTAAAATTATAAAACATATAAAACTTTTAAAATATTTTTTCAAAACATCAAAAGAGCATTTTAAAAGAGATATTATTCAAATATTTTTAATTTTTCTTTTTCTTATTCCATTTATATATTTTGGAGTTTTATTTTTAATTTTTGTAGCTACAGGCTTTGTTAATTCTATTTATCAAATCATTCACAGTATATAAAAGTATGTAAAAATATATTAAAACAAGCCAAAATCTTTGTTGAAAAAAATATTCTCACGTTTTAATACAAATAAGTTGAGGATGGAATTAATGAGAATATCAAAAATATCTTTTGAGCCTAATGCTCTTAGCAATATTCATAAACAACAAAGATTATCATCAAATAAACAAAACACACAAATAAACCCTGATAAAATATTTCAACATTATCTTGGTCGGGAAATGGTTTCTTTTAAGGGAGAAAAGCCATTTTCTCAAACATTAAAAGAAAATTATTTTAAATTACCGCAAGGTTTTTACCCTGATGATTTTCAAATCGAAGCAGGAAAATACATAAACGAAGGTAAAGATGTTCTTGTTGAAGCTCCTACAGGTACAGGAAAGACTGCAATTGCCCACTATGCCGTATCTCGTAACATGGATAAAGAAAAAACAACATTCTACACTACACCGTTAAAAGCACTCAGCAATCAGAAATTAAATGAATTTAGAAGTGTATATGGTGAAAAGAATGTTGGTATATTAACCGGTGACAGACGAGAAAATGTTGAAGCCCCAATTCTAATAATGACTACCGAAGTATACAGAAATATGGCATTATCAAATAAATATGGTGATAAAAACCCCTTAATGGAAAACCTCGGAACTGTTATTTTTGATGAATTTCATTATTTAGGTGATTTGGAAAGAGGTCCTGTTTGGGAAGAATCCCTAATGTACACACCCAAAGGTGTTCAAACACTTGAATTAAGTGCAACAATCGGAAACCCGAAAGAACTTGAAAGCTGGATTAATTCTTTGGATGAAAATAATGCAGCACTTGTATCTGTACCTCCTGAATCTCGTCATGTTCCGTTAAAATTTGACATGATTGAAACAGGCGCATACAAATCAGCTGAAAAAAGAATAAATAATGCTATTAATAAAAAAGGATTTGCACCTGAAGAAACTACAAATACTTTTTCAAAACCTACATTAAGCGATTTCAAAATTGTTGTAAATACATTAAGTGAAAGAGAACAACTTCCTGCTATTTTATTTGTATTTAGCAGAAAATTTTCGAGAGAACTTTTAACTTATTTATCCTCAGAAGGAAAAAGCCTTACAACAGATAAAGAAAAAGAAGAAATTCAACAGATAATAAACGAACATAAATCAAAAAAATATTTAGGTTCGGATTTAAATGCCGATGCACTCAAAAACGGATATGCAATTCATAATGCAGGCATAATTCCAGCTCAAAAAGAACTTATAGAAGAATTATTCCAAAAGAAACTCCTAAAAACCGTTATTGCAACAGAAACATTAGCTGCAGGCATAAACATGCCGGCAAGAACTGTTGTAATATCAAGTCCTTATAAACCAACCGATAGTGACGAAGAAGAATCAGGAATAAGACTTCTTACCTCAAACGAGTTTAAGCAAATGTCAGGTAGAGCAGGCAGACGAGGCATTGATAAAATCGGTTATGTATACACAATGCCAATGGATAAAAATGCCGAACAAGATTTTATTATGATGGAAGTACTTCCAAGCAATCCTATAGAAAGTAAATTTAATCCTGATTACGCCTTTTTAAGCGGATATTACGATTATAACCAGGACAACTCGGAACTAAAAAATATTTATTCTAAAACTTTCTACACTCACAGTGACTCCGAGCAAGAAAAAGAAGTTAAATTGGCTACTTTAATGAATATAAGCAGTCAAAGAACTAATGTTTTAAAGAATAGAGGTTTCATCAAAAAAGAAAACGGAGAATATTCAATAACACAAAAAGGTTACATGGCTTCAAAAGTAAGAGGATATGATACTCTTACTCTTGTAGAAAGTATATATAATAAAGCATTTAAAGACATAACACCTGAAGCGCTTGCAGGTATTGCTGCAGTTATTGCCAATCCTATTAGTTCTCAAGAACCTTCAATAGGTGAAAACACAGATTTAAGCACTTTAGTAACTCCATTAGAAAGCAATATTCAACGTGTATATGATAAATTAAATACTTCTATAAATTCTAAATTGAAAAAACTCGGTACATCTTTAGATAATTTCAATTCATTTGAAGAAATTCTGGAATTTGTAAGTTTAATGAAAAAGCCGCAGGCAAGTGAAAAAGAATTACTTGATAATTTATCAAAACAAGAAGCAAGACGAGCTAAGATGTATACAATAACAGCATCTTCAGGAAATTATACAGAAGAAACTCTTTTAAAAGCACTACTTAACGGTGAAACTGTCCCTACAAAAGTATTAGAAAAATATTCCGATGTTGTTAAACAGTATAAAAACAGAATGAATACAAATAATGATATTGAAAGCTATATTCTGAAATTAACATACGAATATGAAAAACAAAAGTCATCAGCTAAAGGAAATAAAGCAAAAGCAAGAGTTGAAAGAGCTAAAGCCGAATTGCAAAAGAAAATAAAACAGGCTAATGTTATGAAATCACTTGATGAACTTATCCCTGATGCAATAGCTCAAAATTTTGCATTTATCAAGAGAAATCCGCCCGAACAGGTAAGAAAAGACTATAGGCAGGCTGAATATGCATATATACAACTAACTTCAAAAGATGAATTAACTCAACAAATTAATGCGGTTATGTCTATAGAAGAATATCTTAATAATAATGATTTGTATCAAGAAGGAATACAAAACTTATCCCTTTCAGGTAATACACTTAACGATATTATTAAAACAGCACTGGATATAAATAAAACCGAGCTTGAAAACGGAATAACAGATAAACCGCAAAAATACGGCATGATACCGTTAAAAGCAATGTATTCCTGGGCTGCATTAAATAAAATGAACAAAGGTAGTATATACAATTGGTACGAATTATTAAAAATAATTCCCGAAAAAGATATTGATGAAGGCGGATTATATAGAATGTCAATGCAAACCGCAGACTTATTGAGTCAAATAGGTGAAATTGCAGCAGCAGGCAAAGAATATTCATCCGATTTTGAAGATGAACAATATTATTCACAACTTCAAAAAACAGCAATGCAAGCAAGAAATCTATTAATAAAAGAACCCGTTACAATATAAAAAATCCCGCTTGAAATGCGGGATTTTTATTTTTAATTTTATTTAATTATATTTCGTTGTCATAACCTGCTTGTACAGCATTGTCAGGATGACTGATTGTATCAACTACATAATAATCGGCAGCTTCTCTCATATATCTTTTAGCTAATTGAGTATTATAAACATCAGTATATTTTTTTACTGTTTTTTGAGGATTATAATTTCTTTCGGAAGGATAATCCCAAGTAGTACCTATCAATTCCGGTCTTATACCTTGACCTAAAACAGGTTTATAGTATTTTTCGTATGTTAAACCTTGATAACCCCAGCCATATCTATAACCTTTTTGATTGGTAGGAGTATTGTATGTTGTTTCAACATAGGTATCTACATAAGTATCAGTACCCGGTCCCATACATCTTGACGGTACTTTTCTATCCAAATCCGTATTAGTTATAATTTTCATACCAAAAGATGGTACAGTTGAAATAAAACTAAATAATAATATTGCCAAAATAATTTTCTTCATATATCCTCTCTTACATTTAATAAGACTACTAATATACTTTACATTTTCCACATATATTAAAATTCTAAACGTGTATATTATTTTAAACAATCCTCTATATTCAGTATTTATTTGAAAATTAAACAAATTTACAAATGTTACAAATCAAAATATAAAAAGTAAATTTTTATAAAAAAAAATACTTTATATTCATGTAAGTAATAAGTTTTTGGAGAATCCGTGATTAATTCAGTAAGTACATTTGGTAATTTGACAGTACAAAAAGCAGCAACTGCAGCAGAAGTAAAGCAATTGGTAAAATACGTTAACAATGAAGCATTGCAAGAAGTACCTGATACATTTCAAAGTACAACAAAAAACGGTGCAAAAAGTGTAAGCTTATTTAATTTCGTACCATTTGTAAAATTCCTTATAAATAAACATAAAGCAGGAAAGCAACTAACAGGCGGTATGACAGAAGCACTTGTACACGGTGATAAAGCAACTGTTGAAGCATTTAAAGGGCTATTCAAAAAAGAAGGCGGTAAATTTAGTGAAAAACTTACTAACTTAAATAATGTAATTTCAAATAATGCCTCAACTTACAATTCTGTAAAAACCGCAACTAAAGCAGCTATAAAAGCAAATAAATTAGCTAAAAAAATAGTACAAATGGAATCTAAAGCAGAATCAGGCAGTAAACTTGTTAATTTAATAAGAAATTTAAAACTTGAAAAAGCAAAAATAAAATACCATAATCTTGGAAGAACCGTAGGTGAAACAATAGAAAAAACGACAAAAGGTGCAATCATCAATGAAGGCGTAAAAGAAGGTGCACAAGCAGTATCAAAAATGGGCAAATTCGGCAAATATATGAAGTCTTCAGGTGCAGGTATTATGCTTGCATTCAGCGGAGTTGCAGAATGTTTGACAGAAGTAGTACCTACATTTAAAGAACTTGGTAAAGAAAAAGGTATTAAACAAATCGGAAAATCTACAGTTAAAGTTGTCGGTGATACGGCAGGATTTATTGCAGGTCAAACAATTGGTAAATACGCAGGTAGTATAATCGGTGCAAAAATCGGTGCAACAATTGGTTCAGCAGTTCCCGGTATAGGTACAGTAATTGGCGGTGCAGCAGGTCTTGTTTGCGGTATGCTCGGTTCCTTTATTGCAGGTAAAATTACTAAAGCTATTGTTGGTAAATCAGAACGTGAAATAGCTAAAGAACAAAAGGAAAATGATGCTGCAAATGCCATTGCTAAAGATGCTAACGCATTAAAAGAATTAAAACAAATTGCTCAAACTAAATTACAACAAGAAAAAGAAGCAAATGTTATAAGTGCAGATTCAGCAAAAATTGAAAAAATGCTTGCAAAACTAAATCAAACAAACAATCCAAAAACAAGAAATATGCCATCATATTTACAAAGAAATAAAATTTATGTCTAAAAAATAAATTATACTCAATTAATAAAAAACTCCTTATTCTAAGGAGTTTTTTAATGCTTTAATACTTTAATTAATTTTTGTATTTCTTCATTATGATACAGTCCAAATTTCTTGATTTTAGAATATATATACTTTTTTATTTTTTGATAATATTCCATATCAACTGATTTAATATAAGAAATATATCCAACTATTTCTTTTAATTCTATTTTTTTATTGAATAATGCATTCATTCCTAAACGTTCTTCTATATATATGCTTTTTAAATAATTAAAAATTATTGAACGATATTTATGTTTTTGATTTTGAGGAATTTTAACTTCTTTTTTGTTATTTACAAGTAATCCAAGAATTTTTTGGGGTTTGTTATTACTTATATATTTTGTTTTTTCTTTATTTATACTAAAACCGAATCTTTTTAATAAAGTTGCAGCAACCCTTTCCACTGATTGAAGTTTAGCTTTATAATCAGACGAAAAAAACATATCATCCATGTATCTTGAATAATTTATTCCCATTTTTTTACAAAATATAGCCAATTCACTATCTATACCCGTAAAATCAAACGCAATATTTGCAATATGTGCTGAAGTTATTGCACCTGTAGGTAATTTATCATCAAAAGTACATATTTGATAAATATATTTACTGTCATAATTATCAGGGAATGGAATATTTTCACATATTCTATTAATTGTTTGTTTGATTAATTCTTCCGAAAACGATTCATAAAACTTACTTATATCTATTTTTAACAACCATTTTTTATCACAATGGATTAGTGCAGCTTCTTTTGTATTCAATTTCACTTTATACACTAATTTTATAAATGAAAGTATTTGTTTTTGTATATCTTTAAGATATGAACAGGGAGAAAATATAGTCCTTTTTCCTGTTTTAAATACATCATAATATAATAATGAGTTTGATACATATACTCTATTCATAACTCACCTCATTAAAACTCTATCGGTTTAGGATTATTGAAAATTCCTTTTTCAAAATTCAAATAGCTAAAACCTAACGGACCAAATTCATTTTTTAAGAAAATTATTTCTGCCTGATTTTTACAATAATCTTCTCTATTGTAATATTCTTCTCTATATATCATCATTACAATATCCGATAATTCCGGTAAAAGGCTGGAACTCCTGATATCAGATAGCATTGGTCGTTTATCAAGTCGGGTTTCCAATGCCCTTGATAATTGGGAAATTATAACAAATATAGTATTATTTTCTCTTGCAATTCTTTTTATTTCTTTTACGGCTATATTAATTGAGTCCGTATAATTAGGAGCTTTAGGTGTTTCTACGAGTTGAATATAATCGATAAAGACAATATCCGGTTTAGAGCTTTTTACTTTTTCTTCTATATTTTCAATAGTACATACAGTTTTATCATCAATATAAAGATTACTTTCTTTATAAAAATCTATTGCCTTTGATATACGTTCAAATTCTTTTTCTTTTATTTTATCCAATTCCCAAAAACAAATATCAGATTTTATGGAAATCAATCTTCTTACAAGCATTGAGTTGGAATAAGCTAAAGAAAATAACAGAACTTTTTTATTTTGAGATAATAAATGATTCAATATTGATATTGAAAAAGATGTTTTTCCCATCGCAGGACGTGCGCCTATAGTAATAAGCGTACCTGAAATAACACCTTTTATATATGTATCTACATCTTCAAAACCTGTTGAAAATAAATTTTCATCTTTATAATTTAATAGTTCTTTGCCAAAATTTTTATTCATTTTATACCTCCATATCAGAAGTATAAAATTTTTGTACGTCAGAACAGGACACAAATATTTAATTTATATTATTTTTATTTTTCATCATCAATTCATGCATAATAATGTCATCTCTGATTTCTTCTGTATCCTGTTCGGTACTCATTTGAATAAAACTATGAGAAATATCAAAAATTTTTATACCTAAAAATTTTATCTCTCTTTTAAATGTACCGACCGATTTTGCCATAAAATACTCCAACTATCTATTTGAATAATCTTTAATGATAATTAGAATACAAGTCAAGAACATAAAATAGACATTTTTTTAATCTAATAGTATAATTACTATGTCCTTAACTGACGTAAATAATGGAGATAATATGACAGAAAAAAATCCAAGATATGCCAGAACAACTGATATACTTGAACTTTTAATCTTAATGCAAGCAAGGATACAAGGTGTTTCATTGAATGATATAATGATGCATTTTTCAGTATCAAGAAGAACCGCAGAAAGAATGCGTGACAGCATAACAGATATTTTTTGCACTCAGGTAGAAGAAATTTACAATCCGCATTCAAGAGAAAAATATTGGGGGTTTACCCGTGGATTTATGAATGAAATTATTAACTTTACCCCTGAAGAACTTGCAAATTTAGAAAAACTAAAAGAATTACAAGAAAAGCAAGGCTTTAAAGACAAAGAACAAACTTTAGAACAAACAATCAATAAAATAAAAGCATTAAGCAGAAAAAATATAAATAAAATTGAAAATTCAATTGAAATTTTATTACAAACAGAAGGTTTTGCGGTTAAGCAAATGCCAAAATTCAAAATTGATATAAATATGCTTGATACAATAAGACAGGCAATGAAAACAAACAGACAAATTACCGCTAAATATATTGAACGCCCCGTCGTACTCTCACCATACGGATTAATATACGGAGAAAAAATATACTTAATAGGTGTTGAAGAAGATAAAGGCAATGCACCATTTTGCTATTTATTACACAAATTCGACGATGTAAAGTTAGCTGATAAAACTTTTGATAAAGGTGCTTTTAACCTTGATGAATACTCAAAAAAATCATTTGGTGTTTATCAAGGTGAATGTATAGATGTTAAATTGTTATTTTCTAAAGATGTTGCGGAAGATGTTTTAAATTATAACTTCCATAATACGCAAAAAGTTAAACAAAATGAAGACGGAACCGTAACCGTTAAATTTAAAGCATCAGGTGAATACGAAATTATGTGGCATCTGTTTAAATGGGGAAGTGATGTCAAGGTTGTTTCTCCGGTTTCATTGAAGAAACAATATATTGAACTTCTTGAAAATACACTCAATACACAGAAAAAGAAATAAAACTGCTTGTTAATTTACTCAAACTATAAAAAAAACACCTCTTATTGAGGTGTTTTTTTAGCTTGTTTTTCCTTTATATCAAGAACTGCATTGTGGGCTAATAAATACACAGAACAAGTTTTGTAATTTTTCATATACCAAGCACAATTTTCCTGTGCACAAACTACACTAACAGTATTTCCGGCACTCATAAGAGGGCAAAAAGGTATTTTATTACTCACAATTTTCTCCTTATCTTATTTTAATATCGCATCCGCTTTTTTAATCAAATTACAGTTTTCACTGCGTCTTCTTTCTTCATCCTTATATATTTTGGTTCTGTTAATAACTTCATCAAAATCAATTTTATGTGCATCAAAGTCAGGCCCGTCTATACAAGCGAATTTTACTTCTCCGCCTACGGTTATTCTGCAAGCACCGCACATGCCAGTACCATCAATCATAATAGGATTCATACTTGCTTCGGTTTTAATGCCTTTATCTTTTGTAAGATTAGCAACTGCTCTCATCATAGGCATAGGACCAACCGCAATAACATAATCTACTTTTTCTTTAGCCATGATATCCGCAAGCACCTCTGTTGTAAAACCTTTATGCCCCAACGAACCGTCATCAGTAGCAATATGTAATTCACTGCATGCGCTTGCCATTTTATCTTGCCAGAATAACAATTCTTTTGTTCTTGCACCCATTACCATGTGTACTTTATTTCCTGCATCATGAAATGCTTTGGAGATTAAATAACAAGGTGCAGCGCCGTATCCGCCCGCAACACAAACAACCGTTCCATAGTTTTTAATTTCGGTTGCTTTACCTAAAGGTCCTACTACATCAAGAATTTCATCTCCTACTTCCAACATTGCAAGTTTTTTTGTAGTATAACCAACAGCCATAAATACAACTGTTAAAATACCTTTTTCTCTATCAACATCTGCAATAGTAATTGGTACACGTTCACCGTTATCTTCCACTCTGAATATAATAAATTGTCCTGCTTGCGCATTTCTTGTAACATAAGGCGCATCTATTTTTAGTTCATATTGATTAGGACATAACTCAATTTTTTCTAATATCTTATAACCCACAGGTTATATCCTCCTTTTTGCTCGATTAAAACTATTATAACATAAATTAAGATAAACCGAACAAAACAAAGAGTTAATGGGTTGTTAAACAAAAAATAAAGACCGCGACAAAGAGCGGTCTGAGTGAAAATAACAAACAATATTTAGGATTGGGGATACTTTAATATGAAGCGTTGATGTAGGCTAATGCCAAATCACTTTTCAATTTGTCCGAAATTTCAGGAAATTCTTCACCTGCAATTTCATAAGCTTCATCAAAATTTGCTTCAAAATCTTTCATAAAATCAGCTATTCTTGCTTCTTGTTCTTCATTTACGTATTTAGCTACATTAACTGTTTTTTGAACACGAGCTGCAGGAACCATATCTGCATTTTGAGCTGCTAAAAAGCCTAATACTTCTTGTGAACTTAATTGTTTTTGTTGTTTTTCCTTCGCATCCGTTTCTTGTTGCGGATTCTTTTGTTGTTCTTTTTCTTCTTTTACCTTATAGTCGGTATTAAAATAAGCACCGCCTATTCTTGAAATATTGTTTTCCATTGTTATTTTCCTCCTTGATTGTTTGTTACACACATACTATCGACATTCTTTTTAATGAACTTTAATTTTATTTTCTATTTTGCTTATTTTTTGTTAATATTTCTTAATAATTCCATCTAAAATGCTTATTATTTAAGGGATTTTCATTTACTATTGAACAAACTAAAAAAAAATATTAGAATCTTTTTATGAAAAATATAATTGCTTATGTGCATTCTCATTGGGATAGAGAATGGTATAGAGAGTTTGAAGAATTTAGATTAAGGCTCATTGAAGTTTTTGATGAAATTTTATCCGCATTAGAAAACGGCGAATTACCTTATTTCTATTTTGACGGACAAACGGCAGCATTAGAAGATTATCTTGAAATACATAATGAAAAACTTCCGTTAATAAAAAAATTAATTAAAGAAAAAAAATTAAGGATTGGACCTTTTTATTGTTCGGCAGATAGTTTTTTAGTGTCAGGAGAATGTCTTTATCGAAATTTTGAAATCGGAATAAAAAAATCAAAAGAATTAGGAGAAAATGAATTTATTGCATATTTATCTGATACTTTTGGTCATAGCAAATACATACCTGCCATTTTAAAATCTTTAAATATAGAAAATGCTTGTATATGGAGGGGAGCAGGAAGTTTAAATGCGGATTTGGACTGGGAAGGTATTAAAACAACATACCTTATTCAAGGTTATTTTCAAGATTTTTTAAATACAGATTGGACAATAGAAAAGAAAGCTGATTTTCTAAAAAAATATATTGATAAAATAGCAAATAAAAGCGGAGAATATATTCTTTTACCAATAGGTGCCGATCATCTTGCAATACCAAAGAATATAAAAAAACAAATTAACGAATTAAATAAAATATATTCACAATATAAGATAACCATAGGTACACCGTTCGATTATTTTAAGAAAATAAAGCAACGAACAAATATTGCTGGTGAATTTTTAAATAATAATCTTAATTTTATATTACCCGGAGTTTATTCTTCAAGAATATACATAAAGCAAGCAAATGCGAAATCTCAATGGTTGCTGACAAGAATAGCAGAACCTCTGCAATCAATCGGTTCATATTTATACGGATTAAAAAACAGACAAAATGAAATTGATTATGCATATAAAACTTTAATTAAAAATCATGCTCATGATTCAATATACGGTTGCAGCACAGATAAAGTTCATGATGAAACAATGATACGCTATACAAAAGTAGATTCGGTTTCAAATGGCATTATAAAAAGGACTTTAAGAGATTTATCAGACAACAACGGTACACCTGCTATAATAAATCTTTCTAATTTTAAATATAACGGGAAAATATTCATTGAAACTGAAAATCAACTGCCAAAATGGATGAATGCAACAAAAGTTTCGACTAAAAAATCCTTTACTGATAAAAAATTATATAATATCAACGATATTCCAATTACTGAGGATATTACATCAATTTATACATATTTAGTTGATGTAAAAAATTTACAACCTTTTTCTCTAACAAAATTAACTCCTAAATATATTTGTGATGAAAACAACATAAAGATAACAAAATCATCAATTGAAAATAAAAATATTAAAATTGAGATTAAAAACAATTTTATTAATATTTTTGACCTAAAAAATAACAAAGAATATAAAAATTTTATAACTGTAACAGATAGAGCAGACATAGGTGACAGCTATAATTTTGGTGCATTAAAAAATGATAAACCTATTAAAGCTAAAATCATATCACATAAAATAAAAGAACATAATAACAAAAGAGCCGTTTTGAATACTGTATATGAAATTAATATCCCAAAAACTTCAACATCAAAAGGTAGAAGTAAAGACATAAACAAATGCAAATTAAATATTAATTTAATTTTATATAACCAATCAGAAATGGTTGAATTAGAAATAAATTGGAATAATAAATGCAAAAATCACATTCTACAAATAGGTTTTAATCTTGAAGAAAAGATATTTAAGACACTAAGTGAAGACTTATTCGGAACAGTAGAAAGAGATTTTAATCCCGATTATGACATTTATAAAGAAATTCCGGCTGCAAGAGGGAAAGAATTAAAACCAAATACAGCCCCAATGCAGAGATTTGTATGCGCAGAAGATGTTGCATTATTTACAAAAGGTAACTGTGAATATGAAATAAATAAAAATACTCTATACCTTACATTATTGAGAGCAACAGGAATTATTTCAAATCCAAAGAATACAACAAGAGGAACACCTGCCGGCCCTCCTATTGAAACACCAAAACTTCAATGTTTAGGCAATAACAGTGCAAACATTGCTATTGCTTTTACAGGTAAAGAACAAGAGTTATACAGGCTTGCAGAAGAATTTTACATGCCTTATTTATTCCTTTTTACAAATAAAGAAAATAAAAAATATATAAATACAGATAAAAACGAATTAATCTATGCAATAAAAAGCAATGACAATAAAGCAATTATAAGAAGCTATAACAAAACCAAAAAAGAAATAACTGTTTCGGAACTTTAAACCTTATTGTTTACACCATATCCAAACAGTGCAAAATCATATTTTATAGGGTCAATCGAATCAAGTTTCCTTAAATTTGAAGTTATTTCCATAACACTCTCATATCCGTTATCTTTTCTTGTTAAAATTCCAAGCTGTCTGCTTATTTTTGCGACATGAGTATCTAAAGGTATAAGTAATTCTGATGTTGGAATAAAAGTCCAAATCCCTTTATCAACCGGACTTTTCCTTACAAACCAACGCAATAACATATTCATTCTTTTTAATGCACTTTTCTTTTCGGGATTTGGAAGTAAATGATAAAATCCCTTTGTTATCGGCATATCAACTCTGGAATAAAAATAATCTGTAACTCCTTGAAACATCTGCCAAACATCATTTTTTTGTTCATAAGAATACTTAAAAAGACTTTCCAAAGTTTCATTTTCACTATATAGACCGTTTAAAATTTTTAAAATTTGAATCAAATCACAATCTTTGGAAAATCTGTAGTCACAATTTTCAATATTATTTTTTTTGTAATTAAAACTTTTAACATATTCAAAAGGTTTATTATCCATTAGATTAAATATATAATTTAATTTTTCAATAAATACTTCTCGTTTTCCATAGGCAAACATTGAAGCAATAAAACCTGCCGTTTCTATATCTCTTTTGTTTGAATAACGATGTATAAATTGAACAGGGTCATCTTTTATGAAATCTTTTGTTTCATACATTTCAATATATTTATCAAGCTGAGTTTTTAACATTTTCTTATGTCCTCAAAATATTTTTTTATTAATTTCGTACATTCTTCTTCAAGAATACCGCCTTTTACACAAATATTAGTTTGCATTATCTTCGTCATATCTGATTTTGAACCAAAAGCACCATTTATAATATCATAAGCTCCATAATATATATTTTTTATTCTTGCTTGAATGATGGCACCGGCACACATAGGACATGGTTCTAAAGTAACATATAAGTCACAATCATCAAGCCGCCAATTATTTAGTTTTTTATTTGCTTCTTCAATAGCAAGAATTTCCGCATGCGCAGTTGTTCGTTGTTCTTTTTCCCTTGTATTTGTACTTTCGGCAATAATTTTACCGTCTTTAACAATAACCGCACCAACAGGTATATCTTTTCCTGATTTTAGAGCACAATCTATTGCTTTTTTCATAAAATCAATATTCAACATCTTTATCACCTTTATATAAAGGTAAAATCACTTTTATTGAAAAGATATTTTCCGGCTTTGATTTTAGGTGAACACTGCCATGCATAGCATCAACTAAACCTTTAACAATATATAATCCAAGTCCGGTACCACGTGTTGTTCTTGTTGTTTTATCATCTAATCTGATGAACTTATCAAACAATGTATCCAAAACTTCTTTTTCTATATAATCAGCTTGATTAGAAACTTTTATATATGCATTATCTTCATCATGACTTGCATGTATACTGATAGATGTATCAGGATATGCGTATTTATTAGCATTACTGATTAAATTAATCATAACCTGTTCTAATCTGTCTTTATCTGCCATAATCAACGGGAAATCGTATGAAATATCGGTTTCTACAGTTCTTTCCTCTATATTTTTAACAGAATATATTGAAGCCTCAACAATATTGAGCAGATTAACAGGTTCTATATTTATATTTAATTTTGCACCTTCAATATCGGGAATAACAAGTAAATCTTCAATCATACGAGATAAACGCTCGGATTGTTGTTTTATAACAAGCAAAGATTTATGCTTAGTTGCCTCATCTATTTCAATATCAGTTCTTAAAAGTCTTGAAGTATAGCCTCTTATGCTGGTTAAAGGTGTTCTTAGTTCATGACTTACAGTATCAACAAGATTTGAACGAAAACCGTCCAAACGTTTCAATTCCTGATTTTTCTTTTCCAATTCTATATATGAAGAATGAATTTCACCAATCATTGAATTAAATTCTTCTGCCAAAAATATTATTTCACGTGGAGTAAATATACTTGTTAACGGAGTAATCTTGCGCTTATAATTACCTTTTGAAACTGCTATTATACCTTTAAAAAGTTGTCTTATGTTTAAATACAAATAATAACTGTATAAAAGCGTCAATAATAAAGTAACGGCAGCTGCAACAAGAAATGCGGCAATGATTTTTAATCTGGCTTTATTAATTGTAGCTTTTGTTAATTCTTCCGAAGTATTTACGATTATGATTAAATTAATATCATCCATTTTAAGGTAAACTCTGGGTTGATTTTTAATTTCATCAAATCTGGTTACAATATTATTTACAAGATTAACCGGTAATTGTTTTATACTGGAATTAAAATCTTCTTCATCAAAATTATGAGCTAAAACAAGTTTACCTGATTTATCAACAATATATATGTGTCTATCTTGCTCATCTTTTATGTTATTTAAGATATTATTTTTTATAATATCCGAATTTATTTGGGCTTTTAAATATTTGTCATCATGAATTTTGGCTATCATCCATAATTGATCGGTATCAGAATTATATACAAGTTTATTTTCCGTATCAAAATCAGGATTTTCTGAAGGGCGTATTAATTCAAATTCTTTAAATACTTCTGATTGTATAGCTAAATCTTTAAGGTATAACTCTTGTTTTTCTTTTGAAGGAATATGTTCTAATGAAATAATAATTTCTTGTAATCTGTTGTTATCAGAATTGATAACGGAAGCAATATTATTTTCTATAATACCTGCAAGCATTGTTGCAGAAGAATGAAGTTCTTGCCTCAGAGAATGTTGGCTTATGTTATTAATAATAAACCATGAAATAACGGAAGGAACCAAAACTCCGATTAGTGAAATTATAATTATTTGTTCAACTATTTTAAGACGTTTAAACTTCATAATATTTATTCCGATTCTTCTCCCATCGGTGTTAATTTATAACCAACGTTAGTAACGGTATGCAAATAATCAGGCATTTTGGGATTTTCTTCTATTTTCTGCCTTAATCCGCCAACGTGAACTCTTAACATTCTAACGTCATCATCAGAATTATAACCCCATACTTCATTTAACAAAACGGCAAGAGATACGGCATTATTAAAATGCTGCATAAGACAATATAAAATTTCAAATTCCGTCGGTGTTAATTTTATTCTTTTTCCTTTTACTTCTGTTTCTAGTGAATCAGGAAAAATTTCTATATCACCAAGTTTTAAAATTTCCTGTTTTAAAGTTTGTGATGTTTTATTGGCCGGACTTCTTCTGACCAATGCCCTTACACGCAAAAGAACCTCTTGAATATCAAAAGGTTTAACAATATAATCATCCGCCCCTGAATCAAACCCTTGTGTTTTGTCATTTATAGTACCTTTAGCAGTAAGCATTAATATCGGAATATCCGGTTTTGCATTTCTAATATGCTTACACACATCAAATCCGTTCATCTTGGGCATCATTACATCAAGAAGTATAAGGTCATAATTGTTTGTCATAGCCTTTTGCAATGCTTCTTCTCCGTCTTTTGCTGTTTCTACGGTATAACCGCTATGCGAAAGGTCAAACTCCAATAATTCTCTAATTTCATTATCATCATCCGCAACCAAAAGTTTTTGCATTGCATAACTCCTTCTTAATATAGTTATTATTGCATATTTAAGGTATTTTAACAATTTTATTCTTAAAATGTAAAAAGAAATTAATCAAATCACCTTTTTATGCATATCATTATAAACTCTATACCAATCTATATAACATCTTTCAAATTTCATTAATGAAATATATTGAAAAATATTATATAATTCTTTTGGTTTTAAAATTTTCATTGGAGTTGGGATATGAGAAAGAAAATAATATTTTTATTCGTTATAGTAATACTTTTGTTAACAAGTTTTCCTTTTTTATATTCTTTTCTTCCAAAAGATGTCGAATACAAAAAGGCATTATTAAAATCAAGCGGACATAATGAATACACTTTAGAAAACATGAAATCAATAATAGGAGAGCAAGAGCTTACCTATGTATTAAAAAAATATGATAAACACCCCGAAAAATTTATGACAGATATTAATGAAAAAAACGACCAAAAGGGTGTTGAAAATCTCACTTATAGAGCAGGATTACATTCACATACAACATTTTCGGACGGAAGTTTAACTCCGGAAGAAACATTAAATCAAGCGGCAGAATATGCAGATAAAGTTAAAGCAAAACATCCGTTTGAAAGATACCCGATGATTATTGCAATTACTGACCATTTTAATACTCAAGGATGTATTGAAGCAATTGATGTTATACAAAAGAATCCTGAAAAATATAAAAATTTAAAATTTGTAATAGGAATGGAAACGGAAGCCTATGTACAAATGCCTTCTCAAAAAGAAGAAAAACAAATTCATATATTGGCTTGGTGTATTAATCCTTATGAATGGCCTTTTAAAGATTTGGAATTTCATGAACCTTGGAACAATTGGGGTCAAGAATACAAAAACTTAGTTTTCCTATCTGATTATAAGGAATTTATAAAAAGAATTTATTCTTTAAAATACGGGTTAACCTCTATTGCTCATCCTTTACGCTACTTTGAAAAAGACGATACTATTGATAATGTTATAAATGAATTATTTGACGAATATAAAACTTTAAAAACCAATAAAGAAATATTTACTGAAGGATATTATCAACCATACAGATTTGATATTGACGAAGAGTTATATAAAAGAACAGCACAAGCAGCAAACGAAAGAGGCATATATAGAACAGGTTCACAAGACACACATGGAATGTCAGTATTTAGCTACAAGTAGAAAAGTTATTGCTTTTATTGCATTTTCAAGATAATATCAGAATGTAGCAGAATAAAATAAGTTTAGAATTAAGATAGTTTGTAAATTATCTGCTCTCGGAGGATAGAATGTCAAAAAGACGTGTAGTAGTGACAGGTATGGGATGTGTAACACCTTATGGTATTGGTGTAGATTTATTATGGGAAAATCTCAAAAACGGAAAAAGCGGTATTAGAGAACATAACCTTGATAAAGATAAACATATAGTTAAAATTGCAGGACAGGTTCCTCCGGATATCAATATTGATGCATACATTGATTCAAAAGAAGCAAAAAGACTTGATAAAAGTATTATATATGCTTTAATAGCATCCGAAGAAGCATATAAAGATTCAAAATTAGACCTTGAAAAAGAAGATTTAACAAGAATAGGAACAATCGTTTCTACTGCAGCAGGCGGACTTGTTGTCGTAACAACAGGATACAGAGAGATGATGGCAAGAGGATTTCATAAATGCTCACCGTTTACAGTTCCTATGATGATAGCAAATATGGCTTCAGGTAAGGTTTCAATAAAATACGGATTACAAGGTCCAAGTAAAGCTGTTTTATCGGCTTGTGCAACAGGTGCACACTCCGTTGGTGATGCATACAGAACAATACAATACGGTGATGCTGATGTTATGTTTGCAGGTGGTGCGGAATCAGCTGTTTGTGATTTCGGTATAGGTGCATTTACAAGTGCAAGAACACTTTCAAGAAGTAACCGACCCGCTGAAGAAGTATCAAGACCTTATGATATTGAACGTGACGGGTTTGTGTTAAGTGAAGGCGGAGCCGTTCTTATCCTCGAAGAAAGAGAACACGCAATAAAACGTAATGCAAGAATATATGCAGAAATAACAGGTTATGGTCAAAGTTCAGACGCTTATGATATGGTAGCTCCAGATCCTGAAGGCAGAGGAGTTGAACTTGCTCTTAAAAATTGTCTGAAAGAAGCTGATAGAAAGCCTGAAGATGTTGACTATATTAATATGCACGGAACAAGTACACATTTAGGCGATATTGCAGAATCAAAAACAGTTGCCAGAGTATTTGGCGACAGAAAACAAAATACAAACTTATGCGTAAGTTCTTCAAAATCTATGACAGGACACATGCTTGGTGCTACAGGAAGTGCAGAAGCTATTGTTGCTATTAAAACAATAACTGACGGTATTGTACCGCCTACTATTAACATAGTTAATCTTGATCCTGAAGTTGCTGATTTAGATTACGTACCTAATAAAGCAAAGAAAAAGGATGTTAAAGTAGCATTATCAAATTCCTTCGGATTTGGCGGACATAATGCAGTATTAATGTTTGAAAAAGCATAATAAATTAATCTTTAGTTCAATAAAGTTTAATCTATAGGATATTCTCAAAGATATTAATATTCCCTAGAATATATACGTAAAAGGGGATATATAGATTTTGCTTTTAGAAAATACATTAATAAATTCAAATACAAAAGATGAAACTTCTTTGGCTGAAGTATATTTTATGCAAGCTGAAGAATTAAGACTTGAAAGCAATTACAAAGAGTCAATAGATAAATATTTACACTCCATACTTATAAATAAAAACAATCCTGCTCCATATATAGGACTTGCAATATCATATAAAGAGCTGAAAAATTATAATAAAGCAATATCTAACCTTGAGAAAGCTAATAAATTATTACCTTCAACATTTCTTATTCAAAAAGAACTGGCATTATGTAATATTATTAACGGAAATTTTGAAGACGGAATAAAATATCTTATGCATTCCATCAAATTAAAGCCGGATAATATTGATATACAAATGCAGCTTGCACTTGTGCATGAAATGATAGAAGAAGAAGATATGGCATTAATGATATACCAAAAAATCATTGAAACTAATCCTGAATATTTGCGTGCATATATACAAAAAGCAACATTATATATGCATTTAGAAGATTATATAAACAGTGCAAAATTGTTTAAAAAAGTAATAAAATTGGATTCAAACTATTATAGAGCATATCTTGCACTTGGTATATGTTATGAAAAATTGGGAAATAAATCGGGTGCTAAAAGATTTTACAAAAAATATCTTGCACTTTCTTCTCAATCAGATAATTATGAAGAAATATCAAAACGCATATACAATTTAGATACACAGAAAACAGAAACAAATAATTTAAGAATAATCTGATAAAATTTGATTATTTAAAGTATTTCTGTTAAAGTCAAAGAAAAAAAGAGCAATTATGAGCGAGAAACTGGATATAATAACAATCGGAGAAAGTTTGATAGAACTTTCTACAAGCGAAAACTTAACCACAGCAAAAAGTTTGGACAAATATTATGGCGGTGATACTTTAACTACCGCGATAACTGCATTGAGGTTAGGTTCTAAAGTCGGGTTTATATCAAGAATAGGCATGGATTGTTTTAAAGACTATTTACTTGAAAGCTGGCAGGAAGAAGGACTTGATATTTCGCATGTTAAACCGGTACAAGGCATAAACGGACTTTATATGGTATCAAAAGCCCAAGATTGTTATTCTATGGAATATTCCTTTTATCGTAAAAAAACGGCTGCAACTAATCTTTCCATAGATGATATTTCTACTGATTATATTCAAAGTGCCTCAATATTATATTCTACCGGCATAACTCAATCTTTATCAATTTCTGCACGGGAAGCTGTTAAAGAAGCATATAAAACAGCAAAAGAAAATAGTGTTTTAACGGCATACGATCCTAATTTTACTTCCAAAATTTGGACAGAAGATGAAGCAAAAGAAGCATTTGAAGATATTTCTGAAAATCTTGATATTATTTTTCTCAATGAAAAATATGATTCAAAAGTCGTAATAGATTCAGAATCAAGAGATAACGCTATAAAATACATGTGGGATAAAGGTATATCAACCGTTGTAATAAAATCAGCTGCAGAGAAAGGATACTATACAGGATATCAAGGTAAAATAGAATTTATTAAATTTATAAATGAAAATGTTACTGATGATACTGGTGCAGGTGATGCTTTTAACGGCGGAGTATTACATGGTCTGGCTTCAGGCATGTCACCATTTAAAGCGGTAACTCTTGGTTCCATAGTTGCAGGCTTACAAATTAAAAATTTTGGCGCAATAAAATCCATTCCTGCAAGAGAAGAAGTTTATAAAATATTCAAAGGTCAAAATGACTAAAAAAATTTGTATTTCAGGATACTATGGTTTTGATAATTTCGGTGACGAAACTATTTTAAATGTCTTAGTACAAAATTTAAAACAATTTAAACAAGTATCTGATATAACCGTATTTTCATCAAATCCTCAAAAAACCGCTACTGGTCTTGATGTTAAGAGTATAAAATCTTTTGATATAAAATCAGTTATTAAAGAAATTGCTGCTTCTGACTGTCTTATTTCAGGAGGAGGAAGCCTATTGCAAGATAAAACAAGTGCAAAAAGTCTTATTTATTACCTTCTTTTAATAGTAATTGCTCAATTATTCAAAAAGAAAACCATTATTTTTGCTCAAGGTATAGGTCCAATTAACAATAAATTTCTGAATTATCTAACAATAAATGTATTAAAAAGAGCTTCATATATCACTGTTAGAGATAACAACAGCCTTAATTTATTAAAAAGAAACGGTATAAATGCGCAAATATGTTCCGACCCCGTATGGAATATAAACATACCCAATACAGAAAAAAAAGATAAAATCGGTATTCAACTGCGTAATTTTTCCACAGTAACAGAAAATTTTCTTGAAGAATTAGCTATTTGTATAAATAAATTTTATTCTGATAAAGAAATTTGTTTATTATCTTTGCAAAATTCACAAGATATTGAAGTTTTGAATAAATTTAAAAACTATTTATTAAATATCAACCCAAATATAAATATTACGTTAATAGAAAATACTGCAAACGAAAAAGTAATAAATGATATAGCCCAAATGAATACTATAATTGCAATGCGCTATCATGCCTGTTTAATAGCAATAAAAGCAGGTGTAAAACTTTTACCGATTAATTACGATATAAAAGTAGAAACTCTATCAAAAGATTTTGGATTGAATTATATTAATATGGATTCGGAAACAGAACATACTTTTTGCAATTTTATTTCCTCAGATACTAAATATAATCAAGAAAAAATAAATAATTTATATTTTAATTTTAAAGAATTGGAAGAGAAACTATAATTTATTTATTTTTTTTAGATTCGTTTAAAATATTTCTTAGTTTCATAATTGCCTGAGCATGAATTTGACATACTCTTGACTCTGAAACTTCTATACTTGCACCTATTTCCTTTAAGGTCATGTTTTCGTGATAGTAAAGTACCATTACCATACGTTCACGTTCGGGAAGTTTTTTTAATGCAGCCTGAAGTTCATTCTTTACGTCTTTTTCTTCAAGTTTTTCCAGCGGATTAACGGAATTGGTATCTTCAATAGTATCAATTAATTCAATACCTTCGTCACCCGAATATTTTTTATCATATAAAGAACCAACAGATGTATCATCAGACATAATAGAAGTAACTTTTTCTTTTTCTATACCCATATAGTCTGCTATTTCTTGAGTTGTTGGTGTTCTTCCAAGTTCAAGTCTTAATTTTTCAGTTGCCGTTTTTACATCTTTTATTTTTTTTCTTGTACTTCTGGGCAGCCAATCTTGAGAACGAATTTTATCTATGATTGTTCCTCTTATTCTCATAATGGCATAAGTTTCAAAATGAGCACCTTTATCCGGAGAAAATTTTTCTATAGCATCAATTAATCCTTCTATTCCGAAACTTATAATATCTTCAATTGCAAAGTTTGGAGGAAGACTTAATTTTATTCTTCCTATAACATATTTTGTTAAATAAATATACTGGACAATGATTTTATCACGCAGTTTTTTATTTGATTTGTCTTCAAGATAACTCATCCATAGTGCTTCAAGTTCACTATCAGACATTCTTTTTATATTGTTATATGAATTATTTGTTATTTCTTCACTCATTATTTTTTCCGAAATACTTTTTCAGACATTACAATATAATTGTATTCGTATAGCCTGATTATCAAATCATATATATATATGAAGTTTGGAAAAAATAGAAGTATTTTATTTGTTAATTAAGAAGGAAAACTGTTTTATTTTTGCATTCCAATCAGAATTTTTAGTTATTTTTAAAGTATATGTTTCGCCAAAAAGTTCTTTTTCATAATTACTTTGTTCTTCTTCAGGCAAAAATTCATTATTCATAAGACATTTTTTTATTTTATGTTTAACTAAAATACCTGAAGTTAAATTAATAACAACTTCTTGCTCTGTTGTATTATATAATGCTTTTTCAGCTGCAACTTGAATCATTTTTTCCGCAATTCTATCAAAATGGAAAGCAGAATTTATATCCAAATTTATAATATAAACGCTATCTTTATATACCTTTAAATCCATTGCAGCAAGTACTTTGTTATCATCTGTTCTTAATGAATATTTTTCCAATTGATTTTTAGATGAAAATTTTCTGAACAATTTTACATTTAAAGAATTTCTTATAAATAAGAAATTTCTATCCGATAAAGTGAATTCTTTTATCATCTCCCATTTCGGAAGAAGATAAATATCATTTAAAATACTATTAACTAAAACTTTACTATTGTTATTTTTATTTTCGTGCTTTATAAGTGAATTAATCATAAATTAAATTGCCTTACATTCTCAATTATGAAAGAGAACTTTTTCTCTGATATAATCTCATCCCAAAGGTTAATAATCACCTCGGTAATACATTGTATATTTTAATCCAAAACATGTCAACAGTCACATTTATGATATAAATATTTACAAATTATTCATTATTAATAGTTAATATAAAACCCGTAAAAAAATTTATTGTCAGTTAAAAACATCATTCATAAAAAAAGAAACGAACAAGAATTTGTTCGTTTCTTTTTATTAATAAAATACTTATTCAGCGTATACGCTAACTTGTTTTCTGTCACGTCTGTGCGGTTCAAATTTCACCACGCCGTCAATAAGTGCGAATAAAGTATAATCTTTACCCATACCAACATTGTTACCCGGATGGAATTTAGTACCTTTTTGACGAACGATGATATTACCGGTAGTAACTGCTTCACCGCCGAATTTTTTAACGCCTAATCGCTTACTTTCACTGTCGCGTCCGTTCTTGGTTGAGCCGCCGCCCTTCTTATGTGCCATTTTATATTCTCCTTAAATTATTTTTTATCTTTTATTCTTCAGTTGTTGTTTCAGCTGTTTCTGATTTAACTGCTCTTGCTGTAGTTCTGATTTTGTTAATCATAACCCTTGTAAAGTTTTGTCTGTGACCATTTTTTCTTCTGTAGCCTTTTTTAGCTCTTTGTTTGTAAACTAAAACTTTTTTAGCTCTGTCATGTTTAACAACTGTGCCTTCAACGCTTGCATTTTTAACATAAGGTTGACCGACTTTAGATTTCTTACCGTTTACAAGCATAATAATGTTGTCAAAAACAACTTTAGAATCTGCTTCATTTTCAAGTAATTCAATATCAACATAACGACCTTCTGTAACTTGATATTGTTTTCCGCCTGTTTCAATAATTGCGAACATTTTTTATTCCTTTCATTTGAGGCAATCGCAGCTTTTTAGCATTTATTAGCGATATACCTATCTATACACTATGCACATAATTGTACATTATGACATTTAGTTTACCTTGCACAAAACTCATTGTCAACAAGCCACTATTCCTTTTGTAAAACATGTTAAAAGGACAAAATTTATATTACCCGAAGAATTTTTGTGATAAGTCCAAAAGAAAAATATGGAATTTGGAAATAATAATTTCAAAAGGTTATATTTTTAATGATTATAAGAAAGAATGGGAAACAGAATTTAATATCTAACATTATTTATTACAATCCACAAAATATACATATACCCCAGGGTTATATGATGAACTATGATTCTGATACGAATAACTTTTGCATTCACATCTGGTTCCGTAACATATTCCCATAACATCTCCTGAATGGCATGTACAAGCAGCAATAAAATCACTTTTTTCAATTATCTCATCATATAATTGGGACAATTCTTCCGCGGTAAAACCGTCTATACTCTTTTCTATATCCATATAATTCCATTCATACGATTATTTACAAAAATAATATCTTGTAATCTTAAAATCTACAATATTTAGGGAACAATTTTAAAGAAATTTAATAATCTTAAATTGTCTACGTTTTGGAGAAAAAGCAAAAATATTTATTTTATTATCTTTTTGAATTATTTTTATAGCATTATAATAATCTGTTCTTAAATACAGTTTATTATTTTCTGTTATAACATTTAGTGTTTCTATATTCGGATGATTATATATATTTGGACCGGTAGATATTATAAAAAGATCAGTATTTTCAGTCATTTCTTTATTAATTGTATCTTTTGCCCCATGATGACCTGATTTCATAACTGTTATATTGTTTTTATATCCATCAGGAATTACATCATAAGATTTTATATCACCATCACCCATAAACAAATAATTTTTATCTTTATTTCTAATATGAACCAAGATGGATTTTTGATTTTCTGTTTTTATTTCAGTACCTTCCGGCTTAATTATTGAAACAGCAAATTCTCCATTTTTATATATTTCTTTCGTAAATTCGTTTTTTACGGTTGTGCAATTGATATTATTATCTTGAATATATTTTTCTATAGAATCGGAAAGCTGAGTATTTTCATATACATCAGTAATATAAAGAGTTTTTACATTAATATTATCAAGAATATCAATGGTTCCTCCTGCATGGTCAGCATCAAAATGTGATAAAATTAACGAATTTATTGATTTTATTCCTTTATCACGCATGTATTTAATCATTATATTTTTAGCCTGTGAATTTCCGTTTAAATATCCCATTTTTGCAGTATCTATCATAAAATATTCATTATCGGGAGATTTTATCATTATAGAATCAGCATTCCCGACCGAGAAAAACAATATTTCCATATTTTTATTCGGAATATGCACAAAAGAAACAATAAATATTAATAGTATCAATAAAAATGAATACAATATCTTTTTCGATTGTACTTTAAATTTTATTATCAATGTAAGTGCAACAATAATTGCGAAGTAAAAAACAACCTGTATCAAAAGCGGTTTTTGAACATAAATTATTGAATGAGGAAGGTTTGCAAAAAACTTAGCAACATTTACTATATAAATAAGAAAGGGATTTAAAATAAAATCAGCAGTCTTACAAACCTGATTTGCAACAGGAGTTATCATTGCAATAATTGAACTTATAAATCCTATAAAAGAAACCAAACTTAAAACAGGAATAATAGCAATATTTGCCAAAACCGAATACATTGTAAAAGTATTAAAATAAAACATTTGTAACGGTGCGGCATATAGTTGAGCGATTACAGGAATTGCACAAGCTCCTATTGTATAATTTAAAACTTTATACTTGGATTTTATTACTAATAAAGGCGAAGTTAAAATAAGAGCGAAAGTTACAATAAACGATAACTGAAAACCTATATCAAACAGCATTAAAGGATTATATAAGAGCATTAAAAAAGCAACAATAAAAAGTAAAGATATTGTCGATGAAGCTTTATCAAGCAATTTACCTATTAAAATCAGAATAAGCATTAAAGATGCCCGTATAATAGGCGGGCCAAAACCCGTCATAAAAGTATAAAATAATATCAATAGGATACCGGTTATTATAGAAAATCTGTAATTTAATCTTAAATTTTTTGCAAAGAAAAACCAAATACCAAAAATTAAAGTAACGTTCATGCCGGAAGCAGCGAGTATATGAAATATTCCAGAGTTAATAAAAGAGGCTTTTGTATCCTCATCGGGGTTAACTGCATCATCTCCAAAAATAATTCCGCCTAAAATTTCAAGCATGGGCGATTTTATATTTTTTGCATGTATTGACAGTATTGTATTTCTTGTATCATTAAGTTTTCTGATTAATCTGCCTTTTATATCGGTGGTATTATCAATGATTTTCCAATCATCATCAACATAAATAAGAGAAAATGTATTTTTATATTGCAAATATTTGTAATAATCAAATTGAGACGGGTTTTGTGCTTGAGAAGGAACTTTTAGTCTGCCTTTTAAAATTAAAATATCACCTATTTTGATACTCTTTAATCTTTCTGTTTTATCGTTTACTGTTATTAACGTTTTGGCTTTTATATCAGTTTTTTCTATATTTTCGGATTTTAATGAATTTACCTGAGCATAAAATTTTGTTCTGTTTTCAATATTATTTGTAGGTATAGATATAACCTTTGCTGCAACTTCAACATCAGAATCGGAAAAAGAAGTAAGTTCATCGTCATATTTTATATTTGCTGCGGAATTAAATATCCCGATTAAAAATATTGCACTAAAAATAAGAAAATATTTAATCCCTTTTATTTTCTTTTTTAATAAACCAATTGTGAGTAAAGTTAAAACAATTAACGAATATAAAAGTAAATAATTAGAGAAAAATGCAATAATTCCAAGAATATACAGACAAGAAAACATAATAATAACCGTCTGTTTATTCATACACTTCTCCCTTACTAAAAGACTCTTACATATATTGTAAGAGTCTTATTAATTATATCATTGTTTTTCTAATCTGGCTTTTTGATTTTTCAATATCTTTAATTCTTTTTTCAACTGACTTGATTTGTTCCGCTAAAACTCTGCGTTGTTCCTTTATCAATTGATATTGAGTATCAACTTCCTGATATTTAGCTTTATAATCTAAAAGTTCATTTCTTATATTAACTTGAGCACTATCAAGTTCAAATAGGGCATTATTAAAACTTGTAGATTGACCGGAAACACTATTTTGTGAATAAGATGAAGCTTCTTTAATATTGGATTCAATTTTTGCATTTGAACCCATATCAGGTTTTGTAACAGCTTTTGTTGGTGTTGTTTCCGTATTAATTTCAAATTCGGTAGGATCAAAAACCATACCGTCAGCAAATGCCAAACCTGTTGTTAATAAAGTAACCAATGCTAAAATAAATAAATTCTTTTTCATTCCACGTCCCCAATTAAAATAACAATATACTTATTAAAACATCTAATTATTATAAAGGACATCATACATATAATTGATAATTTGTATTGACGGAATTAAAATTATAGAATGCAAGAATTTATAAAAAATATAAAAACCGAATATTCAGAGAAAATCACCGCATTATTAAAAAAAGGAAATTCTTTTAATGTTAGCGGAATTACTAATTGCGCTAAATTAATTATTCTTGCTCAAATGTTAATTAAGAGTAATAAAAAAATAATCTTCACTGTAGAAACAGAACAAAATGCACTAAAATTTCAAAATGATTTAAAAAAATTATTCAATACGGATTCCGTAATTTTCCCTTATCAGGACGGTTCTATTTATGATACTAATTCAAAAAATCTTTATAAATACGCAAAACAAATTTCAACAATATTTTCAGATAATAAAATTATAATTATTCCTCAAAAAGCTTTATTTGAAAAATTTCCGGATAAAAATTATTTTGAAAGAAATAATATAAGAATAAATATAAATGACGAAATTAATGTTGAAAACCTAATAAAAATCCTTATAAAACTCGGTTATAAACGAAAAACTCTTGTTGCGGATATGGGAGAATTTAGCGTAAGAGGTGATATTATTGATATTTACCCGTTAAATAATAATCCGTACAGAATAGAATTATGGGGAGATACCGTAACAGACATAAGATTATTTGACAGTTCAAATCAAAGAAGTATTTCTAAAACGGAACAAGCAACTATTCAACCGATATATAAATTTATCCTAGATGAAAATTCCTATAAAAAAATAGAAAAAATTGCCGATAAAACGGTTGATAACGAAATTGAAATTCTTGAAAATGTAAAAAACCTGAATTATTTTGAAGGCATCGAATACTATGAGTCTTATTTTAATGACAAATTAAAGACTATAACAGAATTAATTAACAATGATTTTTTATTCGTATTTGATGATTACACTCAATTCAAATCACGATATGAAAATATTTCCGAAAATTTAACCAAACAATATAATGAGAATATAAACAATAAACTTTCTATGCCGTTAAAAAATAGAGTTCATCTTAATTTAAAAGAATTTTTAACGACTCTGAGTAATTTTCAAAAAGTATATTTTGATAACTTTATGTCTGATGAATATGATATTTTCATTGAACTTACAACTGAATTAATACCGTATTTTGCCTCAGGACTTGAAGATATAGCTAAATTTATAAAAAATAAACTAAAAGAAAATTATAAAATAATAACTGCAACCGACTATAAAAACAGAATTGAAGAAATTTTAAAAGAATACGAAATTCCGTATTCCTATGACTTTAACGAAAAAAATTCGGTATTTATAACAGACAACATAGTTCTTGCAGGCAGTATAATAGAAAACTGTAAATTAATTATAATAACCGATAAAGAGTTTTTTAATAAACGTTCAAAAGATATAACAGGTTCAAGATATAACTACCGACGTGAAAACCTCGATTTTATAGAAACTTTAAATGATATTAAAGAAGGCGATTATGTTGTACACATGGTACACGGTATAGGTATATTTAAAGGACTTTCAAAACAAACAATAGACAACGAAGAAAAAGATTATTTAACTTTAGAATATGCAAAAGGCGATAAACTCCACATTCCTGCAGAACAAATTAACATGCTATGCAGATACAGAGGTTCGGGGAATGTATTACCTTCATTATCAAAAATGGGAGGTAATGACTGGACAAGCACTAAAACTAAAGTTAAAAAAGCAGTAGAAGATGTAGCAAAAGATTTAATAAACCTGTATGCATTACGAAAACTTTCACAGGGCTATGCTTTTGAACCCGATACAATATGGCAATATGAAATGGAAGACGCTTTCGGTTATACTGAAACTCCCGACCAGATGAAAGCCATAAATGAAACAAAAGCGGATATGGAATCCGATAAACCAATGGATAGACTTATATGCGGAGATGTAGGTTTTGGAAAAACAGAAATTGCAATTAGAGCTATATTTAAAGCAGTAATGTCAGGTAAACAGGCTGCAATTGTTGTTCCTACAACTATTCTTGCACTCCAACATTATCAAACAATATCGGAACGTTTTAAACCATTCCCCGTAAAGGTTGAATTATTATCGAGATTTAAAAGTCCGAAAGAACAAAAAGAGGTAATTAAAAAACTTATACTTGGTGAGGTTGACGTTGTAATAGGTACGCACAGACTTTTGCAAGATGATATACAATTTAAAGATTTAGGTCTTCTTGTCATAGATGAAGAACATAAATTTGGGGTAAAACATAAAGAAAAACTAAAAAGGCTAAAGAAAAACATTGATATATTAACAATGTCGGCAACTCCAATACCCAGAACATTATACATGTCTTTATCAGGCATAAAAGATATGAGTATTATAAATACCGCACCGACTAACAGATTACCTATAAAAACCTTTGTATCGGAATTTAAAGAGCAAATTGTTAAAAATGCAATTAATTATGAACTTGAAAGAGAAGGGCAGGTTTTTTATTTATATAACCGAGTAGAAAGCATTTACGAATTTGCACAAGGACTGAAAAACCTTATGCCAAATATAAGACTTGCGGTTGCGCACGGACAAATGGACAAAAATGAACTTGAAAGAATAATGACAGATTTCTTAAACAAAGAATATGATGTTCTGTTATGTACAACAATTATTGAATCAGGTTTAGATATTCCTAATGCAAATACAATGATAATCCATGATGCCGATAAATTCGGTCTTGCACAACTGTATCAAATACGAGGCAGAGTTGGACGAACCGATAGACAAGCATTTTGTTATTGCCTGTATAAAAATGCAAAACAATTAACTGCAGATGCAGTTAAAAGATTAAAATACATAAAGGAATTTACTACTCTTGGCAGTGGTTATCAAATTGCAATGAGAGATATAGAGATAAGAGGAGTAGGAAATGTTCTCGGAACAAAACAGCATGGTCAAATGGTCAATGTCGGATTTGATACATATTGTCAATTACTTGAAGAAGCAGTAATGGAAATAAAAGAAGGTAAATCAGTTGAATATAAACCGGCAATTGTTGATATTAATGTTACAGCATTTATCCCCGATGAATGGGTCGGTTCAAAAGAACAAAAAATGATTGAATACAAGCGTTTAGCAGACGTAAAATCAATAGCGGAACTGGATATAATACAGTCAGAATGGAAAGACAGATTTTCTAAAATATCAGAGCCTGTTGAAAATCTTATAAAATTGGTACATTTAAGACTACTTGCAACTCAGGCCGGAATTTCTCTGATAAGAGAAGTTGATTCTACAATTAGAATATATACTAACCTTTCAAAAGGCGAATGGAATATATTAAATTCAAAAGCTGACAGAAATATTACGAAATATATTAAGTATACAATTGCCCCAAATACTTGTACAGACGGGAAAAGTATACTTTTGTTAAACAGAAATTATTTAAATTTTGAAGAATTGTTTAACATTCTGTCGGGTTTATTTTATCATATATTAAAGATAGGATATGATTATAATCCGAATTAGAACGGTTAGTTAATCTAAGGAGAAAATATATGAACAAATTGAAAGTTGCGGTTTTTGCATTATTGGCAATCATCGTTTTCACTGGATGTTCGGTAAAGAAAAACGATAGTGATATTATTAAAATCAATGATACCGTTATCACAAAATCTGAATACGATAAAGCTTATGAAACAATGACAAAAAACAATGTTTTTGCACAAATGGGTGTTGATATCAAAGATAATCCCGACAATGTATTTGCATTGATGATGAGAGATAAAGTTGTGTCAGAGCTCATTGTTAAAGCTATTTTAAATGAAGAAATGGATAAAAATAAAATAAACGTAACAAAAGATGAACTAGAAAATGCAGAAAAAGATGTAATCGGTAAATTCGGTTCTAAAGAACAATTTTTACAATTATTGAAAATGAACGGCATTACTTATGATAAATTCAAAAAAGATATTGAAGAAGAAATCAAAATGAAAAAGTATGTTGATTCAATAGCAATGGTTTCTGTTGGTGAAAGTGAAGCAAAAAAATATTATGATGAAAATAAAGATAAGTTTAAATATCCGCAAAGAGTCAGAGCATCACATATTTTAATTTCTTCAAATCCGGAACAAATAAAAGCCAAATTAAAAGAAGAAAATAAAGATATAACAGAAGAAGAACTTACTTCAAAAACAGAAGAAGTAATGAATGAAAACCTAAAAAAAGCAGAAGATATTCTTGCTAAAGTCAAAAAAGCTCCGAATACATTTGCAAAAGTAGCTAAAGAAAATTCACAAGATACAGCAAGTGCAATAAGAGGCGGGGATTTAGGTTTCTTCGGAAAAGAAGAAATGGTTGAACCTTTTGCTGAAAAAGCATTTGAAATGAAACCTAATACAATAAGTGATATTGTTCAAACACAATACGGATACCATATAATTATGGTAACAGACAGAGCTGAAGCAGGCACAACTTCATTTGAACAAGCTAAAAAAGATATCATTAACTATCTTGAAAGTATGGATAAAGTTGATATCCTTAAAAATAAACTTGAAGCATTAAGAAAAGAAGCTAAAGTTGAATACCTTGATGACTCATACAATCCTGAAAAAATTCAAGAAAAAATAAAAGAAGCTGCAAAAGCAAATCCTGAATTACAAAAAACTTTTGGAACTCAGGAAACAGAACAAGAAAATAAATAGTTATTTTAAAGAGGGTACAAGGATATAATGTGCCCTCTTTTTTGGAGTATATATGCTTATCAAACAAGAAGAAATTGATAATCTAATAAAAAAATTAAGGTCGGAAGGCAAAACAATAGTTACAACTAACGGTTGTTTTGATATTTTGCATGTTGGGCATGTAAGATATTTGGAAAAAGCAAAAAGCTTTGGTGACGTACTTATTGTTGCTTTAAATTCCGATAAATCCGTAAAAAAGATAAAAGGTGAAAGCCGTCCAATAAATAATGAAAACGATAGAGCAGAAGTACTCAGTGCATTAAAAAGCGTTGATTATGTGGTTTTATTTGATGAAAGTTCACCAATTGACTTATTATTAAAAATCAAACCTGATGTCCACACAAAGGGTGCGGATTATACGGTAGAAACACTACCTGAAGCAAAAGGTATAATGGCTGCAGGAGGACGAATAGAGTTTATATCATTTGTAGAAGGTAAATCTACAACATCAATAATAGAGAAAATGCGTAATTCTTAATATATTTGAGTTTTTTATTTAAACGTATTAAAATTAGAAGTATAGTTACAATAACAAAAGAGGGATATAGAACAATGACGGAATATTCATTAGAAGAAATATCAAAGATTGTCGGCGGTATTTTGACAAAAGTTGAAGATGTTAAAATATCAAGACTGGGGCCGCCTTTACTTGCTGATGAAAATACACTTGCACTTGCTTTAGGTGAAGATGAAATAGAAAATCTTGCAAAAACAAAAGCAAAAGCAGCATTGGTTCCAATAGGTGTAACATTAGATAATATTTCAACAATAGAAGCTGAAAGACCAAGACTTGCAATGATGAAATTGCTTCATTTATTCTATATGCCACCGGAATCAACGCCGGGAATACATCCGAGTGCAACAATTCATCCGACAGCAAAGCTCGGTGAAAATGTTTCAATAGGACCAAATGTTGTTATTTCGAGAAATGCTTCAATAGGTAAAAATACGAAAATTCTTGCAAATACTTATATAGGTCGTTCAGTTCAAATAGGAGAAAACTGTTTATTTCACCCCGGATGTAATATCGGAGATAATGCCATTATCGGGAATAAAGTTATTCTTCAACACGGTGTCAGCATTGCAGCAGACGGTTTCAGTTTTGTAACAGAAAATCCGAACAATGTAGAAAATGCAAGACAAGAAGGAAACGTAAAAGAAGATAATACCGATCAAAAAATATATAAAATACCATCAATTGGTTCAGTTGTAATTGGTGATGATGTAGAAATCGGTGCAAATACTTGTATTGACAAAGGTACAATAGAAAATACAGTTATAGGCGACCAAACAAAGATTGATAACCTTGTTCAAATAGGTCATAACTGCAAAATCGGTAAAGGTTGTATGATCGTATCTCAAGTAGGTATTGCAGGAAGTTGTAAAATTGGTGACAGAGTCGTTATTGCAGGTCAAGTAGGTATGGCTGATCATATTGAAATAGGAAGCGATTCAATAATAATGGCACAAGCAGGAGTAACAAGAAGTTTCCCCGAAAAACAAATTTTAATAGGTGCACCTGCTATGCCGAGAAAGGACTTTCTAAAACATCTAAAAGTTATGAAAAAAGCAGAAGACCTTGTTAATAAATTCAAAGATTATGAACATTTATTAAAGGATTTAAAATAATGGGAACAATAAAAAACGAAGTTGTTTTAAAGTCTGTAGCTTTAATGACAGGAGTTCCTTCGGAAGCAAAGGTATACCCTTCTGATAAAAAAGGAATTCGTTTTCACTTTAACGGAAAAGAAGTTGAAGCAACAATTGATAATGTTGTTTCAACCGAACATTGCACTGTTATCGGAAATTCCGAAGTAAAAATAATGTTGATAGAACATTTTATGGCGGCCTGTGCAATATGTAAAATAGATTCTTTAGACATATATTTAAGTCATTTTGAATTACCGATACTTGGCGGAGGTTCAAAAGAATGGGTTGAAGCATTTAAAAATGCAGGTATAGAAAGCCCTGACAACAAAAAATATTCCGTAAAAGAAGGTGTATGGTATTTAAACGGAAAAACTCATCTGGTTGTCTTACCTTCTGAAAATCTAAACGTAACATACGGTGTAAATTTTAAACATAATGAGTTAAAAAACCGCTGGGTTAGCCTTAATATGGAAAAACTTGAAGAAATAATCGAAGCAAGAACATTTGGTTATCTAAATGAGCTTGAAATGCTGCAAAAAGCAGGATACGGTCGAGGTGCAAGTCTTGAAAATACCTTGGGCTTAACAAATGACGGATACACAGCAGAACTAAAATCTGAATTTGAACCCGTAAAACATAAAATATTAGATTTAATCGGCGATTTTTACCTTGCAGGATGCAATATACTAAATTTCAAAGGTGAAATAATAGTAAAAGAAGCAGGGCACACAGTACATACACTGACAGCGAAAATGTTGAAAGACAAACTTATAATGGAGGCATAATGACAGAAGAAAAACCTATATCATTTGATGTTCTGGATATAATGAAAATGATACCGCACAGATACCCTTTTTTATTGGTAGACAGAGTAACGGAATGCGTACCCGGAAAGTATTGTAAGGGATATAAAAACCTAACAATGAATGAAGAATTTTTTCAGGGACATTTCCCCAATATGCCGGTATTTCCTGGAGTATTACAATTGGAAGCTATGGCACAAATGTCAGCAAGTGTTTTAATGCCATTAGAACAATATAAAGATAAATTATTCTTTTATGCCGGTATAGATGGTGTAAGATTTAGAAAACAAATAAAACCCGGTGACAGATTTGATATGGAAGCAGAACTTGTAAAGCTAAAAGGTCCTATAGCAAAAGCTCACGCAAAAGGATTCGTAGATGGACAATTAGCGGTTGAAGCCGATTTAATGTTTTCAATTGTAGGAAATAAATAGGAGAATATATTATGGCAATTCATCAAACAGCAATAATAGCAAAAGATGCAGTAATTCCTGCAAGCTGCGAGATAGGACCAAATACAATAATCGGTGAAGGTGTTGTACTTGGAGAAAATGTAAAAATTGTAGCAAATGCTTATATTGAATATTGTACAATCGGTGACGGGACAATCATATATCCGTTTGCAAGTCTTGGAACAGCACCTCAGGATTTAAGTTATACCGGACAAAAAACAAGAGTAGAAGTTGGTAAAAATTGCATAATAAAAGAATATGTAACATTAAACCGTGCAGCAGGGGAAGACGGCGCTATAACAAAAATCGGAAATAAATGTTTATTTATGGCATCAAGCCATGTTGCCCATAACTGTGTAGTAGAAGATGAAGCAATTTTTGCAAACCTTGCAACAATCGGCGGTCACTGTCACGTAGGTAAAGGTGCATTTTTAGGCGGAATGAGCGTTTACCATCAAAATGTCAGAATAGGAGAATACGCAATAGTTTCGGGCTTTTCTGCATCAAGAATGGATATACTTCCATTCAGTAAAGCAGACGGAAGACCTGCAATTACGCACGGTCCAAACACAATAGGCTTAAAAAGACGTGGTTTTTCACCGGACGAAAGAAAAAATATTCGTGATGCATTCAAATTAATCCAGTCGAGGAAGTATTTATTATCAGATGTTGTTAAAATGCTTGAAGAACAATACCCTGATGATAAAAATGTTTTAAGAATTGCAGAATTTATAAAAACATCAAAAAGGGGTATTTATCTGTCAAGAGATAATAAACTTGAAGATGTGGAGATGTAAAAATGAATAATTTATGGGAAAAATATGCAAAAGTATTGGTTGATTATTCTGTAAAAGTTCAAAAGGGCGAACTTACAATAATAAGAACCGATTCATATTTATCACAACCTTTGATAAAAGAAATATATAAACAAGTACTATTAAAAGGCGGTCATCCTGTTGTAAGAATGGGCGTAGAAGGGCTTAGTGAAGTTTATATTAAAAATGCAACGGATGAACAACTTGAATATATCGACCCAATGACAGAAATTGAATACGAACAGGCAAAAAATCTCATATCAATCGGCGCTCCGTTAAATGTAAAAAACATGGCAAGACAAGATTCAAAAAAACTTGCAAAACGTTCAGGAGTGATGAAACATCTTTCAGAAAAGATGTTAAAACGTTCTGCAGAAGGAGATTTGAACTGGGTTATAGCTGATTTTCCAACTCATGCACTTGCTCAAGAGGCAAAAATGTCGCTGGAAGAATATACAGACTTTTTAATAAAAGCATGCTGGCTGCATCTTGATGATCCTGTTGCAAAATGGAAAGAAATCGGAGAAAAGCAGGAAAAAATTGCCGAATATTTAAACAGTAAAACAAAAATCAGAATTACAGGTGATAAAACCGATATAACTTTTAATGTTGCAGGCAGAAAATGGAAAAGTTGTGCCGGTGAATATAACTTCCCCGACGGTGAAGTTTATACTTCTCCTGTTGAAGACAGCGCAAACGGTCAAATTTATTTTGATTTTCCTCAAATATACAGAGGTAATGAAGCACAAAAAGTTCTTTTAACGCTTGAAAACGGAAAAGTTATTAAAGCAGAAGCAGAAAAAGGCGAAGAATTTTTAAATAATATGCTTGATATGGATGAAGGTTCAAGATTTGTTGGTGAAATCGCAATCGGAACAAACGAAATGATTCAAGATGTGACAGGAAACATTTTATTTGACGAAAAAATTGGCGGTTCTATCCACATGGCTGTAGGTGCTTCTTATCCTGATACAGGAGGAAAAAACGTTTCCGGCTTACATTGGGATTTAATAAAGAATATGAAAAATGGCGGAAAAATTTATGCAGATGATACTCTAATTTATGAAAACGGAAAATTTTTAATATAGAGTAAAAATTAATTTGTAAAAATTTAGATACATTTAAAACACAGAAATAATTAAAAAAGCATGATTGCAATATAATTATATTGTAATCATGTTTTTTTAACGGGAAGGGAAAATCTTGAAAACGGCAATTTATCCGGGGAGTTTTGACCCAATCACGAAAGGACACTTAGATGTTCTAAAGCGTGCTGCCGATATTTTTGACAAGGTTATCCTCGTAGTTTCAATAAATGTAAATAAAAAAAGCTTTTTATCACTGGATGAAAAGCTAAGACTTATTAGAGAATCTTGTAAAGACATACCAAACGTAGAAGTTGACAGTTTTGACGGATTAACTATAGAATACGCAAAAAAGAAAAACGCAAATGTATTAATAAGAGGTTTAAGGGCAGTATCCGATTTTGAATACGAAATGCAATTATCTCAAGCAAATAGTGCTTTATGCAAAGATATTCATACTGTTTTCCTTATAACAAAACCCAAATACAATTTTATATCATCGGGCACAGTACGAGAAATCGCATTAATGAAAGGTGATGTTTCAAAATTCGTACCCGAACCCGTAGCAAAATTTTTAGAAACTAAATATACGAAAGGTTAAGACTATGACAGAGTTGAGAGTAAACAACTTAATAGATGAAGCTGATGAATTATTGGATAACAAATTTCATGTAGGTGGTTATTGTTTATTTATGAATACCGATGATTTACAGGATATTTTAAGCAAAATAAGAGCAATTTTACCGGAAGAAATAAAAACTGCCGAAATGATTTTAAAAAGACGTGATGATATATATATGGAAGCTCAAAGCAGAGCTGACAGAATAATAAGTGAAGCTCAAAACACTGCTGCAAATATTTTAAGCGAATCCGAATTAATAAGAGCAGTTAGAGAAAAAGCTGCAAAAATTCAGGAACAAGTAAAAGAAAGCTGCGATGAAATGAAAAGTAAAGCAGCAGAAGAAGCTGATACTCTCCGTAGAAATACATACAAAGAAGCAATGGAAATTAAAGACGGTGCTAAAGCATACGCAGAAAGACTCTTAAATGAAGTTGAACGTGACATTGATAATGCACACAGACAAGTAAGACAATGTCTTGAATACGTAGCACAACAAAAGCAACAGGACATTGCAAAAGAAGCTCATCGTAATTACAGCAACAAACCAATGGTTGAACAACAAAAATAATCGGAATCGGTCGGAGATAATTAATGGCAGGCAAAGTAATGAAGAAGCCTGATGAAGGCATGCTTAAACTTTTACCTCAAAGTATTGAAGCTGAAGAAGCTGTACTTGGTGCGGTATTGGTAAATCCTTTATCAATAGGAAGGATTGTTGAATTTTTGCGTCCTGAAAGCTTTTATAAACCTTCCCACAGAATAATATATGAAGCAGTTCTTGAATTATACAGAAAGAATGAACCTATTGATATTGTTACGGTATCCGAACATCTGAGAAATAAAGAAGAACTTGAAAATGCAGGCGGAAGAGCATATATTAATGACCTCGCAATTAATGTTGTCACAACAGCAAATATAGAATTTTATGCAAAAATTATTCAAGAAAAAGAAATAAAACGTGCATTAATAAATGCAGGTTCCGAGATTGTTTCTATGTCTTACGAGAATGAAGAAACAGATGCAGTACTTGATAATGCTCAAAAACTTATTTTTAATATTGCAGCCCAAAAAGAAACCTCAGAGCTTGTTCCTATACAAGATTTAGTTGTTGCAAGCTATGAACAAATAGAAGACAGATTTAACAATAAAGATGATTTAGTAGGTGTAACAACAGGCTTTTATGATTTAGACAGATTAACATCCGGGTTACAAAAATCCGATTTAATCATTCTTGCAGCACGTCCTTCTATGGGGAAAACCGCATTTGCATTAAACCTTGCACAAAATGTTGCAATGAAAGGTAAAAAGGGAGTCGCAATATTTTCTTTGGAAATGCCTAAGCAACAATTAGTAAAACGTATGTTATGTGCAGAAGCGGAAGTTGATACACAACGTATAACATCAGGAAATATGCAGCCAAAAGACTGGGAAAAGTTAATTGATGCTATGACAAGATTATCTGATGCAAAAATATATATAGATGATACCCCCGGAGTTACTTCTATAGATATAAAAGCAAAATGCAGACGACTCATGATGGAAGAAAAAGAACTCGGATTAATAGTTATCGACTATTTGCAGCTTATGGAAGGCGGAGGTAATCCAAATGACAGAAACCAGCAAATATCTATGATCTCTCGTTCATTAAAAGGTTTAGCAAGAGAACTTGATGTACCAATTATAGCATTATCGCAGTTATCAAGACAGGTTGAACAACGTCCGGATAAACGTCCTATGTTATCAGATTTAAGAGATTCCGGTGCTATCGAACAGGATGCCGATATTGTAATGTTTATCTACAGAGATGAATATTATAATAAAGATAATGTTGAAAACAAAGGTAAAGCGGAAGTAATTATAGCAAAACACAGAAACGGCCCAACCGGAACCATCGAGTTGTTATTCCAATCTGCAATAACAAAGTTTAAAAACAAAGCAACAACAACAGAATTTTAGTTTATTTTAAAAGTTTATCAACTATACCTTTTAGCGCAATTTTAACATGAGCATAGTTTAAACCGCCTTGCATATATACAGCATACGGAGGTCTGACAGGCCCGTCTGCGGATAATTCTATTGTTGAACCTTCTATAAATGAACCACCTGCCATAATTAGTTTATCATCATATCCCGGAACTTCATCTGGAACAGGTGTAAGATATGATTCTACAGGTGAATACATTTGTAATGTTTTACAAAATTCAAGTAAAGGTTCGGGAGCACCAAATTTTATTGTCTGGATTAAGTCTGTTCTAACTTCATTAGGTTTAGGAGTGGAAATAAAGCCCATATCTTCAAAAACCTGAGAAGCAAGTATAGCACCTTTTACCGCTTCAGATACAATTGATGGGGCCATAAAAAGCCCTTGAAATATCAATCGCAATTGATTCAACATTGCTCCGCCTTCAGCACCGATACCGGGAGCAGTCAATCTGTATGCTGCCTGGTCAACATATTCTTCTTTTCCGGCAACATATCCGCCTGCTTCAACAATGCCTCCGCCCGGATTTTTTATTAAAGAACCGGCAATTAAATCAGCACCTACTTCTAACGGTTCGAGTTTTTCTACAAACTCTCCGTAGCAATTATCTACAAAACAAATACAATTAGGATTTTTAGATTTTACTATTTCAATAATTTTTCTAATTGTATCTATATTTAAAGATTTCCTTAATGAATACCCTCTTGAACGTTGGATTAAAACCATATTTACGGTTTTATCAATTTTATTTTTTATACCTTCTAAATCAACATCCATATCATTTATAAGAGGAACTTCATCATAACTTATACCGTGTCCTATTAAAGAAGCTCTTTTATCTCCACGTTTACCGATAACTTCTTCCATTGTGTCATAAGGTGAACCTGCAACAGATACTAATTTTTCTCCGTATCTCAAATTTCCGAATAAACAACAAGCAAGAGTGTGTGTTCCTGAAACAAAATGATTTCTTACGACTGCTTTTTCCGCTTTAAAAACATCAGCAAAAACCTTATCAAGGGCTTCTCTTCCCATATCATCATGCCCGTATCCGGATACGGTTGCAAAATGTTCCAGCCCTATTTTATGGTTATAAAATGCCTTTAATACTTTTTCCTGATTATATTCTTTTATTTCATCAACCAATTCAAAGTATTGTTTAACTTTTTGTTCGGCATTATTTACTATCAAATTCTTATTCATATTTTTATGAAATCATAAACAACTGTTATATTCAACAAGATTATATATTTATCCTCCGTTTGTATATACTAATTTTAAAATTTTTGGAGTAAAATATAACAAGCACTGTTAGGATAATTATTATGGCTGAACTTAAAGATAAAGACGAACAATATAGTACTTTTTTAAAATATAAAGAAAACAATAAAGAAGAAGAAAATAAATTTATTCTTACGCTGAGAGTAATATTTATAATGTTTTTTGCTGTTGCGATAACAGCACTGTCAATGTATATAATAACGAACTATAATGAAATATCCGCAATCATAGAGAGTATGACGGATAAGAAATTAGCAAATGTACAGGTAAGTTCTTCAAAACCCGATTTAACTCCGACTCGTTTTAATTTCAAAATGCTAAGCAGATACCAAAATATTCTATTGCTTGGTGTTGATTCTAACGGCCCTGATACAATGCCTTTTTCAGGTGTTCGTTCAGATACAATGATTATAATTAATGTAGATATGCACGGAAAAAGTATCAATGCAATATCTGTTCCGAGAGATAGTAAAGTATACATAGCAGAAGGTCATGGTGTTCAAAAAATCAATGCTGCATACGCTCTTGGAGGTATTGAACTAACAAAAAAGACACTAGAAGAAACTCTTGGTATAAAAATTCATAACTATGTAATTGTAAACGCAGAAGGTGTAAGAAAAATCATTGATGCAATAGGCGGTGTTCCCATACATATTGACCAAAGAATGCGCTATGATGACTATTCCGCAAAACTTCATATAAACTTTGATAAAGGCGATTATGTACTTTCAGGTGCTCAGGCAGAAGAATATTTAAGATTCAGAAAAGATGTTATGGGCGATATTGGCAGAGTTCATCGTCAACAAAAATTTATAAAAGCACTGATAGAACAGGTAAAATCACCTGAAGCTCTCAGAAAAATACCTGAAGCACTAAAAATCGCAAGTTTATATACCAGAACTGACTTAAATTTATATCAAATGTCCCAATACGCTGCAGCAGCCAGAGATATTGATTTAAACAAAGTTGAATTTGTTATGCTTCCGGGTGCTCCAAATAAAAAAGGCATAATCAGTTATTGGATTTTAGATCCTGAAAAAACACAACAAATAATAAACAGATTAATATACAGACAAAAAGTACAACTTGCGGATAATGACATTTCTGTAGGTATAATGTATAACCGTTCAAAAGAATTTGATGCTATGAACATAAGAGAACAGTTAAAAACACTGGGTTATGAAGTAAATTGCACAGGACGTTCAACTCAAATTACAGAATCTCAAATTTTAGGTTACAACACTTCTGTTACAAATGAAATGATAAAATCAATGCAAAAGAAAATTCCGGAAATTTCTAAATTCCATTACAGCCATAGTCCGGTACGACATCATTGCAATACCAGTGACGTTGTTATTACATTAAAAGATGATGAAGAATAATTTTAATAAGAGGATTAAGAATAATGGATATATTAAAAATTGCAATTCCAAATAAAGGAAGATTATCGGAAAAAATATATGATTTACTAAATTGTGCAGGTTTGGTTTTTCCTTCAAAAGATGAAAGAACCTTGCAGGTAACAACAAAAGACGGAAAATATTCAATAATATTTGTCAGAACTCAAGATATTCCTATGTTCGTAGAAAATGGTATCGCTGATATTGGTTTTACAGGATTTGATATTCTAACAGAATTAAAGTCTAATGTAGATAAAATAATGGATTTGGATTTTGGATATTGTGAAATGGTTGTAGCGGTAAAAGAAGAAGATACATATAAAACATCTTCAGATTTGCCGCAAAATCATAAAATCGCAACATCATTTCCCAATATTGCCCGTGAATATTTTGAAAAATTAGGTAAAAATCCTAAAATAATAGAAGTTTCAGGTGCAACAGAAATAACCCCAAGACTGGGTTTATCAGATGTTGTAGTTGATATAACATCTTCAGGCTCAACTTTAAAATCAAATAAATTAAGAATTATAGATAAGATTTTAAAATCTTCTGCAATAGTTATTTCAAATAAAAATTTGAATGAAGAAAAAAAGGAAAAAACACAGGTTGTATTAAGAGCATTAAAATCTGTTATTGATGCAAGAGAAAAGAAATATTTAATGGCACATGTTCCAAAATCATCACTGGAAGAAATAAGAAGTTTCCTGCCCGGATTATCTTCACCAACAATAATGTCATTGGCTGGTGATGACGAACACGTTGTTATGCACGTAGTTGTTGATGCGGATAAAGTATTTGACAGCATTGACAGATTAAAGAAACTTGGCGGACAAGGCATTTTAATAATGACGGTTGATCAAATGGTAAAATAACATGAATTATCCTAATTTAGAAAAATTAATAGAAATTATAAGCATATTAAGAAGTGAGAACGGATGCCAATGGGATAGGGAACAAACCCATGAAACATTAAGAAGAAATATGCTCGAAGAAGCCTATGAAGCAGTTGATGCAATAGATGATAATGATATGAAACATTTGCAGGAAGAACTGGGTGATGTTCTGTTGCAAGTTGTTTTACATGCACAAATAGCAAAAGAAGAAAAAGCTTTTGATATAGAAGATATAGCAAAAACTCTTTCTGACAAACTAATACACAGACATCCTCATGTTTTTGGAGATGTAAAAGCACACTCTACACAAGAAATTCTTGATAACTGGGAAAAATTGAAAAAAGAGGAAAAACCTCACAGAACATCTGTCATGGATGGTATTTCAAGAGCACAATCAGCTTTAATGAGTGCACAAAAAATAAGCAAAAAAGCTGTAAAAGTAGGCTTTGAATGGCCTAATGAAAAATCACTTCAAGATTGTGTTCAATCTGAAATAAGAGAATTTAATGAAGCAAAAACATTTGAGGAAAAAGAAGAAGAACTCGGTGATATTTTATTTGCAGTTGTAAATCTCGCAAGATGGAATAAAATAGATGCGGAACAAGCTCTTCTAAAAGCAAATAAAAAATTCATTTCAAGATTCAAAGCAATGGAAGATAATGCGCATAAAGATTTAGAACATTTAACACTTGAAGAATGGGATGAACTCTGGAAAAAAGCAAAAAAGTTACAAAGAAATAAATAATGGATATAATTTCACAATTAAAAAATAAAGTAATAGTATCTGTTCAGGCAATGCCCGATGAGCCGTTATATAATGAAATTGCATTAACTGCAATGATGCAATCAGTTGTTAATGGCGGAGCAGAAGGATTAAGAGTTGCAGGAGCAAGGGATGTTAAAATAGCAAAAAGGCTTTTTAATATACCTATAATAGGATTAACAAAACCCGAAAAACTTCCTGATAATTGGAAAGAAGTTGTTTATATAACTCCCACACTAAAAGAAGTAAAAGAATTGATAGAAGCAGATGCAGATATAATAGCAACGGATGCAACAATGCGTCCCAGACCAAAAGAAAGTATAGAAGAAATAATAAAATACATAAAACAGTATAATAAACTTGCAATGGCAGATATTTCAACATTAGAAGAAGGTATAAATGCAAGAGAACTTGGGTTTGATATAATATCAACAACTCTGTCGGGATATACCCAAAACTCAAAACAAGATAAACAAACTCCCGATTATGAGCTTCTTGAGAAACTGGTTAAAAGTGTTGATTGTCCTGTTATACTTGAAGGACGAATTTGGGAACCTTATGAAGTTGATAAAGCATTTGAAATAGGTGCACATAGTGTTGTTATAGGTTCTGCTATAACACGCCCCCAATTAATTACAAAACGTTTTTGTGAGAGGTAGATAAAATGGCAAAAGTTCTGGCAATAGATGTAGGCGGGACAAAACTTGTTTATGCAATTGTAAATGAAAAAGGTGAATTTCTAAACGAAATAAAAAGAGTTTCAACACCAAAAAATATAGAAGAATTAAAAAAAATATTTGAAACAATAATTTCAGAAAACGAAAAAGAAATAGATTATATAGCATTTGCAACCGCAGGGGCAATAAATCTTGAGAATACAAAAGTTGAATCTTCAACTCCAAACATGCCGGACGGATATAACAGTATTGATTTTTCAAAGTTAAGCACAAAACCTGTATATGTGGAAAATGATGCAAATGCTGCAGCTTGGGCAGAATATAAAACCGGAGCAGCACAAGGTGAAGCAAATAATATAACAATTACATTAGGAACAGGTGTTGGAGGAGGCTTTATTGTTGACGGAAAACTGTTAAGAGGCAAATCCGGCAGAGGCGGAGAAGTCGGCAGTATGAAAATTAACGGAAGAAATCGTATTTGTACCTGTCACAGAAAAAACTGTTTTGAAAGTTATGCTTCAGGAAGCGGTCTAAAAATAACCGCAGAAGAAATTGCTGCTAACGATAATATTTTTAAATCCAGCATTTATAAAGATAAAAAACCAAATGATATTACAACTTATGATATTGTTAACGGATTAAAACTAAATGACGAATATTCAAAAAAAGTATTTAATATATGGAAAAATGATTTAATTACCGGACTAATTAATATAACAAATATATTTGATACCGGAATGATTGTAATTTCTGGAGGTATGGGAGAATTTATAGATACAGACGAAATAGAAAAAACAATAAATTCAGAAATCGTAGTATCTCCGGTAAAAATAAGACTTGCAAAATCAGGCAATTATTCAGGCATGATAGGTGCAGCTTTACTGGCCTGTGAAAGGTTTAGACACAATTAAACTTTTACTGTATAATCAATGTTGTAGATTACGAGGTTAGAAATGAAAAAAATTGTATGCATACTTTGCTGGATTTTAGCAGCATATTGTATATATTTCCCATTTTCACATTTTTATACGGATGCAGATAAAAGAGAAGTAAAAATCAGTCATATTTTAGTAGATACCGAAGATATGGCAAAAGAATTAAAAACTAAATTGGATGAAGATAGTTCAAAATTTGAAGAGCTGGTAGAAGAATACTCACAATGCCCATCTAAAGAAAATAAAGGGTATTTAGGATTTTATGACAGAGGCAGACTCCCTATAGAAATGGAAAAAGCAGCATTCAAGATGGATGTTAATGATATATCAAACCCTATAGAATCAAAACAAGGCTGGCATATAATAAGAATAGATGACATAACTTATTTTTCATCAAAAGAAAATTTTAAATAAAAACGGTAAGATATAATATAAAGTAACATATTTGAATTAATTTTATGTTTTATATATAATCCAACTATTAAGGTAAAGAGGTAAATTATGACAAGAAATCAACTTCCTGAAGGAGTAGGTAAAAAGATAGTTGAAGCATTAAAAAGACAGGCAGAAGCTGATATTACTCCTGTTCCTGCAAGTGAAACAGCTATAACTGATGATATTCCGTTAACAAATATAGAAGATTTACCGGAATTAAAATTTGAATCAACAAAAGAAGAAACAGAATCAAACGAAAATATGATTATAGAGGAAGAAGCAGTTGCGCCTCTTATGGAAAATACATTTACACAACAAGAAGAACCTATGGTTCAAGAAGAAAATATACTTGATAAACCTGTGTTTACAACTATTAAAGACCCACAACCAACAACGTTTGTAAATCCTGTTATTCAACAACAAACAGAAGAACAAAAGGTTGCAGCTATTACTCCATCATCAATAAACATTCCGCCAAATGTTGCAGTATTAAAGAACTTAATCGCTTCATTACCGGTTGGAGTAACAAAACAAACAGGTGCTCAAATTATCAGACAAACATTTGAAGCAATGGGACTTCCTATGAATAGTGTTTTAAAAGAAGCACAAGAAGTTCAGGAACAATTAAACAGTTCAACAAGAGAATGTATGTTAAAAATCCAAGAATATAAAACAAATATTCTCCAATTAGAACAGTCTGTTCAAGACTATCAAAAAAATGTTACGTTAATAAATGATTTGGTTAGTTTATTCTTATTAACAGACAGAAAATAAGCTGAAATAGAATTTATAAAAAGCAGTCAGAAAATTATTTTGACTGTTTTTTATGTCTTTTTTACAAAACATTTAAAATCCGTTCTGTTTACAATATAATCGATTTTGTAAAAGAAAGGCGAGAAATATGATTATTCCAAGTATTGACTTAATGGGCGGTAAGGCAGTGCAATTAAGACAGGGAAAAGAAAAAGTTCTTGAAAAAGATAATGTAGTGGAACTTGCAAAATATTATTCCCGTTTTGGTGAAATAAGCGTTATCGATTTAGATGCAGCAATGAATAAGGGAGATAATGAAGCCCTTATAAAAGAAATCTGCAAAATAGCCCATTGCAGAGTTGGTGGCGGAATAAGAGATAAAGAAAAAGCAAAAAGAATTCTTGCAAATGGTGCAAAACAAATAATCATCGGTACAGCTGCAAATGAAGAATTTTTATCGAAATTACCAAAAGATAAAGTACTGGTTGCTATTGATTCTAAACAAGGCAAAGTTACCACAGAAGGCTGGACAAAAGAAGTTGATTTTTCACCAGAAGAATATGTAAAAAGATTTGATGATTTATGTGCAGGCTATTTATACACAATTGTTGATAAAGAAGGCATGATGCAAGGTACTGACATAGATGCAATAAAGAAAATCAGAGCTTTAACCCAAAAGACACTAATCGCGGCAGGCGGTATTTCAACAATAGAAGAAATAGTTACTTTAAATAAAATGAATGTATCTACCCAACTGGGTATGTGCATATATACCGGAGCACTAAACCTTGAGGATGCTTATGTTGCTGTTATGGATTTTGAGAAACAAAACGGATTAATACCGACTATAGTTCAAGATATAGAAACGAAACAGGTTTTGATGCTTGCTTATTCAAATAAAGATTCATTAAAAAAATCTTTATCTGAAGGTTTAGCAACATATTACAGTCGTTCAAGACAAGAATTATGGACAAAAGGATTAACATCAGGTAATACTCAAGAATTGATAAGTGCAAAATTTGATTGTGACCAGGATGCCATATTATTTAAAGTTAAACAAAAAGGTAATGCTTGTCATACAGGCAGATATTCCTGTTTTGAAGACAGAGAATTTTGTATAAACGAATTATACAATCTGCTTTTAGACAGAAAAAACAAACTGCCCGAAAATTCATACACAACAAAACTGTTTAAGAATGAATTTTACTTAAAACGTAAAGTTATGGAAGAAGCATTTGAGTCGGTAAATTTTGAACTTGGCGATGGTTTAGAATGGGAAGCAAGTGACTTAGCATATCACATGCTTACATTTATGGCACTACATAATGTCACACCTCAGGATATTATTAATAATTTAGCATCCAGAACCAAGTAAGAAGGTATTTTATGAAAATATACAATTATAAAGAACTTGATAAAACATTTTTTTCAAAAATAGAATTTGAAAGTATTTCTTCCGTTAATGATATTATCGAAAATGTTCGCAAAAACGGAGATAAAGCAATAAAAGAATACTCCCAAAAATTTGGTGACGGAGATATAAAAAATTTTCGTTTAACAAATAAAGAAATACAAAATGCAATTTCTAATGTAGATGAAAAAACAATACAGACTATAAAATTTGCAATAAAAAATGTTCAACGATTTGCACAGGCACAGTTTAACAGCGTAAAAGAAATTGAAGTAAACGTAAACGGTAATACATTGGGACAAAAAATAGTTCCGTTAGAATCAGTCGGTTGTTATATCCCCGGAGGAAACTATCCTCTGCCAAGCAGTGCAATTATGACAATAGTTCCAGCAAAAGTTGCAGGTGTAAAACGAATTATTGCAATGTCCCCCAAAATAAAAGACATAACAATAGCTGCAGCACATCTTGCAGGTGCGGATGAAATATATGCAATAGGCGGTGTTCAAGGTATTGCAGCAATGGCTTACGGAACGGAATCAATTGAAAAAGTTAATAAAATAGTAGGACCCGGCAATAAATTTGTCACATCTGCAAAAAAACAAGTATTTGGAGAATGCGGTATAGACTTTCTTGCAGGACCGTCAGAAGTATTAATAGTTGCTGATGACAATGCAAATACCGATTTTATTGCAGCGGATATGCTGGCTCAATGCGAACATGATAAAGATGCAAGAGCCTTTTTAATATGTTTTTCTAAAGAATTTGCGCAAAATGTTGATAAAAAAGCTCAAGAATATTTAAAGACTTTGCCGACAAAGGAAATAGCTCAAGTATCCTATGATAAATCAATAGCAGTAATTATAAATTCTATGGAAGAAGCTATAAAACTGGCAAATGACAAAGCCCCAGAACATCTTGAACTTTGTATTGACAATAATCAAAATATTATGGAATTTAAAAATTACGGTTCATTATTTATCGGAAATTATAGTGCAGAAGTATTCGGAGATTATGTATCAGGTACAAACCACACACTTCCCACAAATCAGGTTGCAAAATATTCAGGAGGGTTAAGTGTATTTGATTATTTTAAAATTCAAACCTATCAAATAATAAATTCTTCTTCCATACAAGAAACAGCAAAAAATGCTTCTCTTTTGGCAGAGAAAGAGGGTTTATATGCTCATAAACTTGCTGCAGACGTAAGAATGCAATAATGTACAAAACCACAGTAAAAAATAATATATTACCAAACTGTCGGATATAATCAAATTATTGTAATGATATATTTTCATTATGATAAAATTTGTTTTAATTATAATTATTATTTTAAATTTTAATATTGTTTGTCTTGCTTCTGATGTAAGTTTTATATATATAAACGGCTCAAATAATAACAACATTAAAATGAAAAATTGGTATGAAGATGGTGTAAAAAAATTACACCCCGTTTTAGTAAAAAATTTTCAATCTAATAAAAAAATAGAAAAATATTATAAAAAGTTAAATAATATTAATATAAATAAAGCTCCCGTTATTTTCTTTTGGGGATACAATAGCAAAACTGACTTGAATTATGTAAAAAATAAAAATAGATTTCATTGGAATGCCCCTTTTGCTTATTTTGCAAAAAAGATTATTATAGAAAATCTGCATGATGCAATATGGATTCAAAAACCTAACAACATGTTACCTGTTCTTGATGAATTAAATACAACAATAAAAAAAGAAGTAGAAAAAGGAAATAATGTTGTATTATACGGATATTCAGCAGGTGCTTTTATAACATACGAATATATGTTTAATAAATTGCGCTATATTAATTTACAAGAATTTTTTAAAAATTTAAATGCGGATAATGATATAAAAATGCTGGTTAAAAACTATCCTCAAAACAATACATGTATGGCTGCATTATTAAAAAACAATGCAGATATAGGTTCTTTATCACCTTCCGGAGATTTTATATTAAATACAAATAAAAAACTCTTAAAAAATAATTATTTAAAATTAAATGAAATAACGGAAAATGTATGTGCTCCAAATAAGAATGTTATAGGTGTTGTTAATTTTGCAAATCCCTTACCATTATTTTACTCTGACTTATTTGATGATAAATATGAATTAAACTACTATAATAGGTTAATGACTAAATATATTCTTGAAAATGATATGTTTCTGATAAGCGTTAATTTTAAAGAAGATCCTTTAGGTTTTTCAACAAGTCAAAATTTAAAAATTAAAGAAATCGAAAAATATATTAAAATGGATATTAAAAATCCAAAAGGTGTAATTTATAATAATTCAAATATATGGGCAAAAAGATTATTTATATTTGCTCATTTATCATATTGGAGTGCCCGAAGGACTTTTGCAAAGGGAATTGAAAAAACATTGATAAAAGGCTATGAATTTCAATACAAAGAATAACTATTATAATTAATTTATATCAACAACACTGACACCGTCACCGCCTTCAGTGTTTTCTCCGGGACGGAATTTTGCAACATAAGGCGAATGCGCAAGATAATCTCTTATTACTTGTTTTAAGGCTCCTGTACCATGACCGTGAATAATATATACAGGGGTTAAATTAACAAGACTGGCTTTATCAAGATATGTTTCAATTTCATCTAAGGCTTCTTCACATCTGTAGCCTCTTAAATCCAGTGTTTGAGATAATGAACGTTTTTCTATTTCAAAATTTTTCTTATAAGTTCCTTTTGCTTTTTGTTCTCGCTTTATTAAAGATTTATTTAATACAGCAAGTTTATTTTGTTTTATTCTTGTCGTTAATATCCCCATTTGGACTTTAACATTTTTATTTCTGTCAGGCATTTCAAGAATTGTTACTTCTTGATTAAATTCCTTTACCATAACTTTATCGCCTATTTTTACGGTAGTCCAATCAATAGGAGTATATTTTTCTGCTATTTCATCCTCATCTTTACGAAATTCCGAACGCATCGCCGTTTCTATACCGGCTAATCTGTGGAAACTTCTGCGTGCAATTTTCTCTGATTTTTCTTCACGCATTTGCTTTAAAATATCTTTTATTTCATCTCTTGCTTCTTCAATTGAAGTTTCATATTTCTTTTTATATATGCCGATATTTTTCTTTTTATCTTTTTTGATTTCATTTAATTTATCATTAAGACTTTGTTCTAAACGCCTTACATTTTCCTCTTTTTCTTCAATTACTTTTTTTGAATCAGTTAATTCTTGTTGAGTTTTTTGCAATTCTTCAAGCACTTTAGCCGTATTATCTTTTTGATTGAAATATGTATCTCTGGCTTTATTTATAATTTCTTCTTTTAATCCTAAATTTTTACCTATGGAAATAGCATTACTTGCACCGGGAATACCTATTAAAAGTTTATACGTAGGCTGCAAAGTATTAATATTAAATTCAACAGATGCATTAACAAACCCTTGATTAAGATAAGCAAGAGATTTTAACTCTCCATAGTGAGTTGTTACAACAATAAATGCTCCTCTCTTTTGCAAATATTCCAATATTGACTGAGCCAAGGAAGCACCTTCTTTCGGATCAGTACCAGCTGCTATTTCATCAAGTAATATTAACGTATCATAATCAGCATGGTTAACTATATTAACAATATTTGTCATGTGAGATGAAAAAGTAGAAAGATTTTGGACAATACTCTGTTCATCACCAATATCAGAATATATTTTTTTAAAAGGATAGATTTCAGCTTCATAGCATGGGATATGAAGCCCTGCTTTAGTCATAAGAGTACATAATCCTACTGTTTTTAAAACAACCGTCTTACCACCAGTATTAGAGCCCGTAATAACCATACAGTTTTTATTTGAGTCCATATAAAAATCATTTTCTACTATATCTTTTTTAGATTTTATTAAAATCGGATTTCTCATAAATTTTAAATTTATTTGCTTTTGTTCAGAAATTTTTGCGGCAGTACCGTCAAAAGATGCAGAATACTTTGCTTTTGCAAATATAAAATCCAATTCTACTAATTGAAGATTTGATGTTTTTATATCTACTGCTATATTTCCGATTTCTAAAGATAAAGATTTTAATATTCTTTCAGTTTCAATATTAATTTGTATTTCAATTTCTCTAAGTTTATTATTTAAACCAACCAAAATTTCAGGTTCTATAAAAAAAGTTTGATTACTTTGAGAAACATCATGAACAATACCTGATACCTTATTTTTACACTCAGCTTTTACTTGAAAAACAGTTCTTCCATCTCTTTGTGTATAAACCGTATCTTGTAAATTAGATGTGAAATCGGAATTTTGTAACAAAGAAGATACACATGTCTTAACATTTGAATTTGTATCTCTTAACATTTGATACAATCGTTTTAATTCAGGAGTAGCATCTTCTTTTACGATATATGAAGGTGTAAATGTATTAAAAATCCTGTCTTCAAGCTCTTTATTGGGGAAAAGTTTATTTTTCATTTCAGATAGCTCAAAAAAATCTTTAGAAATACTATCCAAAAAATTTTTCATTAACCTTGAAGTTCTTAGTGTTTTAGCAATATCAACAATTTCTTGTTCCGATAATCGCATTTGTTTTTTTGCATCATTAAGGCTTTTTTCAATATCAAAAATGTTATCTAAAGGAACATTTAAAGCATTATTAACAATAGTTCTGGCTTGTGTAGTAAGCAATAATTCTTTGTTAATTGTATCAATATTATCAAAAATTAATGCATTAAGACATCTTTCTTTACCTAATGTACTTATAGCATAATCACTAAGATAAGAAAGAACTTTATCAAATTCTAATATTTCGGTTACTAATTTAGCCATAGTCTTATTAAACAACAAAAAAAGAGGTAAATAAGCTAACTTATTTACCTCTTTACATATCTTAAAATTTAAGAAACTATTTCTTAGCAGCTACTTTGCCATCAACAATTTCTTTGAATTTTTTACCAGCTGTAAATACAGGAGCAGTCTTAGCTGCAATTTTAATTTTAGCGCCTGTTTGAGGATTGCGACCTGTTCTTGCAGCTCTTTTTCTAGCTTCAAATGTACCGAAACCAACTAAAGTAACTTTTTTACCTTTAGCAACTGTTTTTTCAATTGTACCCATTATAGCATTTAAAACTTCAGCTGCATCCTTTTGAGTAACTTTTGCTTTTTTTGATACTTCTTGTACTAATTCTTCTTTATTCATGGTTTAAACCCCTTTCCTTAAATACCACACTTATGATTATAGCGGTTTTTTTGAAATAGTCAATAAGTAATTTTCAATACAGACTTTATTTGTGGCATAGTTATTTGTTTTTCATAGTCGGAAAGGCAATAACGTCGCGAATTGTAGACGAATTTGTAAGTAACATTACAAGCCTGTCTATTCCCATACCCATACCCCCTGTCGGTGGCATGCCGTATTCAAGTGCATTAATAAAATCTTCATCAATATCACATGCTTCTTCGTCGCCTTGTGCTTTTGCCAAAGCTTGTGCTTCAAATCTTTCTCTTTGATCAAGAGGGTCTGTAAGTTCAGAGAATGCATTTGCAAGTTCCCATCCGTTTACTTTAGATTCAAAACGTTCTGTTAATCTTGGATTATGTCTGTGAACTTTTGCTAAAGGAGAAATTTCTCTGGGATAATCCATTATATGAACAGGTTGTATAATAAACGGTTCAACTTTTGCTTCAAATACAGCTTCTACAATTTTACCCCAGTTCATATTTTCTTCAAGTTCTATACCAAGTTTCTTTGCAGCTTCTTCTGCTTCTTTTGCAGTTGCATAATCTGCAAAATCAACACCTGTTGCTTCTTTAATTGAACCTATCATAGTTTTTCTGTCCCATGGCGGAGTTAAATCTATTTCATTTTCTCCATATTTAATTTTGGTTGTTCCTAGTACTTCTCTTGCGACAAAAGCAACCATATTTTCCGTTAAAGTCATCATATCGTTGTAATCAACATAAGCTTCATATAACTCAATAGTCGTAAATTCAGGATTATGAAGAGAGTCTATACCTTCATTTCTAAAACAACGGTTAATTTCAAATATTTTTTCTGACAAACCGCCAACCATAAGTCTTTTCAAATGAAGTTCAGGAGCTATTCTCATATACATCGGAATATCAAGTGCATTATGATGAGTTTCAAACGGTCTTGCATTTGCTCCGCCGGCTTGAGAGTGTAACATTGGTGTTTCAACTTCCAAAAAGCCTTGTGATGTTAAATATTCTCTGATTTTTTGGATTATTAATCCTCTTTTTCTAAATGTTTCTTTTACTTCAGGATTCATAATCATATCAACATATCTTTGACGATATCTTGTTTCTACGTCTGTCAAACCATGAAACTTTTCAGGCAGCGGTTTTAAAGATTTAGTTAATATTTCAAAATCAATAGCCTTTATACTTAATTCTCCCCGTGGAGTTCTTCTTATATCACCGGTAAAACCAACTATATCACCAATATCTACAAATTTTAATAATTTTAATCTTGTTTCATCAATATTTTGTTTGTGTGAAAAAATTTGAATTTTACCTGTATCATCCATAAGGTCAATAAACATGCCGGAATTTCTAATAGCCATAACCCTACCTGCAACACTATAAGTATCTTGAGTTTCTTCTCCGTCTGCAAGATTTGCATATTTTTCCTGAAGTTGTTTTGCGGATGCAGTTTTATTAAATTTATACGGATAAGGATTAATTCCTTTTTCTCTTAAGTCTTGTGCTTTTTGTATTCTTCCCTGTCTTATTGTATCTATAGAAGAATTAATTTCTTTTGTATTACTTGATTCCTGCATATTGCCTCCAATTTTTTGCGGATTATTCAAATACTGTATATATTTACTTTATCAAAAAAATATAGAAATTAAATAACATGAATAAATACTGGAATATTATATTTTATTCGGTTATAATCAATAAAAATTATAAAGGAACACAAATGAAGGGAAATTTATATATAATTGCAGGATGTTCGGGAGTTGGAAAAGGTACTCTTTTAAATTTATTTTTGCAACAAAATCCGAATATTAAATTATCAATATCCGCAACAACAAGATCTCCCAGAGAAGGTGAAAAAGACGGAGTAAATTACTTTTTTGTTTCAAAAGAAGATTTTAAAAAATCGGTTGATAATAACGAATTTCTTGAATGGGCAGAATTTAGCGGTAATTATTACGGTACAAAAAAAAGTTTTGTTGAAAAAACTCTTTCTCAAGGCATTGATTTAATATTAGAGATAGAAGTACAAGGTGCAAAACAAGTAAAAGAAAAAATGCCGGAAGCAATAAGTATTTTTATTATGCCGCCTTCTATAGAAGAACTTGAAGCAAGATTAAGAGGCAGACACACAGAAAGTGAAGAAGCTATTCAAAAACGTTTACATCAAGTAAACAGAGAAATTGAAGCAGGTAAAAACTTTGATTACAAAATAGTTAATGATAAATTAGAACAGGCTTTATCCGATATGCAAGCCATATTCCAACAGGAAAGGAAATAATATGCTATCGGGAAAAACAATATTAGTAGGAATAACAGGTGCAATAGCAGCATATAAAACTTGCGAATTAATTCGTTTATTCAAAAAAAACAATGCAAACGTAAAAGTTGTTATAACTCCAAATGCTTTAAATTTTGTTACAAAAACAACTCTTGAATCTTTAAGTCAAAATCCTGTTAATATTGAGCAATTTGATATAAAAGAATATAAGCCCGAACATATAGCACTTACTGATGATACCGATATTTTCGTGATTGCCCCTGCAAGTGCAAATACTATAGCCAAAATGACATTAGGTATATGTGATAATCTTTTAACTTCAACTTTTTGCGCATACAAAAAACAAGTTATTATAGCACCTTGTATGAACATAAATATGTGGGAAAATCCGTCAACAATAAAAAATATAGAAACTTTGAAAAGCAGAGGTATAAAAGTAATTGAACCGGAAGTAGGATTCCTTGCTTGCGGCACGGAAGGTAAAGGCAGGCTGGCAGATATAAATAAAATTTATGAAACCGTTAAAATTTGCCTTATACCCGAACAAATCTTAAAAGGGAAAAAAGTTGTAATAACTGCAGGCGGAACTAAAGAGAATATTGATGCAGTTCGTTATATTGGTAATTACAGTTCAGGGAAAATGGGTATTGCACTTGCTGATAATGCGTACAAACTTGGTGCAGAAGTTGTATTAATATCAACTGTTGATACAAATAAAAAATATAAAGTAATAAATGTTCAAACTGCAGATGAAATGTATAATGCCGTTAAATCTGAATTTGTTAATGCCGATTCACTGATTATGGCAGCTGCTGTCAGTGATTATAAAGTAAAAAATAAATCCGAACAAAAAATAAAAAAAGACGGTAATTCATTAACAATAGAGCTTATTGAAAATCCCGATATATTGAAGGAAATGTGCAAACTAAAGAAAGAAAATCAAACAATAATAGGTTTTTGCGCAGAAAGTGAAAATTTAATTGATAATGCAAAAAAGAAAATAACAAAAAAAGGCTGCGATTATATTTGTGCTAATGATATTTCAAGAAAAGATACAGGTTTCTCGTCAAATTATAATGAATTGTATATAATAAATAAAGAACTTGAAATTTATCATATTGAAAAAACAGATAAACAAACTGCTGCACTTAAAATATTGGAAAAAATATATGGAAAAAGTAAATAAAATAATAAAAAAAATCGAAGAATTTGCACCATTGGAAACAATGCAAAAATGGGATAATTCAGGCTGGCAAATTAATTTAGGAATAGAAGATACAAACAAGGTTCTTTTGGCTTTAGATGTAACTCCTGCTGTTGTAAATGAAGCAATAGAAAAGAAATGTGATCTTATTTTATCGCATCATCCCGTATTCTTTAATTCAATAAAATCAATAGATTCACCTTATATAATAAAAGCCATTCAAAATAATATACAGATATATTCTGCTCATACTAATCTTGATATAGCAGAAGGCGGAGTAAGTGAATATTTAGCCGAAAAATGCGGCTTTAAAGATTTAAATACAGCCTTTGAATTTATTAAATACAAACAATATGAAAAAGATATGAATTTTTCTAAATTAATTGCAACTTTAAAAACTCTATTCAGTCTACCCAGTATACGTGTAGTAAACAGTAAAAGAAAAACATACCGTTCGATTGCTTTTTGTTCGGGCAGCGGCTCAGAGTTTATTCAAGACTTAGAAAAAATAGGAATTGATGTTTTTATAACAGGTGATTTAAAACATCATCAGGCGCTTAATGCAAGCAAAATGACAGTTATTGATTTGGGTCATTTTCATAGTGAAAAATTTGTTGTAGAAATATTTAAAAATATATTAAAAGATGAAGATATAGAAATATTTGCAGCAGTGGAAAATCCGGCGTGGGAGTTATTATAATGAAAAAATTATTAATTTTATTAATGGGTATTATTATTTTACAAACAGGTGCTTTTGCAAAAGATAAATTGCAATTTGACTTTCCTAATGACGGATGGCATCCTGTTGCAAGTCCTGATGGAGTTGCGAGTAAAAAATGTTTTGTCCCGTATAATCAATCATCGGACAATTATACAGAGATGCTAATTTTTACACAGCGAGTACTAAAAAATAATGATATGTCTGCTATTGCAATTTTAAACAGACAACTTGGGAAAGACAGAAATAATTTTCCTGATATTATACCTGAGAACATCAATCAAGATTTTGATGATGCAATGATTACATGGTGCAGTAAAATAAAAAATACTTGTGCTGTAGAACGAGCATTTAAAGGCAATGAAGGTATTGTACTTGCCATTTATATGAATAAAATGCCTCATTATTCTAATAATATGTTTGGTCAATGGTCAAATATTTTGAACAATGTAAAGGTATACAATGGTCAATCAGGAACATCCGTAAAAAATATAATAGAGCTTGATTAATGCAAATAACGGGCGGAAAATATAATTCTTTACACATAAAAACTCCTGATTTTGATAATATAAAACCAACTTTATCAAAAACAAGGCAAGGCATATTTAATTCGTTACTGACAATGATTGAACCCGAAAATAAGGTATTTTTTGATTTATTTTCGGGAAGTGGAATTATGAGTCTTGAAGCATTATCCAGAGGTTTTAGAGTCATTTCTTTTGAAAAGGACAGAAAAACCGCAATTGCAATAAAAAACTGTTTCAAAAGTTTAAAATTAACACCCGAACTATATGTTGGTGACACTTTAAAAAATATTATAAAAATTGATATAAAAGCTGATGTTATATTTATGGATCCGCCTTATGATTCGGAATTATATGAACAATCTTTATCGCTAATAAAAGAGAAACAAATACTGAAAGAAGACGGAATAATAATTATGGAACATCCGATTGAAAAAATTATAAAAAACGATGGCTTTGAATTAATCAAAGCCAAAACGTATGGTAATAAACAAATAAGTTTTTTAAAATATCGCACTAATCAAGCGGAATAATAAGTTCTTGACCTATTGATAATTTATGAGCATTAGCTAAATTATTAGCCTGTTTAATTTTTTCAACTTTTGATAAATCATACTTACCATAAAATCTGTAAACAATAGAGCTCATAGAATCACCGCTTTTTACAGTATAAGTTTCTGTTCTTGGTATTTCTACTTCTTCAGGTGTTTGAGCAACCGCAGGAATAATTGATATATTAGAATTAGAATTAGAATTTAATTGCGGTAACTTACTTTTTCTTGAAATTTTCTTTTCAAATTTAGGTTGTCCTAAGGATGTAGCTGTAGGTTCCGTTGTAATTTCAGAACTGATACTTAAAATAGCATTCATAATAAACATACATAATGCACCGGCAATAAATCCCGTTAATAAATATACACCGGGTGATTTTTCTTCTTTTGTATTAACTCTAAAACTCTGCCATAAAAGATCAAGTTCTTTTTGCTTACCTTGTCTTTTGTATGCTTTTGGAGCATTATCTTCCTGATTATTATTAGCAATATACTCTTTTTGATTTTTTATTTCGGAAAGATAAGCCACTTTTTCATCTGATAAGTTAGATCTGTAAATTGATGAGTTTCTCATAAATATTTACCCCAATCCTTTCCCTTATTTATAGTGACATGATATCCGAATAAATGTTTTAAAGTCAATAAATTGTATAAGAATATATACAATAAGAAACAATTGCTATAATTTTATTTTACAAATTATAATAAAGATAAGATAATTCACGTGAGATATAATAAATGCAAAAAAATAAAAATTTATATATTTTATTATTTATATTTCTTATTATAATTGTTGAATTTTTTATTTTTAAACAATTTTTGAGTCATTCATTTATATTTGCTGATGACACCGATACGTCATGGTTACATCACGGAAAAAATATAATATTTAAAGAAATGAGTAACGGTTCATTTATATCTTCAACACTGGACAGAATTTTTGCAGCTAATCTACCTTACATACTTAACATTCATCCTTCTTATTTTAAAAGTGTATATTTTAGTTCTGTTGAAGCAATAATTTTAATATTTTTAACGGGTATTATGTCTTTTATTTTAAATAAAAAAAATAACCTTCTTTTACCTATAGCTTTTATATTTTCAGGTACAGTATTTTTCTATATTGAACAACAACAATATTTAACATTATTCGTATATGACGGATTTTTCAGAATGGTAATACCAACATTCATGCTTATTGTATTTTTTATCTTATTTATAATAAAAAATAAAAATCGATTTGTTTCATATATTATTCTACCTATTCTGGCTTTTTTATGCTCTTTATCTAATGAATTTATAAGTATAACCTGTATTATTGGTACTTTTTTATATAGTATTATTTCTATTCTAAAAAAAGATAAAAATATATATTCTGAAATAATTTGCTTTATTTTTGCAATATTAGGTGCTTTTGTTTTAATAAAAACAGGTATGTTTACACGCAAAAATCCTGATACAATCTACAATTTGCAATTTTTTATAAGTTTATTAAAAATATTCCCCGAATTTACATTCCGATATATTAAATATGTATTATTAGGACATTTTTTTGGACATATAGTTTTTCTTGCACAAGTTATATTTTAAAAATATAAACTTCCGTCTGATGAATACAAAAATAAAGTTGTATTAATAAGTACAAGTCTTATAACGGGTGTATTAATTTTCTTTTATGCCTTAATTATTTTAGGAAAAACTCATTACGGAAACGAAACCTATTGGACAGAACATGAAGATTTGCACTTAATATATTCATTTATACTTTGTGCTATTAATTTCTCTATTTTTAATATAATAATTCAAAATAAGTTTTTATCACAAAAAATAATTTGTTTAGGACTAATTTTATCTTCTGTATTTTTAATTTTTAACAATTATATGTTTTATACAAATAAAATTAAAAATGAAATTGAAATATGGAAATTAAATACATATAAAGGTGAAAAAATTATTAGATTAGCAAATATATATAATAAAACAGCATATCTGGATAAAGAATATTTTGAAGATTCGTATATGTGGGGATTTTTTAATACTTTTAGTGACAGAGAAATAAATAAAGTATATAACCACTCTCCTTATATTGAATTTTTAAATCAATTTAACAATTCTAAGAAAATAGAAAATGATTGGATTTTTACTGATACAGAAAAAGTAAACTCTGAATTTGAACAAAATGGCGGAATATTTTCAGAAAATGAATTAAAAAACATCAATTTTAATAATCTTTTAAATGAGAATTTTTTATTAAATGAACCTTATAATAGCTCTAATAATGAGTCTACTGGAAGCGACAACTAATTAATAAAATAATTTTAAGTCAACCAAAATTGAAATATTAATTTTTTGTTTATTTTTTTAAGAAACTTGAAAAATAGTGATATAAAAAATATAGAGATAAAATAAACAAAATTAAGGAAAGCGAGATACATTATGGCAAAGACAATTGGTATTGACTTAGGAACAACAAACTCCGTAGTCGCAGTTATGGAAGGTGGTAAACCAACCGTTATAGCAAATGCAGAAGGTTCAAGAACAACCCCTTCAATCGTCGGTTTTTCAAAAACAGGTGAAAAATTAGTAGGACAATTAGCAAAACGTCAAGCTATATTGAACCCGGATAAAACCGTTATATCAATAAAACGTCACATGGGTGAAGATTACAAAAAGAATATAGACGGAAAAGATTATACTCCGCAAGAAATATCAGCTATGATTTTAAGAAAATTAGCAGATGATGCTTCTAATTATCTTGGAGAAAAAGTTACATCAGCAGTAATAACAGTTCCTGCATACTTTAATGATGCACAAAGACAAGCAACAAAAGATGCAGGTAAAATTGCAGGCTTAGATGTACTTCGTATCGTTAACGAACCTACAGCAGCTGCTTTAGCATACGGACTTGAAAAAGAAAAATCAGAAAAAGTTTTAGTATTCGACTTAGGTGGTGGTACATTCGATGTTTCAGTTCTTGAAATCGGTGACGGTGTCCACGAAGTTCTTTCTACATCAGGTGATACTCACTTAGGTGGTGATGACTTTGACCAAAAGATTATGGACTGGTTAGTTGAAGAATTTAAAAAGCAAGAAGGCATTGATTTAAGAAATGATAAACAAGCTATGCAACGTTTAAAAGAAGCTGCAGAAAAAGCTAAATGTGAATTATCATCAGTAGTTGAAACAACAATTAATTTACCATTTATTACTGCTGATGCAAATGGTCCAAAACACTTAGATATGAGCTTAACAAGAGCTAAATTTGAAGAATTAAGCCACGACTTACTTGAAAGATGTAAAAAACCTGTAGCTGATGCATTAAAAGAAGCAGGTTTATCAAAAGGTGAAATAAATGAAGTTGTATTAGTTGGAGGTTCAACTCGTATTCCTGCCGTTCAAGCATTAGTAAAAGAATATACAGGTAAGGATCCTAACCAATCAGTAAACCCTGATGAAGTTGTTGCCGTTGGTGCTGCAGTTCAAGCAGGTGTACTTGCCGGTGAAGTTAAAGATATCGTTTTATTGGATGTAACTCCGTTAACATTGGGTATTGAAACATTAGGCGGCGTTCTGACTCCGTTAGTTCCAAGAAATACAACAATTCCTGTTTCTAAATCTCAAGTATTCTCTACTGCAGAAAACAATCAAACTGCAGTTGATATTCATGTACTTCAAGGTGAAAGACCAATGGCCAAAGATAATAAATCTTTAGGTATGTTCAGATTAGAAGGTATAGCACCTGCAATGAGAGGCATTCCTCAAATTGAAGTAACATTTGATATCGATGCTAACGGTATTGTAAATGTTTCTGCTAAAGATAAAGCAACAAATAAAGAACAAAAAATAACAATTACAAACTCATCTAACTTATCAGAAGCTGATATTGACAGAATGGTTAAAGAAGCAGAAGCTAACGCAGAACAAGATAAAAAACATAAAGAAGAAGCAGAAATTAAAAATAACGCTAACAGCTTAATCAGTTCTGCAGAAAGAATTGTTAAAGACTTTGAAGGTAAAATTTCAGATTCCGATAAAACAAAACTTGAAGAACAAAGAAAAGCTCTTGAAAATGCATTAAAAGAAAACAAATCAGCAGATGAAATTAAAAAGTTATCTGAAGATTTACAACAAACAATGTATGCTATTTCACAAGCTGCATATTCACAAGTTCAACAAGAAGGTGCTCAAAGTGCAAACTCTGAAAGTGCTTCATCTGAACAACAATCATCTTCTTCAAACAACGATGATGATGTAATTGATGCAGAATATACAAAAGAATAGCAAATTTTTTATAGTGTTATAACAAAATCCAAAGTTAAAACTAAAAAAGAGGAAGTAAATAACTTCCTCTTTTTAATTTTAAAACCTATAACGTATTATAATAATCATCTGTTTTTTTAGATAAATTCTTTATACTGTCAATTATCTCAGGCTGATTTTTAGGATCTCTTAAATATTGTAAAATTTCTTTTTTATTTTTTCTGTTTACAAGAATATTTGATGTAAGTCTATCTCTGAGTTTATGTCTTACACCTACAATCAAATCTCTGTTTTCAAGTTTATTTTCGGCAGAATTTTCAACTGATAATAAAGTAACATTATTTGAATCAGGAATATCAAACTTTACAACTACAAGTTTTTGAATAGGTCCATGTTCGGGTACATCACGTTCAACAAGAGTACATAACAATTCCGAACTTGCTTTTGTCAATCCTTGTAAAACTTGTTCTTTTGATTTTGCCACTTTTTTTGCCTTTCTTACCGCTTTAGCAGTCTGAGAGTTATATATAGGATATTTATTATTATTTATCTTAGTCATATTATCTCCTAAGTATAGCATATATTGTTAAAACAGATAAAAAATTTTGTTGCTAATGATACAAAATAAGACTATCATAAGTTAAATTATTAATTAGCTCTGCAGGAATTTGAGTACCGTCTTTATAACATAAATCTTTATCTATATCAGGTATTTTAACATCAAGTCCTAATTCTTGCATTCTAAGACTTTGATATACTTTTGTTAAATATTGATTGTATTGTTTATAGCTATTACTACTCATATTATTTATAACAGAAAAGATTTTTTCATACTGTTTATCTTTAACTGTTATTTTACCTTGTTTTATATCATAAGGGATATGTTCGGCATTTCCAAATTGATTAACTTTAGTGCTTCTTATTTGAAATTCGCCTTTACCTGTTTTATTATTTTTAAGTTTATGTAAAACATTAAATTGTATAGAGGTATATCCTGAATCTTTTATTGCACTTTTTTCTTTGAAATTTGCAACTACTTCGTTTTCTTTTTTTACATTTTTTTCTGATGATGTTTCAAAAGTCTCGGAATCCTGATTATATGAAACTTCAGGAATATCTTTGTTAAATGTTTTATCTAAAGAAATTATTTCTATTTTTTCTTTATTTTTATCATAACAAGCATAGAATATCTGTTTAACTTGATCACCCGTAAAATATGATGATAATTCATCACCATAATTATTTATTTCTGTTATGTTGAAATTTTCATCATTTTTTATTTTATCTAATAAAGAATCAAATACAGGTTTAGTTTGTTGTAATTTTAATTCTTCAACCAATTCCATATATTCTTGCGGAATATTTTTAATATTATTATCATCTATGGCACTTTGTAGTACCGAACAAACGGTATCATAATCAAAACCTTTATTTTCGCATATTTCTTTTACTTTTTCGGTATTTAAAGTATCAATTTGAAGTCTGGTTCCATAAGCATCAGTTATTGCATCACTACAAAGATTTGTTATTTCTTCCGGAGTTTTATCATCCGAATCTATTTCCAAATCACCTTTTTCATATTTTGATATTAATTTATTTAAAATAGAATTTATGCCTTTTTCTCTGGCAGATAATTTACCATGTTCTCCTGTCAAACTACCAAATCTTGCATTAGCTTCCTGTTCTACAAATTCTATATTTTCAGCATATTCGGAATAAAATGTTTCAGCTTTTTCCATTAATATTTTTTCAATATCAATATTAATTTCTTTTTTCATTTTTTCAGGTTTTTCAGTTATAGCTTTTTGAAAATCAAAATCATCTTTTCTTACTGCATCTATAGCAGAAGGTGCAGAGTAACCATAACTTTTTATCAATTCCAAAGCACTTGCATAGCTTTCGTCATCCAAAGCAGCAAGTTGAGCAATATAATATTTTGATATTTGATTATCATTTAATAATTCATCAACCCGTTCAGGATTTACTTCTTGTATTGCTGCAGTATCAGCAAGCACAAGTTCAGGAATACCTTCATCTTTTAAGAAAAGAGCTTGTTCTATCAAAGTATCACTAAATTTTGCAAGTTGTTTAGCACTATATACTGATAATCCTGTATCCATAAGCATAAGAGCTTTTTCCAGTTGTTTTTCTTCTAATTGAACCAAATCTTTTATATAACCGGTATTAATTCCTAAATTATATAATCTTATAGCTTTATCAACAGAATTATTTTTTATTATTTTTTTTATAGTAGAAGGAGAAAAACCTAATTCCTTCAAACTATTCTCTGCTACTTGAGGAGAAGTTATACAATGTTGAGATTTCCTTGCCTGATAAAGAAAACTCCCCTTCATGACATTTCCTTCACTCCTCAAATGTGATTGAATATTTTCAGGATTTTGTTGATTTGCTTTACCTGTTTTCGCATTTCTACGTACTCTGCTGCCTGTTAACGCACCGGATAAAGGTTTTTTAACATTATAGTCTTGCGACCAATCATTTATTCCTGACAAAACTTTTACATCCTACTTTACTTCACTAAAAGTAAATCGGCATTTTATAAAATATCTTTAGATATAATTCTTTACATTAAAATGATTTTTTTTAAAAAGTTAAAAATCTTAATATTACTCCGTTTACATGATTTAAAATTCTACAAAAGTAGTATATAATTATAATAGATACAATAATAATGTTCACTTTTTCTTAGAAGAAGGTTAATTATGTCATTTGGTATAAACGGACCTGACAACATACCTGCAATTCAAAAAGCCCAAAGCATGTTCAACAATGGCGGAGGGGGAAATCTTGGTTACTTTAAACAAGAAAAAAAGAAAAAACAACAAGAAAAAGAAGAACAGGATGTTTTTGAACTTTCTTCAATGATTGAAAATAATGATGAAGAAGAAAATAATGAGTTTTCACTTGATGAAATTGGTTCTAAAATAAAAAATTTTTGGATGAAAATTCATTCAAAAGAACAAATAAACAAGAATAATGATGAAAATAAATAAAAAAAGAACAGATAAAAATTATCTGTTCTTTTTTTTTATTTAAAATTTATTTATCATCTAAAGCTGCAACGCCAGGTAAAATTTTACCTTCAATAAATTCTAATGAAGCACCGCCACCTGTTGATACGTGAGTGAAATCTTCAGCTTTGCAGAATTTTTTAGCCGCACTAACAGAATCTCCACCACCAATTACAGAAGTAGCACCATTTTTTGTTGCTTCTACAATTGCTTCAAGAACTGCTTTTGTACCTTCTGCAAATTTTGGATTTTCAAATGCACCAACCGGTCCGTTCATTAATATTGTTTTTGAAGATTTTAAAACTTCTGCAAATGCTTTTCTTGAATCCATACCTGCATCAACACCTTCAAATCCGTCAGGAATTTCATTTATTTTTACAAATTTATTTGTACCGTTTCCTGAAAAATCATCAGTAACTAATACATCTGTAGCCATAACTAACTTAACACCCTTATCTGCAGCTTTCTTTTCAATTGCTTTTGCAACTTCTAATTGGTCATCTTCACAAATAGAATTACCGATTTTACCACCGTTTGCCTTTACAAATGTATAAGCCATACCACCACCGATAATCATATTATCTACTTTATCAAGTAAATTTTCTAATACACCAATTTTGGAAGAAACTTTAGCACCACCAACTACAGCCGTAAACGGTCTTGTAGGATTATCCAATGCTTGTGATAAACATCTCAATTCTTTTTCCATTAACAAACCTGAAACTGCAGGTTTTAAAACTTTTGCTAATTTTGCAGTTGAAGTATGGTTTCTGTGTGCTGCGCCAAATGCATCATTTACATAAAAATCACCTAATTTTGCAAGTTCATTGGCAAATGTCATATCATCATCTTTTGCTTCTTCAGCTTTGTAATATCTGATATTTTCAAGTAATGCAACCTGACCTTCTTTTAATTCTGCTACCATTTTTGGAGCATCTGCAACATCAGGAATAAACATAACTTCTTCACCTAAAACTTTTGATAAATATTTAGCAACAGGCGCTAATGTAAATTCAGGATTTTTTTCTCCTTTTGGTCTGCCTAAGTGAGCCATTAATATAATTTTAGCACCCTTTTCTTTTAAAAGTTTTAATGTAGGCATTATTGCCTGTATACGAGTATCATCTGTTACATTTTTATCTGCATCTAAAGGAACATTTATATCTACCCTTACGAGAGCTCTTTTACCTTTAATGTCAGTTAAATCTTTAATTGATTTTTTCATTTCTACCTCTCCTTTTTATATTACCAAAGTACCTTCATTTTCTGCTTCATAAGTTCTTATATCACAACTTACATTTAAATCTTCAAATATTTGTTTTATTTCATTTTGAACTTTTTCAAATCCGTTATTTTCTGAAACTATTAATATAGTAGGACCTGCACCTGATATAACACAACCTAAAATATCATCTTTATTAGCTAAAAATTCGTTTAATTCTTTAAAACCGTTTATTAGTTTTTCTCTGTATGGTTGATGAAGTTTATCTTTCATAGCTTTTTTCATCATTTCTGAATCTTTTCTGTAAATAGCATCTATAATCATTGCACTTTTTCTTATATTATAAGCACAATCTTTTATAGGAATACTTTCAGGTAAAACTGACCTTGCAATTTTTGTATCTAATTCATAATCAGGAATTAAAACAGTTAATTTCCAATTTTTAGGCCATTCTATTTTTGAATAAGAAACACTTCCGTCTTCTTCCAAAGAAGATAAACAAAAACCACCAAATAAAGCAGGTGCAACATTATCAGGATGTCCTTCAACTTCTGAAGCTATTGATAACAATAATGCTTTATCAGCAGGTTTGCTTAAAAGTTCATTAGCTGCAACCAATCCTCCTACTATTACGGAAGCACTACTTCCTAAACCTCTTGCTACAGGTATATTTGTTTTTATTGTGATTTTTAAATCACTTGCAGTTTGACCTATAAAATTATATAAGAGTTCAATTGCTTTGTATGCAAGATTATTTTCATCTTTTGGTATAGATAAAATATCGTAAGAATCACTTTCATCTATAATATTTATTTCTATTCCGCTTCCCGGCATAACAGTTTCTTCAACAGTTATTTCATTATACAAAGGTAACGCTATACCTAAACAATCAAAACCCGGGCCTAAATTTGCTGATGTAGCAGGAACTTTTACAGTGACTTTCATTAATAAACCTATCTTATCTGTATCGGCATTATCAGACAGATATAATTTTCTTCACTGTCCGGTTTAAATACTGTAGCTGACAAACTTCCGTTTAATCCTACTTTTACGTTTTTAGCATCCATAGTTTTTATTGAATCTAGTACATATTTATAGTTAAATGCAATTGCAAGTTCATCACCTTTATATTCACAATCTATAATATCTTCAGAATTACCCGAATTTGGTGTTTCTGCACTTAATACCAATTTATTATCATTGAATAAAAATTTAACAAAACTTGTTCTATCATTAACCATTGTAGAAACTCTATCAAGTGCGGAAATTAAATCATCTCTTGATATAATTGAATTATTTGCGGTAGTTTTTGGTATTAATTGTTCATAAGGAGGATATTCACCTTCTATTAATCTTGAATTAATTGAAAAATTCATTGTTTTTAAAGTTAATCTTGATTTATCTACAATTAATACAACTTTTTCTTCAGCTATAAAAGAACAAATTCTTGAAAATTCATTTAAAGTTTTTGAAGGAATAACTATTTTTGCATTTTTAGAATCTTTATTTTTTATTGCCTCAATAATTCTAGTTAATCTGTTACCGTCTGTTGCTGCCATTTCAAGTTTATTATCTTTTATTAAACAGAATACACCTGAAATTACGTTTCTGTTTTCATAGTTTGCAGCAGCATACACAGTATTTTTTATGGATTTTAAAAACGGTTCTATTTCTATTTCTATTTCAGTACCGCCTTTAATTTCATCATCTATTTTTGGAAATTCTTGAGCAGATATACCAATGATTTCAAATTTTGAATTACCGCAAGTAATACTTACAACATTAGTATCTTCATTTAATGAAAATTCAACCGGTTTATCAGGTAATTTAGCTGCAATTTCTAATAATTTCTTTGCAGGTAATGTAATTTTACCTTCTTTCTTTATAGCTACTGTAGTTTTTGCTTTTATAGAAATTTCTAAATCTGTTGCACTCAAATTAAGAACATTATCTTCTGCTTCAAATAAAACATTTGCCAAAACAGGTTGAACATTACCTCTTTGAGCAGTTATTTTTTCTACTATTTTTAATTTATTTAATAAAGAATCTTTATCTATTGTAAAAAGCATATCAGTCCTCTATATTTTGTGCACAAATATATTATAATTGAAAAATAAAAAAACGATTAAAATTTTAATATTTTAAGTAATTTCTATTTCTTTTTTAATTGTTTTTTTTATTTATTAATAACTATTATTTATTTATATATAAAAAATATAGTAGTAGTAATAAAGAAATAAAAAATCTGTAGAAAAGTGTTTAAAATAGTTATAAATATTACTTTTTAATATTGTATAAAAACTGTAGAAAATAAGTTCAAAAGTTGTTCATAAAAATTGAGTTTTGAACAAAAAATAATTTTTAAAAAAGTTATTGTAATTTTAATTATAATTTTAAACAATTTAATAACAGTTTTTTATATAGTTTTCTACAAGTTTTCTACAAGTTATTGAACAATAATGTTGTAAACTTTTTATACAAAAAAGGCATGTAACCATGCTTATTTATTGTGTTTTAATATAGTGAAAATATCACTTATTTTTTTTATGTCAAATTAATTTTTAATACAGGTTGTTCAAAACTTTACATTTTATTTTTGAAATCTGTAGATTTTTTATTGTGCAAAAATTTTGCGAGTTTATATTGCTCAAAACTCAATGCAAAATTATATAATGCATTCAATAATGTTCTTCCGGTATCTCTTTTTGCAATTATTAGAGTTTTATTGTTATTGTTTTTCAGAAAATAAAGTTCTGCTTTTAAAATATTATCAACTTTATTTAAAGAAGGTTTTTGAAGTCTTTCTATTATCCATTCATTTAAAAGGCTTACCGAGTTTTTATCTTTATTTTCCTGCAAGTATTTTGAAAATTCTTTGAGTATCATATAATTATTTTATAATTAATATAAAAAAGGTGGAATATGTCTATAAAAGTCAGTGTTATTTTAGCAATATATAATGTTGAAAAATATATAAGACAAACGCTTGATAGTGTTGTTAACCAGACAATGAAAGATATAGAGATTATTATTGTTGATAATAAGTCAACTGATAAAACTCTGGAAATAGTTGAAGAATATGCAAAAAATGATGAAAGATTTGTTATATATAAAAATTCTTCAAATTTAAAACAAGGAATAGCAAGAAATTTTGGTGTTCAAATGGCACGAGGAGAATATATTTTCTTTATAGATGGTGATGACTATATGGAACTTGATGCCGTTGAAAAGTTGTATAACAGAATAACTGAAACAGATGCTGATATAACTCTTTGTACCTGGAATCAATTTGATGACAGAACAGGTAAAATTGATAAAGGTCATGTTTATGCAAAATTGAAGCAAATTCCTGAAGAATTTGATAATAAAACATTTAACTGGAGAGATATTAAGTATTCTGTTTTTTGGCAAACCAGTGTTCCTTGGGATAAGATGTATAAAAGAAGTTTTCTTATTAATAAAGATGTTAAATTTCCGGGCGGTATATATTTTGAAGATAATGTATTTGTTTATGACGCATTATTTAAAGCGGAAAAAATGTCTGTTTTAAGAGAGGATTTAATATATTATCGCTGCAACAGAAAAAATGCTGTTACTAATTCAAGAAATTATCTGTTTTTTGATTATTTTAAAATTTTTAATTTAATAGGTGATAATCTAAAAAAAATAGATTTATTTGATGAAATGAAATATTATTACTGGGATTATAAAGTTATTACTTTGTATTGGTGGTTTATGAAGGTCAGATTACCATATAAAAGAAAATTTTTTAATATGATGAAAAATGACTTTAAACATCTTGGTATTTGTGAAGAAGATAAAGAATTTGTAAGAAACAGGACTCTATTTTTAATTGACAGATTTACAAAATTGCCGTTTTTTGTATATTATCCTTTATTTTTCTTTTTTGATAAGATATTCAGAATAGAAAAAGGTGTTAAAAACTATGCGGTAATTTGGTTTTCAACATTTGAAAAATGGTACGATTATAAAAAATAGTAAATTAATTACTATTTTAAAATTTCAAAAAAGTTTTTCTTATAACGTAAAATGCCGTCAGATTGCATTCTGCTTAATTCTCTTGATAGTGCACTTCTGTCAGTACACAAAAACTTTGCCATTTCTTCTCTTGAATAAGGTATAGAAAATACTTTTTCATCATTTTTATAACTTTCTAAAAAAGCTAAAATTTTATCTCTTATTGTTTTTTGACCTATTATATCTATCTGGTCATTTAATAAAGAATTTCTTTTAGAAATCATTTTCATAACATTTTTAATTAATTGAATATGATAATTGCATAATTTAGAACAAGGAGTGACAACTTTTTCAAAAGGTATAAAAAGTACTTCGCAATTTGTTTCGGCAATAATATCAACAGGACTTTTATTCAATCCGCAACATACTATATTATGACCGAATATATCATTTATTTTTAATTTTTCTATAACAACGGATTTTCCCGTATAATCATTTTTTTTAATAACGGCTTTTCCGTCTAAAATAACACCTAAATAATCAATTTTTGAATTATTTTTTATTATAAAAGAATCTTTTTTAAAAACTTTTGTTTTTATGCCAATGCATTGTAAAAGTTCTAAAATACTATTATTATCTATATGTTCAAATAAATCTATATTTAACATAAAATCCTTTTATGCTTTTTTCTTTTTTTCCAATCGGTTATGTGCAAATCTTTTTTAGCGTTATCTATAGATATTTTTGCGAGTGGTTTGTGATTTCTTCTGTCATAAAAAACAAGCCAATGTTCTCTATTCGGATTATCAACCGAAAAAGAAAGAACACCCGAAACATTTTCACCACGTTTTATTGTTTTCATTGCTAGCGAATTTTTATAGTCCATAAATATAGAAGGATGATAACTGTTGTGTAAATCATTAATCATTTCTATATCAAAACTGGAAAAATCCGTTTTAGAATTATTATTAATAATTAAATCAACTGTAATTGTATTTAAATTATCAAAAGGATCTTTTTCAAGTAAAACATTCGTAATTTTAACATCAAGCCCTTCATAAGCTATTTCTTTTTGTCTTACTGATTCATGAGTCATAATTTGAATATCATCCGAGCTTTTAATCTTAACTTTAATAACATCTCCCGGAGAAATCAAAACATCCTGACCTTTTCTAAATAGGCACATTCCTAATGCAATAATTCCGCCTATTGCAGCTCCACCAATAACTGTATAACCATGACTTACAATTGCCCCTTCAATACCTGCAAGTTCTATTGCAGCCATTGCACCTGTTACTCCTCCTACTGCAGTTGAAGTAACACTTTCTCCTATAACTTTTGCTGTAGTTTTGGCAGGATTTAATTTAGAGGACATATCGCCTTCTATTGGTATTTCTCTGCCGTCAGGTGTTATTAAATAATCAAAACTAAGTTCAATATATCCGTTTCTACCCATTCTTTTAGGGTCAATAATATCTTTAATTCTTCCGTGAGCAACCGTGCCTTTTGGTAACAATACACCGCTGCCAGCAAGGACATCAGTTGAAACTTCGGCAAAAAATTCATCACCTTCTAAAGAAGTTGCTCCGTTTAATACTTGGGAAACTGTTAATTCAATATCTTTTGTTGCTTCAAGTTTAGCTTTTTCTTTTGTAAATATTTTATCTTCTTGCTGTCTTCTGTTAACATCGGTTTCTTCAATATAACCATGATAAGGCTCTTGTGCTATTGCTATAATAGCAGTATTTGGAATCATCATACTTAATAATATAAATGCCGATATTAACTTCTTTTTCATTTAAACCTTACCCTATTTACATTTTACTATATTAGTAAACGAAATTCAAAGAGTAAAGGTTTTTATTATAAATCTTCATTCCATCTGAAAAAATAATCTGAGTTTCCGAGTCTGCGGTAAAAACCTATCTGATTTTCGCTCAAATGATTTTGAATATCATCTTCAAAAATATTTTCGGTATTTTTTATTGCTAATGCTTTAGGACATACTATGATTGATAATTCCTTTTGTGGCGAAAATCTTATCCTGAATTCCGATTCTTCTATACTTGCACTTATACATATAACATTTTGATATTCAAAATTAAAATATTCACAAATTAGAGCCTGCAAAAAACTGTATGGTTCGTTCATTTCTCTAAAACTTATAGATAAAGATTTAGATTTAGTTATTTTACCTTTGCAATTTAATATAAATTCATCATCAAATATTTCCACAGCAGTATTGTTTTGTATAAAAACCCTGTTATTCCTTATTAATTCGGATATTTGTTTGGTGTTAAGGCAAAGTTTTTCCATTTATTTTCCTTTATAATTTTAAATTCAAATAAATAATATTAATCTATAATATAACATATTATTCGATACTAAATTTATTCAAAACCCCATATCATACATAATATGGATAAGAACATTGATGTTAAAAAAATCTTTGGATATAATTTAAGAATTTTGAGAGAATCAAAACATTTGACACAAGAGCAGCTCGCAGAATTATTAAATCTTCAAACTTACCAAACAATAAACAGAATTGAAAATGGTAAATCTTTTATTACAAGTGATTTGTTTGAAAAAATGTGTATATTTTTCGATGTAGAACCTCATATTTTCTTCACAAAATCGCAACAAACTTATACTCCCGAATCATTGGATTATATTTCTCAAATTAATTATAAATTGGATGAAATATATAACATCGTAAGCAAAATAAAGAAATAAGAATTTTAATTCATAAATTCTCCTTTTATGGATTCCTACTACTCTTTCCGACCGATTATTATATTTTAAACTATATATTAAAAAGCAACAATTAGCCTTATGGCTATATTATGTTAAATAAAAAACTAACCAACCGGTGAATATATTTGTTAAAAAATTAATTAATTATAAATTTTTTCTGATTTTTGAAAAAAAGATATTAAACTAAGAATATAGATTGAATATTACTAAGAATGTTCAACAAAAGAAAAGAGGTGTTCTTAGAATGATAGATTTCAACAGATTAACTGATTATACCAAGGAAATAATTTATGCTTCGCAGCAGATTATGTACAGATATCATAATTCACAATTGGAACCATTACATATAATGCTTGCAATAGCAGAAGATAATGAAGGTATTTCAAAAGATTATTGCTCTGAATTAAAGATTAATAATGATAATTTTAAACATCAAATTGTAAATGAAATATCGCAATTACCGCAAGTACAATCGACAAATCCAAATCAACAATTATTTTTATCACAAATGACAAATAATATGTTTGATACGGCACAGGAAAATGCTGATAATTTAAAAGATTCATTTATAAGTATTGAACATATTTTAATGGCAATGACAGAACTTCAAGGTTCTAAAATTCAACAAATATTGAATAATAATAAAATAACTAAAAATTCAATATTAAATGCAATGAAGAAAGTAAGAGGCAACAGAAAAGTGGACAGTAAAAATGCAGAAGATTCATATAAAGCATTGGAAAAATACTCGACAGATTTAACTGCAATGGCACGAAAAGGAAAACTTGACCCTGTTATAGGCAGAGATGATGAAATAAGACGTGTAATTCAAGTATTAAACAGGAAAACAAAAAATAATCCTGTATTAATAGGTGAACCCGGTGTAGGTAAAACTGCTATTATAGAGGGTTTAGCTCAAAGAATAATAAGAGGTGATGTTCCTGAAAATCTTAAAGAATCAAAATTAATTTCTTTAGATTTAGGCGCATTAATTGCAGGTGCAAAATTCAGAGGTGAATTTGAAGAGCGTTTAAAAGCCGTATTAAAAGAAGTTGAAGAATCAAACGGTGAAATTATAATGTTCATTGATGAATTGCATACAGTTGTAGGTGCAGGTGCTACAGAAGGTTCTACAGATGCAGGTAATTTATTAAAACCAATGCTTGCAAGAGGTACTTTAAGATGTATCGGTGCAACTACAATCAATGAATATCGTAAATATATTGAAAAGGACCCTGCTTTAGAAAGAAGATTTCAACCTGTTATGGTTGATGAACCTTCAATTGAAGATACTATAAGTATATTAAGAGGTTTAAAACAAAGATATGAAGTACATCACGGAGTAAGAATTAAAGATTCTGCTCTTGTTGCTGCTGCTAAATTATCAGACAGATATATTACGGACAGATTTTTGCCGGATAAAGCAATTGACCTTGTTGATGAAGCTGCTTCATCATTGAGAATAGAAATAGATTCCATGCCGGAAGAACTTGATATGCTTGTCCGTCAAAAAATGCAGTTAGAAATCGAAAGAGAAGCATTAAAGCAGGAAGAAAATTCTGAAAATATTGAAAAAATTCAAAATATAGAAAATATATTAAAAGACTTAAATGAAAAAATTAATAAACTAAAAACTCAATGGGAGCTTGAAAAAAAGAGTATTCAAGGTGAAGCATCAATAAAAGAAGAAATAGAAAAGGTAAAAATAGAAATAGAAGCTGCAGAACGTGATATGGATTTACAAAAAGCAGCAGAATTGAAATACGGTAAATTAATGGCACTTGAAAAACAACTTAAAGAAGTCGGTGAAAATTCAACAGAACATAAAAATACTCTTTTAAAAGAAGAAATTGATGAAGATGATATAGCTGAAATTGTAAGTAAATGGACAGGTATTGCCGTTAATAAATTACTTGAAAGCGAAAAAACAAAACTTATATCAATGGAAGAGTTTTTACATAAACGTGTAGTAGGTCAGGATGAAGCCGTAGAGGTTGTTTCTGATGCTATTAGACGTGCAAGATCAGGTTTAAAAGACCCTAATAGACCTATTGGTACATTTATATTCTTAGGTCCGACAGGTGTTGGTAAAACAGAACTTGCTAAAGCTCTTGCAGAATTTATGTTTAATGATGAAGATGCTCTTATCAGAATAGATATGTCTGAATATATGGAAAAGCATACGGTTGCAAGATTAATCGGGGCGCCTCCGGGATACGTTGGATACGATGAAGGCGGTCAATTAACCGAACACGTAAGAAGAAAACCATATTCTGTTGTACTTTTTGATGAAATCGAAAAGGCTCATCCGGATGTATTCAATATAATGCTGCAAATCTTTGATGACGGAAGATTAACGGATTCTAAAGGCAGAACAGTTGACTTTAAAAATACTTTAATTATATTAACAAGTAATATAGGTAGTGAAATTATTCTAAAGAATACTTTAGAGTCAATGTTATCCGAAAAGCAATCAGAACAAACAAAAGATGAAGTAATGGCTTTAATGCAGCAAAGATTTAAACCTGAATTTTTAAACAGAATAGATGATATAGTATTCTTTAAAGCATTAACAATGCAGCAATTAGCTAAGATAGTTGATATACAAGCAAGTCATTTACACAAATTATTGGCAGAACAAGATATTACTCTTGATATAACGGATGATGCAAAAGAATATCTTGCTCAAAAAGGATATAATCCAATCTATGGTGCAAGACCGTTAAAGAGAACTATAAGACAGTTAATTGAAAATCCATTGTCTAAAAAAATACTAAAACAAGAGATAATTCAACATTCAAAAGTAAAAATTGATGTAAAAAATGATGAATTAATATTTGAATCAAATAATGTTTAATACACACTGATTAAACGTACACACATTACTAAAACCCCGAAAAACAATTTTTCGGGATTTTTTTATTTAGCATATTATATTTCAATAATTTTATTTAAACTAATTTTATTAATAAAGAAATATATATTTATAATTTTATAAGATTAACTTATACTATTATTTATGGAGGGAATATGAAAACAATAGAAAGTTTTAAAGTTAATCATGATATTTTACAAAAGGGAATGTATATATCAAGAATAGATGGTGATATTGTTACTTATGATATAAGGATGAAACGTCCTAATAACAAAGAAAATGATTATCTGCAAAATGCTGCAATGCATAGTTTTGAACATTTATTTGCAACTTATGCAAGAAATACAAAATATTCGGATAATATTATTTATATAGGTCCTATGGGTTGCAGAACAGGCTTTTATTTCCTTGTCAGAGATAAAATTACTCATAGTGAAGCACTTAATTTATTAAAAGAGAGCTTGGAATTTATAAAAGATTTTGAAGGTAAGATACCAGGTACTAATAAAATTGAATGCGGTAACTACTTGGAGCATGATTTAGAAGGCGCAAAATTAGTTGCTATAGATATGTTAGAAGTATTAAAAAACTGGACTGTGGAGAAAATGGCTTATGAACAATAAAACAGTTGGTATTATAGGTGCAATGGATTGTGAAGTTAATAAATTAAAATCAAAACTTCAAAACTTAAATGAAATAAAACATGGTGCATTAACTATAAATATAGGACAACTTCACGGTAACAATATAGTTCTTGTTAAAAGCGGTGTTGGTAAAGTAAATGCTGCAATGTGTACACAATATATAATAGATAAATATAATCCTGATTATATAGTAAACACAGGTATAGCAGGCGGTATTGCAAGCGGTTTAAAAGTTGGAGATATTGTTGTAGGTCAAGAACTCGTTCAATATGATTTTGACGTATCAGCAATAGGATATGCAAAAGGCTATATGTGTACGGGTAAAAACCCTGATAAACCTACTGTTTTTTATTCCGATGTAAATTTAATAAAAGAATTTGAACAGGCAGCAAAAGGTAAATTAAATGTACATACAGGAGTTATAGCATCAGGTGATACTTTTGTTTCAGATAAAAATAAAAAAAGAGAAATAAAAGAAACATTTAATGCTTCGGCTGTCGAAATGGAAGGTTGTGCTATTGCTCAGACAGCATTTACAAACGGTGTTCCTTTTATAATAGTCAGAGCAATATCTGATTTAGCAGATGATACGGCAGCACAAGATCATGAATTTGTTGAAACGGAAATGGCAGAACTTTCATCTTCTGCTATTGAAGAATTATTAAAAATAAATTCTTTTGTTGAATCTGTTTAAATGCTATCTGAGAAAATTAAAATATAAAAAACTGTTTCTATATTAAAGAAACAGTTTTTATATTTATCTGTTAATTATAAGTTTTGAAACTTTTTTCTATAATTTTAGTGAATATTATTTTTTAAGTTAATTAAATCAAGAACATCATTATCTGATAAAAGTTTTGCTCCGCCTATAATTTTTGTGTTTAAAGATACTTGAGCATAATATTCTGCGGTTTCCATTTTAAGAAATGCATTTTCAATATTATTTGCACAAGCAATTGCACCATGATTTGCCATCATGGTTACATCTCTTGTTTTTAGATATTTAACGGTATTTCTAACAAGTTTTCTTGAAGATGGCATTGCATATTCCGCAACAGGTATTTCTTCAAAATACAGTATATTTTCTGACATTATAGGTTCTCTTAATGCTTTATGACAGGAAGCAAATGTTGTTAAATAAACAGGATGTGTATGTATTATTGCTTTTATATCTTGTCTTATTTTATATATTTCAACGTGAAGCATTTTTTCTGATGAAGCTTTACCTTCTGATATTTCGTTTCCTGTATCATCAATTAAAACAATATCTTCTCTTGATAAATTACCAAGAGCAGTTCCGGAGGCAGTTATATAAATACCTTCGTTAGTCTTGATACTTATATTTCCTGATGTTCCAATTGTTAAATTTTTAAGATATAATCTTTTTCCTATTTCTATTATTTTGTCTTTTATCATAATTAAACCTATAGTTATTTAATTTGATTTTACCAAAGATTAGTATAGTTTGCTATAATTAATTTATGTTTATTAAAAGATTAGAAATAAAAAATTTTAGAAATTATTCTGATATTCAGATAGACTTTAATTCCGATAAGATATTGTTTATAGGCAAGAATGCTCAAGGGAAAACAAATTTACTGGAGGCGGTTTACTATTTATCTTCTTTAGATTCTTTAAGAGCAAAGAATGATAGTGAACTTATTAAATGGAATGAAAATATTTGTAATATAAAAGCTGAAATAAAAAAATTTGATGTTGATGTTGATTTGGATGTTACGATAAATCCTCCTAATAGAAAGAAGTTAAAAGTAAATGGTTTAAATAAAAATAAATCTTCGGAATTTATAAGCAATTTAACAACCGTATGTTTTACTACAAATGATTTATTATTGCTTAGGGGAACTCCGGAAGACAGAAGGAAATGGCTTGATTTGGCAATCTGCCAGATTTTTCCTGCTTATATAGAAAGGCTAAATAAATATAATAAAATAAGAACTCAAAAAAATAATTATTTAAAAAGTTTAAAAGGTAATCTCAATGCTGATAGTTCTTTATTGGATATTTGGAATGAACAACTTGCAATAACCGGCAGTAATATTACTTTTATAAGAATTAATTTTTTATATGAACTCCAAAAAATAGCACAAATAAAGCATAAACAAATATCTGAAACAGAAGAATTATCTATAATATATAATTCATCAATTATTGGGGATGTTTCTTCTCTTAAAAAGTTTGAATATAATAATGAGTATATTCTTGAGCAATTTAAAATAAAACTGGAAGAAAAGAAACAAGAAGAAATTATAAGGGGACAAAGTGTTATAGGTTGCCACAGGGATGATATTTCATATTTTATAAACGGTTCAGAGGCTAAAAAATATGCTTCCCAAGGTCAACAACGAACAATAGTTCTTTCATTAAAATTGGCAGAGTTGGCATTTATAAAAGATAAATTAAATATAAATGCAATTTTGTTATTGGATGATGTACTTGCAGAACTTGATGATATAAGACAAAATTATCTTTTGAATGCTATTGATGAAGGAACTCAAACTATTATTACTTCCGTTGATACTCTTAATTTTAAAGATGAATATTTAAAAAATGTTGAAATTTTTGAAATAAAAGATAATTCTATTTGTAAGTTATAATTACATAAAATAAATATAGTTTTTAATAATATTCATAATGGTTATAAAATGATTAGTATAAACGTTAAGATACTATGATATAATTTCTAAAAAAGGCGTTTACGATGTATTGGATTAAGAATATAAATTTTAAAAACTTATTATTTATAGTACTTGCAGTATTTTTAGTCTGGTTTATTATACAAATAAAAAATATAGCATTGTTAGCATTTGGTTCTTTTGTACTGGCATGTTCATTTAATCCTGCAGTAGATAAATTAAGCGAAAAAATATCACGTTCTTTAGCTTCTACATTGGTTATTATGCTTGCTATAATTGTTGTTGTATTATTTTTAATACCTGTTATAACCATATCTATAGAAGAAGTTCATCAGGTAATAAATAATATTCCTGTGTTAGCAAAAAATATTATTGATTATTTAAGTAATAAAACAATAATGGGAAAAGCATTAATAGAATTTATAGATGTTGATACGATAACAGGGGCATCATCAAAGCTGGCAACAGGTATCTTAAATAAATCACTTGATATAACAATGGCATTATTGGAAACTATTACCGTAATTATTACGATATCCGTAATAGTTTTTTATATGTTAAATGAGAAATTTTTGATAAGAGATGCAATTATACTTTTATTTCCACCTAAAATGAAGGAAAGAGCGAAGGAAGTATATGAAAATATAGAGAAAAAAGTTGGCGGATACGTTATTGCCCAAATATTATCTATGTCTACAGTTGCAATTTGTACGGCATTAGGATTAATGGCATTGAATGTAGATTATGCTATTATGTTGGGATTAATAGCCGGAATTTTGGATATTGTTCCGATAGTTGGACCTACATTAGCATTAATTCTTGGGGTTGTATGTGCAGCACAGCACGGATGGCTTATAATAATTCTTACAATTGTTGTGTATTTAACTGCACAATGGATATCAAATAACTTTATACGTCCGTTAGTATTCGGTAAATTTCTTGATTTGCACCCTATAATTATAATTTTTGCATTTTTAATATCCGGACAATTTCTTGGAGTTTGGGGTGTAATTCTTTCTCCTGCGATTGCAGCTCTTTTAATAACTTTGTTTGAAGAATTATATTTGAAAACAATAAATAAGAACGAAAAAATGATAAATTCGGATTCAAAACAATGAAAAATGAAATATATTTATATACAACACAAAAAACAGAACAAACAAAACTTAACGTATGGTGTGCTTTTCCTGCTGTCTATAATTTTGGGATGTCAGCGTTAGGTTATCTTTCAGTGTTTCAGCATATAGATATGATGGATGGAATATTTGCGGAAAGAATTTTTACTGATACGGAAAAAACATATATTCAAATTAAAGATGTTGATATAATTACATTTTCATTTTCTTTTGAATTGGATTATCTTGGTATATTAAAAATTTTGGAAAAATATAATATTCCGTTTTTAGCAAAAGATAGAGGTGAAGAAACTCCTATAATATATGCCGGCGGACCTGTCGTGAGTGCAAATCCTGAACCGTTTGCTGAATTTTTTGATTTTATAATGATTGGAGATGCCGAGCCTCATATAAAAGAGGTTTTTGAACTTTTAAAAAATAATAAAACCAAATCTAAAAAAGAAAAATTATTACTACTTTCTCAAATTGAAGGTATTTATGTTCCTTCTGTCAAAAAAGAAGGTTATACGGTAAAAAAAGTATCTTCAAGTTTAAATTATTGCATTTCAACACCAATACTTACGGAAAACAGTTTTTTTTCAAATACATTTATAATTGAGGTAGAGCGTGGTTGCCCTCAACAGTGCGGTTTTTGTCTGACGTCTTATATTAATAATCCTGTAAGATTTTGCAGTTATGAGGAAATCATTAATAAAATAGAAAATGCTTTGAAATATACCAATAAAATAGCACTACTTGGTGCATTAATATGCGCTCATCCCAAAATTGATGATATATGTCAATATATAATTGATAAAGTTGATTCGGGTATAGATATAGAACTTACGGTTTCTTCTTTGCGAGCAGATTATGTATCTGATAAAACACTTGAAATGCTTCATAAATGCGGTCAAAAATCCGCAACAATAGCGGTAGAAGCAGGTAGTGAACGATTAAGACAAGTTATTAATAAAAATTTAAAAGACTCGGATATTATAAATGTTGTGGATAAAATGGTTCAATATGGTTTTACGGGATTAAAGCTATACGGAATTATAGGTTTACCAACCGAAACTTATGAAGATATAGACTCATTTGTAGAATTATGTAAAAAAATAAAAAATAAACATAAGAGCTTCATTTTGACTCCCAGTTTTTCAACGTTTGTGCCTAAAGCACATACTCCTTTTCAATTCGCTCAAAGAGAAGATACAAAAACTCTTGAAAAAAAGAATTTGTATATCCAAAAACAATTCGCTAAAATAGGCATAAAAGCCCGTACTTCCAGTGTTAAATGGGATTATATTCAAGCACTTTTATCAAGAGGTTCCAGACAATTAACTCCGTATTTAATTGATGTTTATAAACAAGGCGGTAATTTGGGAACCTTTAAACAACTGTATAAAGAGTATAAAAACACATGCCGCTTACCTGATTCAGACGAATTTGCAATAAAAAATCAGGCATGTGATAAAGAATTTCCATGGGATTTTATAAAATATCCAAAAGACAAATTAAAGCTAAAGTCAGAATATGAAAGACTTTTAGCCATAAAATAATTCGCCTTAATATTTGTTTACAAAATAAAAATTACACACTTGACAGAATTTTTATATATGTCATAATGATAATGTAAGATTTAAGTGTAAGCAAAACACTAAATGAAACATTACAACCCCGAACACATATAAACTCCTAAATAATAAACACAAAAGAGACCATTAGGATGCAGAAATAAACCACTCTCAGTAGTGGCTTTTTTTTGCGTAAAAATAGGCTTTTTATAAAAATTCTTTATTTCAAAAACAAAATAAAAAATCAAAACAACACTTTAAGTGTTAAAAATACAATTTTTAACAGGGATGCAGAATTTATTTTTATTAAATATCGTAAAAAATATATTTGCTAAATTATGGACTTTTATTAAATTATCATTAAACTGTTGTTAACAAAGTGTATAAGGAGTAGGTATATGAATAAGATTAAAATGGCATTTGTGTTTATATGTTGTTTTTGTTCATTTTTAATGCCTGCATTCGCATACAACTATAATGGCTTTGAATTAAGTAATGATATTAATAATGCATTAACTCAAAATCGTATTACAGAAAATAAACCGACTGTGGAAATAAAAACATTAAAGGCAAATACCCCTGTAATAATAAGAAATATAAATACTATAGATACGGATAATTTTTCAGATGGAAATACATTGCAATTTGCAACCGTAAATGATATTCGTGACGAAAACGGAAATATTATTATCGCTGCTAATTCGCCGGTTATGGCAAAAATAACCTGTGAAAAGAAAGGTATAATGGGAAAATCTGCTAAACTATATATATCTGATTTCCATACATTAGCGGTAGACGGATCAATTGTTCCTTTAAGAGAAAGCATTTCCATTGTGCCAAATGATAAGAAAATATTATCAATAGCACTTGGTGTTGGGGTATTTCCTGCATTTTTACTTATGAAAGGCGATAATGCACAACTCGCTGCAAACAGTATAAAAACTGTTTATACTAATAATGAAGTTGTTATAAAATAAGGTAAATATACTAATTAATAGAAGCAAAGCCTTCTTCGAGTGCGTTAATGTTTCCTTCTAACATTTGTGCTTTTCTGCCTGTTAATTTTTGCTTCATTGTTGCTACAATACCCTCTTTTGTAACAACCGGAAATGCTTTTATAAAAGCTCCCAGAGAAACGATATTTGCCATTTTTTCATTACCTGATTTATGCGCAATATCAGTCATTGGTACGAATTTGTATGTAATATCATTTCTTTTAGGCATAGATTTAACCAAAGAGGAATTAACAACCATAATACCGCCAGGTTTAATTTTTTCTTCAAATCTTTCAAAAGAAGGTCCGTTTAATGCAATAACGTTGGCAGGCTTATCAACAAAAGCACATGCAACTTCATCATCAGACATACAAACAGTACAGTTAACTGTTCCGCCTCTCATTTCCGCACCGTATGCAGGTGACCAGGTAACATTTAAACCTTCATTCATACAAGCATTAGCAAGCAATTGTCCGATAAATAAAACACCTTGACCGCCAAAACCAGCTATTAATACGTTAGAATCCATTATTTTGCCTCACTGACCTTATCTTTGTATACACCCGGTTTAAATACTTCTGACATTTCGCCTCTAACTCTTGCGTGTGCTTCTTGCGGAGTCATTTTCCAGTTTGTAGGGCATGTTGATAATATTTCAACAAAGCCTGAACCGAGTCCTTTTATTTGCGCTTCAAATGCCTTTTTAATACATTTTTTTGCGTTCATGATTGCTTGAGGACTATCAAGAGTTACTCTTGCAACATAAGCCGTACCGTCTACTTCTTTTAAAATTTCGGATATTTTCAAAGGATATCCTGAAATTTCTACTTTTCTTCCGCTTGTAGTAGTTGTTGTTACTTGTCCTAACAACGTTGTAGGACCTGCTTGACCGCCTGTCATGCCGTATGTTGTATTATTTATACATATTGCGGTAACTTTTTCGCCTCTTGTCATAGCGTGGATTGTTTCTGCCAATCCGATTGATGCCAAATCTCCGTCACCTTGATAAGTAAATACTACTTTGTCAGGTTTTGAACGTTTAACACCAGTTGCAACTGCAAGTGAACGACCGTGTGCAGCTTCTACAATATCAATATTAAAGAAATCATAAGAGAAAATGCTGCAACCTACAGATGCAACTCCAATGGTTTTTTCTCTTACACCAAGTTCGTCCAATACTTCTGCTACTACTTTTACCGCAACACCGTGGTCGCATCCCGGACAGAAGCTTATTTTAAAGTCATCTTTTATTGAATCCGGTTTTTTATATACAAGCTGTTCCATATTTCTTCTCTACTATTTCTTTGTATACGTTTTCTATTTGTTTATAAATTTCTTCAACTGTCATCATCATGCCTGCAGGTCTGCCGTAAAATTTAACGGGAATACTAACAACACCGGCAAGGCTTGCTTTTATATCCTGAAGCATTTGACCGCAATTAAGTTCTATATCAAGAATACAATCAACCTTTTCTGCGATTTCGGAAACAATTTTTTCGGGGAACGGATTAACAAGTATAGGTCTAAATAAACCAACTTTCATTCCGTTTTTTCTTGCCATTTTTACTGCAGCTTTTGCTATTCTTGCAATACTTCCGAATGCGGTAATAACAAGTTTTGCACCCTCTGTTTCATATTTTTCAAATATATTTTCGTTTTCGAGGATTGTATTATATTTTTTAAAAATCTTTTCAACTCTTTTTTGCAAAGATTCCTGTTCACGTTCAATTGAAGCGATAAATCTTGGTTCTCTATCTTTTGCACCGTCTAAAGCCCAGGAAGATTGGTCAATTTCAGGATATGGATATTCACCGACAATTGCAGGTTCCATCATTTGTCCCAATTGACCGTCTGCTAATAAACATACCGGAGTTCTGTATTTTTGAGATACATAAAAACATTTATAAGTAAGGTCAATACATTCCTGAACGCTTGAAGGAGCATAAGTTACAAGTTTATAATCCCCGTTACCTCCGCCTTTTGTAGCTTGGAAATAATCACCTTGTGACGGATAAATATAACCTAAACCGGGACCGCCTCTCATAACACTTACTAATACGCAAGGAATTTCGTCTCCTGCAATATAAGAAATACCTTCCTGCATTAAAGCAACGGCGCAAGATGAAGATGAAGTCATTGCTTTTACACCTGTTGAACCTGCACCAAGTACCATATTAATAGCTGCAACTTCACTTTCTGCAGGAACAAAAGCCCTGCCAAGTTCCGGCATTTTGGTACTTAAATATTCGCCTATTTCACTTTGAGGTGTGATAGGATATCCGAAATAACTTTGGCAACCTGCCTCAATTGCAGCCTGTGCAATTGCATAATTTCCTTTTAACAGTTCTTTTTCTTTTTTCATCTGTACACCTTTTCAATTGCTATGTCAGGACAAACTCTTGCACACATTGCACAACCTACGCATTGTTTATCGGTATTAACCTTTATGGGATAATAACCTAATGCATTTACTTGAGTATCTTCTTCCAAAACCTTATTAGGACAAGCATCTATACATAGATAACATGCTTTACATTTGTCTCTGTTTAATACTATTCTTCCCATGTGAACAAATCCATTATGTATATCTTAAACTATCTTACTACCGATATATTATTTTTGCTACTACTTAACAGAATAATATTAAAATTAATAATTTTTTATAAAAAAATGGTATTTATAAATAATTTTTTACTAATAATCCGATAAATCAACACAATATTTCGTTATTATAAACAAAGTAACGAAGTAATACATATATTGCATATTTTTATTTTATTACGGGATAGCAATGAAATTTGGTGGAAACATATATATAATTGTCAAAAAGAATATAGGATGAGTTCTTTTTCCTATATTCTTTTTTGAGTTTAATTAATTTAATTCAATTTGTTTTTAAGTCAGTAATTATTGCTTTATATATCTGTTAATGGATGTTATTAAAAGATGTTCTCTATAGGTTCGGCTGTTGGAGTCGGCTCAGGTTCGACTGTTGGAGTAGGTGTAGGTTCTAATTTTTCAGTAGGTATTGGTCGTTCAGCAAGACTCATAAGGGATTTTAATAAGCCATCAGGAAGTTTATTGAGGCTATTATAAGATGCTCTTTTTGCAATATCTTCTTTTGCATTATTTATTTCTTGATTTATATTAATTTTTAAATCATCAAGAACTTTAGTTACTGATTGAGCATCTACATATTGCGGTTCTTTCTTTCCTGCAAGTACGTCTGTATGGTAATATGGATTTGGTGTCATTCCAAATGATACATTCATTGTTTTTCCTTTCTGTTATAATTAATGCTCTTATAAATTGTCTAAAAAATAAAAGTTACCATTGTAAATATATATTTTATAAAATCTTAATATTTGCCGGTAATTGTACATGTAAAGTCATATATAAAACTTTTTTCTTGAAATACTTAATTGTAAGTTTATTAAAAAGACCGCTATTTATGATAATTTTTGCCCTGATACATACTTTATGTTATTATCATTTATAAGAGGGAGATATATTGTTGTGCCGAGAAAAAAGTGTATTGAAATTGTTTTAGATGTTGAAACTACCGGTTTGGATTATACAAAAGAAAGAATGATAGAGTTTGCTGCTATTCGTTTAGAAAACGGTAAAATGAAAGATAGATTTGAAACACTTATTAATCCGCAACAACATATCAGAAAATCCAGTATTGCTGTTCACGGAATTACGGAAGATGATGTCAAAGATGCACCGACAGAAGCTGAAGTTATGCCTTTAATTTTGGATTTTATCGGTGATTACCCGATTGTTGCACATAATGCAATTTTTGACTATTCATTTATTAATGAAGCAAGCATTCGTACAACAGGAAATCCAATTTCAAATCCCAGAATAGATTCTCAAATGATGTTTAAAGAAGTTTATCCGGATTTGGAATCTTGCGGACTTGAAAGTTTAATGAATAAATTTAATGTTGAATTTTCTACCAGACATAGAGCTATGGCGGATACAGAAGGGCTTGCAATGGCTTATCCGGAACTAAAAAAACTATATGAAAAGAAATATGCATGGCAAATTCAACAGTTAGATAATATAGACTATTTATTTGAAAGATACATAAGAATACAACAGGCAGTTCAAATAATGCAATCAGAAATGCAGGATTTAAAATCAATTTTCAGATTGTATTTTGAAAAAGGCGGTGAAAGTATTCATTCACCAAACGGTGAAACTCTTGTATATCAATCTAAACAATCTTATGCTTATGATTTTGTTGAAATTAAAGATGTTTTGGAAGAAATAGGCGCATTACATAAAGCAGTTAAACTCAATAATAATTTTGTAGACAGACTGATTTCATCAGGAAGTATAAGTAAAGAAAACAAAGAAAAATTGGCTGCAGCAAGGCAAATGTTGTCAGAAACAAGAAATATTCATATTATAAAAGCTGATAAAAAGTCTGAGCACGTTTAAGTTTATGAATAAACTTTTAAAAATTTGCGGATATTTTATATTAATTATCGGTGCTATATCGATGTTGTTGCCGTTTATTTATATGTTTATGCTGTCTTTTATGACAGATACTCAAATTTTTGCCGGAACAACAAGTTTTATTCCGTCACCCTTTTCATCTGATAACTATAAATATGTAATTAATAATGCAGATATTTTTAGATATTTTTTCAATAGTATGTTCGTTGCAATTGCAACGACAATTGGTCAGGTAATAATATCTGCCATGGCTGGTTATGCTTTTGCAAGATTTGAGTTTAAATATAAAGAAATATTATTTTTTTTAATAATAGTTTCTATGATGATACCTCCGCAAGTAAATATAATTCCATTGTTTTTTCTAATGAAGCAATTCTGTTGGATAGATACTTATTGGGCATTAATTGTTCCAGGATTATTTGGCGGTTTTGGGGTGTTTATGATGAGGCAATGGTTTAAATCCATGCCAAAAGACATGGAATCTTCTGCCAAAATTGATGGTTGTAATACTTTTGAAGCATTTTATAAAATAGCATTACCTATGGCGGCTCCTGCACTTGCAACACTTGCAATCTTTACGTTTATAACTACTTGGAACAGTTTTATGTGGCCGTTAATTATTACAAATTCTGATGCAATGCGTACATTGCCTCTTGGTTTGGCAAATTTTAAAGGCAGTTTTAGAGAAATAACTGATTGGGGGGCATTAACCGCATATTCTGTAATTTGTTCCATTCCTGTTATTGTTGTATTTTTACTTGGAAGAAAGTATTTTATAAATGATATTTTGAATGGCGGAATTAAAGAATAACAAAAAATTATAAAGAATATATAAAGGCACTAAATACATGTGCTAAACTAATAGTTATAGGATAGTTAATAAAGGAGATAAATATGATACCTATTCTGGATTCAAAAAGACAATATGCAAAAATAGGCAAAGAAATTGAAAAAGAAGTTCTTGAAGTTTTAGCTTCCGGTTCATATATTTTGGGAAAACACAATAAAGCATTTCAAACTGAGTTTGCAGATTTTGTTGGAACAAAATTTTCTGTAGGATTAAATTCAGGTACTGATGCATTACATCTTGCATTAAGAGCATTAGATATTGGCAGAGGTGATGAAGTTATAACAACGGCATTTACTTTTGTTGCTACAGCAAGTGCAATCGGTTTGGCTGGTGCAACACCTGTTTTTGTTGATATTAATCCTGATACATTCAATATAGATGCAGATAAAATTGAAGCAGCAATTACTCCAAAAACAAAAGCTATTATTCCTGTTCATTTATATGGACAACCTGCCGAAATGGATAAGATTATGGATATAGCAAAACGTCATAATTTAAGAGTTGTTGAAGATTGTTGCCAAGCAATCGGAGCTGAATATAAAGGTCAAAAAGTTGGTTCATTCGGTGATTTCGGATGCTTTAGCTTCTATCCTACAAAAAACTTAGGCGGTATGGGTGATGGCGGTATGATTTCCTGCAATGATGAAAAACTTTATAACCGAATTTTAGCACTAAGAAATCATGGTGGTGCTATAAGATATTACCATGATGAATTAGGTGTAAACTCAAGACTAGATGAAATCCAAGCTGCTATATTAAGAGTAAAAATGCATTATATAAATGATTGGAATAAAGCAAGACGTGAAAATGCATACAGATATAATAAAATGTTTGCTAAATATCCTGAAATATTGACTCCGAAAGAAGTTGATAATTCTTATTGTGTATATCACCAATATACTATCAGAATTGAAAACCGTGATGAAGTACATAAACTTCTTCAAGAAAACGGTATTGGTGCAATGATATACTATCCTGTACCTTTACATTTACAAAAATTACATAAAGAATTAGGATACAAAGAAGGTGATTTGCCTTTAACAGAAAAGGATACAAAACTTGTAATGTCACTTCCAATGTTCCCTGAAATTACGGAAGAAGAACAACAACAAGTTGTTGATACTGTTGTTAAATGTTTAAATATGACAAAACAAGCTGTTTAAAATTGTTATGAATTTAAAAAGACTCCGAATTTTCGGAGTCTTTTTTATTAATATCCTAATGATAGTCCTGCACAAATATTGATTGATTGACCTGTAATTGTTTTTGCATTATCAGAAATTAAAAATTCACAAGTACTTGCTATTTCTGATGGTGTTACAAACCTTCTTTGCGGAATGGTTTCTATTATTTCATCCTTAGTAAAATCCTGTTCAAGGCTTTCGTTATTGATTAATTCCGTATCAACCCACCCGGGGTTTATTATATTTACCGTAATATTATCCTGTGCAACTTCAAGTGCCAATGATTTAGTTAATCCGACTAAAGATGCTTTTGTCATTGAATAAATAGATGCGTTTGCTTCTCCCATTACTCCTGAAATTGAACCGATATTTATAATTCTTCCCCATTTCTGTTGTTTCATATAAGGAATATAGTATTTTATAAGTTCATAAGGAGCTAATGAATTTAATCTTATTGAGTTTATTATATCTTCTTTATTCATTTCTCTTATAGGAGAATAAAAATAAACTCCTGCATTATTGATTAAAATGTCTACATCAATGTTTAAGTTATCAAATAGCATTTTTGGCGCATTATCTTTTGTTAAATCAATAGCTTTATAGCCTTTAAAAAAATATTTTTCACAAAGATTTTTTAGTTTTTCTTCATATCTGCCGGTAATATAGACATTATGGTTATTTGCAAAATGTTTTGCAATTTCTAATCCTATTCCTTGAGAGGAGCCTGTTATTAATATATTTTTTTTATTCATCATCTACATTCGTTATATAACTGTATAAAGACATAATTAAGGTTTGGATTAATTCGGATTTTTCCGTATCGTCCAGCGATTTAATAAATTCAATGCAGGTATGCAAATCATAATTTTGGTCATACCATCTGTTATATTGTGGTGGAGGATTTTCTGATAACTTTTTAATAACTTCATCAAATTTATCTTTATATTTTTCGACAATTATTTGAATAAAGTCTTGTGCTATTATATCCGTATAGTTTTCATCAACTGCTTCAAGTAATGTAAGCAGCTGCTTTAAATCGGGATATTTATCATACCATCTGTTATACATAACTTAACCTGCCGGCCATCCGAAATCTCTGCCGGACATAACGTGTACATGTATGTGAAATACTGTTTGTCCTGCGCTTGCACCTGTATTTACTACTGTTCTGTATTCTTTTATACCTAATTTAGCTGTTATTTTGGGTATAGCTGAAAAAATATTTCCAAACGCTTCTTTTGAATCTATTTCATTTAAAGATGCATAATGTTTTTTTGGTATTACCAGAAAATGAACAGGCGCTTGAGGGTTTAAATCATTAAACGCAACTACATTTTCGTCTTCATAAATTAAATTTGAAGGAATTTCCTTATTTGCTATTTTACAAAAGATACATTCTGAATTCATATCTACCTCTTAACTTTTTTTTAATTCTACTACATAAGTAAAGAATAAACTATATGTTAACTATTTTTATCATATAATAAATTATAATTTGGAGATGAAAATGATTAATCCTATGACTGATACAATAACAGCAATAACAACACCAATAGGTAATGGCGGGGTTAGTATTGTCAGAATATCAGGAGGAGATGCTTTTAATATTATAGATAAAATTTTTACCTCTAAAAATCTTAAAGATAGAAAAATCTATCACGGATGGATAATTGAAAACAATGAAAAAATAGATGAAGTTATTGTTCTTCCCTTTAGAGCTCCAAATAGTTACACGGGTGAAGACATTATAGAAATTCAATGTCATGGCGGTATTCATATAACAAATAAAATACTTGAATTAACTATACAAAATGGCGCCAGATATGCTGAGAAAGGCGAATATACAAAACGTGCATTTTTAAATCATAAAATGGATTTATCTCAAGCGGAAGCAGTACTTGATTTAATCCATGCCCACAGTGAAAAGTTTGCTGTTGCGGGGGCTAAAAATTTATTTGGCAAATTATCGCTTGAAGTCGGAAAAATAAGACAAGAAACAGTTGATTTATTATCTAAAATAATAGCTGCCATAGATTTTCCCGAAGATGTTAAAGAACCCGAATACTCATATATTGAACAAAATCTTGAAAAATTAATAGAAAAAATTAATTATATTTTAAGTTTTTCAAAAAGTTCTAACATATTCAGGCAAGGTATAAAAATTGTACTTGCAGGCAGACCTAATGTAGGTAAATCATCTTTATTTAATTCTTTATTAAATTTAGAAAGAGCAATTGTTACTGATATTGCAGGAACAACACGTGATGTTATTCAGGAAACACTTGATATTGACGGAATTGCTGCAACAATAATCGATACAGCTGGTATTAGAGATGATGAAGATATAAATAAAGTTGAAGCTATTGGTATTGATTATTCAAAAAAATATGTTCAAGAAGCCGATTTGGTACTGTTTTTATATGATTTAAATGATGGTTATACCAATGATGATGAAGAAATTTATAATTCTATTAAAGATAAGAAAGTAATAAAAGTAGCAACAAAAAGTGATTTGACTGACAAAAAAGATGATACGGCAGTTTGTGTTTCATTGAAAACAGGTGAAAATCTTAATATTTTAAAAGATAAAATAAAAAAAGCCGTTATAAATCAAAACCTTACGGAAATAGAATTTATTACTAATCAGCGTCAACAAAAAGCACTTGAAAATACAAAAAATTCACTTATTAATGCATTAATTGCGACACAAAATAAAGAAATTCAGGATTTGATTTCAATCGATATAAAATCTGCAGTTATGTTTATTTCGGAAGTTTCAGGTGAAGTTATTACTGATGATATTTTGAATAATATTTTTGATAATTTCTGTATCGGTAAATAGTTTTATCCTGTCGGATGATATTTTTTTCATTACTCTTATTTAAATTAAAATTGTAATTTAAATTTGAGGTTTAAATATGAAATTTAAATTAGATAACTCAGACGAGAATATTTTACGAAATATATTTGTGCAAATTTCTAAATATTCTAAAGATGAAATTATTTTAACGGATGAAAAATTTAATATTATTTTTCAAAATT
>JAFUEV010000057.1 GCA_017470245.1 bacterium | reverse complement strand
TGAAGGAGCCTTAAAACTCAAAGAGATTTCCTATATCCACGCTGAAGGCTATGCTGCAGGTGAGTTAAAGCACGGTCCTATCGCTCTTATCGACAAGAAGATGCCGGTAGTTGTGGTAGCACCTGATAACAACCTTATGGACAAGCTTGTCTCCAATGTTGAAGAGGTACGTGCCCGCGGAGCATTACTGTACATCTTTGCATCAGGCAGGCTGGAAATCCGTGAGGATAAACAGTGCAAGGTAATCTCACTGCCAGAATGTTCAGAGATGCTGCAGCCAATCTTATTTACCATTCCGCTTCAGTTACTTGCCTACCACTGTGCGGTAATCAACGGTACTGATGTTGACCAGCCAAGAAATCTTGCTAAATCTGTTACGGTTGAGTAATAAAATTTTAAAGATTGTTTTTTTATACATTTAAAGTGTATAACCTACCTTACATTGTTATTGCATTGTATATTTAAATTTTACTTTTGCGTTCGTAATTGAATTATGTAAGTACACTTTGTTTGTTCTTTGATTGAAAGATTTTGGGAAGTTTTTATATGAATATGCCAATTAGAGTTGCACATATAATGGGAAAATTATGGGCTGGTGGTGTTGAGATGGTTGTTTTTAATTACTACCGTGCGATTGATAAAAGAAAAATTCAGTTTGATTTTTTTTACGATTCAGATTCAACTGTTGAGCCTCCTAAAGATTTAATTGAAATGGGAGCTAGATTTTATAAAATTCCTCCATATCAAAATATTTTTATTTACTTAAAGTCTTTGTCTTATTATTTCAAAAAAAATAAGTATAAAATTGTTCATTCTCATATAAATACGTTAAGCGTTTTTCCATTATTTGTCGCATGGTATCAAAATATTCCAATTAGAATTGCTCATAATCACAGTGTCCCAGGAGGAAATGAGTTAATAAGAAATTTATTAAAATATTTTCTAAAATTCTTTGCAAAAATTTTTCCTACTCATTATTTTGCTTGTTCTGAAAAGTCAGGACGGTGGTTATTTGGTAATAGTGAGTTTGATAGTGGTAATGTTTGCGTTTTAAAAAATTCTATAGATTTTTCTAAATTTAGATACGATCAAAAACGTAGATGTGAATTAATTGAAAAATATGATCTTGGAGATAAATTCGTAGTCTGCCATGTTGGTCGCTTTACTTTTGCAAAAAATCATAAAAGATTGATAGAAATATTTAGTAAACTTGTTAAAAAGATTCCTCAAGCTATTCTCTTTTTAGTTGGTGATGGAGAACTACATAAAGATATTCTTGATCAGATAAATAAACTTAAATTGAATAACAATGTTATTTGCGTAGGACAGGTTACAAATCCGTTTATTTATTATTCTATTGCAAATGTTGTAGTTTTACCTTCCTTATTTGAAGGCTTGTCATTAGTGACTATTGAAAGTCAAGCAGCAGGTGTGCCTGTTGCTGTGTCTGAGTTTATTCCTAATGAAGCAATTATAAGCAATGGAGTAAAACAAATATTGCTATCAGATTGTGATGATGTTTGGGTTGAAGAAATAATTAACATATCTAAATTGGTTGTAACTCTTGATGATAGAGCCAATAAATATGATGTAAACAGCAGTTCTAAATTTTTGGCTGGATGGTATTTAGAACATTATAAAAAATAATCGATGAGAGACTAAATTATGTTTAATGTTGGTGTTTCTATCATACTTCCTGTATATAACATTTCTGAAAAAATTTTTAAACGCACAATGCTAAGCATTTTTAAGCAAAGTTTTCAAAATTGGGAGCTGATTGTTGTTGATGACGGATCTTCTGATGTTTTTTGTAAATTTTACGATAGTTATTCTTGTAAAAAAGTTAAGATTATTCATAAAAGCAATGGTGGAGTGTCTTCGGCCAGAAATTTCGGTCTTAAACACTGTAATAAAGATTATGTTTGTTTTATTGATGGCGATGACGTTATACATGAAAATTTTTTAAAAACTTTAGTCGGTCTATCGGTTTCCCTAAAATCTGATATAACTATCTGCTGTTGTTCATATTTAACCCAAAATCTTCCAACTTGTTTTTCTCTTGGTAAAAAAGGAATAGTTGAATTAAATACAAAAACTGCGATTGATGATTTGTGCTATATGAATCAATACTTTAAAGGCAATGAATTTACATCGGTATGGGGAAAACTATATAAAAGGGATATTGTTGAAGGCGTAAAGTTTGATTATAGAATGTCTATTGGTGAGGATTTTGTCTTTAATTATTTTTGTTTTAAAAAATCAAAGAAGATTATTATCTCAGAACAACCTTTATACGGATATTATACTGATTCTGATGGGCTTATGAAAGGTAGGTATATTCATAAAAAGATTATGACGTTATGTGGACTAGATGATTTAAAAAAAATGGTTGATTTTTCTGATGTTGATTCGGTTACTTCGAGGATAATAAATATTGAATTGGTGTTACTTTTAATGATACCCGTCGGAGAATTTATTAGTGATAGACTTCAGATCATAAACAGAATAAACATTGATAGAAAAAAAGTTCTGTTCAATCTTAAATGCAGAACAAAAGTTAGACTAGCTCTCATATTATCTTATTTGGGATATGACAATATGCAGAAAATTTTCGAATTATTTAAAAAGTATTCAAAACCTAAATAAGGATATTCTGATGATCTATATAACTATTTTTTGTGTAACTACATTTTTGGGGCTCTTCGTGCACATCTGTGGATAAAATCTCAAAGTAGTGCACGATAAAAGCCTGTATTTAAGCTACTTTGAGTCCTAATCCACCTCGATTAGGAAGTGGTATTAAAATATTAGAACATCCTAGTAAGATCATGTCCAACAGGTTCTGAATATTTTTAAAGCCGTAGGCTTTCCTGATAAACAGCTTGATCTTATTATTTATAGACTCAACTCTGGCATTGCTGAGTT
>JAFUEV010000056.1 GCA_017470245.1 bacterium | reverse complement strand
TTAATCTGTGCTTCAGCACCGTATTGGACTTAACGGTCTTAGCGGTCTTAACAGTCTTTGAACAATATTGAGATTCTTCGCTTCGCTCGCAATGACGAAGCAGACTGGATTGCTTCGGTCGTTCCTCCCTCGCAATGACGAGTCCGCGGGTCTTGCCCCCTCCCCCGCCTTACAGGCACCTTCTCCCACAAGGGGCGAGGGAGTGTTAACAATTCACTCCTTATACCCTATATATTTCAGATTTCTGAAATATCCGTCGTAATCTAATCCATAACCCACAACAAACTTGTCATCAACATCAAAACAATAATAATCAGGTTCTACATCTGTTTTTCTGGTAATTTTTTTGTCCAAAAGAGAACAAAATTTAAAAGTTTTTACCTGAAAATTCATATGTATAAAATCTATCAGAAATTTTGCAGTTAAACCTGTATCTACAATATCTTCAACAATTAAAACATTTTTACCGTTTAAATCAGGCAATTTTATATCAACAGCATTAACTTTACCCGAAGTTGTCATTGATGAACCATAACTGGAAAGCCTTATAAATTCCATCTTTAACGGCATATTAAGCTCTCTTGTTAAATCAGACATAAATAGTACAGAACCTTTTAAAACACATATTGCAATAACTTCTTCACCTTTATAGAAATCATTCATTTCTTTTGCAAGTTCTTTTATTTTTGCTTTTATCTGTTCTTCACTAAAAAGGACCTTTAAATCTTCAATTTTTATCTCCATCATTAGCCTTTCTTTAAAAATTTTAAACGGTGCGTAGGATTTTTAACTACTTTTATTTTATCACTAATACCTAAATTTATTGCCCACAAAATTTCATTTTCATAAGTCAAAAATAACAATTTATCTTTTTCGTGATTTGGAATTTTTTTGGAATTAAGGTATTTTTTTAATTTTTGAGAACCATTCATACCGTATGGTTGAATCACATCACCGTTTTGTCTTGTACGAACTTCAAAATTCATCTCAAAACTTCGTAAATCAACATACGCAATATTTTCATTTTCTTTTGGAAATTTTTTGACTTCCTTGCTAAATTTTTCAACTTCAAAAATATAACCCTTACTTTCATATTTACCTTCTTTTAATATATGAAAATATGGAAGCTCTATCTTTTCATCTGTAATAACTTTTATAATTTTTTCACTGGCAAAAATCCACAAATTATCTGTCAAAGAACAAGTTTTTCCGGATTTTGAATTTGAATTCTCTTTTATAAAATCCAATATATATGAAATTTTCTTTCTGTCATAATCCAAATCGTATTTTATAAACAGATTATAAATAATTCTATTTTGAACCGCATTTGACAAGTTTAAAAATTTCTTTGTCAAAAAGCCATCATTTTCGGAAATTTTATCACAAAGCATTGAAATATATTCTTCAACAATCTCATTATCCTCTTTTGCAATCTCACTAAGAGAATTTATAGCCTCAAGAGAATTACAACTAACTTCATTTAATAAAGGCATTACTTTTGCTCTGATTAAATTTCTTTTATACTTAGTATCAGAATTTGAACTGTCAAAATTAGGGTTTAGTTTGTTTTTTCTGCAATACTCCTCAATTTCTGTTCTTGAAATCGCCAATAGAGGTCTGTAAAAGATATCTCTTTTTTCACTAATTCCCTGTAATCCTGAAATACCCGTACCTTTAGCTATACGATAAATTAAAGTTTCAGCATTATCATTTGCATTGTGAGCAGTAAAAACAATTTTTGAATCAAACTTTTTACTGCACTTTTCAAAAAATTCATATCTTGCATTACGAGCAGCAGTTTCATTGTGAGGGACATCAAAAGACAAATTTTCTTTGTAAAATTCTATACCCAAAGATTTGCAGAAATTTTCACAATTTATAGCTTCATTATCACTTTCTTTTCCGCGCCATTTATGATTTAAATGCAAAGCGACAATTTTATTTTTTGGGGCTGTTTTTCTTAAAATATCTAACAAACACATTGAATCATATCCGCCGGAAAACCCAACCAAATATGTCAAATTTGGATTATCAATACTATATTTTTTTAGAAAAGATTTGATTGTATTTTTTAATTTAATCACTATTTTAAATGTTTTTTAATACCTTCACGAATTTCAACAACATCAGTACCCAATTGCTCTAAAGCCTGCATTGCAAGAGAAGTCGGCTCAGTTGTTATTGCCCATAAAAGATCGGAAGACTCAATTTTAGTTTTGCTGGATTTTTTTGCATGCTCCCAAGCAGTTTCTAAAACTCGTTTTGCACGCTTTGTAAATACTACTTCGTTATCAAAATATTCATTACTTGGACCGATAATTCTTTCAACAATTATTCGGGCATCTTTAATATTTATTTCTAATTCATTTAGGACAATAGCACCAATTCCTGTAGCTTCTCCGATAATTCCGAGTAAAAACATTTCAGTTCCGACAACACCACGTCCCATACGCCTTGCTTCCTGTTTTGCCAAACGCAAAATCGTAAGTGTTTCCGGCATTTGCTTTTCAATAGGTTTTATAATGCCATGAGCCAAGTCATCATCATTAATATTCAGTTCTTTGAAAATATTATAAGCCACACCCTTTTTAGTCTTTAACAAGCCTAAAATCATATGTTCAGGCAAAACCTCTGATGAACCTAATTCTTTAGCGGTTTGCAAAGCTAAACTCATAGCAATAAAAGCATTCGGAGTAAAGACAATTTGCCGTCCCTCATATTCTGCTTTACGAGAATTCACATGAGATAACTTTTCTTCAAAAATTTCATTAGTTATACCAAAATCTGCTAAAATTTTAGCTAAATCAGATTCTTTATCTTCCAAAATTGAAGATATTATTTGTTCAGTTCCCAAAATTTCGTAATTAGATGTTGATAATTTAGACACTGCTCTTTCAAAAACTTTTGAGGATTTTTCATTATCAAAAAGGGAATCTGTTTCTTGAGTTAAATTAATTTCAGGTTCCTTATTTTCGTCCAATTCAGGGTGAAAATCCTTTTTAACCTTACGCTGAACTAATTTTTCAATTAGTGGCTTAGATTTTTCAATATCAAAACCTAAATTTTCTAAATATTGAGGAAGTTTTGATTGTTTATCGGTAATAGCAGCCAAAACAAGATGTTCATAGTGAACTGTCGGATTTCCTGATTGCTCAATTAAAGTCAATGTTTTGGATAAAATACGTTTGAAATCTTCACCGAACGGCACTGAAGAAGTCATATCAGAGTCACTTATATTCAGACTAAAATAAATTTCCTGTGCTAATCTTTCATAAGTAATATTATAATTTTTGAAAATTTTAGCGCAAAATCCCTTAGTCTCTTTAACTAAAGCCAACAACAAATGTTCGGCTAAAACTTTGTCCGAATGATCATAAATTGCGATATTTTGAGCTTCTACAATTACATTAACTGCCTTTTCAGTAAATTTTTCAAACAAATTTTTATTCCTCGTCTTCCTCGTCTTCTTCAGCTACCGGCAAAGATTCAATATATGCTTGGACTCTTTCAAATTCTTCATCATCATCAATAGTTTCAAAATATACTTCTTCTTCACCTTCTTCAGTAAATCTCATCAATACAATTTCAGGTTCTTCGCCTTCTTCAGTACTATCAACTTCTGCAAGCAATGCATAATTTTTACCTTCAAATTCAATGATATCAAACAATTCACATCTGATTACAGAACCGTCATCATCTGTAATTTCTATAATACTATCTTCATTTACTGCCATAATTATGTCTCCTTATCTTGTTCGTGAAAGGTACTGTTCAAGTATTATACAAGCACTTTCCACATCTACCAAACCTTTATCTTTTCTAAAATCTATTTTTTTATTACGAAGATTTTCTTCTGCCGCATCAGAGGTTAACCTTTCATCTTCATAGATTATCTCATAACCTTTAATTTTTGAAGCAAATTCTTCGCAATTTTCTGCCTGAAAACCTTTTGTTCCGTCCATATTATATGGAATTCCTACAACAATTTTTTTGACATTGTTTTCTTTAGCAATCTTATTGATGGCATCAAGTGCATTTTTCTCAGGGTTTCTGGCAATATAAGAATGACCGTTTGCAAGCATTAGCAAGTAATCACTTAGCGCAATACCAATACGCTTTGTTCCTATATCAAGTGCCATAACCTTATACATTATGCACCCACCTGCTTTCAATATAGTTGATTTTATCGTTTATTTCATCATGAGTCAAGTTATGATTATCAACGCTCGTATTGTATTTTATAAGCATCAAATATTCATAAATACTCCGTTTCAAAATTTCTGCAAAGAAGTTTTTCAAGACTTTTTCATCTTTAGTTATCCCCAAGATCAAACCGGCTTCATCTTCTTTTCCAATTACGTATTTGATATATGATGAAACATATATTTTTTTTATCCACTCGGCTTGCTCTTTTTCATCAAATACTTTATTCAAATTATTTTCTACGAGTTCATCTAAATTATTGGAAGATTTCAACTTCGCCAAAACTTCTTCAAATTCACTGCTGTATTGACAATCCATAAACCAATGAGCAGAAACCTTCATTTGTGCTAATTTTTCAAAAACCGAATCGTCAACATTTGAAGGAATAACCTGTTCATTTATAATTTCTTCTACAGATTGGGCATCAAAATCTACATCAATAAGCAAATTTTTCCAGCAGACATATTCATAAGGAAGCTTCCACTTATTTTGATTTGCTTTAATCGTTTGTACTTCTGCATTATAAAGAATGGTTTTAAAAGATTCGGGATCAATATCAACGGTTTTTTCATCACGTAGGAAACGTTCAAGAATTTTACTGCATTCAAACTCTGAGATTTCAAAAAAACCAAAACAATCTCTAATTCCAGATTCAACATTTATAACAACAGAAACAAATCTTATTTTTTTATTATCAGTAATTCTTGTAAAAATTAATGCTTGATCCCCTCGGCCATCAGGGTATGTAATATAAAATTTATGAGGTTTACTGTTTGATAAAACTTCTTTATAAAAAGCTTTTGTATTATCTTCTCTCATACCTGAAATTTTTATGGTAGAAAGACTTTTTTTAATTAAAGAAAGTAATTCTCCCGTGGCAAGAGGTTTCATTTCCTCTAATGCATGCAAGGCAAGCTGAGATTTGGTATCACCCAAAAGTCTGAGAGCTTCACGACCTTGCGGACTATCCGGTTCCGATACAAAAACGGGAATTAAAATGTTTGCTAAAGCATCAGATGAAAAATCTTCCCCAAAAGAATTTAATAGAGTAATCTTATCCTGAACTCTCAATGATGCCATAAAATCCATAAAATCAATCTGAACTTCAGGATTTATAACTGCGGTATTTAAAAGATGTTTTGTATTTTCGTCAAGCAAACTTTCCGCATCATCAAGATACTCCTCACAACTTTCATATGACCAATCTGAATCTAAATCACGCAAAAGATTTAAAACAGTTATTTTTACCTCGGTTTGAAGATTTTGATTTTTTAAAGTTTCCCAAAGTTTATTTATAAGTTCTTCTTTAGGCAAAAAATGCTCTAACATAAAGCATATAACAGGTATTTTGTCAGCAGAAGAATTTACAAGCTCTTTAAACAAAATTTTTGAAATTATTTTTTTATCATCTTGCGCATCAAGCAAATCAAAATCAGCCAAACACCCCTGCAAATCTTCTACTGAATTTATTTTATTTAACAAATTAGTAACTGCAGATTTTAATTCAAAAGGATTCAGTTGTCTAAATTGAGTATCTGCCATTTATATTATCTTGCCTTTCCCCAGAAAGCATCTAAAATATGCTGAGCTTCAGCACTCGGCATTCTATCTTGTAAAATCAAATATTGAACGGCTATCATCGCACATTCTGAGCAAATATTAACCCCCGGACCCTTTACCATTTTTATTACCTGAGTATTTGGTCTGCCGCAAAAACTGCAATATACAGGTTCTTGAATATTTGAGGAATTTTCCTCTTGTTGTTTTTCATCAGCAATTGCTTTTTTCTTTGCACCTAAACTGACTACTTTATCCTCTGACATATAAATTCTCCTTTTTACTCCCCTATTGTAACTTAAATTAATTTTATTTGCCATATTTTTATTTATATTTTATAATTAGTTTAACATCATCTTAACATTGTAAAGAGGGATATAAATGAAGAAAGTTATTTCACTTGTAAGCATTCTGGTTGTTGCTGTATTTTCAACCGCTTGTATAAATAATTTAGCAGTACAAGATTTAAACAATAAAGCAAAGGCTTACGCTGATAAGAGAGATTACACTCAAGCAATAGAACGTTTGAAATCAAGTATAGACTTAGATCCGTCTGTTTTTGAAACTCATTATAATCTTGCGATAGTCTATACTCAGGCAGAAGATTATATAAATGCAGTTGAAGAATATAAAAAAGTTATTGAAATGAAACCGAATAACGCAGATTCATATTATTCGCTAGCAACTGCAGAAAACAATTTAGCCGTTGATATGGAACAAGGCAGAGTCCGAATGAATGAAGATGACTCTTTATATTCGCCAAAACCGGAAGATATAAATTTTGATGAAAAATTAAAATTATCTGATAAAGAAAATCATCTCATTGAAGAACTTTACAATTCTGCAATTGAAAATTATCAAAAATATTTGGAATTAAATCCAAATGCAAAAGATAAAGCCGATGTTGAAGCTCAAATAGAAAAAATATCCGGCAGAAATGACAAAATAGAGGAATAATGTTTATAATTCCAAGTATAGAGCCTGTTGCTTTTCATTTATTCGGATTGCCGATTTATTGGTATGGAATAATCATGGCTTTTGGAATTTTTGTTGCAATGATTTGTGCGAATCATTTATTCAATAAAATCAATACTGATATAAGAAAAGATATTATAATAGAATATGCACCTTGGTTGATTTTTGCGGGAATAATCGGAGCGAGATTATATTTTTGTGCACTCAATCCTCATTACTACATAACCCACCCAATAGAAATTCTTGATATAAGACAAGGCGGATTATCTATCCATGGAGCAGTAATAGGCGGAATTTTAAGCATAATCTTTGTAGCCAAAAAATCAAAAATCCCAATTCTATCAATTGCTGATTCGTTAGCATGTGCAACAATTCTTGGACAAGCAATCGGGAGATGGGGAAATTATTTCAATTCGGAAGCATATGGAATTCCCACAGAAAACCAAAATTGGGGATTATTTATCCCCGAAAAATATCGAATCGCAAACTATACTGAATTTAATCTTTTTCACCCTACTTTTTTATACGAAAGTATAGCAAATATTATTGCCTTCATTATTTTGCTCTATATTTATAAAAAATTTGGAAGGAAATACAGAGGAATAACTTTATTTTCATATTTTACAATTTATGCAGTAATTAGATTTTTTATTGAACAAATTAGAGTTGATAGTGCCCTTAATATCGGCTCATTCCCGATTGCCCAAATCGTATCAATTATTTTATTTATAATTGGATTTATTGGAATAATAACAATAATATTAAATAAGAATTCTGTTAAGAAACATTAAAAATTTTTCGTTTTGTGAAATCTTACATTTTCTAATGTTTTTATATAAACGTGAAGTTTATATAAGGAGATGCGTGTATGCCCGAAATTGCTATTTGTTTTTTTGATTTAAGCCAATTATTTAAACTTTTTCCTAAAACTGACAGGAAATTAAACCACAAAATTCAACAATACGAACTGGAAATTCAAGAAAATATGGCTGAAAATCGCTGCAAATTATTTAATTTATAAAAAGAAAAGACAGGGTGTGAATCCTGTCTTAATTTATTAGACTCAATTAATAAATTTTATATTACACATCTTTAATCTCAGTTTTTAATATATCATCTAAACCCGCAAAGAAAGCACCTACAATAGCACCGGCAGTTAAGAAAAATCCGGTAGGTCTTATCATTTTTGTAACCAAATTGTATGCCTTCATATTACGTTCTGCTGCGACTTGAGCATGTCCGGCAGCTTTTGCACATAATCTCTTAAATTCAAACAATTCTTTCGGGTGTGATTTTTCAATTTCTGCAGTAGCAGTTCTGATTGCATTTTTGTCAACTTGATCACCATGTTTTAAACCTTCAAACAGTCTTATAAACTCACTTTCCGCAAAACTCTTTTCAAGTTTCGCTTTCAAAAAGCCAACCATTTTTTCGGTATGTTTGGTAAATTGACTTTTTTGCGATTTCACATCACTGCTGAATTTAATATATTCATCTGTAAGTTTTTCTTCTTTAGTTAACGGAGTTGCATACTTTAAAGCATATCCTGCTGCGGCACCAACTATTGCGCCTTTTGCCATCGGGAAGAATACACTATGTCTTTGGTTGTTTCCTTGTACTGCTTCTGTTCTCATAAATATAATCCTCTACTTGTTAGCACCCGTACTCACCTGACTCACGTCAAGCTATAATGCTTAACACTACTACTATATACAAGGAGATGCACTTAAATATTTTATTCAGGCTGCAGAAATTACCTTCCTAAAACTGAGTAATCATATCCTAACTTTCAAAAGGTATTATAACCCAAACTTACTTTTTTGTCAATACCCTTACCAAATTTAACAAAAGCATTACTCCAACAAGGGCCAAAGTAAGAAAGAAATCATACTTAATAGCATTATGGCTTGCAAATAAACAAGCCAATCCGCCTGCTAAAATAGCGACAGAAGTAAGAATTACAACAGTTTTCTTTTGAGAAAAGCCGGCATGTAATAATTTGTGATGAATATGCTCAGCATCAGCCACAAACGGTGACTGCCCCTTACAAATTCTTCTAATACTTGAATATGTAATATCAATAATCGGAACCGCCAAAACAACAAACGGTAACAAAATTGCAAGGGTTGCAACCTTCATAACCCCTGTTATTGAAATTGTTGCAAGCAAAAATCCTGAAAATAATGCCCCGCTATCCCCCATAAATATTTTGGCAGGATTGAAATTAAAAGTTAAAAATGCAAGCATAGAACCTGCCAAAATAAAACCAATCAATGCACTTATCGGATTTGGAGGACTTAGGGTTATAGCAAGAATTGCCAAAGTTATAGCATTAACTGTAACAACTGAACCTGCAAGTCCGTCAACCCCGTCAATGAAATTTAGAGCATTTGAAATACCTACAATCCACAACAACGTAATCGGATATGAGAACCAACCTAAATCAATTCCGCCAAAAAACGGAACGCTGTCAATTTGAACTCCCAAAAGATAAACAATTGTAGCAATTGATACCTGAATGAGAAGTTTAAATTTTGCACCAAGTCCATACACATCATCAATTAATCCGAGCAAAAACATTAATGAACTTCCAAGCAATATTCCTGACATTAGTTTCCCATAAGGATAGTAACTCATCAAAACCAAACACAAAAAAGTCAGCATTGTGCTTGCACAAATTGCAACTCCACCAATTCTTGATATTGGCTTTGTATGAATCTTCCTTTCATTCGGGATATCTACAAGACCTTCGCGTTTTGAAAAATTAATAACCATAGGAACAAGAAATACCCCGAATATATAGGCTATTATTGTTCCGATTATTTGCGAATGTGCCAACTTGATTATTATTGTTATTCTCCTTAGGAATTTTAATTGTATAACGGGTATTTTGCACACAATTTCAAAGAACGTTCTTTCAAATTGTTAAGTGCGATTTCATTATCTGATGAAAATACCGCAGATGCAATAATTTTTGCAACTTCAATCATATCATCTTCTTTAAACCCTCTTGTAGTAACTGCAGGTGTCCCAAGCCTTATTCCTGAAGTTACAAAAGGACTTTGAGGGTCATTAGGAACAGTATTTTTATTAGCAGTAATACCAACACGTTCCAATACATTTGCTATATCTTTACCGGTCTTACCAGTTCTTCTCAAATCAAGAGTCATAAGATGGTTTTCAGTCATTCCGCCAACAATATCCAAACCTTCGTCCATCAAACCTTGAGCAAGAGCTTTTGCATTTTTTACAATTTGCTTTGCATATTCCTTAAATTCAGGTTTTGAAGCTTCTAATAATGCAACTGCTTTTCCTGCGATAATATGTTCTAACGGCCCGCCTTGAAGTCCCGGGAATACCGCTTTATCAATTGCGGCAGCATATTGTTCTTTACACATAATAATACCGCCTCTGGGACCTCTTAAAGATTTGTGAGTAGTTGTAGTAACAAAATCACAATAAGGAGCCGGTGACGGGTGAATTCCTGCTGCTACAAGACCTGCAATATGGGCAATATCAGCCAGCAATAGAGCTCCTACTTCATCAGCAATTTCTCTGAACTTTTTAAAATCAATTATCTTTGAATAATTACTTGCTCCGCAAATTATCAAATGAGGTTTGTGCTCAATTGCTTTTTGACGCACATCTTCGTAATCTATTTCTCCGTTTTCATTTATTCCATAGCTTTTTACATCATAGTAAAGCCCTGAGAAATTAACAGGCGAACCATGAGAAAGGTGTCCTCCGTTTGACAAATCCATACTCAGAACTCTGTCACCCGGCTTCATTGTAGCCATAAAGACTGCCATATTTGCTTGTGCTCCGCTATGAGGCTGAACATTAGCATGATCCATACCAAAAAGTTCACATGCTCTTTTTTGAGCTAATTCTTCTATAACATCTATGTGTTCGCAGCCGTTATAGTAACGTTTATGAGGTTTTCCCTCAGCATATTTATTAGTTAAAACACTTCCGCATGCTTCCATGACTGCAAGTGATGTACAATTTTCACTGGCAATTAATTCTATGGTATTTTGTTGTCTTTCAAGCTCTAACTCTATCTGCTGAGCCACTTGCGGATCTGTTTTTCTTATATTTTCTAAATTCATACACATACTCTCCCTTTTTTATGATTATACTTTTTAATGAAATTTACGCAAGTTTGTTAATCTATTTTCGAAAATTATCCTGTTCTTTAAGTGTCTGCACAATAAAATCAATATTTCTTGTAAGAACAAAATATTCATTATTTGGAGCATCAATTATGCAAGAATTCATAACACATTCATCAGCCACTTGCAAAACACTGTCTAAATCCTTTTCTTCAGGCAAAACCATAGTACAAGCCTCAGACTCTAATCCCGGAAAATTTTCTATTTTTATTTTATCCCTAAGTTTCTCCCAATTTTCATAAGGAATAACTTCATAATTATCAAGATTATTCTCTGAAATTCTTGCAAGCAGGTGTTGAGAAAATCTTTCGTCCATATTTTTTTCAATTGACAAAGGCTTATAACCATATGTAAATACTTTTTTATCAGACAAGAAAAGTTCTTCTAATGCATGATACTTTTTAGAAAACTTTTTTATATCGGCAGGAAATTCTTTATGAGTTGCCGTAGCAGGAGCCAATTCCATCATATTACGCATCTGGATATAATAACTGTTTTTATTAAAATAAGTCTTATAAATTGCTATTCCTGCACAAATAACCAACAAACAAACAATACTGATTATGATTTTATCAAAAGTACTAATTTTCATTTAAAAACTCTCCAAAATATTTCTTTTTTAATGCCACTATTTTATCATAAGAATTTTCTATATTGTTTCTCAATTCAATATCAGACAAAGCTTTTTTGTATATTTTTTCAATGACATCAATTGTTTCTTTATCACTAAAACGATATATGAACATATTTAAGCCTGCACGAATTGCCATTTCACATGCCTGAACAGGCCCAAATTCAGCCACACCCTTCATAACCATATCATCAGAAATAATTACCCCGCCAAAATTTAATTTGTTTCTAAGATAAGAAATTGCATTTTTACTTAGTGATGTCGGGATTTTATCTTTTTCAAAACAACTACAATGAAGATGAGCAGCCATAATCATATCAGCCCCATTTTCAATTGCTGATTTAAAAGGTAAGATATGAGTTTTTTCCATTTCTTCAACAGATAAATTTATTTCAGGCAGGGTTAAATGGCTATCTGCGTTTGCATCACCATGCCCCGGGAAATGCTTCACACATGGAATAATTCCGTTATTTCTATACACATTTGATACAACTTTTTCTCCGTCAACAACTTCATTCGGGTTTGAGGAAAATGCTCTTTCGCCTATTATAGGATTATTTGGATTAGTATTTACATCAATACAAGGAGCAAAATTTAAATTTATACCGTAAGATTTTAACTCCCGAGCAATTTCATTAGTTTGTTCGGATAGAAAACATTTACCCCTTTCAAACGCATACTTTGCACTTAAATATTTTTTACCGTTATGAATATTTTCGGTTCTTTCAACACGACCGCCTTCCTGATCTATTGACAAAAAAGGAGGGATACTTTTTGATAATTGCTTAATATGTTTAATTAAATTTTTAAACTGTTCTGCGGATAAAATATCTTTGCTGAAAAATATCACACCGCCAAGACCTTTTTGAAGCGCAGTTTCATAATTCCCGCCTTCAAGCCCTAGTATAAACATTTGGTAAAGTTTTTCTTTTAATTCTGCCATTTTAACCAATATAAGCTAAATCAAAAACTTCAAACAAATCAAGCAATTTACCTGATTTTATAACTTCTTGAATTTTTGAATGTATTTTTTCTAAATTTTCCTCCGAAGGAATAACAAAACCTTGCGGGAGAAGCACATCATTTGTTGTTTTTGTATCAACAAAACCTTTATTTAATATCAAAAATTCCTTATAAAGTTCAAGAACTTTTACACATCTTGAGTCGATTTTATAATCCGCACCAATGTAATACTTTGCATCTTTTTTCAATTTATTAAAAAATTCGATTGAATAATCTGCTTCTTCTACAGTTTCTTTTTCGTCATATTCGCCGCCAAGACAAGGGTTTCCTTCTATTTGAACATTCCCCAAAGATTTTATATAAACTGCCCAAAGTAAACTTCCCAAACAAAATCCGACATTATTATCAGCCATGTGAGTCAATTTTGGATAAGCCATTTTAAATTGAAACTTTTTCTGTCCGAAATTTTTAAATTGTTCAAGATTTGCATAAATATATTCTGCACTAATTGACAAAATCGTTGTATGCTGAGCATATCCCGGATCAAATAATACTGTTTTTTCTTCTGTTTTTGTCATTTTATAACACCTCTGATTTTTTGCTTTTACGTTTTAAAACTTTATTTTGATATTTTTCATCATATAAAAACTTTGTTCCGTTTACAAAACTTTTAACAACTCCGTTAGCAAAAGTTCCTCTCGCTGACCAATAAGAAGTATGTGCTAAAAACGCAGATCTTCTGGACCATATACTTGAATTATCATACATAACTCCTGTAGGATTTTCAATTTTTAACTCTGCCATATCCTCTATTTGAGCAATTGTAAAATTCCTGCTTGTAGGAAAACCCAAAGGATCCTCTCTGAAATTAACTGTTAAAAAGTAAATTCCGTTTTCCAACAAATATTTAACCATATATCCTGTATAATAGGTGAATTCATAATTTTCATCAGCCATATCCGAATAAAACAAAGGTATAGGACTTGCAAAGTTTACTATTCCTTTAACATATCCCTTTGGTGCGCAATATTTTTCAGTATATTCATCAAGTTTCAGGTAGTTTTTCATTAACAAATCTTTATTCTGATTCATAACAAAATGTCCCGTTTCAGACATTACTCCTAAATTACCTTTTTCATAGGTTAATGCAGATAAACAGGTACTTTTGCGCGGATTATTCTCTACGAATTCTAAAATTTCACTATCTGCTTTCAAAGCTTTGAAAAGTTCGGAAGTATCAATATAGGGAAATTTGTATATCATATACTGATAATTTACAAATGTTCCTGCAGAATATCCGAACATTATAACATTCTGCCCGCTTTGTGCTTGTTTTTTAACTTCTTCATTCAAATCATCAAGAATAGGAAGCATATTGTGAGTTTTTTGCACCCAAATAGCATCATGCATAAATTGAGTTAACAAACTCCTAATTTCATAAGCAAGAGTTGAACTTATTGCTTTTGAGATATTCAATCTGTCTTTTACAAAATCCAAATCTGTTTTGCTATCATAACCCCAGAAAAAAATCTGAGGAGTTTCATCAATAACGAGTTTATTATCTTTAGTCCATTTTTTTATAGCCCAATTTTTTTCAAACTTTCGTTTCATTACAGGGTGAAGTTTATTAACCCCATTTATGTACCAATCCTTCATTTTTTTATCATTATTATTTGAGCCGTTTATATATAAAAAAGTCAGATTAGTATCCTGCGCCGGTGTTGAAACCTGAAAAATCAACAATGCAAAAATAAATAATAAAATCCTTTTCATAACAAAAAGTTTAGCACAAAATCCGGCAAATTTGTATTTAGTGTTCGCAAAAACTTAAACTATAATAATCAAAAGTTTAAAAATTCAGCTAAAGACATATTAAAAGCCTTAGCAAGTTGATTTACTTTTGAAAATGTAATATCATTTGATGCAGTTTCAATATTTCCTAATGTTGAGCGAGCAATATTTGAACAAGCAGATAAATCATCTTGAGTATATCCGTTTAACTTTCGCAATTCTTTCACTCTTTTCGCTAACTTTCTTAATAATTGCTTGTCCATTCGATAATTGTCCGCCACAATGACAAAAACTACAAACCGTCACACGGACAAAAAAAGGGTATTTATTGGTTTATAAAAATTTAAAGTATATTGGAAATAAAAATTTTTCGGATTTAACAATATTATGCTAAAATCAAACTATGAAAAATTTTTTAATCGGGCTGCTGGATTGGATTTATAAAAAGAAATGTTATTTCTGCAAAAGTTCTAAAGAATCAGTAAAAATGTGCTCAAAATGTTTTGATGAGCTCGAATTTTTGCCTGTCGGAATTAACCGGAAAGTTTTTAACACAGAAATATATTGTGCCGGAGTTTATGAGAAAAATTTGCAAAAATTAATTAGGGGATTAAAATACCACAATCAAAAAGACTTAGCTTACTATCAGGCAAAATTTATGTGGCAATATTGGCAAAAAATGGATTTTTTGGAAGATGATTTTCAAATTGTTCCTGTCCCAATTTTCCCAAAAAGAAAAAAACAAAGAAAATACAATCATATGGAGCTTGTCGCAGAAGAATTTTCGAAACTGTCAGGATACGACATTAATTTTGAACTGATAAAAAGGATAAAAGATACAAAGCCGCAATATAAATTAAATAAAGCACAAAGAATGATTAATCTTTCAGAGGCGTTTGAAATTGACAAAAGCAAAGACTTGAAGAAAAAAATTCTAATAATAGATGATATATGCACAACAGGTTCAACTTTTGAAGAAATGATAAAAGCCTTTAATAAGGCCGGAATTTATGATATAATTTGCTTTGCAACAACTACTCCATGGGGATAAAAATGATATTAGCCGAATTTGCAAAATATTTACAAGCACATAATGATGAAATATTAACAAGAAAAACTACACCGCTGGAATTGTTACACAAATGGCTTCGAGAGGTGATAAATAAAAATCCGAAAAATCATACCGATAAAATAGTTCACAAAGAAATAATGTACTGCGAAAATCCTCAAGGAGATTACGTTATCATAGGAAAATCAGATAGCGGCAGAATTCTGGTTAGTGCACTAATAAAATTTGCCAAAAGTTACGACAATTACAACCACTCAAAATGGATTGAAATGACTGAAAAATCTTTCCATAAAAAATAATTTTTGTTATAATAACAATATAAAAGGACTGAATATGAAATTCGGATTGGAAATTAAAAATTCAAAATTGCACCTTTTTTGGGATAAGTTAAATGTTGATTTCTACAAAATTTTTATACGTAGAGATAATAATTATACAGAATGTGCACAAATAAAAAATGAAAACTTCACGACATTATCTCTTATGCCGTATGGAGAAAACGAAGCATTTATCAGAGCAATAAAAAACGGTCAAATTGTTGATCAATCTCCTACAATATTTTTTGGAATTGAAAATATAGATGCAATCACTTGTAGTAATTCTAATATTACAGAAATCTTATGCAGCGAATATCATAATTCTTACGGTTATAGATTATATAAAAGCGAAGATGGTATAAATTTTAAAGGGGTGCAAAATTTTGCAAAAAATTATGCTCAAACACCTTATGAAAAAGGAATTTCATATAAAATAAAACCTTATTCTGTTAATAACAATGAAAGAATTATTCTAAATTCATCAGCAATATTAAATCCTGATGTAAATAAATTTGAAAAAGTTACAATCCATAAATCTTTTGAAAATAAAATGTTTATTTCGTGGAACTTTAAAGGCTATGCTGACGGATTTGCAGTATTTGCTAAAAATTCTGATTATCCGATTTTTGAAACCAATGACGGAAAATGTCATTACGCTTATATTGACAATTACAAAGAAGATACCGAATTTAAGATAAAAGCATTCTTAAATACTCCAAACGGGCAATTTGTTATATCTGAATCCGCTTTGGTAAAATTAAGTTCAAGAAATTATACAACACCGGAAATTTCATTGATAATACCTGCATATAATGCGAAAGATTATATCGCAAGAAGTATAGATAGTGCTTTAGCCTCTGATTTTGAAAACTTAGAAATACTTATAATAAATGACGGAAGTACGGATACAACCCAAGAAGTCATAGACTGGTACGCAAAAAATTACAAAAATATTGTATCCATTCAAAAGGAAAACGGCGGAGTTGCTCACGCCAGAAACGTCGGCATAGAAAAAGCACAAGGGAAATACATAGCATTTATGGACAATGATGACGTTATTCGTCCGAATATGATGAGCTGTATGTATAACTCAATAACAAAAAACGACTGTGACATTGCAATTGCTCCTCTATACAGACTTGTTGACAAAGGCTACACCCTGCATTGCAAGCTTCCGTTTGAAACGGATACTCCGATTGACATAGATAAATATTTTGAAATTTTATATACTCCCGGGTATTACAACTGTGCAATTTGGAATAAATTGTATAAAGCATCTATCGTCAAAGCCCACCCGCTCGGAATTTTAAAATATGAAGATGTTTCTTGGACACCATGCATACTGTCTTATGCAAAAAATTTCTGCTTTTTAAATACCCCGTTCTATGAGTGGGATAGAAAAAGCCGTCCTGAAACTTTTGGAGATTTTCTGGCAAAAATGCCCGAAAATGATTTGTTTGAACACCGAAAACAAGCCATGATGTTTTTTATAGAAAACGGAAATCCTGAAAAATTAGAAATCCTTAAAACAATAGCTAAACGCCGGCTTATGAGATACGACAAAAACTCCAACCACAAAGGCTATCAAGAATTAATACAATCGTTATAGGCTTTTTTGAGCTATTTTATTGTAAAAAAACTTTACCCCTTGTAAAGATATTCGCCACAACAATGATGTTTGTGCTATAATCATGTTAATAGTTAAGGACTGGAGGGAAAGAGGAGTGACTCAACAAAACATGTTTGAACATGGGAAAATTGTTCCCGTTAATATTAGAGAAGAAATGAAACGTTCATATATTGACTATGCAATGAGTGTAATTGTAGGACGCGCATTGCCGGACGTTAGAGATGGATTAAAGCCTGTTCACAGACGTATTTTATATGCTATGAACGAGCTTGGCATGTATCCTGATAAGCCATTTAAAAAATGTGCAAGAATCGTAGGGGAAGTTCTTGGTAAGTATCACCCGCATGGTGACAGTTCGGTTTACGAAGCACTGGTTCGTATGGCTCAAGATTTTTCTACAAGGTATTTGATGGTTGACGGGCATGGAAACTTCGGTTCTGTTGACGGAGACGGGGCAGCCGCTATGCGTTATACAGAAGCTCGTATGCACAAAATTACACAATCAATGCTTGCCGATATTGATTGCGAAACTGTTGAATTTGAACCAAACTTTGACGGTTCATTACAAGAACCTTCAGTTCTTCCTGTAAGACTTCCAATGCTCTTATTAAACGGTGTTTCAGGAATTGCAGTAGGTATGGCAACAAATATTCCTCCACATAACCTTTGCGAAATTGTTGACGGTACAATTGCATTGATTGATAATCCGAAAATTACTATTCCTGAGCTTATGGAATACATAAAAGGTCCGGATTTCCCGACTGCCGCAACAATTATCGGATTAAATGATATCAAACAAGCTTACGAAACAGGCAGAGGTTCAATTAAAATGTCTGCCGTATCTGGATTTGAAGAAATTGCAGGCGGCGGTGGACGACAAGCCAGAACTGCTATTGTCGTTACTGAAATTCCTTACCAAGTTAACAAAGCTCAATTGATTGAAAAAATTGCAGAACTTGTAAAAGATGAAAGAATTAAAGGGATTTCAGATATTCGTGATGAATCCGACAGAGAAGGAATGAGAATTGTTATTGAACTTAAGCGTGATGCAAAACCTGATGTTGTTCGTAACAATTTGTATAAATACACTCAACTAGCAACAACCTTTGGTGTTAATATGGTTGCTCTTTGCGGGAAACAGCCGCGTTTAATGAATTTGTACGAAGTATTAAACGAATTTGTTGAACACCGAATTGAAATTGTTACAAGAAGAACAATTTTCTTCCTGAAAAAAGCAAAAATCAGAGCTCATATTTTGGCAGGATTAATCATTGCTTTAGGCTCAATTGACGAAGTTATCGAACTTATTAAAAAATCAAAAACAACTGATGATGCAAGAGATGGCTTGATGAGCAGGTTCGGACTGGATACAGATCAAGCAAATGCAATCCTTGAAATGCAATTAAGACGTTTGACAGGATTGGAGCAAGATAAAGTTAAAGCTGAATATGATGACTTATTAAAGAAAATTTCTGAGTATGAATCAATATTGGCAAGCCGCCAAAAAATTCTTGAAATTATTAAAACTGAATTACTTGAAGACAAAGAAAAGTACGGCGATGACAGAAAAACTCAAATTCTGCCGGAACAAGGAGAAGTTACAATCGAAGACTTAACTCCAAATACTCCAATGGCAGTATTTATAACTCATCAAGGATATTTAAAACGAATTTCTCTTGATACGTTTGAACGTCAAAACCGTGCAACAAGAGGTAAATCCGGCATTAAAACAAAAGAAGATGATGATATTCAACATTTCTTTACCGCAATGATGCACGATAAAGTATTGTTCTTCTCATCTAAAGGTACAGTTTATAGCTTAAATGTATATGATTTCCCTGAAGGCGGACGTCAGGCTAAAGGTTTACCTATCGTAAATGTTCTTCCTATAGATCAAGATGAAAAGATTACGGCAGTTGTACCTGTAAGCAGTTTCTCTAAAGAATTGAACTTAATTATGCTTACTAAAAAAGGTAACATCAAACGTATCGAGCTTGATAATTTCTCAAATATCAGACGTAACGGTATTATCGCAATCGGACTTGATGAAGGAGACAGTTTGAATTGGGTTAAACTTGCAACCGCTCGTGACGAAATCATTATCGGTACATCTTGCGGTATGGCAATCAGATTCCCAATCCAAGATTTAAGACCGTTAGGCAGAAGTGCAAGAGGGGTAATTTCAATGAAATTACGTTCAGGTGATGAAATTGTAGGCTGCGATATTGTTCCGCAAGACTATGATGCAGATTTACTTGTTGTAACTTCTGACGGCTTTGGAAAACGTACAAAATTATCAGAATTCAGAACACAAAACAGAGGTGGTATCGGTCTTATTGCAACTAAATTCAAAACAAGTGCATCAAGACTTGTCGCATTAACCATTGTGAGAGATTCTGATGATATAATGCTTGTTACTGCAAACGGAGTTGTTACCAGATTGAATGCAGGTTCAATTTCTCAACAAGGACGTCCTGCAACAGGTGTTAGAGCTCAAAACTTGAATGATAATGATTATGTCGTATCAGTTAATAAGATTATTAATCCTGATGAAAACGACGTAACAATAAAATCTTCTTCATCAACAGAAGTTGAAACACCGACAGAAGAAGTTCAGCAAACAAGTTTGCTTGATGATGAAAATAACCAAAACTAATTCAAATAAAAAAAAGTGGCGAGGCTTTTAGCCTCGCCACTTTTTTATACTATACTAATCCTTTATCCATCGGAAACTTTTAACATAATTATTCCCGTTAATATCACCATAAATTTCGGCTTTAAAAACTCTCAAAATATTAGACTTATCAAAATTAGGAATTTTATTTATATTACTTGTGGATTTTGGATTAATTTCATTTATTTTTACTCCGGGAATAGTATTAAATAAAGTATTCAAAGAGGTATTACCAATTCTGCCCAAAAGTGTTGAAATGTTTTTTGATAAACTTCCATATACTTCCATATCGGCAACAAGAGTAGATAAATTGTAACTGCCTGTCATATACATATTCAAATCATTACCGTTTGAATACACATTTATATCGTCAGCAACACCGTTTTCTACATGAACATTCCCGCTAATACTGTTAAAATTACCGGTTTTTAAAGGAGTAATAAGATCAATAATACCATTAATTGAAACTCCTGTAACTCCGCCAGTAATTAAATTTCCTGCTTTTAACAGGTATTCAAGAGAACCGAGTTTAGGCATTCTGCCATCAATTACTTCAAAATCTCCGCTTCCTGATAAAGTATTTACACAATCAACACTTGTAATACCGGAGCAAGAAGCATTCAATTTCCCTGTTACAATACCGTAAACCTGACCTGTCATATCAAAGAAGTTTTCAGCAATAATCTGAGCATCAGCATTATTGATGTTCATATCAGCATCACCTTTGAGATTTTTTAAGTCATAAACAATATTTCCGTCTACCGTCCCATTAGCAATATCGAAACTGTAATTATCAATCCTTAATTTTTGCTCACTACCTAATGTAATATGAGACTTAAAATTTTTAGCTTGGGCCTTTTTAATAAGAACATTATCCGCATTAATTTGAGCATTTTTAATTATAACGGTATCAGGAGCAAATAATTGAGTGTTTTCATCAGATTTGTTACGATTTTTTCTTGTACTGTCAGCCTCCAAATCACTTATTGAAGATGCTACAACATTCAAATCTAATTCGTCCATTTGTATATTTATATCTTCAATTCTTATAGGTTTAACTAAATTATTAACTATTTTTGCCTGCATTAATATATCATTGGTCAAGACAATAGACTTAGAATCAAGATTAATATAATCTTTTTGAAAATCTAAGTTAATATCTCTGACTGTAGAATTAAAAAGCGGAATATCCACACTTTTTATATTTAGAAAACCTAATATATAAGGAATTTCTGAAGTACCGTTAATTAATAAATCCGTAGTAAATACTCCTTGTTTTATAGTAGGTTTTTTGAATAAGACATTGAAAATTCTCGCATTCGTAGGATTTGCAGTTTTAATTTTAAAGTTTTTAAAGCCAACAATTTTATCTTTTAATAAATACAAATCTCCGGACATAGAAACCTGATTTTGTTCAGATTTTTTCTTATTTTGAGAAGTAATTGTTTGGTTATAATTCAGCGAATTCACTCTCAATCTGTTAGGATAAAGTATTATATCCGAAATAACAGAAACAGGGTTTGTTGTCATTCCGTCTGAATTTAAAGTTCCGGTCGGTGCTCCTGCAATTGTTGCACCCATGTAATAAATCGAAGCGTTTTCGGCAAGATTAAGGTTAGATTTTGCATTCAAAGAATTTAAAACACCATTTAACCTTGTATAAAAGTTTATATCACCTTTAATTTTTACAGGATAAACAGCTTTTGAGTTATAGAATCTGTCAAAAAAGTTTTGTGTTAATTTAGAACTTATAAATAAATTCAAATTCGGATTTTGATAAATATTAGAGATTTTACCATTCAAAAAGACGGGCATAGAGCTTACTGTAGAATTAATTTTATCCAAATATAAAACATTTCCTCGAATATTGGCATTCCCGTTTATAATTTTCACTACCGCATCAAATGGTTTATAAACAAACGAAACTGATTTCAAATTTGTATCAGCATTTATATTATTATTTGAAATACTTCCGGAAATATCTATATTACCTTTCACATTAGCTATATTATCAATTTGTGAGGCCAATTCTTTCGGAAGTTTAATTTGATTTTTAATTGTACTAATTGAACTCAAATCAAAATTTTTAAAATTATATTTTGCTTGAGCTATACTCATCTGACCTTTATCAATATTGTTCATAACAAATGAAAGGGCAAACGGATTATTATTAAATAAACCTTTTAAATTTGACGTACTCAACAAACCATTTTTAATTGTAAAAGTCCCGCCTTCTGTTTTTATCGGATTGTTAGCAGTCATATTAGAAATTATTTTACCGTCAACTGATATTTTATTATAATCAATCTTTCCCGCTTCAGCTTTTCCGTTATATGAAGCATTAAATGAAGTATAAATTTCACCTATTTCTTTTTTATAAGGCAGAACCATATCAGGGTGCAAAAGTTCAAATACATCAGCTAATTTTAGTTTATCAGAATGAGCCTTCAAATTTATTTGAGAATTTGTGCCTGTCCCCCAAACATGAACATTTGATTGGCGTACATTACCGGTAACATCATAATCTGAATTATATTGATCAAAATTGACAATACCGTTTACACCAGTAAAAGGTAAATATGTATCCTGCATAACAGTTTTAGCATTATGCAGTTTTATTGTACCTTTTGCAAATAAATCTTGATTAAACACCATTTCTTCAGCATCTTTAACTAACCCGTACACGTGAATAAATAAATCAGCCGTACCATCAGGTTTTGTAAATGGCTTCACAACTTTTTGAATATCAACAAGCAATGGAGAAGAATTAACTGCTTTTATTAACTTTTTAATATCCTGAGATTTTGAAGTTACATAAACATTCAATTTTCCCAAAATAACGCAATCACCATTAACTTCAACCGGTTTTCCGTCAATAAATGCTTGCGTACTTTTAAAAGTAATTTTTTTATCATCAAAAAGAACTTCCCCTGCCCCTTTGTGAAGCTCTAAATTATTGATGTCAATAAAAGATAAAATTACATCTCTAAAATTAAAATTTCCCCAAATATGCGGATCTAATTTAGTACCTGAAGAACGCAAATCTATATTTCCGATACCTGCAATATTCATCAAAGGGACAGGTCCCAATTGAAATTTTAAAATCTCATGTAAAGGAACTAAAACTTCTCTTGCTGGTTCTAATAATACGCTATCCGTACTTTTAATATTTAATTCGGAATATTTTGAACCATCAAGCAATACATTACCTTTAACCGTAACACTTTGATTATTTGTAGTTGGGACAAAAACATTTAACAACATTTTCTGCCCTATAAATTTCAAATCAATACTTGCATTAGCATTTGCACCCTTAATCGGTTTAATAAGATATGCATCTCTGAGCTTAACTTCTCCTGTTACATTCGGTTTTATACCCTTTCCCTTAAATTTTAATTTACCTTGACCATCGCCGTAAAACACATATTTTTTAAGTTTATATAAATTAAAATCAGGCAATAATTTCTCACTACCCGGAAGTATTGCAACGGCATTTTCTATTCTCGTATCATAAACTTCCGCTTCAACATCATATTTAGGTTCTTTATGACCTAAATCAAAAATTTTACCGTTAACCTTTGCATGTAATTTATCGGCATTTAACTCTGTATTTTCAAACATTATTCCGTTATCAACGGTTAAGAAATTAACATCTGCCGTCAATTTATCGTCATAAATTATTGATGATGCTCTATCGGCACCAATAATTTTTAAATTATCAGTTTCAAGACGAGTAGTAACTTTTTTATGACCAAAATTGTCATTAACCGTATCGGCATTAAAACTTACAAATCCGCTTAAAGATTTAATTTTCCCTCCGGATAAAGAACTTACATAATCTGATATTGATGCCAAATCAAAATTATTTATTTGAGCATCAATTCTTAATTTATCCTCAGATAACCTATCTATAGGGAGATTAATATCAACATCTGCAAAAATATTTGCACTTTTCTTTCCTGAATTAAAAACTGCCTCAGTTGCAAATTGCATCTGCTTATTTTGGATATACTTTCCATGCCTGAAATAAAGTCCGTTCAAACTTACTTTTTGATTATTATTTTTATCGTCAAGTAAAATATTATATTCACCGATATTCAAATTCATCTTCGCCAATTTAAACTCTGACGGAGATTTCGGAGGTTCAAGCTTATATTGCCCGATATAAAAATCAGAATCTTTAAATACAAAATTTACATACTCTCTTGTTGCAGAAAGATTAGTTATTTCTATTTTTTTACTCAATAAAGGCAAAAGTCTTAATTTTAACTTGGGATTATCCACAGATAAAACCTTGGTATTATCATAATTAAAGAGTGAAATATTATCACTTTGTATCCAAACAGACGGGAACCACCCCATAGACAATTTTGGATTACCAATATCAACCTTGTAGCCTGAAGTTTCATATATTTTATTTTCTATAAAATTTTTATGAGCAGGAAGATTTACAACAGCAGGTATTCCCCACGCATATAAACCGCAGGCCATCGCAAAACTACCCAATACTGTCGCAATTTTCCATTCTCTTTTCATATTACAAGTATTATATAAAAGATGAAAAATAAATACAATCGTTAAATTAGTTGAGTACAAACTAAAGATTAACCCTATCGGCTATAAAAATTTATTAAACTCAAAACTTTTTGGTAATAATTTCCGTTGGTGAATTATAAATAATAGAATTGTTATGATAGTTAGGAATTTTATGGCAGATTTATTAAGTTACACAAAAAAAATTGCAGATAGAATTTCATATTATGATGCAATAATAGATTTTGCAGATGACACCCACTGGTTTAACCCATTCTATAAACAACCGGAGGTTACGGTAATTTGGGTAGAAAATCCTGATAATAGTATTTGGGATATATAAATTTTAACTTTGTACTCTATTATGAAAATAACCCACCCAAATTTCTAAATTTCGCATTCGTTCAATTTGAAAATTTTCCCTCCCTGATTAGGGAGGGTTAGGGTGGGTATTAGTTTTGAAACATTATTCAAGTAGGCTTCTATATAATTACCTAAAAAAATACCGCTTTGACAAGCGGCAGGGAAAAGTTACGAAAATTAATTGTAGGGAAAAATATAAAATATAAATTATTATGCGTTAAATATATTGAAAGATTTATCTACGTTTGTGCTAATTACTTTTTTAACAGCCTCATATTCTGTTTGTAATGCATTATGTTCAGATTCTAACTTGTTTAATTGAAGATCAATTTGTTTGTCTTGACTTTCAATTTTATCCATCTGATTTTGATAGACTTGCTCTGCAATAGCCATTGCAGTAGTATCTTCACGTTCTGTTATTGATTCGTCATCATCAAGTGTTGTATTAATAAAGCTTTTTTCAACTGTTGAGAAGTATGATAACGTTAAATTACCTGCTTTTAATTGTTTTACAAACCAATCCGGATCTTGGAAAACTTTACTTTCACTTGACATCGTATCACTCGCAACTGTTGTTGCTAACTTTTGTCCATATGATTCAGCTAAAGTTGTATAACCGTTTTTGGTCATTTCGTTGAAAATATTTTTGTAATAAGTAACCATTTGAGCATCATATGTTAAATTATTTGCAGTATTTGTAAGTTCTTTACAGTACAATGCTTCAGTTATGGCAGTAGCATAATCATACAATTCTCTTTGAGCTTGAGTGGTTCCTTCATAATTTAAAGCTCTTGATTCTTTATAAATGTCATAAACCAATCCGCCTTCTGATACGAATTCTTCACCATCAAATGTTAAATAATTTTTATAGCTTTCACTTACAAAATTTTCATTCGGATCAATATATAAAGCATCAGCGTCAACTGTTTCTCCGTATTCATTTATGTAAGAGAATTTTTTAGTTTCGGTATTGTAATTGATACCGGCACCAGTAACTTCTGTATACTGTTCAGTACCTTGTTGATCTGCAGTTTGATAGCAAATTATTGTAGAAATATTACCATAAGCATCTTCAACTGTTCTTGCACCTAATGTATATCTTTCTTTATAGTAACCTGTATCATCTCTGTAAATATATTCAGGCTCACCTGAAGAATCAGAAATATATGCAGTATCGTATGTAGGATAACCATCATAAGATTCTGTACTGAAAGAATTGTAGCCGAAATTCAAAATATGTTGACTGTCGATATTATCAATACTTTTACCAACAGCTGCCAAATATCTGTCCCAAGCATTATGGACTGCTTCTTCAGAATCAGAATATTTAGAAACATCAATATCAGATTGAGTATATCCCAAATCTCTTAAAAATCTGTTAAAATCACCGTTATTCTTTTTATAAGCACTTGCAATTTTTGAAGAAACCAAAACTTGTCCGTCTTTAGATTTAACAAGATATTGTTTTCCTGTTGCAACAGTGTTACTTCCGGTAATTTGAGAATATGTCAAATCGGCATAATTTGCCTGAGAATTATTATAACCTGTTAAAACTTGATATTTAGTTTTGTTCAAAGCTTCAAGATAAGCATCATTAATTTGTTCTGAATTATCAGACAAACGCTGTTTTGAATAAGCAAGAGATTGTTGTTCCATCTCATTGTTAGACAATCGAGCTGTGATACTTAGTAATCTGGCTTGTGATGCTGCCATTCCCATAGTTCTGAACAATTCCTTTCAATAATTTTCGTTCCGTATTATTGTTTACGGCACATGCATTGATTAACTTTAGAAAATTAAGAGATAATGTTAAGGAATTGTTACATATTATAAATTAGACCGTTAAGTCTGCTAAGTCCGCTAAGCTTGAAAGTCATTTATGGGGTTATTAATTTTGTTAATGTTGTACATTTATCATTTTGATAATTTACGTTTCCGACCTAACGGTCTTAACGGACTCAACGGTCTTATCGGTCGTGCTCTTATTTCGCTTCTAATCCGATTTCCGCAAAATATAGTCTAAAATAGAAACATGCAACATGTTGAATTGAGTCCACTCTAATCCACTGTCTTGTAGCTTTAAATCTTATAGCACCTTTAGATTTTTGCGGATTTTTATGAGCATAATTATTATATTCATTATTATAAAGAAGCATTTGAGATTTTGCAGCCAAACGACAAGCCTTTAAGATTTTATCCGCTATTTCTTCTCTACCCAATTTTTTCGCCAAATAATATGCTCCGACTAACCCTTCAGAACGCGATCCGTCAGGATAAAAATGATCTCCATGATTATAATAGTAACTTCCTTCATAATCGATAAAAGGAGAGTCATCTTTTTTATACATATTTTTCATCATTGTTTCGGCATCACCGAATACAAAATTTATATAATTTTCTTTTCTAAATTCAGGAATAGTCGCCCATTCTTCAATTGCCTGCATTAACCAGGCATCAGAAGGCAATGCTGTGAACAAATCAGCATAAATTTTAGGGCGTTCATCTACAATCCAATCAAGTGCAATTTCGGATTTTTCAATAACTTCTGAACGTAATTGTTCATCATCTTTAAAATAATTTGCAAACAATGCCAGACCCAACAAAGCTTCGCCCGGATAATAGAATGAAAATGTCGCACGTCTTTCTTCATCTGACATATTTATTAAAGGCTGACCGTTCTGGAAATCAGGGTGAATATAATATCCCATAATTTCTCCGGTTTTATAAATTCTTGAAAGAATATGTCTTGCATACATTTTTATATATTCATCATAAGATTTATCACCCGTTTCAACGCGATATTTCATCATTGCAACAAGAATCATGCCAGTTCCGCCAAGTTTTGCTTTTCTGTTGCAAAAAATGTAACCTGCCTTTTGCCCGTTATAATCGTGTTCTTTTGTAAGTGTTACACTATAATCAAGTCCTTTTTTGGCAGCTTCAAGATATTTTCTGTCCTTGGTCAGCTGATAAGCACGAATTAAGGTAACAATTCCGCCGCAATGACGTAAATCATTGTAATAAAGATTATCTAAAGGTCTTGTAGGGTGCTCATGATCGACATAATTATCTTCCTTTGCATCATAATAATATAAATATTTCCCGTTCTCCTGCTGATATTTCAGCGTCCAATCCGCACCGTCCATTGCAATATCGCGTATTGCTTCAGGAGAATACTCATACAATAAATTTCCTCTATAAAGAGGTAAAATATCATCTTTATAAGTAATAAAAGTTCGACTTTTAATAATATAACACTGATGCGGTGTCTTTTTTAAAATAGCAAAACGTTCCGAAATTTTATTTGTAAGATTTTTAATATAAGTTTTACGCAAGAGAGAATTAAGAGCGGTTTTATAATCCATTTGACTGTTAACCCAAGCATCAGTCGGCATATATAAATATGAAGTATTTTGCAAAACAATCTTTATTCCTGTTACACCGGGTTCAAATCTTGCCGGAACAAAAGTAGCATATTTAATCTTGTCAATTTCAGCCGGAATTTGCTCGGTTACATATTCTATCATAATTCGACATTTATCAGGATTTGAGACTTGAAAGTCAGAATAAGTTTTATATAATCTTATTTTTTCGATATCTCGATTAATTGTTTCGTCAAGATTTGACCGATTAGAACCCCACCGAATAGGTTTTAAACCTTCTTGAAATAATGTTATATAAACGAATGTCAGATTTTTTTCATAATCAATAATTCCAGATAAATCAAGATTACTTGTCGAAACCTTCTCTCCCTCTACTAACGCCGTACGTATTTTTTTTAATAAAATATTTATTGACGAAAAATCTTTTTTAAAATAATCTCTCTCTTTATTATTTTCAACCGAATAATCCATATAACCTCACAAGCTTTAATCAGTATACCATACTCAAGTAATATTAACAAACTTTACATTTTTGCCGAGGGGCAAATGATATGGTAATCTGTAACAAAGAGGGTAGTTCATGAAGAATATTGTTATATATACAGATAAAAAATCTTCATCTATTGCAGATGTTATTTCAAATATTGAAGATTCTAATGTAAGATTGGAAAATGCTTCTAATTTGAAGGATTACGAAACTTTAAATCCCGGAGTAATTATTATAGAAAGTGTTCCGGATATAAAAGATGTTTTAATGGTAACTAAATTTAAGTTTCCTATTTTGTTTATCGGCGAAACCTTTAAAGGTGCAACAGTTCGTGCGGTAGCTTTTGATTATATAAAAACACCTGTTGATAATCAGGAATTGGTTGTACGTGTTAAAAACATGTTAAAAATTAAAGAATTGAGAGATAAATTAAAAACTCTTTCAACAACTGATGAATTAACAGGCTTGCATAACAGAAAATATTTGCTTGAACGTATGGAACAAGAGATTTCACGTTCAAAACGTTACGGAAATGCACTTTCTGTATTGTTGTTCGATTTAGATTTCTTTAAAGTTGTAAATGATATTTACGGCTATGAATGGGGAGATGTTCTTCTGCGTTCAATTGCTGATAAATTAAAACAACTTATAAGAAAAGAAGATATTTTGACTCGTTACGGTGATGAAGAATTTATCGTAGTTCTTCCAAACACTTCAGAAGATAATGCATTTTTGTTTGCGGAAAGATTCCGCAAAGATATTGAAAAAATGGAATTCATTCCTGCGGGAGAGGAAGAACGCCACCCTATAACAATTTCAGGCGGAATTTCTACATTCCCATGTATTCCTGACACGGAAGAAGATGCAAATACAATAATAAGATACGCGGAACATGCTTTATATAACGCTAAAAAACGCGGTAAAAATAAGATTGTACAATTCTCTCAATTGAATTTGGGAGAAGGTTAAATATAACGTCCAAACGGACGCGGATAAGTTCCTTTCTGAACACTTACATAGTGTAAATCTGGTTAATTAGGCGGTAGAAATACCGCCTTTACTTTATTAAATTTTGTTAACAAAATTTAAAACCTTGTCAATTTTGTACCACCATATTTTTTTATAAATATGTAGGTTAGGAAAAGTGTATCTTTAAGGTGGTAAGTTATGAGTGTTATTTCATTCATTCCAAAAGTGACGGGTTATGTAACCAGAATTGCAAAAGCTGCACCTGATGCAATTTTTGGGGCAAGTTCCGATATTGCAGGAGCAGCTATGCGTTCAACTAAAGGTTCTGTTTGGACAAAAGCCAAAGCCGGATTTAAAGCAGTTGAAGATTTACAGAAAAACGGTTCATTCTTTACAAGAGTGACAAGCAATTTAAAATTTGTACCTGAATTAACAAAAAAATATGCAAGAGCCGCAAGAATTTCAGGGAAAGGTCCTATTGCATCATTTTTTGCAGGGCCTAAAGGTTTCTTCAAAGGTTTAGGTAAAAATGTTCCGTTTTTAACAGCACTTCCAATGGTATTGTTTGAATTACCTAACATTTGGAAAGCAACAACAGAACAAGGAATTGGTCAAGGTGTTACAGAGGTTGTAAAAACCGGAGCAAGATTGGGCGGCGGCGCAATAGGCGGAGCAATCGGTTCTGCAATATGTCCGGGTGTAGGAAGTTTAATCGGGTGGTTAGCGGGTGAATGGCTTGCTAAGAAAATTGTCGGCAGCTCATACTCTGAAAAAAAAGCTGAAGCAGAAGAACAGGCGCAAATTGCTCAAGCAACACAAGCACAAACTCAACCGCAAGTTCAGACACCTTCATTTGAAGGAAATCCGTTCAGCCAAAACACTGCAATGTCAAATCCATTCTCTAATAACGAATATGTAAACCCCTATGCTGATGATATTATGATGCAAGGAATGAATTTCAATATAATGGCATAATAGAATCATAATCATATAATTTCCCTTATTGAACAGAACTTTATTTCTAAAGTTCTGTTTTTATTTAACATTTGTTTACAAAAAGACAATTCTTTTTAATAAATAAACTTTATAGAAATATAGGGGATAAAGAAAAAAAATTATAGGAGAAAACATGGGAATTGGAAAATTATTTGGCTACGGCCTAAGAGCACTCAAACTCGCACCTGAATTTTTGCTTGGGACAGGCAGCGAAGTCATTGGCAAAGCTGCAAGGCATACAAAAGGCTCTATTTGGACAAAAGTCAAAGCAGGCGGGCTTGCCCTTGAAAAAAATGTAGCAAGGCAATCTGCAAAAAATGGCGGATTTTTCACAAGACTATTTAAAAATACAGTAGGCTTGCCAAAATTTTTAGCTAACGGCTTTAAATCCGGCGGCATTAAAGGACTTGCAAAAGCAGTCGGCAAGCGTATGCCATTAATTGGTTCACTTATAACAATAGCTTGTGAAGCTCCAAACATATATAGAGCATTTAGAGACGGCGGATTTATGGCAGGAATGAAAGAAATCGGCGGAGCAGGTGTTGAACTTGGCTGCATGGCAGGAGGTGCTGCGATAGGTTCAGCTATATGTCCGGGAATCGGAACTGCTATAGGCGGCGTAATAGGCGGTATTGTAGGAATGTTTGTCAGAGGCAAAACCTATACAGATAAGCAGGAAGAAGCAAAACAAATTGCTCAAGGCAACGGACAACCGGTTCAATACACAGATGCTCAAGTTGCAGCACTTAAACGATACGGTGCTCCTGATGAATTAATCACTATGCTTCAACAAAAAGGTTATCCGTATGAAGCAGTCGAACAGGAACTTCTTGGAACAGAACAACCTGTATCAACCAGAGTTGATAATTCATCATACCGACACCCGATTCCAATGAAATATACAGATGCAGAAATTACAAAATTAAAATCATACAGGCTAGATGATGCTCAAATTGCACAAGCACAGAAAAACGGCTTTACAGTTAGAGAAATTGAGGAAACATTAAAAATTGCAAACGGAAAAACTTCAACGACTGTAACAAATCCTATGGCAAATTTACAGAATTTGAATTTATCAAGCTTAAATACACCGATAAATCAAGCATATAATACAATGATGTTTGGTTCGCAAAGTCTGCCTAATTCGTATTCAAACGACATGTTCTACAATAGAACGTTTACAAACGGCACACTAAATCCGTATGCAGATTCAACATATACATTTAATAATTCAAACAATATTTTTACAAAACAAAATCAATATAAATTTGCACAATAAAATAATATTATGAGATTCTTTGGGTTTCGTACTCTTTGTTAAACATGTAAAACAACTAGTTACATAAATACATAAAATATAAAAAGAGCACTCAACGCAGTGAGTTAACAACTGTACGCAAAACAATATCAAGGCAAGCATTGTTTGAGCGAAGCGAGTTTGCTTGCCTTTAGTTGAGCGTTACAGTTGGTTACGAACGGAGTTCTGTGCTCCGGTTTTGTGAAACTTTTGACGTCAAAAGTTTCCCTGTCCGGAGGACCCGTCGGAGACGGA
>JAFUEV010000016.1 GCA_017470245.1 bacterium | reverse complement strand
TAATTCGCCGGTAAGAACAACTTTTCTTTGTGCAAATAGTGCGTAACTCATTTCTCTATCCTCATATTCGTATCTTGTATATATATAAAAACAAACGAAAAAAGATAATTGCTATAAAAAGTATATACAAAATAAATACTATTTTATAAAATACACCCCAATATCAATACCAGAGTGTATTTAACAAGTATATACTATCTCGTAATAAAACTTAACATTCAATTAAGTTCATCATAAACCCGTTTGATTTCTTTTATATCCTGCCAGGTTAGCCACTTAGGGCTGCCCTTTGCTCTTGAATCATTTCTCAAAAGATAGGAAGGATGGAATATTGGCATCATTTTACTTCCGTATGGACCGTCAAACCAATGTCCTCTAACTTTTGTTATACCGCCTTTGTCGGGTAAAAGGGAATTTAATGCAACACTTCCGCAAATTAAAATGATTTTTGGTTTTAAAATTTCCAGTTGTGCATCTAAATATTCTTTGCAGGCTGCTTTTTCTTCCGGTAGGGGATTCCTGTTCTCCGGAGGACGGCATTTTATTGTGTTACAAATATATACGTCTTTTTCTCTTGATAAACCGACGCATTCAAATATTTTATCCAAAAGTTGACCTGCTTTACCCACAAAAGGTTTACCTTTTTGATCTTCCCAATATCCGGGAGCTTCTCCAACCAAAACAAGCTTATTATTAGGAATGCCGTCTGAAAAAACAATATTTGTTCTTGTTTTATGAAGAGAGCATTTTTGACAATTCAGACATTTTTCTCTTATTTTGTTTAATTCTTCGTACATATTTATATTTTATTTAATAAAACTATTATTTAAATTATTATTAAAGAAATATGTATTTTTTGTTAATAAGTTGCCTAGTATTCATAATTTTAGTTCAATTATATTATGGATAAAGAAGATAAGAATAATGTTATAAATCTGTTTAATAAAACTGCAAACGGTGGTGATATTGAAAGTCAACGTTTCTTTAAAGGTTTTCCTTACGTAAAAATTATGAAGGATGAAAATGGTAACTACTTTAAAGAAGAAGCATTAAGAGAGTATGCAGAAAAATGTTTTTATATAGTTACCGTTATGAAAAAAAACGGTATTGGTGTCGGTTTATATAAATATAAAGTTCCTTATCAGGCATTGTTAAAGTTTTTAAATGAATTCAGATATAATAAATCTTATGGTGAAGTAATAGATATAGAGAGATATATTCCGGAAGATTTAGCATAAATGACAAACTGTTTTTCTGATATACAATGTTTTTTATATGATGTAAAAAAACCTTATCAATATATTGGTTCTGAGTATTTATGTTATAACAAAGATTTTAATTCTGCTGATGTTAGAATTGTACTTGCTTTTCCAGACAAATATGAAATAGCAATAAGTAATTTAGGACAGAAAATACTTTATGACAAAATTAATTATTCTGCTAATTTTATGGCGGATAGAGTTTATGCTCCTGATTTTGATTATAGAGATATTTTATTGAATAATAACATTCTTTTGCATTCTTTAGAATCTAAAAAAGAAGTAAAAAGTTTTGATATTGTCGGTTTCTCGCTGCAATATGAACTGGCATATCCTACAGTTTTAGAAATGTTAAAACTATCGGGAATTGCAGTAAAACGCATTGAAAGAACAGAAAATGACCCTATTATTCTGGCTGGCGGGCCTTGTGTTTTTAATCCGTCAACGATGTCTGATTTTATAGATATATTTACAATTGGGGATGGTGAAGAAGTTCTTATAGACGTAATGAAAAAGTATAAAGAACTAAAATTATTAAATAAATCAAGAATGATGATAATTGAAGAATTATCAAATATTGAAGGTGTTTATGCTCCTTCTTTCCCTAAAAAAACAAAAAAAAGAATTTATGATATTTCAAAAGATAATAAAGTTATTCAATCGCCCATACCGTATTCTTCAGGTGTGCATGACAGAACAATTGTAGAAATTCGCAGAGGATGCGGAAGAATGTGCCGATTCTGCCAAGCGGGACATATAAATTTGCCTGTTAGGGAGAGAAAAGCACAAGATATTATTGATATGGTAAAATCTTCAACCGCACAAACCGGTTATGATGAATATTCTTTGTTGTCATTGTCTTCAAATGATTATAAGAATATAGAAAATGTTATAGAGTCATTAAGCCCTGAAATGGATAAGAAAAGGATTTCTGTTTCATTACCAAGCCAACGTATAGACAGATACAGTACTAAACTTGCTCAATTAGTAAGAAATGTAAGATCAACTACTGCAACTTTGGCTCCTGAAGCCGGTAGTCAAAGGCTAAGGAATGTTATAAATAAGAATTTATCTGAAGAACAAATAATCGATACAATATTGAATTGTTATAAAAACGGCTTTCATAACATAAAATTATACTTTATGATTGGACTTCCGACAGAAACTTATGAAGATTTGGATGAGATGGCTGAACTCTTTTCAAAAATAAGGTATAAAGGTAAACTTTTAAAACAAGAACTTGAACTTAAAGAAGGATTAACATTAACTTGTACAGTATCTATATTTGTTCCTAAGCCGTTTACACCTTTTCAGTGGTGTAGTCAAAATTCTCAAAGTGTTATAAGAGAGAAAATAAAGTATTTATTGGAACGTGTAAATAAAATAAAAGGAGTAAAAATCAATTACCACAATAGTTTTACATCTAAAGTAGAATGTGCTGTTACAAGAGGTGATGAAAGGTATAATGATTTTATGTTTGCTTTGCATAAAAAAGGAGTATATCTTTCAACGTGGGATGAAAATGTTGATAAAAATTTGTGGGAAGAAACTGCCCGAGAATGCGGTTTTGACATTGATGAAGAGGCTCAAAGAGAATATTTAATTGATGAAAAATTACCGTGGGATATTATTGATACCGGTTTAGATAAAGCTTGGCTAATAGCCGAATACAAAAAATCAATACAAGCGGAAAGTACACTTCCGTGTGAATTTGAATGCACAAATTGCGGAGTTTGTAAAAATCTGAAAACACATAAAGTGTTGGATGAACCCTTTGTTATTGAAAAACCAGAAATTATAGCAACGGAGCAAAAACAACCGATAAAATACAGATTAAAAGTTTCTAAGAAAAATGAAATGAGATATATTTCTCACCTTGATTGGCAAAATACATTAACAAAAGCGCTATATCGCTCAGGTTTTGAGTTGGTATTTTCTCAAGGTTTTAATCCTACGCCAAAGTTTTCACTGGGAGTTGCACTTCCTATTTTTGTTGAAAGTGAATGTGAACTCATAGATATAGAATTATATAACAACATAGATTCAAAAGACGTAGTAAACGGATTAAATAATGTATTACCCGATAATATAAGAATTATCAGAGCTGAAAAAATTGATAAGAATACTACTTCTATTGACGTTTTGGCACAATGGGCATTGTATTCTTTTGAATCAAATAAAGAGGGTATTTTAAAAACAGAAGATTTGTTGTATATTAGAGATAAGATATCTTCAAGTAATGAAATATTTATAGAGAAGATAAATAAAAAAGGTATAAAAAAACTTGTAAATATAAAGTCTGCGATAAAATCAGTTGAAATAACCGAGGATGATAAGTTATTAATGATTTTAAAAACAGGACAATCGGAAGAAATTCCGTCCGTAAAGCCTGAAGATGTAATTAAATTGTACAATTCGGCAGTAAATTTCAGAATAATACGATTGGCTTTCTTCGATAAGAATATGAACAAGTTGTAAGAGTTTTAGATGAGGATTAAATATGTCAAAGGCAATAGTTGTAGCGGAAAGAGATAATATTGCAGCCGTTATTGAAGATGGCAAAGTATGTGAATTTTATGTTCACAGAGGGGATATGTTGTTAAATGATGTATATTTAGCAACTGTTGATAATATTTTGCCGAGTATTGATGCTGCATTTGTAAATGTAGGCTACGATAAAATGGGATTTTTACACGCAAATGATGCTATAGGTAAAGGAACACTAAAAGAAAAGCTTTCACCAAAACAAAAAATAATAGTTCAGGTTGTAAAAGAACCTGTAGGTCATAAAGGTCCAAGGGTTTCTACATTGATTAGTCTTCCCGGAAGATTTTTGGTTCTTATGCCACAAGAAACAGGAATTAATGTTTCAAGAAAAATTACAAATCAAAAGGAAAGAGCAAGATTAAAATCAATTATAAGTCTTTTAAAACCTGTTGGTTTAGGGGTAATTGTCAGAACTGAAGCAGAAGGACAGTCTGATGCTGATATCCAAGAAGATATGGAAATTTTGTTGGAAAAATGGAATACAATTGTTTCTGCAGCAGAGACAAGACCAGCTCCAAGTCTTTTGTACCGTGATCAGGATTTATTGTATATGGTAATGAGAGAGGCTTGTAGTGAAGATGTAGATGAAATTATCTTAGATACATCTTATGGTGTTCATAGAACTCAGCAAATACTTCAAAATTGGAATATGAATAAAAATATTGAAGTTAATGTTTACAAAGGTTCAGAAACGCTTCTTGTTGCATCAGGTGTAGTAAAAGAAATAAAAGCAGCACTTCAAACTAAAGTTAATCTGCCAAGCGGTGGTTATTTATTTGTACAGACAACAGAAGCACTTACCGTAATAGATGTAAACAGTGGTAAATTTGTAAGTTCAACAACTCAGGATGAAACCATTTTAAAAACAAATTTGGAAGCAGTACATGAAATTGCAAGACAATTAAGACTGCGTAATATTGGCGGTATGGTTATAATTGACTTTATCGATATGAATAACAGACGTGATAAACTTGCAATTATGGAAGAACTTGAAATAGCGCTTGAAAAAGATAAAGCCAAACCACAAGTAGGACAATTATCTGATTTGGGACTTGTTGAATTAACAAGACACAGACAAGGTCAAAGCTTAGAAGAAATATTTGGCAAAAAATGTCCTCATTGTCAAGGCTCCGGACATATTGCCGATGATTTGAACTTCTCAGCTCCTGTATTGGAAGGCGAAATAAAATCAAAAGCTGCAAAATTAAAAATACCTGCACAACAAATTAAGAATAAAACTCCTAATTACAAACAAAATAAGGTATTTAATAATCAAAACAATAATCCTCTTGCAGAAGAAAATAATCAAAACGGACAGCAAAACAACAATCAACATAACAATCATAATAAGAAATTTAACAAATTTAATAATAGACATAATCAGGAACAACCTGATATTTCAATAGAAGAAGTACGTGAAATTCAAGCAGAAAAACAAAATATGCAAGTTCAAGAGCAATTAAAAATTGAAGAAATTGCTCCCGTTGCAGAAAAAGAACAAAATGCTCCAATTGAAATAAAAGAAGCAGAGAGTGTTTCCGAAGAACAAAAGGCAGATGTTTCACCTGAACAGAAAACAGAAAAGAAACAAAGAAAAATGCCTGCAAAAAGAAGACAGACTAAAAAAACTGCAACAAAAGAAGAAACTCCCGTAGAAGTAAAGGTTGAACAGCAAACTATGCCTATTGCAGAAGAAAATGCTGATAAAACCGATGCTGAAAAGGAAGAAAAACCAAAGAAAAAAGCAGGAAGAAAACCAAGAAAATTAAAAAAAGCAGAAGGTAATCTTGAAGTAAATGAATAATGTTATTTTAATTGCTCAAAATAACGGAGTAGACATGTTTGATAATGAAGTTCAGGTATTCGATACAGAATTACCTGAACTTCCTGAAACAATGCCTACAGAAACTTTTCCTGTAAGAGAAGTTAACACAAAACCCCAAATGACAGAAAAAGATGCATTTATAGGTAAGTCTTTACAAGTATGTTTATGGTTGGTTATATGTATTGCTATTATTTTACTGGCTGCTTTTATATATAAAAAAATTAGAGAAGGTATTGCTGCGAGTCCTGTTAAATACAAAAAAACAGAAAACGTTGAATCTGAAGAACAGCCTGAATATATTCAAAGTCCTGTAAGAAAAAGCAAGTTTTCAAAGCTTAATACGCCTATAAATATTCATCAGTGCATTGTATCTTTTCTTGAAATTACTAAAGAAAATTAAGATATCAGTTCTTCTATTTTGTCTAAAACTTTTTTATTATAATAGTTATCTGACTTGCAAAATGGTAAAACGGTCAAACCTAATTGCTTTTCAAATTCCATACATACTTTATTTATTTGTGAACGTGATATCTGATCTACTTTTGTTGCAATAACAAAACAAGGTAAATTATTGAATTTTATCCATTCTGCCATTTGTAAATCGTTTTTTTGTATAGGATGTCTTGAATCAATGAGTTGAATAAGACTTTTTATTGTTTTCCTATTAAGAAGGTATTCTTCAAGACATTTTTGCCATTTGTTTTGTTCTTTCGCCGAAACTTTTGCATATCCGTATCCGGGTAAATCCGCAAAAATAAATTGGTCATTTACATTGAATAAGTTAATTAATTTTGTTTTTCCCGGTGTATTACTTGTTTTTGCAAGTCCGTTAATATTCACTAGTGCATTGATAAATGAAGATTTTCCTACATTTGAACGTCCTATAAGAGCAAATTCAGGTAGATTTAATTCCGGACAATTTTTTAATTCAGGTGCACTAATTACAAATTTTGCTTTTGTTATTTTCATCTTTTAATCGTTTCTTATATATTACGGTTGATAGTAAATTGTATACTTTTTTATTGTTGTATACCGTAAGATTAATATCATCATCTAAACTAATATCTACAGGCAGGTTTTGAGCGAATATATTTGTTTCAACATGCATAATTCTAATGTTTCTTTTGTGAATTATGCTCATTGGCGCCGCTAAAAATATTTCAAATGTCTTTAAGATATCCATTCCTAAATAATAGCAAAGTTATAACTATTTGTGTAGCAATTACAAAGATTTTTGAATTATTTTCCGGACAGCTTTTTTATCCTCGTGAGAGCGTAGGTTCGTCTTTCACTTTCACCATAATCGTCATTGCTTAATAAATTTATGTATTTTTGATAATTTTGAAGTGCATTTTGATGCTCGGATAAATTATCAAATGCTGTAGCTAAGTAAAAATATGCTTGTTTATTATTTCTGTCTAATTCTATGCATTTATATAAAGATGCGGTTGATGCGGCATAATTATTTTGTGCAATATATGTAAGAGCTTTATATAAATATAAATTTGGATCTTTAGTATTTATTTTTAAAGCTTCATCAAGTATTCGCATTGTTTCGGCATAGTTTTGCGATTCATATGAAGATACGATTGAATTCATCATTTTATCTGTTTCCGCTTGATTGACCATGTCTAATAAGTCCATAGCCGTGCGATTTTGCGGATTTATTTTTAATGATTTATTTGTATATTTTCTTGCTGTATCTATGTCTTTTTCTTGTAAATAAATATATCCAAATGCACAATAAACATCAGAATTTTCAGGATATAAATTCATAGCTTTATTTAATAAATCGAAAGAATTACTTTTCTTATTTAATAGATAATTTGCTCTTACTTGTGTAAGAATTACATATAGCGCATCTTGATCAGCACTGTCTAATACTTCTAAAGCCTGTTGATATAAACCTGTAGCAATTAAAGAATTAGCTTCCTGAACAGGTTGATCTGATAATTTTGCGAGCATGACATTATATTTTGCTATAGCTTCATTGCTGTCTGCTTTATCTCTTACTTTTGATAATGCATCGTAAGATTCTTTTAATTTTCCTTCTTTCTTGTATATTTCTGATAACAAAATATAACCGTTAGCATTATCAGGATACTTATTAACAAGAATTTCCGCAAACCTTTTTGCTGATGAAGTTTCACCATTCTTTAACAACATGTCTGCTATATCATAGTATGCACTTTCATAATCAGGTTTTTCACTGTTACAAATTTGTTTTATAATATCTTTTTCTTGCATTCCTTTCGCTGCAAGTGCTTTATATAAGTAATACTTTGACTCATTATCGGACGGTTTAACCTGTAATATTTTTTGATATTCGATAATAGCGCCATCTTTATCTCCTAATTGTGCAAGATATGCTGCTTTCTGTTTCCTTATATCTATATTCCCGGGGTTTTTTGCTATGATTTTATCGCAAACAGCAATTGCTTTTTGCGTATTTTTTGTAGTATCAAAAACAATAGGAATAGCACTCTCCAACATCTCTTTTGCTTGATTGGACTCTGCTGCAGCATTAATATATTCTTCTGCTTTTATATTCTCTTTTTGAATTAGCGCCAACATTGCAAGATTAACATATAAAGGATATCTGTTTCTATCATAGCGCAAACCTGCTTTATGATTTAGATAAATGCTGTTTAATCTTGCTAATATATCAGAATCTAATTTGTTTTGTTTTGCAAGATTGTTTAGAAAAATAAGTTCTTCAAAAGCTTTATTATTCTGCCCAGACTTAATATATAACTCAATAATTGAAGTATATAGTGTATAATCGTTAGGATTTTGTTTTATTTTTGCTTGAAGCTCTTTTATTGCAGGTTGTAATGCATCTTCTTCGTACGTTCTTCCTGCATTAGTATAAAGAATACTTGATGATTGTATTGCTGATGTCGTATTGCGTACAGAAGGATACTTCCTTATCATTGTAGTTGTTGTATCAGCAAACACAGAACATCCGACTATTAATGCAACGGATAATAAATATATTTTCTTACTCATAATCCAAATTCCCAACCTTTTCTTTTACATGTTAACTTAATAAAAAATAATAAGCAATAAAAAAGGAGCCCTCAAGGCTCCTTTTTTATTAATCTTTATGATTATTATTCTTCGTCATCTTCAATTTCTATTTGACTAGCTGCAGCGAATACATCTACAAATGTTGTTCTTGTGTCTGCAATGTTTGTGTTGTTGTTGAATACTTCAGGTTGACGAGGAATTCTGTTTAACATAGCTGCTTGATCATCATCCATTGATTGAGGATTTGTATCAGGTTGTTCCGGTTCCGGTTCTGGTGGTTGTGGTTTTACATAAGGTCTGTCATTGATTAATAAGATTTTTTCTGTACCGTTACCGTATTGGATGTGGTGTCTTTCTTGATATTTACCATCCGGAGTGATTGTATCAGAAGCTGTTACTGCAAACGGATCATCAGGTGTGTTTGATGTGAAAGTACCGTTTTTAACGTATATGTATGAACGAGGGCTGTTATCACCGGGGATTTTTGGATTTGTTGTGTAAGGTAAGCCAGCGATAACTTTATCAGCTGTAAGAGTTACATCACCATCTCTTGATATAATGCTTGATACTGATAATGTGCCATCTGTTTCAATTGTAACGTTTTTGCCTGCTTCAGCAACTAAACCTTTATCTTTGTTTGCTACGTTAGCTAATACAACATCGATATCATTGCCTGCATTTAATTTTGTTAAGTTGTTATTTACATCAGCATTACCGTAAATATTATTTGCTGCTTTCAAGTTGATTTCGTTAGCTTTTAAGTTAGCTTTGTCCATACCGATATCACCTGTTGTTGCTTCACCGGTAATTTTTTCTGTTGCATTGATATTATTGTCTGTAAGATAAACATCTGAACCTTTAATGTTTACATTTTTAGCATTGATAGTTGAGTTTTCTTGAACAGAAGCATATCTTCCAGCTGTAATGTTAACATCTTTAGCTGTATCAATTGTTGATTGTTTACCAACTACAACGTCATGATTTTGAGAAGTTAAGTTAACATTTCCAACTGCATCAATATCATCAGTACCTACAGAAACTTTTTTACCTGCTAAGAATACAACATTACCACCGTTTCTGTCTTCAGCACCTTCCATATTTTCTGTTGTGAATTTTGACTTTTCTGTAACGATTTTGTTTAATGAAGTTAACCAAATATTACCGTCATTACCTTTAACTGCTTTAACAGCTTTTAAAGTAGCACCGTTTAAATTGATTTCACTTCCGTCATTTGTTGAATAATTTCTTAAGTCGATATTACCTGATTTGATATCACCGTTAACAGATAAATATAATTTATCTGTAGAAACAACAGGATCTAAGATTTGGTCTACTGCACCGTTGTTGTAGTATTGGAATGTAACACCATCGGCTGTAACTAGTTTAACTTTGCCATAAGCGGTATTGTCTACATTATTTCCTAAGTTTGTTGCAATTTGAGAACCGTTGTAAACAGTTATATTATTTGAAGCAAATGCTACATTTTTATCACCATATATATTAGCACCCTTTTCAACAACGATACCAAAATCTTTTTGGTTTGCATCTTTTGTTAATTGTAATTTGTTAGTATCTTGATTGAATACACCATTCATTGTAGATACTGTAAAGGAGTTAACATCAACGTTTGCTCCGTCACCGAATAAAACACCGTTTGGATTGATTAAAACGATTTTACCGGTACCTGAGTAACCGCATCCGAAACATCCTGAATCTGTAATTTTACCGTAAATTTGAGATAGACCGCCAGCTGCGTCTACTTTGTTTAAAGCAGTTTGGTTATGAGCGGTAAACTCATAGTTAACGTGAGCATCTTTACCGATGTTATATGAATTCCAATTCAATGTACCTACACCGTGTTGACCGCCCTGTATTTGAATATTCATTTTTGCATTATCTGTTGTAACTGTTGCATTGTTTGCATTCTTTAATGAAGGTAACGCTGTTGCTGCTACATCAGCGAATACAGGGGTGATACTCATTGAAGATAAGAGACCAACTGCTATTGTTGTGCTTAAAAGTTTTTTCATGTTCTTCTTTCCTTTATTTTCCATGCTATTATGCTCTTGATACATAGTTTAAATGTCCTAAAAAAAAAAATTGCTAAAATTGTTAAGAATGTTAACTTTTCTTTATTTTCCTTCTTAAGACACTGTTTGTAATGGTTCTAACAGTTTTTTCTGCATTCTGTTTTTATTTTTTTTTAACTCTCACTCTAATTATTATTCAAAAATAAAAACAAATACATAATATATATACTATAGAATAAAAATTTAGTCTGAAATTTAAAAAAAATAATTAGGTTTTGTTACAATTTTTTTACATTTTAATTTTTAAATCTCATGCTAACCTGTAATAATTTATACAAATGATAGTAAAAAAGAAGGATACTTTTGTATCCTTCTTCTTTTATATCATCGTATTTATTAGTTACGATTTGATGTTGCACTTGCTGCGTAATTTGTAGCTGAGAATAAGATAGGAGCATCTTCGTCTCTTGCAGTATCTCCGTCAGAAGGAGAGTCACAGTCTTGGTCATCACCAGGATTATCACCAGGGTTTGTTCCGGGATCTGTTCCAGGGTTTGTTCCAGGATCTGTTCCTGGGTTTGTTCCAGGATCTGTTCCTGGGTTTGTAGGTTCAGTTGTTCCAGGTGTTGTAGGTCTGCTTCCCGGTCTTACAACATCTAATTCATCACCATTGTCATTGTCAGGTATTGTAGGATCTGTAACATTATTTTCTACAGGTCTTTTGTTAACTAATAAGATTTTTTCTTCACCGTTTGCACCATATTCAATGTGATGTTTTTTGTTGTAGTTGCCATCAGGAGTTAATTCGCCTGATTCAGTTAATACATAGTTGTTATTTGTTACATTAGAAGTAAATTCACCGCCAACTTCAATGTATGAACGTTCTGTGTTAGGATCACCGGGTAATTTTTGTTTATCTGTATATGGAAGACCTGCAATTACTTTATTTGCATTGATTTCCATATCATTTGCAGAAATCAAGCTTGAAACTGATAATGTACCAGGTGTAGTTACTTTCATGTTTCTTCCAGCTTCAGCAACCAAACCGTTTTGTCTGTTGCCAACATTTTTAAGTGTAACATCAACATCGTTACCAGCTTTGATGTTTGTTTGAATGTTGTTCATATCAACAGTACCTGATGTTTTAACATCTTTTGCACCTTGGATATATATTTTTTCAGCTGCTAAGAATTTAGTTGTATCTTTAACTGTTACATTACCTTCTTTAGATGTTAAGAATACGTTTTTACCAGCTGTAATGTTTGTTTTTTCTGTTGTTAAGTCATTAGCATAGTTAACTTCAACATTTTTAGCTGCTTTAAGATCTAAAGTACCTTTTGGTTGGAATTGAGTTAAGTCTGTTAAAATAATGCTTTCAGCTGTTGATTCCAATGCTACGTTTTTGTCTGCTTTGAAAGTTGAACCGGTTAAGTTGTCTGTAGCGATTGTATCTTTAGATGTTAAGTTAACATTATTTTTTGCATTCATAACTGTATCATTTAATAATAAGTAACCGTTAGTAGCTGTTACATTGATGTCATGTCCTGCTTCTAAGTCAGCTTTATCTGTCCAAGCCAATTCACCTGCAGAGATAACATTGATATCGTTAGCAGCTTTAACTTTTGAATTTGAAATTTGACCGATTGAATTGCCGTTAACAGTTACATTATTTGCGTTTACTACAGAGTTATTTTGAATAGAAGCAACTCTACCAGCTTGTAATGTAACGTCTTTAGCTGTATCTACTGTTGAATGGTCGAGAACTACGTCATGACCTTGAGATGTAAGATTAACATTTCCTACTGCATCAATGTCATTTGTACCAACAGAAACTTTTTTGCCTGCTAAGAATAAAACGTTACCGCCGTTTCTTGATTCAGCACCAGACATATTTACTGTTGTAACTTTAGAATCTTCGTCAACGATTTTGTTCATAGCTGTTAACCAGATGTTACCATCATTACCTTTAACTGCTTTTGTAGCTTTTAATGTAGCACCGTTTAAGTTGATTTCACTATCGTTATGAGTTGAATAATTTCTCATATCGATGTTACCTGATTGAATGTCACCGTTAACTGATAAAAGCATTTTATCTGCACTGTTAGTAATTCCGGAAATTTCTTTTACAGCACCGTTGTTATAATATTCAAAGTTAACACCGTCAGCTGTAACTAATTTAACTTTACCGTATGCAGTATCTTCAACATTGTTTCCAACGTTTGTAGAAATTTTTGAACCGTTATAAACAGTTATGTTTTTAGATGCGAATGTTACGTTTTTATCACCGTAAATATTTGCACCATCAGTAACAACGATACCAAAATCTTTTTGGTTAGAATCTTTTGTTAATTGTAATTTGTTTGTATCTTTATCAAATACACCGTTCATTGTAGTAACTGTAAAAGAGTTAACATCTACGTTTGCGCCGTCACCAAATAAGACACCGTTTGGGTTGAGTAAAACGATTTTACCTGTGCCTGCGTATCCGCAATTGTAACAACCTGAATCAGTGATTTTACCATAAATTTGTGATAAACCGCCAGAAGCAGATACTTTGTTTAAAGCTGTTTGGTTGTGAGCTGTAAATTCATAGTTTACATGTGCATCTTTACCGATATTGTATGTTTTCCAATTTAATGTACCAACACCACCTTGACCGCCTTGGATTTGGATATTCATTTTTGCTTTGTCAGTAGAAACTGTTGCATTTTTTGCAGTATCCAAAGTAGGTAATGCTGTAGCGGAAACATCAGCGTATGCTAAAGGCATTAATGTTGTTGAAGCAATTAATCCTGCAGCAACTGCTGTACTTAAAAGTTTTCTCATATTTTTGTTCTCCATTCTCTGTATATGAAACTTTTTACCAAATTGTTTTACATGTTATGTTCGTTTGAAAATCCCTAAAAATAATTTTTGCTAAAAAGTTTTAAATTGTAAAGAAAACTTAAACGAATATTATAATAATGTTAAACAATAGACATATAATATTTTTTTACATGTAGTATATTACATGTATTCGGTTAAATTATTGTTAAGTTATGTTATTATTTCAAATATTAAACGGCAAATAAAAACTTGTCCTGATTTCATACGAATGTATTATGTTATATTTATTAACAAAAAAGTATAATTTATTATGTATATTTCTTTTTCTTTGGTAATATAATATAGTATAATTTAATAGTATTGTAGTATTTGAATAAAAATTATATAGAGAGTGGAACAAATGAAAAACAAACTGATTAAAACTTCATTGTTATGTATGGCAGTATTGGCAACAGGTCAAGCTTTCGCCGTATATACAGACAGTAATCCCGGTTATGACCCCGGTTTGATTGACAACACTAACTTTGTCCAAGGCTTACAATATCATGCAAGAGAAAAAGTTAGAGCAACTAAAGATCCTGCTTATGTTGAAGAAGAAGTTCGTCAAAAGATGGATCTTCTCAATACAGAACAAGTATCTTTCAAGTTAAAAGATATTCAAATCACCGGTAATACAGTATTCCCAACTTATGTCTTAATGAGATTGGTAGACTTTAAAATTGGTCAGGATGTTACTATTAACGACTTAATTATGTCGGCAAATGAAATTACCGATTACTATCAATCAAAAGGTTACATTTCAACAATTGCTTATTTACCTCCTCAAAAGGTTCAAAACGGCAGAGTTGAAATTAAAGTTCTTGAAGGTAAATATGGTAACGTAGAAATCAATCCCGGACACTGGGAAAGATCTTCTTATTTAAACAAAAAATACTTAAAGGATAACAATATTGCTCCGGGAAAAGTATTAAACGTAAAAGATGTTCGTAATGCATTAACAGATATGAACTCTGAAGAATATATGAAAGGTAAAGTTTCTTTTGCTGATAACGAAGAATCAGAAGAATATTCTGATGTAACATTAGATGTAAAAGACAGATTTCCGATAAACTTAGACTTGAGATACGATAACCAAGGTAGGGACGCTATTGGTACTCAAAGAGGTGTTTTATATGCTGGTCTTCATGATGTAACAGGTCATGGTGATACATTAATGGGTACATTGGCTGCATCTAAACATTCACTTGGTGTTGGCGGTATGTATTCATTACCTATTGCAGAAAATGATACAAGATTAAACTTAGGTTATTCTTATTCTCACGTTAGCCTTAAAAATGCTTTAAGAATGTATGGTATCAAAGGTGATTCTCATGATTACTTCGTTGGTGTATCAAGAAGATTAGCTAAAGGTGATGATTACAGATTATATGGTGATATCACTTTTGACTGGAGAGACACTGAAACAAAATCAAAATATAAAGAAATAGATAACTTATTACATCAAAGATATCGTTCAAGAGTACTTAGAGGTACTTTAACGGATGTTAAAGATGATCAATACGGAAGATGGTTATTTACAGGTAGTGTAGCAGGCGGTATCCCTGTTGATGCTTCTGATTACAGAATGACCAAAAGTAAACCAAGCAACAGTTTCGTAAAATTAAATGCAGGTGCTGCTCGTTTACAAGTATTACCACATAACCAATTAGCTATTTTACAAGTTAACGGACAATATGCTAACAGACACATGTTTGCTTCCGAAGCAATGCAAGTTGGTGGTATGAATTCTGTTAGAGGTTATGATGAAGGTTACTATATCGGTGACTATGGTATGACAGCAAGCTTTGAATACAGAGTTCCGCTAATCCCCGGTATCAAAGGTAAATATAAATTTATCAGCGATTCTATCCAGTTGGCTGGTTTCTATGACTTTGGTTGGGTAGGTAACAGATATCAAGGTACTGCAGGATTTAGAGACGGTACAAGAACTGACTACTTAATGAGTGCCGGTCCCGGTATCGTAGTTAAATTGACAAAATACATATCTGCAAACATGTATTGGGGCTTCCCAATCGGACCGTCAACAAAGAACTATGCAGGTGCAAAGGATACAACAAACTGCAGATTCCACTTTATGGTTACATCAAACATATTATAATATTGGATATTATAGAAACAGAAGAAGAGGAACAATTTGTTCCTCTTCTTTTTTGTGCAAATGCTTGATATAAATTGAATAACATACTAAATAATATTTACAAAAACTTAATTTATGTACAATTATCAACAATTTAGAGTATAATTATTATATTGTTTATTAGTTTTTTGATAGGTTGATATGGAAAACGAATTGAAATACAAAAGAATTCTGCTCAAGTTAAGTGGTGAAGCACTAATGGGTAGTCAGGAATTTGGCATTGATCATGTTCCTTTGGAAATGATTGCAAATGAAGTAAAAGAGGCATATAAAACAGGTGCGCAAATTGCAATAGTTGTTGGTGGCGGTAATATTTTCAGAGGAGTTAAAAATTCTGCTAAATATGGAATGGATCAGGCAACTGGTGATTATATAGGAATGCTTGCAACGGTTATGAACGCAATTGCACTTCAGAGTGCATTAAGAAAAATTGATGTTCCTTGCAGAGTCCAAACTGCAATTGATATGAACAAAATTGCAGAACCATACATTAGATTTAAAGCTATAAGACATTTGGAAAAATCAAGAGTTGTTATATTTGCTGCCGGTACAGGTAATCCTTTCTTTACTACAGATACTGCTGCGGCTTTAAGAGCTTCCGAAATTGGGGCAGAAGCCATGCTTATGGCAAAAAATGGTGTAGATGGTGTTTATTCTGATGACCCGAGAACAAATCCTAATGCAAAAAAATATAGCAGCATAACTTATGATGATATCATTATAAAAGGATTAAAAGTTATGGATACAGCTTCTTGTGCTTTATGTAAACAAAATTCAATACCTATTGTGGTATTTGATTTTGCAGCAAAAGGAAGCATAATAAAAATATTAAAAGGTGAAAATACAGGAACATACGTAGGAGGTTAATATGACAGTTGAATCAATGTTTTCAACAGGAACAGAAAAAATGGAAAAAGCTATTGCTCAAATGAAAAAAGAATTTGCATCTATTCGTACTGGCAGAGCTAATCCTATGATTTTAGATAAAGTTTTAGTTGAATATTATGGCGCACCTACACCTTTAAGACAGTTATCACAGGTTAGTGTACAAGATGGTACAACTCTTGTCATTACTCCGTTTGATAAGACAATTTTAAAAGACGTAGAAAAAGCTTTAGTAAAAGCTGATTTGGGTATTAATCCAAGTTCTGACGGTGTTGTCGTTAGATTGGTTTTCCCACCATTAACATCAGACAAAAGAAAAGAAATATGCAAAGACGTTAAAAAAGTTTGTGAAGATACAAAAGTTGCTATACGTAATATTAGACGTGATATGGCTGATGAACTTAAAAAACTTGAAAAAGCTGAAAATCTTTCCGAAGATACAGTAAAAGATAATCAGGATAAAATTCAAAAATTAACTGATAAATACAGTAAAATTGCTGATGAACATTCTGCTGAAAAAGAAAAAGAGGTTATGACGGTATAGTGGCTGTAATTGATTCGATTGCAAAAAATCGTTTAATAACTGGATTTATTATAGGAACGCTTGTCTTTTCTTGCATGCTTGCAGGGGGCAAATTCTTGTTGGCACTTTTATTGATTTTTATAATAATTGCTTCTAAAGAATATGCCGATATATTAAAAAACAAAGGATTTTTACCGTTTTTCAAAGTAATTCTATTTACATCTGTTTCAATGGTATTAGTTTCGGCATGCGGATATCATAATTTAATTCCGTTGGTTTTGTTGCTCGGAACAATAGGCTCTTTTCTTGCCGTATTGTTTAGAGGCAGACAACCATATATTGCTAATGTTGCAACTACAATTTTGGGTTTTTTAATTGCGTGGATGCCTTGCCATATTTGTTTAATAAGACAAATGGGTCCTGATGTTACATTGTTCAATATAACTTTCAAACAGGGATTATACTTCTTGTTATTTATATTTTTTGTAATCATGGTTACAGATATAGGTGCATATTATTTTGGTGTAAGGTTTGGAAAACATAAACTTTCACCTGTTATAAGTCCCAAAAAAACAATTGAAGGTGCAGTTGCAGGTATAATATGTGCTATTATCACAGGACTTATTATCGGTGCTTTAATTGGTATGTCTTTATATCATGCGTTTGTTCTTTCTTTAATTGTTACGGTAATGGCTCAACTTGGTGATTTATCGGAATCTTTGATAAAAAGAGATGCAGGAGTAAAAGACTCAGGGCATTCACTTCCGGGACATGGTGGGTTCTTGGATAGAGCTGACAGTTATTTGTTTTCTGTTCCGATTGCGTATTATTATATTAAATTTTTTGTATTATCAGGTTTAACATTACCTGTAATTACTGATTTTATAGGAAAAATATTCAATGTTATCTGTAGCTAGGAAACAACAACTTAAATCTTTTTATAAAAAGATAAATGTAAGATCAAAAAATGATGAGTTAATGGATGAAGCATTAACTCATCCTTCTTATAATTCTGAAAGAAATGTTAAAGATGGTAAAGATTATGAACGTCTGGAATTTCTTGGAGATTCTGTGTTAAGAATTTCTGTTAGTGAATATTTGTATAAATTGTATCCGACATACAATGAAGGACAACTTTCTAAAATAAGGAGTTGTTTAGTTAGTGACCATTTTTTATTTTTTCTATCAAAAAAAATTGATATAGCTCAATATATAAATATAGGTAAGCATGAAGAAAAATCAGGCGGAAGAGCAAAAGAATCAATTATTGCCTGTGCAATGGAAGCGGTCATTGGTGCTATATATGAAATTTATGGATTTGAAAAGGCTAGAACATATATTTTCGATTTGTATAAGGATATAAATATACAAGAAGAAATGTATAATTTTAATTCAAAAGAAATTCTTCAAGAGTACACACAAGCCCAAAATAAGGATTTACCGGAATATAGAGTATTAAAAGAAACAGGTAAAGCGCATGATAAAACTTATGAGGTTGGAGTGTTCTATAATAATAAAAAACTCGGAACAGGATTAGGTAAAACAAAACGAGAAGCTGAAAAAGAAGCTGCATTAGCTGCTTTAAAGTGTTTAAATATTGCGGAAGGATAGTATGAATAAAGTTATTATTTCACCTTCAATATTATCAAGTGATTTTTCAAAATTAGGATTAGAAATAAACCGACTAGAAGAAAATGGTGCGGATTGGATTCATGTTGATGTAATGGACGGGCATTTTGTTCCTAATCTTACAATAGGCGCACCAGTTGTAAAATCAATTCGTAAAGTTACTAAATTGCCTTTAGATGTTCATTTAATGATTGAAAATCCGGAAAAATATATAAAAGATTTTGTTATAGCAGGGTCAGATATTATAACCTTTCATTATGAGGCTGTAAAACAAAATACTTCAAATATAATAAAAATGATAAAAGATTATGGCATAAAAGCAGGAATTTCAATAAAACCAAAGACTAATGTTGATGAAATAAAACAATATATTAAAGACGTTGACTTAGTTTTGGTCATGACCGTAGAACCGGGGTTTGGAGGTCAAAAGTTTATGGCAGAATGTGCCGATAAAATTTCGGAAATAAAAAAATATAAAAATGATAAATTAATTATTGAAGTAGATGGCGGAATAAATCAAGTTACTGCAAAATATTGTAAAGAGCTGGGTGCAAATGCTCTTGTTGCAGGTAATTATATCTTTTCCGCAAATAATATGAAAGAAGCTATAAATTTATTGAGGTAATTATGTTAGTAACGCAAGGTCTTGTTGAACAACATATTCATGGAGCTTTCGGTTATGATTTTATGCAATGTACAACCGAAGAAATTATTAAAACAGCAGAGCTATTGGCTCAACAAGGTGTAACGGCATTTTTCCCTACAATAATGACTGATGACATTAATGTTATAAAAAGCAGAGTCGCAATTGTAAAACAAGCTATAGAACTCCAGTCGCAACAAAGTGCAAAAATATCAGGTATTCATTTGGAAGGTCCATTTATTAACCCTGAAAAGTCAGGTATTCATGAAAAAAAATATATTCTTCCGTTAAGTGTTGACTTGTATAAGCAAATTGAAGATGATTGCATAAAGATAGTAACACTTGCACCCGAACTTGATGAAAATAATAAGTTAACAGACTATTTGTTATCCAAGAATGTAAAAGTTTCTGCAGGTCATTGTATTGGTTCTCAATTATCAAAAGTTTCACAAGTTACTCATTTATATAATGCCATGGGCTCTTTTTCTCATCGTGGAAATTCAACCGTTGTGAGTGCTTTATCAAATGATAATTTGTATACGGAATTAATAGCGGATTCAATGCACGTGAGTGATGAAGTTTTAAAGTTAACTTTCAAGTTAAAAACTTTAGATAAAATATTATTAATAAGTGATGCTTTGCCTTTGGCTCATAGCTCTAAAACAGAACATATTTTTGCAGGTCAAACGATATTTAATAAAAATGGAAAGTTGATAAATAAAGATGGGGTATTTGCCGGTAGTTCTATGCTTCTATGCGATATTGTAAAAAATCTTGCTGATAAAAATATTCTAAAATTAGAAGATGCAATTGCTCTTGCATCTTCTAATCAATTAAAATATCATAATCTTTCAAATAATCTCAAAGTATATTGGAATGAACAAAATAAAATTGAGAAAGTTGAATTTATAAACTAAAACATGTTTGTTTCAGGTGTTGTTTTTGCATAAAATCCAAACGGAACCTTTTTAAATGAATTAACTTCTTTTTTCAACTTATAGTTTTCTTTATTTAATTCATTTATTTTATATCTCATTGTTTCGTTTTCTGTTTTTACACGGATAAGTTCCATAACAACATCGTCCATACCGTCCAGTTTTTCATCAAGAACAGCGGAAACTTTATCTGTCATAGATTTTTCAATATTTCTCAGTGTTTCAACAAGTTGAACAATAGAGCCGCTTGTAATTGTATTTGTTCCTTTATGAATAACGTTTTTAGAAGGAACCGGAGTCATATATTTCGTCTTATTTCCTTCTGATGCTGATTTTAAATTAGTTACATCATCCTGAGTAAAATAAGTAAGTCCTCTTTCATTCCTTTTTAATTTTATGTCGGCAACTTTACACAATTCCTGAATTTGAGAATTATCAATGCCCAACATTTCTCTGATTTCTTTTGGTGAAAACTCTTTACTTTCAATCTTTTCTACCGTCGATATACCCATGAAAACAATCCCCTTTAGATTACGTTTTAGCATGTCTTTGCTATCAATATTATATATTCTTTTGAAAATTTTGTCTAAAAAAAATGAGTATCTTTACATAACTTTTCATTTTATAACAATTCCCTAAAATTAGTAGTTTGTGTTACTATAGAAACGGTAGTTAGGAGTTATCGGAATGAAGTGTATTATATTAGCTGGCGGTTCAGGTGAAAGATTGTGGCCTATATCGAGGGAGTTGTATCCTAAATCTTTATTAAATATATTTGGCGGACAAACATTAGTACAAAATGCTTATTCTTTGGCACAGAGTATTACCGGTGATAAGAATATAATTACTATTACAAATATTAGGCAGTATTCTGATACTAATTTACAATTAAAAAAAATGTATGATGCTCCGATTATAATTTCTGAACCGATGTCTAAAAATACGGCGCCTGCTATTGCTTCTGCGATTTCTTTTGTTGAAGGTAAGCGTGATGAAATTATTATCATATTACCGGTTGATTTTTCTGTTGATGATAAAGATAAATTCATAGAGGCAATTGAAGAAGCTAAACAAGCAGCAAGAAAAGGGTATATTGTTGCGCTTGGTGTTAAACCTGCCTATAAAGAAAAAGGATTGGGTTATATACAAATTGATACAAAAAAAGAAAAAATAACTACCGTTAAGCAATTTATAGAAAAACCTGATGATGACAAGGTGGAAGAATTATTAAAAAGAGGAGATTCATTCTGGAATTGTGGTATATATGTTGCAAAGATGTCAGTATTATCTGATGCCTATAGAAAATATATGCCTCAAATTAACAAAAAATTCAGCAGAGAAATGTTTGATGAAAATAATAAAATAGAATACGAATATTATAAAGATATTCCTGAAATATCAATTGATTATGCAATTATTGAAAAAACAAATAAGTTGGCTTTTGTTGAATTAAAGTGTGAATGGAAAGATTACGGTTCTTGGCATGCTATTCATAATAATATTGAAACAGATAAGCAGAATAATTTTATTAAAGGAAATGTAATTGCAGAAAAGACTCAGGATTCTTTTGTATATTCTTCAAAAGAACTTGTTGCTACATCAGGAATAAAAAATACAATTGTTATTGAAACAGAAGATGCTGTTCTTGTTTGTGATAAATCAAGGGCTGCAGATATAAATAAAATAGTAAAAGAATTAAAAAAACAAAAAGACGAAACAACTACAGAAAGAAAAACAGTATTTAGACCTTGGGGTTTTTATACATGTCTTAATGGCGGAGATGGTTGGTTGACCAAAATTATTACGGTATCACCGGGGCATAAATTATCATTGCAGTCACATAATCACCGTTCGGAACATTGGGTTGTTTTAGAAGGTACGGCAACAGTTATCCTTAATGATAATACATATACTCTAAATAAAAGACAGAGCATTGACATTCCAGTACAAGCAAAGCATTCTTTACAAAATTTGTCTAAAGAACAGCTAAAAATATTAGAAGTTCAAAAAGGGGACTATATAGGTGAGGATGATATAATTCGATATGAGGATATGTACGGTAGAATAAAGTAATTGTTAGCATTTATAAATGATGATATAATCAAAAAAAATATTGTTAAGAGGGATTAATAATGAATAAAAATCAATCACTTGGTATATGGCTGGTAATTGGAATTTTAGTTTTGGCACTTGCATCCAGTTTGATGACTTCTCCGCCTACTTCAACTGAAAATATTACATATACCGATTTTATTAATAAAGTTAAAAATGCTGAAATCAAAGAAGTTGTTATTGATAATGATACTGTTACCGCAAAACCGGTTAATGATGCGATTATACCTGAAGGGAAAACGACACCAACTTCTTCATTAAGATATAAAGTAAATATTCAGCCTAATGATAGCAGTATAAATGAAATATTGACAGAAAATAACGTAAATATTGAATATAAAAAATCAAGTGAATCGGCATCTCCGATTGGTTTAATGGGAACGGCACTTCCTATATTATTAATTGTTGTTTTCTTCCTGATATTAGCCAAAATAATACAAACAGGCGGATCTCAAGCATTATCATTTGGAAAAAGCAAAGCTAAAATGATGCTTGATAGCAAGGTTAAAGTTACATTCAAGGATGTAGCCGGTATAGATGAAGAAAGACAAGAACTTGAAGAAATTGTTGATTTCTTGAAAAATGGTGAAAAATATATGAAACTTGGGGCTAAGATTCCAAAAGGTGTATTGCTTGTTGGTGCTCCAGGTACAGGTAAAACATTGATGGCAAAAGCAGTTGCTGGTGAAGCTGGAGTTCCGTTCTTTTCTATAAGCGGTTCTGACTTTGTTGAAATGT
>JAFUEV010000055.1 GCA_017470245.1 bacterium | reverse complement strand
TGTTACAATTGAATATAATTTTATTTCATCAGGTTGCTTTGCTCCATAATAAAATGCAACTTTTACAGAAATTGCTGTTGCTAATGACATTGGTATCATATATGTTGCGGAGGCAATTGTTATTAAAATGCTATGAACAGCAGCCAATATACCTTCTTCTCTTGCAATCAAAATGGTGATTATATTGAATGCTAAAAATTCAAAAACAAGAGCAATTCCAATCGGAAGTCCGATTTTAATTATATTCTTCATATATGAAACATCTATTATTTCTTTCCAGTTAATATATTTGAAAATATAAATAAATAATACGAGTCCCATAAATGTTCTGGTTATTAGAGTTGCAATAGCTGCACCTTTTGAGCCCATTGCAGGTATTATTCCAAAACCGAAAACAAAAACTATATCCAAAAATAAATTTAAAAAAACGGTAAGTAATAAAATCATATTGGGGATTTTTACTATTTCATAAGATTGTAAAAATTGTTTAATTCCTTCAAAAAAGAAAATTCCAAACATAGAGAATGCTACAATTGATATATATTCTTGAACAAATGGGGTTAATGTATTTTCAATACCGAGGTGTGGAATTGTGTATTTTGTTATATAACAAAATATTGTAAAAAGAATTGACAGTATCAGGGAAAATACAAGTGTAGACGGAAGATATTTCTTTATTGTTTTGTTTTCTCCTCTCTTATGTGAGAGAATTATCGAAATAGCTGTTATAATACCTATTCCTAAAATAAATATTGTAAAAATAACAGAATTTGCAATACTTATTGCAGCTAAAGAATCTATATTATATCTTGCTACAACAAAAACATCTGCAGCACCTATTAAAGTATGACCTAAATTTCCTATAAATAATGGGATAGCCAGTACAAGTAATTCTTTTAAATATTGAATTAAGTTATTCTTTGTTATCGGCATTGTTTCTTAATTTTTTATATTCTTCTTTATGTGAGCGCATGTGGTTGGCTCTGTCATAATATTCTACATTTTGCATTCCGTATTCTTTTGTCTTTTGAGTTGCATAATCAAGAAGATTGTATAAGTAGTCAGGTACTTCATATTTGTGTTGTTCATACCAACCACCTTCTACATCAAGAACAACGCTTTTAATTCCTGCGTTTACCGTCAGTTCAAAATATTTATCTATCTCTTCTTTATTATCATTATATCCAGGGTAAATAATATATTTTGTTTTGGCTTTATATTTATTATTTCCTTGCTTAGATGCATAGATTTTAAGATTTTCCCATACTTTATCAAAATGATTAACACTTTTGATATTTGTATATGTTTCCGGAGTACCTGAATCTACAGAAACAACCAGAGTTAATTTGTCTTCTTTTAATCCTCTCTCTATTGCAGGTGAATATTTTACTCCGGATGAGTGAACTCTTATATTATCACATCCGCAATCTAAAAGCAGGTTTACCATTGGTTCAAATTCAGGAAGAAGGGCTGGTTCTCCGCCTCCAAAACCTATTTCTCCTCCGCCTTTTATTTTACCCATGTCAGCCAGTTTTTTTATAACAGGATACATATTATAATTTTTTCTTGTATTGAAATAGTCTGATTGCCCGTTTGTGAAACAGTATTTGCATTTACAATTACATTGAGTCCAATGATTGAATACCATATAATTTATATAGTCTTCATCATCCCATTCACGTTCTTTTAAGAATATGCAGCCTTTACAACGTTCAAGAATAATTCCTTGTTTATTAAGTTCTCTCATTTTACGTTTTTCTTTAAAGAACTTATTCCAGTCAATCATTTCACCTTTATAATTATCAATAAGGATTTGTCGTCCTCCGCCTTCGTGGCAATTAAAACAACACATTTTTATGTCTTCATAATCAACATTGAAGCCGTGCTGAACATATTCACAACTCACATATTTATATGTCTTTTTATTTTTTTCTTTATTAAATATTGATTTCAATATATCAAACATAATAATTCCTTTTGATAACTACTATTATTATATTATTATAAAATATTATATAAAACTATAGTGTTGAATTGAACTTTCTATATATTAAGATAACGCAAGCCAGTTTTGGAAGAATTTTAATCCTGCTGAGGCACTTTTTTCCGGATGAAATTGCACAGCTGTTATGTTATTTTTTTGTATTGAAGCACAAAATTCACCGTGGTAATTATAGGTTGCACTTATTATTGATGAATCTTTAGGTGCAACATAATATGAATTTACAAAATAAAAATAGTCATTAGGAATATATTTATTATTTTGTGTAGTTGTCAGTTTAGTCCAGCCGACCTGTGGAATTTTGCCTTTCGTAAAACGTTTTACTTCACCTTCCAGTATTCCAAGACCTTGAACACCAACTGCTTCTTCGCTTTTTTCAAAAAGTATTTGAAGTCCTATACAAATACCTAAAAAAGGAGTATTCTTTTCGCAACACTCTTTTATAACAGGTATTAGCCCTTTTTTTTCAAGATTTCCCATTGCTTGACCAAAATGCCCTTGTCCGGGGAATATTATTCTTTTGGCTTTTAAAATTTTGTTTTTGTCAGAAGTTATTTCAAACGGAACATCAAGAAATGTCAGCATATTTGCGACACTTCTTAAATTTCCTGATTCATAATCAACTACAACAGTATTATTCAAAATAGAATCCGTCTTCTTTTAATCTTCTTATTACTTCGTGCATTTGTTCTTCAGCAGCAACAATAGACATTCTAAACCAGCCTTCGCCGTTGTTTCCGAATCCGTTACCCGGAACTAAAACAATTCCTGATTTATTTAAAACAGCATCGGTAAATTCCTTAGATGTTTTGTATTTTGGTGGAATAGGAAGCCATAAATAGAATGTTGCTTTAGGCGGATTAATTTTATCAATTGGCCAGCCTAATTCTTTTAAACCGTCTGTTATTATTTTTTGTTTCCTTTCAAAGCGTTTATTTGCTTCAACAATATATTCCGCACCTTCTTTTGAATTTAAAATATCTGCTGCTGCTTTTTGTATTGGTTTATAAATACCTGTATCTATTGTCGATTTTAATTTCCCTAAAATAGTTACAGCATCAGCATTACCGCAAACCCAGCCAACTCTCCATCCTGTCATTGAAAATGGTTTGGAAAAACTGTAAAATTCAACGGCAACGTCTTTTGCTCCATCTATTTCAAAAACACTGTGCGCTTTTGGTGAACCTTCAAATGTCAAGTCTATATATGCTGCATCTGAAATAAGTAATATATTATGCTTTTTACAAAATTCAACAGCATGTTTCAGATATTCTTTTGTACAGGTTGCGCCCAGAGGGTTATTGGGATAGTTAATTATAAGTGCTTTTACCTTTTTCATTGAATATCCGTCTTTTTCCAGATTTTTTTCGACTTCATCAAGATTTGGCATGTAATTATTTTCAGGTGTTAGTGGCATCCCATAACCAAAGCCTCCGGATACTTTTATCATTTCCTTGTATGAAGCATATCCCGGATCAGGAATAAGAATAATTTCTTTTTCTTTTGTATTAACAGTAGGATTAATTAATGCTCTTATAAGGTTTGCAATACCTTCTTTTGAACCTATTAATGCACATATTTCTGATTTTGTATCAAAATCAACCCCTGTACGTTTTTTCATATTTTCTGCAATTGATTCAAGCAAATAACTTTCACCTTTAACTAAGGTGTAAGTATGCATTCCGTCAACATCAGCATATTCTTTTATTTTGTCTGTTACTAATTGTGGCGGTCTTTCAACCGGTGCACCCATTGATAAAGATATCGGAGCTCTTCCTTTTGCTATTAGTTCGGGCGTTAATCTTGCTGCTTCCATCTTTATTTGTATCATAATGTATGTTTCAAGTGATTGAACATAATTGTTAAAAATTTCTTTCATACTGTTTTCTCCGGTTATTTTGTTTCAGACTGCCATGCCCAGGCATTATGATTGTGAATACTTTCCTGAGCTTCAACTTCTACTTCATAGAATGTTACTTTTTCATTATCTTTTAGCATACATATAATGTCTCTGAGTACATCTTCGACGAATTTGGGATTTTCGTATGCCTTTTCTGTGACAAATTTCTCGTCACTTCTTTTTAAAATTGAATAAATTTGACTTGAACCTGCAGATTCAATACTTTCTATTAAATCCTCAATCCATATTATATCTTTTTCATCATAGCTTACTTTTACTTTTACCATTGTTCTTTGATTATGAGCAGAATATTTTGAAATTTCTTTAGAACAAGGACATAGAGTTGTTATAGGTACTTTTACTCCTAATATAAAACGATAGTTATCACCTTCTAAATCGCCTTGAAAAGAGCAATCATATCCTATAGGAAATTCCATACCGCTAACAGGAGCTTTTTTATTTATAAAATATTTAAATTCAAATTTTGCGTGAGCACATTCAGATTCAAGCTTTTTCCTGATGTCATACAACATACCTTTTATGTCAACTCCAAGAAGATTTTTTCTTGAATATTCACTTAAAACTTCTATAAAACGAGACATGTGTGTACCTCTGTATTTATGAGGCAGTGTTACACTTAATCTTGCTTTTGCCGAAACTGTTTGATTCTCTGCATCTTTTCGTTCTATAATCAGAGGTACATCTACGCCGTTTACACCGACTTTTTGTATATCAATACCCCTTTTATCATTTTGTTTTTGAACGTCTTGCAGTATGGTTTTATTCATTGTTTTCTTCCAGTGACTCCAGATTGTTGTTTTCCATAGCTAATAGCAATTTTAAGGCTGCTATTCTCTGTGTTTTTGGAGAAGATACCCTTAAAAGTTCAATAGCTTTTAACATTACAGGATCAGCATCATACCAACGATTACCTTTTCCTGCAAATTGTTTTGTAATTTCATAAATTCTTTCAATTACGTCTTGCGCAACTTGTTCTTGCAATGAAATAATAAAATCTGCTGCTGCGGTTTTGTTGTCATCCGTTTGCAATTTTAGTAACTCAAGTGCTTCTTTTAATATCGGATCATTGTCATACCAACGTCTGAATTCTTGTGGCATTTGCTCTCCTTAATTTTCTTGTAGTAAATTTATTATAACTTTTTTTGTATCTTCAAACACAGTTTCTATCGAATTGTTTGCATTTATTAATTTTATTCGTTCGGGATTTTCTTTTTGTAAATTCAAATAGCCTTGTCTTACCTGTTTGTGAAAGGTAAGTCCCGCTGCTTCCATTCTGTCTTTTTCATCTCCAACTCTTTGTTGAGCTGTTTCTGTCGTTACATCATATAATAACGTTACATTAGGAACTAATCCGTTCACGGCAATATCATTTAGAGATTTTAATAATTCAATGTCCTGTCCTCTGCCATAGCCTTGATAAGCAATTGTTGAATCAACATGCCTGTCACAAAGGACTATTTTACCTTGTTCTATTGCCGGTTTAATGAAAGTTTCAACGTGTTGTGCTCTGTCAGCCAAAAACAAAAACATTTCACATCTGTCCGCAACAATACCGTTGTGGTGGAGCAATATATTCCTTATTTTTTGACCAATATCAAGAGCCCCCGGTTCTCTGGTTGTGACAACATCATATCCTTTTTCTTTAAGAAATTCTTCAAGTTTTTTTAATTGCGTTGTCTTTCCGCACCCGTCTGCACCTTCAAATGTAACAAACAGTCCTTTTTTCATTACAGAATATCCCAGCCGGTGTATTTTCTTAATACTTTTGGAATAGTAACAGAACCATCTTCATTTTGGAAGTTCTCAAGTATAGCTGCAAAGGTTCTTCCTACTGCTAAACCTGAACCGTTTAAAGTGTGAACATATACAGGTTTTCCTGTTTCTTTACTTCTATATCTTATATTTGCACGTCTTGCTTGAAAATCTCCAAAGTTTGAACAGCTTGAAATTTCTTTATATGCGTTATATGAAGGTAACCATACTTCCAAATCATAGCATTTTCTTGCAGAAAAACCGATATCACCTGTTGAAAGGGCAACTCTTCTATATGGAAGTTCCAATAATTCAAGAACTCTTTCTGCGTTTCTTGTTAGTTTTTCGTGTTCTTCAACGCTTGTTTCAGGTGTACATAATTTTACAAGTTCTACTTTGTTAAATTGGTGTTGTCTTATAAGCCCTCTTGTGTCTTTACCTGCAGAGCCTGCTTCTCTTCTGAAACAAGGTGTATATGCAGTCATATATTTGGGTAAGTCCTCTTCATTAAGAATTTCACCCTGATAAATATTTGTAACGGGTACTTCTGCCGTTGGAATTAGATATAAATCCTCATCTTCACATTTATACATATCTTGAGCAAATTTAGGTAATTGACCTGTTCCTGTCATTGCTGCTGAATTTACCATTACAGGGGGTAGTATTTCTTCATATCCGTGTTCTTGTGTGTGTGTATCCAAGAAAAAGTTAATAATGGCTCTTTCAAGTTGAGCACCTTTCCCTCTGTATAATGAAAATCTTGACTGTGCGAGTTTTACACCTCGTTCAAAATCAACAATATTTTTATCTATGCATATATCCCAGTGAGCTTTTTGTTCAAACGAAGTTTTTCTCGGCTCACCATATCTTTTTATTTCTACATTATCATCTTCTGATAAACCTATAGGTGTTGTTTCATCAGGTATATTCGGTGTAGAAAGAAGTAATTTCCTTTGTTCTTCATCAAGTTGTTGTTCTTGTTCCTCAAATGCTTTTATTTCATCGCCCATTTCTTTTACTTGAGCTTGAATTTCATCTGTATTTTTACCTTGCTTTTTAAGCATTCCTATTTCTTGCGAAATATTCTTTCTTTTTGCTCTTAACTCATCTGCCTGTGTTTGAACTTTTCTTCTTTTTGCATCTATTTCCAATATCCCGTCTATTGATAAATTAGGATTTCTTCTTTTTAACAGTTCATTGATTTTTTCCGGATTTTCTCTGATTAATCTAATATCTAACATAGTTCCACCTCGTGTCTAATCTTTATTTATTTTATAAAAAACACATTTAAAATAAAAGCTATTTTTATTTTTATCTAATCAATTCTATGAATGATTATTTTAGTCTTATTCTATATTAATATTATTTTGTTACTATATGGGTATATTATATGGATAATGAATTACTTTTAAAGATAAAACCTCAATTTTTTATTTCTTCGGCATTATTTTCGAGTTTTATGAATGCTTGGAATCAAAATAAAAAACTTCTTTTTCTGCTTTTTATCTTTTTATTTGTTATTACTATTCCATTATGTTTTTTATTGGATTTAAAGAGTATTGCGGAAAGTTGTATTTGGGGCGGGGTTGGCTTTGTTACATTTTTTACTTATATTTTTGCCATGAGTGTAGGATATAAAGAAAAGGAGTATAAAGCAACTTGTTATAAAGTATATACAAATAAACTGGTTATACAAAAACAAAAAGCGTTTGATACTATAATTACAACTCAAGAGTTAGAAACAAAATATATATCTGATATTATTATTACAAGTTCGGAAATACAAAAGCAAAATAATATTGCTACAATTACATTTGTTGCTGATGAATTAGCAAATCTCCCTAATTTGGTCTTTGAAGATATTTATGATTCGCAAGTTGTATATGATACGGTAAAACCTTATATTGATAATAATGAATATATTTCTTTTAAAAACGATGATGTTGTTATGATAATGGTCCCCAAATTAACTCCTCTTCCTACATTTTATAATTTAAAATTGAGTAATAACAAAATTCATGATGTTTTAGCTAAAACATTTTTATTAGGTGTAATTATTTATGGTATTTGTGCATTAGTCTATACTATAGAATCCTTAAAAAATATATTTAATTATACTTTTCCCGCAGATGTTATAATTTTTATAACGGTTATATTGTCATTTTGGTCTATTTTAACTTTTGGCATAAAAAAACAATTATTAAGTACCAGCTATTTAATATATCAAGATAGAATAGAAGTTTCTTTTAGTTTTTTGTTTACTTATCAAAGTCAAATTATTTATATTTCAGACATCAAAAATGTAGAATTGCTTCAATCTTCTGTACAAGCAAAAAATAATGTCGGAAATGTATGGTTTGAATTAAAAAATCAAAATTCTGCTATCAAATATTCAACAGCATTAACCAATGTAGAAAATCCAGCATTCGTATACTCTAAAATTAAACAATTAAAAGAACATTAAACAAAGATAAAGATTTAAATTAATAAATATACAATTTTTAACCAAAATGATTTTTTTGATATAATTATCTTGAGGAATTATAAATGGCAGAAAAAAAGTATAAAAAGAAAATATTGTTTGTTGGTATGCCAGATATGGCACTTGTTTGTTTGCACAAACTTGCATCAAAGGGTATAAATATAGTTGGTGTTGTTCCTCCATCAAAAGAAGATCCTACAAATAAACTAATGGTTGAAACAGCACAAGATTTGGGATTTGAAATAATAGATTATAATATAAGTTTAAATGATAAAGGTTTTCTTCAAAGAATAAAAAATTTAGATGCCGATTTGGGTGTTGTTGCATCATTTAATAAAAAATTACCAAAAGAACTTTTGCAATTAACTAAAGACGGTTTTATTAATCTTCATCCTTCTAAACTACCTGATTACAGAGGTGCAAATCCATATTCTCATGTAATTATAAACGGAGAAGAAGAGTCTGCTATTACACTTCATTATATGGACGAAAATTTTGATACCGGAGATATTATTTCTCAATACAGATTTAGTCTTGACTTGAATGAAACAATGGGTACATTGTTTTATAGAACAAACCAAATGTGTGCATCAATGCTATATGAAGCATTGGATTACTATGAAACTCATGAATTTCCACGCCAGCCTCAACCTACCGGCGGAAATTATATAAAGGCAGATGCTCTTTCATTTAATAAAAAAAATACATTCATTGATTGGTCAAAATCGGCAGAAGAAATTGAGCGTTTTATACGTGCTTTAAATCCTTTTATAGGTGCTGTTACTTGTTACAACGGTACTATTTTGCGAGTTAATTCAGCTTATGTTATTCAGAAAAAGCATAATTATACTCCGGGAACTATTTGTGATACTAAAAATTCTTTGAAAATCGCTTGCGGACAAGATATTTTGGAACTTGATTCAATTCAATACGGTGCTTTTTTTATCTCTACGGGCAGAGATTTCGTAGAACGATTAAACCCGAAAAAAGGAGAAATTTTATATAGTGAATAAACTTCATTTCTTAACTGCAGGGCTTCCTCTTGCAGCAGACGGTAAAGGATATAAAAAAGGTCTTGAAATTATAAAAGAGATGAATCTTGACGGTGTTGAAGTCGAGTTTGTTCATGGTGTAAGAATGAATGAAACAAATATAAAGACTGTTCAGGATTTTTCTTCAAATGAAAATTATAAGATAACCTGTCATGGACCATATTATATAAATCTGAATTCTCAAGAACAAGACAAAATAGATGCAAGTGTAACAAGAATAATTGAAACGGCAAGAATGGCCCAATTAATCGGTGCATATAGCATAACTTTTCATGCTGCTTTTTATATGAAACAGTCTGATGATGAGGTATATAAAACTGTTTATAATTCAATGGAAAAAATATGCGAGACATTGGAAAATGAGAATAATTCCGTATGGATACGTCCTGAAACAACGGGTAAAGGTACACAATGGGGAACATTGGAAGAAATAGTTAAATTGTCAAAAGAATTTAAAACAGTTCTTCCTTGTGTAGATTTTGCACATATTCATGCACGTAATAATGGCATATATAATACTTATGATGAATTTTCTAAAATGCTTGAATTTATGGGAAATGAACTCGGAGATGATATATTTTGTAATTTCCACGC
>JAFUEV010000015.1 GCA_017470245.1 bacterium | reverse complement strand
TTCCGAGAGTGATAAATTATCAAGCCCGCCACTAGAGGTAGGGGTAGAGTTATCGTTACCACCGGAGTAGTTATCACCACCTCCGCCACCACCAGAGGAGCCACCTGTACCTGAGGAGCCGCCTGCACTACCTGTATTTCCTGCACCTTGCGCAGCTGCATCTTGAGGTGTATCAGTAGCATCAGGGGTTTCAGAAACTTCAGGAGTTTCAGACGGAGTTTCATTACCTATTTTGAATGTACCGTCTTGAATACCTTGAGCAGCGGAAAGAATATCATCAATAGAAACATTTTCCGCATCATTATCAAGATTTTTAACGGCATCTAAGAAAGCATTTTTTTCGTCATTACTGATTTCTCCGTTACCGTCGGTATCAACAGTTTTCTTAACGGAAGCATCTTCAAACAGATTATTTATAATATCATCTAAGCCTACATTTGCGTTATTTGCATCAGTAGGATTATTTTCACCGGTAGGGTTATTTTCATCAGCAGAAAAATTATTATCTGTATTATTTTCGTCTTTTTTAACGAATTTACCGTCTTTAAAATCCATAGAAATGAGATCAGAAACGCTCATAGATGAGATAGAAGCATCAGCACCCATTTCGTTTTGGAGATATTGTTTAAATTCGGATGAATACATGAAAATACTCATATTAGGTGCTTGAGTATTATATTCTTTATTAGAAATTTTACTTAATTCATCAAGGTAACTTGTAAAACCTTGTATTAATTCATTAATATTCATCTCTAAAATTATCCTCTTAAACATGTAAAGTCAAATAAATCAAGGGAATTTACCATATTTAGAACCATATTTACAAAAGTTAATAGTTTTATAAATGAAATAAAAGTATTAATTGGGGGATAACTATATTTAATGTACAGTAGTGAATTTTATCATTATTAGTAAATTTTTGATTTTCGTGTCAGTCTGCAATTTCTATTTAACAAGTTGGAGTGATTTATTTAAATAACTTGCAATGACATCTACTATACTATATACACAATTAACTAATTTTTTATGCAGATAAAGTCTAAAAATTAAAAAAGAACAAATTTTTCTCCTCTTTTAATTAAGGAAAGATTGTATATAATAATCCGTTTTTTATAATTCAGTTATTTCTTTTTATGCACAATTACAACAATAACGCCCAATAATATAAGTAAAATCCCACAAAATATTTTATATGTCATTGTTTCTCCAAATAGCATTAATCCGAATGCTATTGCTGTAAGCGGCTCAAGTGCACCTATTATTGACGTTTTTACCGCACCTATTATTTTAATTGCAATTGAAATTGTTTCCAGAGAAATAATTGTGGGAAATAGTGCAAGTAATATTGCACATCCAAAAACAAATAAATTATTAATGGGTTGAAGCTCAAGACAGAATTTTAAATTACACATAAAAATGCTTAATCCGAATAACATTGTATAAAATGCAAGTATATCAGGTTTTATATGTTTTATTAATTTTATTTCTTTAACACCTACCATATATATTGCATAAGATAATGCTGATAATAATACCAGAATAATTCCTCTGCTACTTAAATTCCCTTTTGGATTTCCTCCATACAGCAAAATAATTCCTGCAATAACCATAAACAATGCTATCCAAATTGTTTTTGGCTGCCTTTCTTTAAATATTATTCTTGAAATAAGTGCCACAATTAACGGATAGGAAAATAATATTGTACATGCTAAACCTGATTCCAAGTAGTTAAAAGCATCAAATAAAAAGAGGGAAGAAAGTGCAAAGATTATACCCAATATAAATAAGATTGTATATTCCTTTATTGTTAGTTTGAAATCTCTCTTCTTATATAATTTTAACCACAAGCCGTAAATTAAAACAGCAAAGAAATATCTGTAAAACAATACGGAATTAACTCCAAGTCCGTTTGTATACATTGGCAGAGCAAATAAAGGGTTTGTTCCATAACTTATTGCTGCTATAATTCCGTTAATATATCCTTTTGTTATATAGTGTTTCATTTCTTTTTCATTATACAAAAAATATGTATTTTAAATATCATTGCTTTATTTATGATATTATTCAAATATTAAGTTATAATGTTTGTTTTTGAATTATAAGCAGGTAGGTTATTAGATGAATAAATATTCTCATAAATACAATGTTATATTGGACAATATGGATTTAAACGAATACAGACTCCGACCTATTGCTGCAATAATGTATATTCAAGATTCTTTTGCAAGGTATTGTGCAACAAAAAAAATGGCAGCTTATGATTTATTTGCTTATAACCTTTTTTGGATAGTATCTGAATTTAATATTAATTTTACAAATGATTTGCCTTTTTGGTCTGAAGAAATTACTACTGAAATTTGGATATCTGAAATTACAAAACTGAAAATATATACGGACTTTAGGTTGTATTATAATAATAAAGTTTTTGCACAAGGCAACGGATGCTGGTTTATACTTGATTCCGAAACAAAACGTCCTCAAAAAACAGATATAATATTACAGCATTTTGATATTTGTCCGGAATTTGCTATCGGAGAACATAAAAAGTTCTTTCTTGAAAACATTCAAGACAAACTTAGCGAAATTACCCATAAAAATAACTTATCGGATTTGGATTTTAATAACCACGTTAATAATAAAAGTTATGTTAATGTTGCAGAGGCTGCTGCACCTATTGAATTTAAAAAATCACATACTCTTAAATCCTTGAATATTAAATTTAACAAAGAAACTTTCTTGGATGATATTTTAATTTGTTCAACATTTAAAACACAACAACCTAATACATTTGTCCATAAAATCACAAAAGATACAGAATCTGTTTGTGATATACAAACCTCTTGGCAAGATAATGTTTATAATGATAATATCGTTGAATTTCCTCTGAAAATTAAAGAAGAAATTTAGATATTATGCTATTAATATATAAGAATTTATTCTTGATGTATTAGATTTATCGTAAGTTCTTTCACAAACTTTTCCTTTCGTTGAGTTGCCCTCGATAGTGTGAACTTCATTTCCGTCAAGTTTGTTTAAAAATCCTATATGTTTGGCTTTTCCTCTTTTTGTGTTAAATACAATTAAATAAAGATGACCGTCTTGTATTTTATCAGGGTCAGTGAATGCAACACCTGCATCTTTTGCCGCTGCCAGTACATAAGCACTCGTGCTTTTGCCTTCACAATTTACGTACCAATCAGGTAAATTTTCTGTGCCTATACTTTCTTCTAATACTGCCTGTACAAAGTCTGCACAATAAAATCCATCACAGAAATTTCTGCCAGTTAGCTTTTCGACTTCTTTTTCCGTCATTCCTAAATATTTATATGCTGTTTTAAGTGCTTTAGAAGTACAATCGTCCAGTGCTCCGCTTAATGATGTAGAGTTGTTATCTTCTATTCCTTCTGTATTTGATATGGGTTCTGTTTCAATTCCTTCAATAGGTGCAGTTGCTTGAGATTGAATAGGTATATATTTTTTTATGGATTTTTCGCTGTTTGAATTAAAATCATAAACCGCCAATGCAGCTCCTGAACCGTCTGTACTTTTTGCGGAATTGGCTTCTGCAACAATTGCTTTTCCATCGTCAGTATATCCAACAAGAATACCTGCGTGGAAGTTCCCGCCTTTCGGATCATCTGCTATAACCATTGACCCAATAGGAACAGGATGTTCCCCGTTCTGTGCAGAAGGTATATCTTTTCCGTATTTTTGCATATCTTCTTTAGATGTTATTTGATGTCCTTCTGTATCCGTTATTGTATCGTTTGAACTTAGTCCCAGCATAGATTTCGCCATATCTATTGCTGCTTTTGATGCATATTTGGAACCGTAATTTATTCCTAAACCTGCTTCTAATTGTTGTTTTGTTGTACTTCCGGCTGCTATATAATGACCTTTATTATCATTTGTTATTTCACTTGAAGGAAAGTCTTTTAAATTAATTCCTGAACCAAAAATTTTATCTGTAAACGCTTGTGCCAATTGTTCTTCGTCACTTAATTCTATATCTGCCGTTTCATCAATAGGATTTTCATTTATTTCTTTCGGTGTTTCTTCAGTTTCTTCAATTTCATCTGTTTCTTGAACATCAGAAGTTTCTTCAATCGAAGGTGTTTCTTCAGGAATATCTTCTGTTTCTTGTATGGCTTCTTCAAAAGGATTTATTGTCGGTACTGCTTCTTGTTCGTTATTATCTTTAACAGGGATATATCCTTTTATGGATTTTGCACTGCTGCTATTAAAATCATAAGCAACAATTGCAGCTCCACCATCTGCTTTTGCTGAATTTGCTTCCATAACAAGGGCTTTACCATCATCTGTGTAACCTATAAGTAAACCGCTATGGAAATTACCTCCTTTAGGGTCATCCATTGTCACTATTGAACCTATTGGAATATCTTGAGGATTTTCTGGTACTGCCTGTTTGAATTTTTTTATGTCTTCTTTTGTACTGATTGTATGTTCTTGTCCTTTATCGTCAGCATATATTACATCTTCAGAGTTGTGCATGTTTTTTGCAAATTCAATTGTGGCACTTGATGCGTATGATTTTCCAAAGTTTGTATTTAATTTGTTATTGAGTTCATCCTTGCTTATTTGAGCAATGCCTGTATATTCGCCTACTGTTGATGGAATATTTATATTTCCGAATAATTCTTGTGCGAATTTATCGGCTGCTTCTTGGAGTCTGGTTGATTCATCGTTTGTTTCTTGAACCGGTGTTTGTTGAGTGCTTTTTATAAAATCATCATATTCGGTTCCTTCTACAATACCGTTATGGTCATAGTCGAATAAGTTAATATCAATGTCTTCATGTGAATTAGAACCAATAAAATTTTGTTGGTATTCCGGAATATAATTTACATCCCCGTTAATCTTCATTGCTCTCGTTCCCCTGTGTATATATAAAATAAAACTTTTTATTATTTTGAATTTTCCTTTATGTAAAAAAATTTTTACAAAATTTAATTTGAATAAAAAAACTCAATTCAGATATTAGGATTGAGTTTTTTATAATTTTGTTATTTTTGAAAAAATTTCGTTTTCATGTTCCATAGAACATTGGGAATTAAATCGTAACGTTTTCTCAGTTGAACATCTACACCAGAAAGAGCTTTTAGTGCAGTATTTTGCATTTGATAACATTTGCATAATTAAAGTACAATATTATAGAAATTACAACTGAAAATATTATTGTTAAATTCATTTCTATTTCCTTATTCTTTTATACTTCTATACAATACAATATTTTACATTTTTTAACTCAAATATAAATATGAAAAAATTTTTATGTAACAGATGAAAATGTACAAATAATAGCTTTTTATAATATAATATTACCTATGAATATTCAATATAAAAACACATTGTTTTATATATTATTAATAATCTTTTATTCATTAATATTCATATTAATATTCGGTTATGCCAATTTTGATGTAAATTATACCGATTGGTTGATGGTTCCGCATAATCGTACTGATTATGGTGATATAAGCATAAATTATTTGAATTTTTTAGCCTTTATGAACAATGATATGCCTTTACCGTATTTGGATAATAATGCATATCCTTTTATTACAAGTGTTTTAAGTATTGACTATGTTCCGATAATAATGATACCTTTAAAATTCTTTTATAAAAATATTCTGCACTATAGTGGTGTAATTAATTTGCAATATGTATGGTGGTACGGACTGTTTGCTTTTATATTGCAAGGTATATTGTCATTTGAAATAATAAAAAAGTTTGCTAATACCAATAATTTGAATGCAACATTATGCAGTATTTTTTTTATAACGGCACCACCATTACTATATAGATTTCCGTCTAATTTTACTTTAACTTCTCATTTTCTTATTTTATTGTCATTCTTACCGTTCTTTTTTAATTGGAGCAATAAAAAAAATATTCTTTTTTATTTTCTTTTAGGGTTGATTTCAAGCGGTATTGCAAGTACTTTTGTTCCTATTATATTTATTAATCTTGTTGGATTATTAATTTTAAAATTTATAAAAGAAAAAAATATTAAAACTAATATTTATATATTATTAGCTTTTATTTTGGGGATAATACTTACCTTGAAAATAACGGGTGGATTTTTAGAAGATATTTGTCCGTATAGCCCGGGATTTAGGCAATATTCCGCTAATTTAAATACTTTTATAAATCCTGCTATTGTCTTTAATACATTTCAATCTTCACTATTTCCGTATTTAAATAATTTGTTGTTATACTCATGGGGACAGTGTGAAGGATTTGCATACTTAGGCGGCGGTTTTATTGTTTTATTTATATTCTCTTTATTTGTTTTACTTATTAAATATAAACCTAAAGCTATATTTATATATATAAAAGAACATAAAACGGAATTTATTATTATAAGTATTATTCTTTTAATAACATTCTTGTGGTCTCTTTCATTAAATGTGACTTGCTCAAACAGATTGTTATTCAGCATACAAATCCCCGTAGAAATAGAAAAATTATTAAGTATATTTAGAACTCCGGGACGTTTTATATGGAATAATTTTTATATAGTTTATTTTTTAGTTATGTTTTTTGTTTTGAAAAACTTTTCGGCTAGAAAAGCAACCATTATATTATTAGTTGCTCTTTTCCTTCAATTATTTGATTTACATTCAACTTTATTCTTTTTTCATAATGAATATCAAACAAAAAAAGTATATGAAAATCCGTTGAACAATAATGAACAATGGAAAGACTTTATACAAAATAAACAAGCATTAATAACTCCGAATATAGATAATGCTATGTATTATGATGAATATTTCAAATATATAAGTCAAAGTAAATTTAAAAAAGTTATTTCAAAGGAAGAATTGATAGAAACCAATAATATATATTTAAAAGCTATGCAAAATGACAGTATTTATAATGATTTCTATTATTATGCCATATATAATAATATAAAAATGAACAGTTTAATTCGCAGTAGACATCCCAGATATAACGGTTATTTTTTAGATACAAATTTAAAAGGAATGAATGGTGATTACATATATTTGTTTTCGGAAGAATATCTTAAATATCATCCGTTGAATATAAATAACTGTTTTTATATTAATGATGAAAAAGGAATTTGTATAAAATAAACAATTTAACGCAATTTACTTTCTTCCATCAAATATTTATAGTTTCTATAATTATGAGTTTCATCTTTATTCGTGGATATTTCTGCTTGTAATCCGATTAATCCTTCAATCGGTTGTTGTGTACATGCAATATATTTATTTGTTACGGAATAGCAATTTTGTAATTTTGTTTCTGTATTTATATATTCTATATCCTCTGGATAAAATACGTATATATCTTCTTCTTTGGGGTTATTATATCTTTCAAATAAAAAATTATAAAACTTATTATAGTCTAAATCTCTGCTTACTTGCAGATTATTAGAATTATAATGATTTCTTATTGCCCATTCATTTATATCAAGATTAAAAAAAGGGAAATAATCAAACATTATGATATTTTTTCTGTCTTTTGTCACTTTATTCCAGTTTTCATTTGTATTTAATTCATTTTTGTAGGTGGTTTTTTTCGTATATTCATTATGCAAAACGGAAAAAGCCGGAAACAAATCATATATTTGCAATATAAGACATAGACTTAATATAAATGTTACTTTCTTATTACTGATATTTTTTATTAAGAATATAAATATTAATAAATAAACGAGGTAAAAATTTTCCCAAATATATCTTCCTGATGAACGAAAAACAGATGCTATTTTTACAATTTTTTGCGGAAGGTTAAATTCAATGACTTTTTTATCTCCCAATGTTATTGTTGTAGATACTGCCAGAAACAGAATAGTACAATAAACAATTAAAAAGATTAGGATTTCAACTTTATATTTTTTGATAAAAGGAATGATACTTTTTATATTTTTTATTAATATAATAAAACTCAATAATAATAAGACTATTATACCTCCGCCTAAATATGCAAAACCTTCATTCTGTTGAAAAGAGTATAATTTGAGTTTGTTTAAAAACGGAAATAATTTTGAACTGAATAATTCATATATATTAACAGGATTAAAAAAAGTATTTAAATTAGCGCTAAAATGTCCCCAACCATATCCGTTAAAGTATAAATCCGTATTAAATGCTCCATAACATAATAAAGATAAGTATATTCCGATTAAAAACACAGGTATTAATGCCAAATTAAAAATGATTTCTTGTTTTTTTATTAATTTGTATATTATATATGCAAAGAAATTTATACATATAAAAGGTACAAATACAGGTGTAATACCGCAGCATAAAATACTTATTCCAAAATAAAACATTAGTAATTGCTTTTTACTAAATGTATAGATAAACGGGAAAAAAGAAATTAAAATTATAAATTGAGCTGATAATGCAAAATGAAACGGAAATCTTAACAATAACGGCGGAGCAATGATAAAAAATATACTGCATAGAGTAGCATTTAAAATATTTGTATTTGTAATCTTTTTTATTATTTTATATGATACTAATCCTTGCAATATAAAACTAAATACACCAAACCACCACGCATATTGTATATTTATTAATTCCGAAGAATGTATTATATATTTGTGAAAAATTTTTATTAATATTGCAATAATAGGAATGTAATCAATATAAAAAAGGCTGCATTTGAAAGGATATAAAATGCTGTCACAATATGGAATAGGTGCTGAATCATTCAAAAAAGCAAAGAAATTTAAGTAATTTTCATTGATATCCAATGGATTTGTATGTTTGTATTCGACTAAACACCAATCAGTATAATGAATATCAAAATTATTATAACCGAATATCAATATAAATATAAAGGAGTACAATAGTACTAATTCAAAATATACCAAGACTCCTTTATATTTATTAATCATTTATCCTCTACAAATTAATTGATGTTAATACCGCCTGCTTTAGCAATGCTTGATACTTGTGTAATAAAGTTTTGTACTGCTTGAGCATTTGTTTTTAGTGTATTTGCATTTTCTTGAATAGTTCTTAAGTTATTTGCTACGTCTGAAATATTTTGAGATGTTTTGGTAACACCTGCTGCAGCTTTTGCATATTCACCTGCAAGTGAAAGATAATCAGCTTGACCTTGTGTTAATCCGATTAAAGCTTTTGTAAGATTTGATTTTTCATTTGCCGGCATGCTCATAATTTTAGATGATAATGTACTTTTATTTTTAACTAAATCTGATGCATAAGCTGTCATTAATTGTGAAAGAGCCGTGCTTTTAGAAGCTTGTGTTGTTGTAGTGTCAGATAATAATGATGAAAGTTTTGATTGCATTGTTTGTGATTCTTTTGGAGAAGATAACAATGATACTATGTTTAAGAACGAATTTTGAACTGATGCATCTGTTTCATTCATTTTATTATTTAATTGTGCAATTGTTGACAATGCATTTGTTGCAACAGGTTGTTGCACTTTTTTTGAACTTAAATCTATAGATGGGATTGTAACTGAATTTTCTTTTTGTGCAGCATTGTTACCTATATTCAGAATAGGATTTAAATCACTGGAATCCAAATAAAAAGCATTTGCTGCAATTGGCATACCGATTAATATTAATGTTAATAAAGTCTTTTTCATTTTTTTTACTCCTCTTTATATGAATTTAACTTTTTGTTTTTTATTTTTTCTATAATTTTAAATATTCCGTATACAATTAAATTAGTAATAACAAAAATCAAGCTTCCAAGAATCAATGATAATGCAAAATGACATAAATATTGTTTTAAATAAATTTCGGGTGCAAAGAAAAAATAGCTTTTTTCTAAACACATTGTAATTATGAAATTTATAATTAATTGTAGAACGGAAAAAACAATTGTATATTTAGCTAAGTTTTTTATATTAATTACTTTTTTAGATAAAAAGCCATAAATAAAACCTGTCAAAATAAATGCTATAGGTGCAAAGTTTGTAGAATATAATATTATAATTCCTAAAATAGCTATAATATAAGGGTTTAACCAAATTTTCTCGGTTGATACACTATCTTGCATATAAATCCTTTTTCTTTGAATCAGATTATATTTATATGTATTATATCAATAATATAAAGTTTAGGCAGAAAATTTATTTTAATTTACGTTTACATACATTTTTTCATCATTTATTATTTTTTCAAAGTTTAGAATACTGTATAAAACATTATCTTCCATTATTTCTGCATATATATAGCCTGAATTTTCCGTACTTATAGAAGTTCTTGAAATATTTTTTAAATTTTTTATGTATTTAATATCATCAACAAGTAGGGCTATATTAAAATTTTTCCCTTCTGCAATAATTAGTTTTTTACCTTCTTTCTCATCAGTACCGGTATTTTCATTTAAAAATTTTTTCAAATCAACTACAATAAGAAATTCACCTCTGACGTTAATTATTCCTTTTATGAAGTTTTGAGTATATGGAAGTTTTGTAATGTTTAATCTTTTCATTGAAATAAATTCTTTTACATACTTCAAATCTAAATAGTAATTTTGATTATTGAGCGTAAAAAGAATATATTGGTTAATTGTATTCGTATTTATAGGAAAAGAAAATGTGTCTTGTGAAACTTTATGTTCATTTGCTCTCAATTTTAATATTTGTTTTGATTTCTCATCAGAAGGGAATAATTGAGCATAATTAATAGTATTAGTTTCTTTTGTGGCAGAAATATTTCTTTCAAGCTTTTTGATATTGATAATATTTATAATATCATTTTCTGAATTATATACCTCGTTTAATATTGATTCATCAGAATTATAAGGAATTGTTTGAATGTTCTCGCTTTCAAATTGTTTAACATTTTCTATTCGTTCCGTATGAATGGCAAAGCAATTATCGTTTGAAATAGCAATAATAACTTGGTTGCTAATAGAAAATGAACCGGAGTCAAATCCTAATAAAGGACATAAATCTATAACTTTTAACATAGTACCGTTATAATTAAACATACCGATAATGCCTTTTGGTGTTTGCTCCGGCATTTCTATTTCCGGTATATTTATAATTTCAAGAACATTTTTTATATTTATTGCATATTTTTTTCCTTGTAAGAAAAATACTATGTAATAAGTATTGGAAGAATTAAGTTCATGTGTTATTTGAATTTTATAGTTGTTGTTCATTTTTTATTAAACCTTTATAATAATTATACTATATATTAATGATTATAAAATCCAAAAAATGGACTATAATTATTTCATTAAAAGGAGAAAGATATGCCCGGAAGAGATATAAGTATTATTAAAAAATTAACCAATAAAAATATAATGGATACTGCTATATTATTAATTGTAGCAGCTTTAATATGTGCAATTGTTGTGTATGTTACAGATATAAGGACACAGGTATGTGCTACTATCGGATTATTAGCAATATATTTTATTATATATCAATTATCAAAAAATGAATTAATGAAATCAATTGATAAGTTAATAGATAACGAATTAAAAGAATTTCAAAAAGTATCCGTAAAAGTATTACAATTAAGTGAAAAACAAAGACAATTAACTCACAAATATACAGAAATGTTGGATAAAGTTTTACAAACAACAAAATCATTTAAAAATAGTGCAATAAAGACGAAAGAAAAAACACAAGGATTAACTTTAAAAATTCAAGAAACTTATGATTCGTCTGGAAGAGAAGCTAAATCGTTAAATGATAATATTGCTACAATGCAAAATTTAAAACATAAAGTTCAAATAATAGCTGAACTTATTATCGAATTGACTGATTATATTAAACAAATCGGTTCAACGGTTAATATTGTTGAAAATATTTCTGAACAAACAAACATGCTTGCTTTAAATGCTGCAGTTGAAGCAGCTCGTGCAGGAGAATACGGTAAAGGTTTTGCTGTAGTTGCCGGTGAAATCAGAAAACTTGCTGATGAATCAAAGCAAGCAACAAATAAAATTACAACTCTTGTTTCGGAAATTGAACAAACCACATCTTCTACGATTATGGCGACGGAGGATGGTACTAAAGAAATTGAAAATGGTGTTAAATACGCATCTAATATCAGTGATAATATTGCCGTTCTTGTAAATAAAATCAAAGATTTGGGAACTGATTTGAATGATGTTTTAAGTTCATCTGTTGAACAGCAAACAATCACTAATGATGTTTTGGAAGTAATAGAAAATATGCAAAAGAGTATTTCTGAAACAATTAATACACTTGAAGAAAATATTGAAAACATTAGAGCATTCTCTGAAATTTCAACTAATATCAAAGATAATATTGCAAATTAACGGGAAAAAACATGCAATACAACCCTGATGAACTTAATGACATATTAAATATATTTAAAGCAGAGAGCGAAGAAATAATCCAAGAACTCAATGATGGCTTTATGGAATTGGAAAAAAATCCTTATGATAAAGCTCCGTTGAAGAAGTTATTTCAATTATCACATTCTCTAAAGGGTGCTGCGAGAATGCTTGGATTTAATAGCATTCAAAATATTGCCCATAAACTTGAAGACATTCTTTCTTATTGGAAGAAGGAAAATTCTATTATTAATACTGATATTTTTCAGCTTATATATCAGGCATGTGATTTGTTAACAGATTTGGTTAATAAGTCTATAGAAATCAAAACAGATTATAATTCTCCTGAAATATATGAGTTTTTAAATAAGTTAAATGTAGTAGTTATGTCACAAAAAATGGTGCCGGTTGAGAATCCTCCCACACCTGATTCTAAGAAAATAACAGTAAATAAAAATGTTGATATAAAAGCTATTCTTTTAGAACTTATGTTTGTTCTGGATAAGGATGATATTAATGAAGATATAGATGAAGTCTTTTTAGTAATATCAGATAATTTAAAACAGTTGTCAGAACTATTGATTGGAATTTCTAATGAAAATATTCAAGCGGAAATTGACTCTTTATATAAATATATTACCGAAAATAAAGAAGCCAAAAACAGTTTAAATTATATAAAACAAAAAATTGAAGATATAAGAGTACTTGTATATTCTGCTTCAAAAGAACTGCAGCTTAACAGTTTTTCTTTTCAATCACAAAATATAAAAAAAATGAAGAATGAAGAAGAACAAAAACAAGAAAAGGAACAGGAAGAAGTTGAACTTTCAGAACAGGAGAAAGAAAGTATTAATTCATTAGATACCATTTTATCTAATCTTTCATCTATAAAATACGACAGTGAATATATTCAAAAAATATCAGAGATATTAAATAAAATATTATCGAAAGCAGATAACGGATATGTTATAGTCATTTTAAATAAAGTAATCAATATATTAAATTCATTTAATGTTCAAGGGACATTGATTAATAATGACTCTTATGTCGTAATTTTACAGAGTTTGAACCTTGTTAGAAGGCTGATTTTAAAAGAACGAGGTGATAATACAACTAATTTTATTCTACAACGATTGAGTGTTATTGAGGATATGTTTAGCGTACCCGAAAATAATAATATGAATAATGTAGAAGTTAGAGACAACGGTAATATAGTTGCTCAGGAAAAATTTTCGGGGCTTAAAAAGACCTTAAATAATTTAGACTTGCAAGAAATAAAGACATTACGTGTAGATACCGTAAAGTTAGATAATTTAATATCACAGACAGGAGAGTTATTAATAAACGGTATCAAAACACGAGAACATATTATTGAACTTGCTAAGATTAATGAAAAATTAATAAAATGGAATAGTGTAAGTAAAAAAATTATAAATTATTTAAAATATTTGGAGAAAAAAGGATTTTTTAGTACTGATACAGATGATAATTCAGGTATGTTCTTCAGAAGAACGCAAGATTTCTTTACTAATAACGCAGAAATTATAAACGAAATCAACAATGATTTCTCAAACTTGTACAATATTATTTCTGAAGATGATAATAAACTGCATCAAACAACAATGGAAATAGAATCTATTGCAAAAGGTATAAGAGTGCTTCCGTTAGCTACATTATTTCATTCTTTCCCTCGAATGATAAGAGATATAGCTCATGAAAATGAGAAAAAGGTTGATTTTATAATTTCCGGTAGTGATACTACCGTAGATAAAAAAATTATAGAAGAAATCAAAATGCCGTTAATTCATATATTAAGGAATGCTGTTTCTCATGGTATTGAAACCCCTGAAAATAGACAATTAAACGGGAAAAATGAAGTTGGTATTGTAAAATTGACTGCTAAACAAGCGGAAAATAATGTAATAATTACTGTAGAAGATGATGGTTATGGCATTAATCTTGAAAAAGTTAAAGAGATAGCTCAAAAAAAAGGTCTGCTTTCAGAAGAAGAACTTTCCAATGCTAATAATGAACAATTAATGAAATTATTATTTCTTCCGGGGTTCTCCACAGAAGAAACCGTTACGGAAATTTCAGGCAGAGGTATTGGTTTAGATGTTGTAAAAACGAAAATAAATAATTTAAACGGTGAAATTTTAATAGATTCCTTTATAAATAAAGGATGTAAAGTAACAATAAGAGTTCCATTATCAATGTCCACAATAAAAGCATTTATTATTTTAATTAACGGACATAAATATGCAATGCCTGTAAATACGGTAAAATTTGTTAAACAAATAAACAGAGATGAAATATTTTTAAGAAATGGCAGACAATGCATAATATACGATGAGCATTCTATTCCTGTATATTCATTACGTACAATATTGGGCGAAGAAGATACGCAAGAAGAACATTTAACGGTAATTATAATTGAAAATCAGGATAAACAGGCTGCATTTATAGTTGATAGATTAGTAGGTGATTCAGAAGTATTCCATAAAAAATTGGTACCTCCGATATTGAGAATAAAAAATATTAGTGGATTTACAACGCTTTCTACAGGTGAAATATGTCTGATAATTAATCCGTTTGAGTTAATAAACAGCGCATCATAAAAAACAGGATTTTTAAAAATCCTGTTTTTTATTAATTTAATTTTGTTGGGGTTGCGTTTTAATTGTTTTCTGCTTGATTATATGAGATTTTGTAGGAGTGTGCCCACCGAATACAATATCATTTAATGTTTTGGTTTTCTTGTCTTCTTCATAAGGTATATTTCCTACAACGTTACTGCCTGTTGTAATTATATCAGGGCGCATAAATACATTTGCTTGATAATATGCATCTTGTGCAGCATAAGCCCCTTTCTCAAGAATATTGGATTTATATAAAGCAAGTTGTGCCTTTTGTAATTTTATTACATCTATAGGAGTTAATGGTATTGGTTGTCCAAATAAATTTGGCATATTTTTTATTGCTTCTTGATATTCGGCAATACTTTCAGGCGATGGATGTACTTTTTCAAGCAGACCTTGTGCATATTTGCCGGACATTGCTGCTTCTTGTGTACCTGCTTGGATAGTTCCTTGTGAATCAATAACTTGTTGATAAAATTCTCTGTTGAATATGCTTTTATCTCCATGAAGCATATTTTCTACTGTTTCCGGTGATAGTCCCATGTCTTTTAGTTCACTAACATCTTTCCCGAGTGATTTGTATATTTCTTCATAATATTTTGTTAGGGTGTTTTCCAGTGCATCAATGCCCAAACCTTCTGTTCTTGTTATATCCGCAAATTGCTTAAAATGTTCAAGTTCATGTCTTAAAATAATTTCAGGGTCTATTTTGGCCAGTTTAGCAGTTATTTTGCCACGAGCAGTTAATAAATTTTGATTATATTGCATAGTACCAGTAGTGGGCTCGTATGCTCCACCCAATATCTTACCTTTTTCTGCCGGCATATCTACAAATTCAAGTTTAGGTTTTACTGATAAATTCATTTCTTTGCCTATCATTTCATAATTAACCCGAACATCGGCTTTTGCAAATTCTAAAGGAATGTCTTTTACACTTTTTATATTTTTTAAATTAGAAATTAATTCTGTATTTAAACCTACAGTGGCTGTTCCATATCTTGCAAATCTTGATATTTGATTAATTGCTTTGGGAACAAAAGGCAATGATAATGCTAAATCAAGTGTGTCACCACCAACTTTTTGCAAATCATCTCTTACTTTATCATATTCACCTGCTTTATTGTCTTTTACTGTATGAATAATATCTTTTGTTGTGCTGAATATTGCTTTCCCTGCAAATACTAATGCAAGAGCAGCTGCTCCGGTTGCTGTACTTATTCCGATAATAGGAAGAGCAGAAAGAGCTAATGCTGTTCCGCCAACAGCAAGCAGTGCTTTTGCCGGATGTTGAACAATGGCTTTCCCCATTCCTTTTAATTTATTTATAAAACCTTTTGCAACAAGTCCTGCTCCTTCTTTAAAAGAAACTTTCTCTTGAGGCTTGGTATTTGTATTAGAAACGGATATAGAATCAGGTTCATTGCTTATTTTTATCTGCTGATTTTGAGCTTTAATACTTTTTGATGTTTGAATTTTCCCCAAATTGTGTAATTTGGCATTGTTCACTGTTCCAATCATTTCCATACTTTACCTTCCCAATTCTTTACATATTTATATAAAGTTTCTTTTTGGTCATTTCATGACAAAAGAGAAGGTATTGTTACGTATTATTAAACTATAATAAATCTTTTATCTTAACTTTTCTGCCAGTGCAGGTACAATAATCTGCCAAGCCTTTTCATTTGGGTGACAATCGGTTTTAGATATTTGATATTCCGTATCTTTTATATTGACATCAAGAATTTCATTTAGTTTTATTACTGTTATTCCGTCTTTTTCAAGTCTTTCCCAGTCGTTATTGTATTCTTCGTAAACAAGTAATATAAATTTAACAGGTTTGCCTTGATTACTAAATAATTTATCGATTTCACGTTTTATTTCTCTAAAATACAAACATAACAAGTCAAAAGTTTTATCAGACAGAAAAGTTTTTGAAGCGAGAAATATTTTAAATTTTCTATATAGATACAAATTTTCTATAGGACTTGCATCCACATATTCTAAATTATTACCATTATTTATTTTTTTGAATTTTGGACTTCTTTTGTATATATCTGCAAGTAATCTTGATTTATGACCTTGCATATAAGTGTATATAACATATTCAACATTGTTATTATCGTTTTCTTTTAACAATTCATTTAGAATTTTTTGATTTCTTAATACATAAAGCATTTCTCTCGGAGAAGCAGCAACAATTGACAGATTATAAACAGTTCTTTTCATTGTATTCGATAATACAGAATGAAAAGAGTCTTCATTTTTTAGTTTAAATCCGTATGTATAAGAACATCCGAGTAATATGACTGAAGGTTTATCTTTATATTCCAAACCGGCAGGCGGTCTAAATTCATTCATCCATAAATAAGAAGGATTTTTAAAATGTTCTTTATAAGCATTGAAATGATTTTTAAATGTATAAATTTCATCTTTTTTAAAGCTATCTTTGTTTATTCTTTTGTAGTCAAAATAAAGAAGCCCTGCTTCTGTTAAAATTGAAACTATAAAAATAACAATTATATTTACGGATATGATTTTTAACAGTTTCTTCATAGCAAAATATTCCTTTTATTGTATAAGATTTAACTTTTCAGCAAGGATAGGGATAATTTTTTCCCAAGCAAGTTTGTTTGGATGAGAATCAATAGCCGATTGTGAATATTGAGATGAGTATACATCTATAACAGTCATATCTTTTACTTTTATAACAATAATACCTTCATTTTCCAGTTCCTTCCAATCATGGTCAAGATAATCTTCATATACCAGAATGACAAATTTTGCTGAAGGATAATGTTTTTTTATTTCTTTATTAGCTTCTTTCATATATATGGTAAATAAATTATATGCTTCCAGGTCATCTTTTTCTTTATATTTTAGTTCGTATAGCAGCCTAAAAATGTATGATTTTTGAATAAAATGATTTTTATCATAAAATTCAAGTGAACCGTCTTTTAATTTAAAGTACGGAGTTAAAGGATTTAGACGAATATTCATATATAATCTTTGTAAATGATTGGAAATAAAAGGATAAATAATATATTCCAAATTTTGTTCATTATATAGAAGTTCATTTCTTAATTCGTCGTTTCTTAAAATATATAAAATTTCTCGTGGTGAGGCAGCGACAACTCCAAGATTATATACGGTTCGTCCTGTAAAATTTGCAAGTTGGGATGCAAATGTATCTTCCTGATTAAGATATAATCCGTATGTGAAAGAACAACCGATTGTAGCTATTGGAAGTTTACCTGTAGGATTACTGGGGTATGAAACAGGACGGAAATCATAATCTTTAAAAAAAGAATTACTTGTGTACGTTTCTATTACTTTTTCTATATATTTACTTATATCTGCATATTCAACGTGTCTTATTTTGAAGGTGAATTTAATGCACATAAATTCGGCTATGATGAGTAATAAAAAAATTACAATAATATTTATAATAAAAATATTTATATATTTTTTTTGCATAGTCCTTTAAGTTTTAAATTTATATCGGATAATGTTATTATAAGAAAAAATATATTAAAGGGCAATAAAATGAGTATGACTAAAATTGAAGATTTACCAACCGTATACAGTGCAAAGGAAACAGAAGAGAGCATTTATAAGTTTTGGGAAAATAATGAGTGTTTCAAGGCAAATGCCAAATCAGAAAAAGAACCGTATTCAATTGTAATACCACCGCCAAACGTAACTGGTGTATTACACATGGGACACGCATTAGATGAAACCTTACAGGATATTCTTGTAAGATATCACAGAATGTCAGGATATGAAACTTTATGGATGCCTGGTACTGACCACGCAGGTATTGCTACTCAAAATGTTGTTGAGAAAAAATTAAGAGCCGAAGGCAAAACCCGTTTTGATTTGGGCAGAGAGAAATTTGTAGATTTAACATGGCAATGGGCTAACGAACATAAAAATGCTATATTGCACCAATGTAAAAGATTAGGTGCTTCTTTTGATATGTCAAGAGCTCGTTTTACTCTTGATGAGGGTTGTAGTGAAGCAGTTAAGGAAGTTTTCGTAAAATTATATGAAAAAGGACTGATTTATAAAGGTTATAAGATTGTAAATTGGTGTCCACGTTGTCAAAGTGCTATTTCTGACGTTGAAACAGATTATGAAACAGAACAAAGTAATTTATGGGAAATAAGTTATCCTTTAAAAGATGAACAAGGTGCAATTGTTGTTGCAACTTCACGTCCGGAAACAATATATGGTGATACTGCGATTGCAGTTCATCCTGATGATTATAAATATAAAGATTTAATAGGTAAGACAGTATTAATACCTTTAACTGGAAGAGAAATTCCTATTATTGCCGATGAGTATGTTGATAGACATTTTGGAACCGGTGCCGTAAAAATAACTCCTGCTCATGACCCTAATGACTATGAAGTAGGTAAACGTCATAATATGAAGCCTATTTGGGTTATTGATGAACAAGGTAAAATGAAACATTGTAGTGAAGTATATGTTGGCGTTCAAGGTATGACAAGAGAAGAAGCCCGTAAAAAGACGGTTGAACTACTGGAATACAATAATCGTTTGGTTAGAATTAAACCTATAGAACATAATGTTGGTAAATGTCAAAGATGCGGAACGACTATAGAACCGTTATTGTCAAATCAATGGTTTGTAAAAATGGAACCTTTGGCGAAAACAGCTATTGAAGCTGTAGAAAAAGGTGATATAAAGTTTGTACCCGAACGTTGGACAAAAAATTATTTAGGATGGATGACAAACATTCGTGACTGGTGTATTTCTCGTCAATTGTGGTGGGGACATCAGATACCCGCATATTATAATAATGAAACTGGCGAGATGGTTGTTGCAAAAGAAAATCCTGATCCGAGTAAATATACACAAGAATCAGATGTTTTAGATACTTGGTTCTCATCAGGATTATGGCCTTTTTCAACAATGGGTTGGCCAAATACTGATGCAGAAGATTTTAAAAAGTTTTATCCTACTTCAACTCTTGTAACAGGGTTTGATATTATTTTCTTCTGGGTTGCAAGAATGATTACAATGGGTGAAGAATTTACTAAAAAAGCACCATTTTCTACAGTATATATTCACGGTTTAATAAGAGATGAATCCGGTCAAAAGATGTCAAAATCTAAAGGCAATACGATTGACCCAGTTGGTATAATTGATAAATACGGTTGTGATGCTTTAAGGTTTACTCTTACATCTCTTTGTACTTATGGCGGACAAGATATTAAAATCAGTGATGAAAAATTTGAGTACGGAAGAAACTTTGCAAATAAAATTTGGAATGCTTCCAGATTTGTACTTATGAATCTGGAAGGCGTTGATAATAAAAATATTGATTTTGATAATTTAACACTTGCAGATAAATGGATATTAAACAAACTTAATGATGTAGCAAAAGAAACTAATGAAAATATCAAAAACTACAGAATTGGTGAAATGGCGCATACATTATATGATTTCTTTTGGAATTCATATTGTGATTGGTATGTAGAAATTGCAAAAATCCAGCTGCAAGATGAGGCTATCAAACTCAATACACAAAGAGTATTGAGATATGTACTTGATATGACATTGAGATTGTTACATCCGATTATGCCTCATATAACTGAATATATTTGGCAATTATTACCTAAAAACAGTTATGTAAAAGCAATTATGCTTGAAAAATTCCCTGTTTATGAAGAAAATCTTGCATTTACTGAAGAAAATACACAGATGGAGCTTGTTTTTGAAACAATTAAGTCATTAAGAAACGTAAGACAAAGTTTTAATATACCGGTATCAACAAAGGTAAATATTGAAATTATTGCAGGTAATAATGAAGACAGTATTTTCAAAAAGGTAGAAGCATATATTCACCGTTTAGCAAAGGTAGAAGACATAAAGTATGTTGATGAAAATCATAAGACATTAAAACAGTCAGCATCTACCGTTGTAAGTAATTCAAAGATTATTATTCCTTTAGCAGGATTGATTGATTTGAATGAAGAAATAAAAAGACAGAAAAAGAAGTTGGAAAAACTTCTCGGAGAAAAGAACGGATTATTGGCAAGAACAAACAATGTTAAGTTTATGGCAAATGCAAAACCTGAATTAATAGAACAAACAAAAGCAAGGATTGCGGAAATAGAAGTTCAGGAAAAAGCCATAAATGAATTGATTGAGTCATTAAAAGGCTAGGCTATTATTAGTCCGGAAATTATTATAAAAAACACCTCGTGTAAGAGGTGTTTTTTGTTAAGTATTTTCGTATTTATTAATCTTTATATATTCGTTTCTTTGTATTTGAATTATATGAAACTTCAATTTCGGTTGTTTTTGATTGATGTACTTTTGCAAAAATTTTTGCCTTTATTAAACAAATAATATATCATCTAAAAAGATGACTTCTTTATTTACCAAATATAGTACAATTTTGTACGGAGGACTATTATGAGTGAGACATATACACTATATACAAGATCAAATTTTGACGGGCTTGTTTGCTCTGCATTATTAAAAGAAATTGGTATTATTGACGAAGTTAAGTTTGTTCATCCTAAAGATGTTCAAGACGGTAAACTTCAATTAACAGAAAATGACATTACGGCAAGTTTGCCATATACATCAGGTGTTTATATGGCTTTTGATCACCATTCAAGTGAATCTATAAGAACAAAAGATGTAAAAGATAATTATATTATTGAACCGGCAGCTCCATCTTCTGCAAGAATAATTTATGAATATTTTGGCGGAGAAAACAGATTTTCTTCAAATCTTCATGACTTAATGGAAGCAGTTGACAGAGCAGATTGTACAAGTTTTAGTGAAGAAGATGTACTTCATCCTGAAGGTTGGGTACTATTAAATTATTTGATGGATCCAAGAACAGGATTAGGCCGCTTTAGAAACTTTACTATTTCAAATTATAATTTAATGTTAAAACTGGTAGATTTGTGTTCGCAAAAGTCAATTAATGAAATTATGTCAGATCCTGATGTTAAAGAAAGAATTAAGTTATATAATGAAGAACAGGATAAATTCAAAGAACAAATAAAAAGATGTACAAGAGTTGAAGGTACAACTGCAATTCTTGATATCAGAAAAGAAGAAATAATCCACGTTGGTAACAGATTTATGGTATATGCCTTATTTCCTGAAGCAAATATTTCTATTCATGTCTTTAACGGTAAACAAAATATGAATACGGTATTTGCAGTCGGAAAATCTATTATAAATCGTTCTTGTCCTATAGATGTCGGGGCAATGATGTATGAATATGAAGGAGGCGGTCATATGAATGCAGGTACTTGTCAGGTAGACAACGATAAGGCAGAAGAAACCTTACAGAGTTTGATAAATAAAATTAATCAATTAAATTCGGAAAATTCACCGGAAGAATAAAAAAAGCCCCAATCGGGGCTTTTTATTTCCTTTCAGTTCCTATTAATTTTTTCTCCGTTAATACTTCATCATCTTTTTCAATCCATATTTGACGTGTGGTTAAGTTCTTTTGTTCAACTACGACTTTTTTGTATACTGCATAATGTACATTTAAAAAGTTAATTTTGTCCAGTTCTTCTATATAAAATTCTGTAGAACCGCAATTGGGGCAATATTTTGTATCCGGAATAATTTCTTCATAATGATTGTGTGCGCTGCGTTTTATGTTACAACAACCGCATCTTACAAGATACCATTTATTTTGTACTAAAGCACCGCAGTCAGGACAATATGCCTCATCTACATCTACTGGAATTCTATCGTGTTTGCAACCTTGTTTCTTTTTTAAAAAATCAAAAATCATATTTTTTTATTAATAAAATTTTTTTTAAAGTCAATAAAAAGCTCCGAATTTTTCGGAGCTTTTTGTATTATTTATTTAATATTTTATTGCAAGTTTATCATTGATTCTGTTAATTGGATTGAATTATAAAATTCCGTAAACTTTTTAATATATTTTTGATATGTTATTGTCGGCATTGCTTCTCGTACTGTATAAATATAATTTATTGTTTTGCTGTCTATTTCATATAAAGCAGAATTTGCATCCATATATACTTGATTAATTTTAATATTTTTATCGGAATCCGATATTTCTTTTGATTCTCTAATAACGTCAATTTGATTTGCACATCCGTTTAGTTTTTCTATTGCAAGGTTAATTTGGTATTTATATTGTGAACTGTGCATATTAAAATTACTTAGGTTATATCCTATCAATTCTGTTTTATTTATAAATGACAGAAAATCAGTATTTATTATAGTCTGTAATTGACTACGTTTATATGTTAAATCATAATCTGAAGTAATTGCTGCGTTTGCAGATGTTGATATAAAAGAAATTAATAGTGCAAATACTATAAAAATTTTAGCAATAATCTTTTTCATATATTTCTCCTTATTATTTCTGTACAAAATTCCTAAATGCATCTTGAACGTTTGTTTGATTTGTTATGTATTGTTTATATTGTTCTTCTGTTAATATATTTTTATATAATGTATCTGTTTCTTTTTTCAAGACTTTTTGTTGTGCTTTTAACGTTGTTAGATTTCTTTCGTATGCACCTTTTAATAAAGATATTTGTTCAGGCGTTTTATCAGTATCTTTTTCAACAAGGTTCATTTTGTTTGTGTATTCATTGATTCTTGCATCTAAAGCAGTAGATTTTTGATTATAATCATATTGTATTTGGTTTAGTTTTTGTTTCTGTACAGGAGTTATTCCCGTTATTTCATCAAAAGCATCTGCGTACACAATATTATAAGTGCTGATAATGCCGATTATTGACAAAATTGTAAATATTTTTTTCATTTATAATCCCTTTTTATTAATTATAATCAGAAAATTCTTTTGACTTTTCTTGCCATTCTGTTTCTTCCATACAGAATGCGTGATTCCAAAATCTTTCAAGAGCATAAGTTTCACGTTCTTCTTTATGCAGAATATGAACTATTACATCTCCATAATCAAGAAGATTCCAACGATTTCTCGTATCATTTTCTTCACCGATTGGAATACGTTCAAAATAATCTTTTACTTTTTCTCTTACATAGCCGGTCAATGCTTTTACATGTGTGGGAGAATCCGACGAACAAATTACAAAATAGTCCGCCAATACTGATATATTTGATATATTTAATATTTTAATATCTTTTGCTTGTTTATCATCCAGTATTCTGGCTATAACACTTGCAAATTTATCTGATTTTATTTCGTTCAAATTTATCTCTCCATTATTTATGTAGAGATTATAACACAATTTAGATTATAAATATAAGTATTATATATAATTTTTAAGATTCATGTTAACATTATGGTCACGGCAGAGTTTTTTTAATTTGCTCATTGCTCTGTTTTCAATTTGGCGTATACGCTCTCTTGAAACACCATAATAACTGCCTATTTCTTCAAGGGTCTTTTTTTCACCGTTATCATCCAAACCGTAACGCATTATTAATACATTACGTTCCTTTTCGCTTAAATGATTAAGCATTTTTTTTATATCACAAAATAAATTGTCCTGTGTTACTTTTGTATCAGGTGATAATGTAGTTTCATCAACAATAAAATCAGATAATTTGGCATTCTCATCTTTTTGATTTGCCGGTGATTCTATACTTATAGTTCCTTGTGCCGATTCAATTAATGCAGTTAGCTTTTGTACCGGCATACCAATTTTGTATGCAATTTCTTCTTTTGTTGGAGCAGCACCGTTTTCTATAGTTAAATCCATAGAAATTTTCTTAATTTTGCTTAATGTTTCAATCATGTGCACCGGTAATCTGATTAATCTTGATTTATCGGCAATTGCACGAGTTATTGATTGTTGAATCCACCATGTAGCATAAGTCGAAAATTTGTATCCTTTAGAATAATCAAATTTTTCGGCAGCTCTCATTAGTCCCATATTTCCTTCCTGTATTAAATCAAGAAATGAAAGTCCCCTGCCGATATATTTTTTAGCAATACTGACAACCAATCTTAAATTAGCATTTACCAAAATTTTCTTAGCTTCTTCAGAATTTTCTTCTTTTATTTTTTTTGCAACTTCAAGTTCTTCTTCATTGTTTAATAATTTAATTTTACCAATTTGTTGCAAGTATATTTTAACGGAATCATCTGCAATTGCACTGTTTTGAGTTTCGGGAATTTTGGGCTCTTCAACAGCATTCATTATGTCGTCATCCTCTAATGACATATTATAATCATTTTCTTGAAAATCATCTTCTTTATTTGAATATTTTTCGTCTTCAGACATTCTGCCTCCAATAATAAAATTAATTATACTACATTCCCCGATTTTTGTATTAGTTGTTTTACGCTTTCGTAAATAACAATACTTGCGGCGTTTGCAACATTTAAAGAATTGAAATCGGTTAACATAGGTATTTTTATTCTAAAATCAGATTTCTTTAAAATTGTAGAAGAAACGCCTTCGTTTTCGGCTCCCATAACTATTGCAAAATTCATATTGCAATAATCAATGTCATAGTAATTATCTTTTGCATTTATATCTGTGGCAATTATCCAAAAGTTGTTATCCTTTAGTTTATCAATCGCAGACGGAAGGCTATTAACCATAATTAAGTCTATACGATTAATTGCTCCTGCCGATGATTTTTCAACAGTTGCATTAATTGTTGCATTTCTTCTGGACGGGAAAATTATTGCATCATATCCTGCACATACTGCTGTTCTTATGATTGACCCCATATTATGAGGATCTTCTACCCCATCTGTTATTATTACTCTTTTGTATTTATCCTTCTTTTTATTCAAAAAATCCTGAAATTCAATGTATTTAACAGGTGAAACATAAGCAATTACACCTTGATGTGAGATTTCATTAAATTTTATAAACTTTTCTTTAGAAAGAAATTGAAAAATAATTCCTTTGTTTTTTGCCATATCAACTATTTGGTTGATTTTTGAATTACCTTTCATTCCTTCCAAAAGTATTATTTTACTTACATTCCTGTCGCTGTTTTGTAAAAGTTCAAGGACATTATTTCTTCCGTATACAAAATTTTCCATAAAATTTACCGTTACACTAAATTAAAAACTTCACTTATTATATATTAAATGATATATTAAAGAAAAATGAAACATTAAGTTTCTTGTCAAAAATGCAAATATAAAATATTATAAGTATAATATTATTACATTATTTAAAATGGGTAAGTATAAAATATGTTAGAAAAACTGGGATTTAAAAAAAGAACACATGTTGGTATTTCATTATCTGCAAATAACATTTTAGAGTTAGTTTGTGTTGATAAGGCAACTAAGACAGTTGTTAGTTACGCTTCAGGTAGTGTTAAATATAATAACGCTATAAAAGAAATTATAGATTATGAAGAATTTAGAGAGGTACTTGAAACATTATTTGATGAAGCAGGTCTTGACCCTTCTCATTGTGCAGTAACAATGACTATACCAAATGTACATTTTGATATGTCGACTTTGGAAGAAGGAGCAACAGACCCTTCTATTATCGAGGATAACTTACAGAGTGATATTGAAGATATGTATATCTTCAAAAGAAATGAGCCTCGTCTTTCATATTCTATATTGCCGGGAAAAGTTTCCGGTATACAAAATGTAGTTTATGGTGTTGCTCAACAAAAAGTAATTGTTAAACTCCTTGAAATATTTGATGGAATTGGTGCTGATTTAATAAGAATAGATTCCGCATATCCTTCAATGCTAAAAGCATTGGAATATAATGAAAAATATGCTCCATTGTTTGCAAAAGAAGAAAAGACATTAATATTGTTAATTACACAGAGCAGCTGCTCATCATTCTCTTTGTATGGAAATACACTGGTAGAATATACGGAAGAACCTTTGGCTGTTAAGTCTTTTTCTCCGGAAGAAGTTTTCTCTACAATTTCTAAAATTGCAGAAACAAGTATTTCAAGTGCCGGACCTTCAAATTTCCTTTTAATAAGTGAAACTGATGATGTAAATGCAGAATTGCTATCACAAAGAATTGAATTTTCAGGACATATTGAATATTTAAATAAAGGTGTTGAAGTAAATGATTTGTTTATGGATATTTCAGATTTTGCAACAGCTAACGGCGATAATGATACAGTAAGTATCCCTTATTTATCAATTGAAGGTGTTGGTGCTGCAGTTGCTGATTTTGGACAATATCCTCTCGATATCAACTTCTTACCTGGTGACAGAGTCAACGGTAATCTTGTAGAAGTTTTTGGTTATGAAGTAGATTTTGTAAGATTCCTTTTGGTTCTATTCTTAGGGGCTGTTTTACTTGCATTTTTATTTGCAATGTTATTTAAGTGGTTAATTGGTATGCAAATAAATTCTCAGACAGATGCAAATGCTGATAATCAGCGAGAAATAAAAGTATTCCAACAAAAAATATCACAAAGTTCAACAGGTACTCAAGAAGATATTTTAAAACAATTAACGGATATTTTAGACTATAATAAGAAAACAGTTGAAGTTTATACTGCCTTGTCAACAGATATTCCTGATGCAATTTATATAAAAAGATTTATTACTAATGAAATAGGTGGTATGGCAATAGTTGGGGAAGCTTCAACAAGCGAATCCGTAGAAAAATTTGTAAATAATTTGAGAGAGAAAAATGATATTTTAATGTTATCAAAATTGGCGGTAAATTCCAAGTTTGATAGAATTCCGGCAAGAATACCAAACGGTTTTACATTTGAAATTACAACACAAGGTAAAGAAATTGATGTAACCGAAGATACTAATATGTTACCTTATACGAATGCTATTCATCCGGTAGAAACTCAAAATATTTATATGCCACAAGGCGGTATGTTGCCTCCGCCATCACCAGTAATATAATCTAGAGGGAAGATATGAATAAAAATAATCAAAAATTAGTTCCAATATGTTTTGTAGTTGCGATTGTATTATTTGTTTTAATTTTGATATTGCAATGCGCACCGCAATGGGAAGAATATCAATCAGCAAGAGCCAGTGTTGAATCATCAGAACGACAAAAAAGCGAAATGCAAAAGAAGATTAGCAGCATTGAAGCAGAAAAAGCAATGGCTGATATGAAAATGAAAAACTTGAAGACAATTGTTGAAACAAGTGTTGATTCAAGTGCTGAAAATTTGGGAATGTTTGGTAATTTATTTGAACAAATACTTAGCAAAGCACAGAAAAACGGTTTATTGGTCAGATCTATTGAATATCAATTAAACCCTCAAAATGACCCTATTTATCTCCAAAGTGCAAATGACTATAACGTATGTGAATTGAAATTATCACTAGTTGGTGCATATACTCAGTTACGTTCATTTTTAACTGAAGTAAGACAGTTAGAAAACTTGGTATACATATCAAAGATGGATGTTACGGCATTTACAGGTAATACGGATTATTTGTTAATAAAAATGTCTATAAATTTGTATTCTAAAAAGGCTCTATCCAGCAGACAAAATTCACCATTTGGAAACAAATAAATAAGATATAATTAAACTAAAAAGAAGAGTAATATAAAATATTACTCTTCTTTTTTATATTTTAACTTATTTTATTTGGAATGAGCATTTAGAACATTGAGCCTTTGGGTGGAGTGCTATTTTATTTTCCAAATCAATTAGTCTTACAATTTTTGTATTTAATTTTGCCCCGCAAATAGGACATCTTAAATTTTCTGTTTCTTCTTGTAAAATCATTTGTTTTACACTATCAATGTATTCATTTGTTACTTTATCATAGGAAACGAGCATAATTCTTTCATATTGTTTAATATCTGCAGGGTTTAGTTTTAGCCCCTTTGCGAGTTTTTGACGAGTAGTTGCAGGCAAAAATAATTCTTTACCTGCTTCTATATCTTCGATTTGTTCTACAGATAAACTTGTTCTTTTTGCTAATCCAATAATAGAGAAACCCGCTTTTTCACGAGTTTCTCTTATAAATTCTGCTAATGATTTTAATTCAGACATTTATTTATGCCCCTATTTTTGCCTTTTTTGATTCATTTATTTCGTTAATAAGAGCAAGAATTGTGCTTGCAAAGAATATACTTGAGTATGTACCTATTGCAATACCCAAAATCATAACAAGTACAAAGTCTTTTGTTGTAACCCCGCCAAAGAAGTACAAAGCGCAAAGTATTAACATTGTTGTTAATGATGTATTTATACTTCTAGCTAATGTTTGGTTTACGGATGCATTAACTATTTCATTATATGTTGCTTTTTTAGAGTAGAATTTATAGTTTTCTCTCACTCTGTCAAAAACGACGATTGTATCGTTAACGCTATAACCAAGAACAGTTAAAATCGCTGTAACAAACAAACTGTCGACGTGAACACCACAGACTAAACCTAATATTGAAAATACTCCAAGTACAAATAATACATCGTGGCACAACGCTATTATTGCGGATATTGCGTAATCAAAACGAAATCTTACTGTAATATATATGATAATTGCAAGAACAGCAAGGCTGACTGCTATCATTGAATTAACAAGTAATTGTTTACCAAGAACAGGACCTACTGCGTTTGTTTGTATAACTTCCGCTTCAGGATAGAATTCTTGAACGGTATTTGTAATTTTATCGGTTAATTCATTTTGTTTTTCTTCATCAAATTGAGTTTTTACTGATAAAAGATGAGCATTTTCATTTCCTTCTTCAACTGTTGACGGTTTTAATACTTGAAGAACAGGATTTTCAATATCGTTTTCAGTAAGTCTCACTCTTATTTCACTAATTTTTTCAGGTGGTATATTTTCGTTAACCACATATTGAATAATAGAACCGCCTGTAAAATCAATACCTACCCTTAATGGTGTATGTGTAGGATATTTTGTAACTGATATAAACATTGCAATTATACCCGGCAACAATAATAGACAGGATATTGCAAGCCATAACCATCTGTATTTAATTACATCTATAACCTTTTTTGTGTCTAAAGCACTGTATGACATTTTGTATACTCCTTAAATTATTAATCTAAAACTCCGAATTTTGCTTTTTCACGTTGTGTTTCTGATGCTGAATAAGCTTCATTAATATCAGATTCTTTAAGTCCGAATAAGCCCGGTCTTGTAAGTTGTTTTGTTCCGAACATTAAATGCATAAAGTTCTTAGTAACCGTAATAGCTGAAAACATACTTACAATTACACCGATTGCAAGGGTTAATGCAAACCCTTTTACTATATTTGAACCTAAGCAATAAAGAATTATACAAGTTATAATTGTTGACATATTAGAGTCGAATATACTTGTAAAAGCTCTGTCAAAACCAGAGTTAATAGCTGTAAATAATGTTCTGCCTGATTTTAGTTCTTCCTTTGTTCTTTCGAAAATAAGAATGTTAGCATCAACTGCCATACCTATACTTAATATGAAACCTGCTATACCTGCTAAAGTAAGGGTAACGCCTGCAACCTTAAATATTGCGAATACTATTAAAGAATATATAACAAGGGCAATATCTGCTATTATACCAGGAACTCTGTAATAGAAAATCATAAACAATATAACCAGGCTTATACCAAGCATTCCTGCGAATTTACTTTGATTTAAACTATCTTCTCCAAGAGTCGGAGATACTGAGTTTTCTTCTAAAATTTTAGCAGGAACAGGGAGTGCACCTGCATTTATGTAATCAACTGTTTTTTGAGCATCTTCGTGAGTAAAGTTGCCGGAGATTTCGCATCTTCCATCGGTAATTTCCGCTCTTATTACTGGAGCAGAAATACTTGTACCGTTGAAATATATAGCCATCGGCAATCCGAAAAATTCTTTTGTTAATTTCGCAAATTTTCTTGAACCTTGTGATGTAAAGCTTAAATTAATAACCCAGTGACCTGCTTGGTCAGTACCAACTTCTGCTTTTTCAACATCACTACCTGTTAAACCTGATGATTCCCAATCTACAACATTATCGTGTTCGTCAACAATCGGCTTTTTAAACTCTAATTCTGCCGTTTGACTTAATTTTTCTCTGACTTCTTTCAAGTTAGAATCTTTAGGAATTTCAATTAATAATCTTCTTTCCCCTATTTGTTGAATGGTTATTTCAGCAACACCTTTCGGGTCAATTCTTTTCCCTATTGTGAATTTCAATGCATCCATCATATCTTGAGTAACGGTTGCAATAGTTTCGGTTGTTTGCGCTTCAATAACAATTCTTGAGCCGCCTTTTAGGTCTAAGCCTAAACGAGTGGGTTTTACGACAATTAAAGCTATGGAAATTATAGTTATGATAATTATCGCCCAGAATAAAATAATTTTATTTCTCATAGATATCCCCTATAATACTAATAATAAAACTATATTAATTCTAGCAAAAAGAAAAATGCATGACATAAAATGCAAATTAATGTTTCAAAAAGTAAATTAATATAGTTATTTAAAACGAGGTGATATAATATTATTTGTAGAGATAAGGGAAAAAAACATGGTTACAAAAGAAAAGGAAACCGAAACAGTTAATATTTCGGAAGAAAGAAAAAAAGCACTAAAAGTTGCAATTGATAAAATAGAAAAGGATTTTGGTAAAGGTTCAATTATGCGTCTGGGGGATAAACCTGCTGTTAATGTTGAAACAATTCCAACAGGTGCATTGTCTTTAGATGTTGCTTTGGGTATAGGCGGTGTTCCAAGAGGCAGAATTATAGAAGTATATGGTCCGGAAGCAAGTGGTAAAACAACACTTGCACAACATATAGTTGCAGAATGTCAGAAAAAAGGTGGTATAGCAGCATTCGTTGATGCTGAACACGCACTTGACCCTGAATATGCGAGAAACCTTGGTGTAAATGTTGATGAATTATTAATTTCTCAACCTGATACAGGTGAACAAGCTCTTGAAATTACAGAAGAACTTGTTCGTTCTGCTGCTGTTGATATAGTTGTAGTAGACTCTGTTGCAGCACTTGTTCCTAAAGATGAAATTGAAGGCGCAATGGAAGATAAACAAATGGGTTTACAAGCTCGTTTGATGTCAAAAGCATTAAGAAAACTAACAGGTATTGTAAGTAAAACAAATACTACAGTTATTTTTATTAACCAGTTAAGACAAAAAATCGGTGTTATGTACGGAAGTCCCGAAACAACTACAGGTGGTAATGCTTTAAAATATTATGCAAGTATAAGACTTGATATAAGAAAAATTGAAACTTTGAAAAAAGATGATAGAGAAATCGGTAACAGAGTTAAGGTTAAAGTTGTTAAAAATAAAGTAGCACCTCCGTTTAGAATAGCTGAATTTGATATTATTTACGGTAAAGGTATAAGTAAATCAGGATGTATTCTTGATATGGCAGTAAATCTTGATATTGTTAAAAAAGCAGGTGCTTGGTTTAGCTATAATGATGAAAAATTAGGACAAGGCAGAGATAAAGTTAAAGAACTTTTTGCTGAAAATCCTGCACTCGAAAAAGAAATTGAAGACAAAGTAAGAGAAGCATTAAAAGCTAAAGAATAATCATTTTGATAAACGACAAAGAAGCCATCTTAAAAAGATGGCTTCTTTGTTTAATCTTGTTATTTATTTATCTCAAGACTGAGGATAAATTCTTTTAAAAATAAAAGTTCTTTTAGTGTTTTTTGTAACAGTTGTTCCTGAAAATAATCAAATTCAATAAATTCATCTTTCATTTTGCGTTCAAGCTCTAACTGATAAATTTCGATTTTCCTTAAAGTATCTTTTATAAATTCTTTTCTGTCATCAAATTTTAAAAGTTCCATTGTTCCGATTCTTGCTTGGAGCTGGGTATGAAAAAGTGAAGGATTGTCGCTTGCTGAATCAAAAAAATACTTTTTAAAAACATCAAAGCCTTTTTTCGTTATTGAAAAATATGACGATTTCTTACCGCCATCTGACATTTTATCATACACGCTAATTGCATCTTCTTTCAACAGACGTTTTAATGCAGGATATATAGTACCTATACTCGGTTTTGTAAAAGTACCAAATAATTCAATTATTTCTTTTCGTATTCCGTAGAGAGTTTTTTCTCGTTTGCGGATAACATATAAAATTAATATCTCTATCATGATTTCTTTATAACATAAATTTATAAATTTGGCTAAAATTTAATTTGGTCTTAAAGATTACAGAAAAATTAAAAAATTTATAGCAAAAAAATTTTTTTTAGTTTTTAATATAGACATAGCTGAAACGTAATATAGTTATGATAAAAATATTGGGGGGGGTAAAAACCCTAATATTATTTGATTTTATGCTACTGGAAAGGCCGAAATAAATAATGAAAGTACAATCAAATAATGTCTTATATCTGAATTCACCGTCTTTTACTCAAAGACAAAGAGTTAATCAGAAAGCATCCGTCTGTCAGAATAATAGTGGCGGAGTAGTTAGTATATTACCAACAGGAATGTTTTATATTCCTGTTGAAGATGTAGCTAAGGATGACAGGACTTATGACTCATTTACCGGATTGAGAGATAAGCATTTTTTACTCGCAAAACTCGATAAACAAATTGAATACAGTAAATGTTTTGATAGAGATATATCACTTGCAATGTTTGATATGGATAATTTTAAATCAGTAAACGAATTGCTCGGTTATGAAACGGGTGATGAATTTATTCAGGTAATAGGCAGTAATATAAATTCTGTTGCAACTGAAAACGGTCTCAATGCATACAGATTTGGCGGTGATGAATTCGTTATAATATTTGGAAATCAAAGTAAAGAACAACAGGAAAAAATAGTTGATAAAGTTGTTAAAACTATAAACGGAAATAAATATATAGGTTCAAAACAAGCAGAATATAGAAATGCTGCGGAAACAAAACTTGCTGAGTATCAATCTTCAACAGAAAAAATTAATAATCTTGTAAATCTGGAAATGATGAAATCAATATATACGGATATGAGAGAAAATTTCGAAACTGAAGAAGCAAAGAATGATCCGTATTTAATAAAATGTATCAATGATACTGATGAAAAATTACAGGCTTCATATAGCAGTTTAATCAATGAACGTATTGAACAAGAAACTGATAAATATAGTAAAGAATGGCTTTGTCAGGTAAATGAAAATATGAAAAAGGAAGGTGCTTTAGCTGATAAAGATAAACCTGTTTTAGATGAATATTTGAAATCAGTTTATGATAAAACTGCCGAAATGCATCAAATTAAAAAATGGTTATTTGATTTTATAACTAATAGAGGTTTTAGCATAACAGGAAGTGCTGTTTCTTTTGACAGTGAATCTTTACAGGGTAAAAAACCTATAGACTTGATTGATGCCGCAGGTGAAGTTTTAAAAGTCGGTAAACACATTAATAAAGGTCAAAGTTATACTTCATAACAATTTAATTTTATTCGCATAAAATCTCTTGTTATCATGTTTTCTTTGTGTCACAATTTCAGTATAGGTGAAACAAGAATGACAGATTATAATTTAGTTTATCTTTTGGATGGTAAAGTTTATATTAATTTAACTAATCGTTGTACGAATGATTGTGTTTTTTGTATACGTTCAATAAAGGATGACGTAGTCGGTGCTAATTTGTTTTTAAATACCGAAAATGTTAAGGCAGAAGATGTTATAAAACAATTAGAATCATTTAAAGATAAGCTTTCTGAAGAAATTATTTTTTGCGGATACGGTGAACCAATGCTGAAACTTGATGTTTTGAAGCAGGTTGCACAATATATAAAAGAAAAATATCCCAAAACAATTATAAGGGTTAATACAAACGGGCATGCCAATATAGTTTATAAAAGGAATGTTTTGCCCGAATTAAAAGGCTTGGTTGATAAATTTTCAATAAGCCTGAACGGAGAAAATGAAGAAGTATATAATACGGTTTCACAACCGCATATTGATAATGCATACAAAGCGGTAAAAGATTTTATAAAAGAATCTGCAGCCGAGGGTTTTGATACCACTGCTACAATCGTTACAGGGTATAAAGACTATAAAATTAATATGACAAAATGTATGGAAATTACAAAAGAATTGGGTGCGAAATTCAGAGAACGCCCTTGGATAGAAAACGGTTACTAGATTTGCAATAAATTAGGAGAGAAAAAATGCAAAAAGAACTATTGGACAAAATCATGAAGCCGAAAGCAATTGCAGTTGTTGGTGCTTCCACAAAAGAGCACACAATCGGCTCTGACATTATGAAAAGACTTCAAGAATACAAGTTTAACGGAAAAATTTATCCTGTTAACCCAAAAGGTGGTATAATTGAAGGTTTACAAGCATATACAAATGTAAATGAAATCCCCGGTGAAGTTGATTTAGCTATCATTGTAGTTAATGCTAAATTCGTACTTGATACAATCGACCAATGTCATCAAAAAGGCATTAAAGGCTTATGTATTATTACTGCAGGCTTTAAAGAAACAGGTAAAGAAGGTGCCGAATTAGAAAAACAATTACTTGAAAAAGTAAGAAGCTATGGTATGAGATGTGTAGGTCCTAACTGTTTAGGTGTTGTTAATACATTACCTGAAGTAAGAATGGACGGATGTTTCGCAGAATCATTACCGGAAAGAGGACATATCGGTTTTGTATCTCAATCAGGTGCTTTAGGCGGCGGTATTTTAAATATATTAAAAGACTTAAACCTTGGTTTTGCTCAATTCATTTCAATCGGTAATCAGGCTGATGTTAATGCTGAAACAGCTTTAGAATACTGGGAAAATGATGATGACGTTCAACAAATCCTTTTATATATGGAATCAATCCAAAATCCTGCTAATTTCAGAAAATTAGCTTCAAGAATAACAAAGAAAAAACCTGTACTTGCATTAAAAGCCGGACGTAGTGCAGCAGGTGCTTCTGCAGCATCTTCTCACACAGGTTCATTAGCCGGTGCAGATAAAGCTGCTAACGCTTTATTAAATCAATCAGGTGTTATAAGAGAATATTCATTAAAGAATTTATTTGCAACTGCGAAAGTATTTGCAAATTGTCCTATACCAAAAGGTGACAGAGTTGCTATTATTACAAACTCCGGAGGCCCCGGTATTATGGCTACTGACGCTGTTTGCGAATACGGTATGCAAATGGCAAAAATTTCCGATGCTACAAAAGAAAAATTAAGAAGTTTCTTGCCTTCGGCTGCATCTGTTAAAAACCCAATCGATATGATAGCTTCAGCTCCTATCGAACACTATAAGCAAACACTAGAAACAGTTATTGCAGATGAAAATGTTGATATGATTATGGTAATTTACTTACCGTTCTTAGGTTTGAAAGATATCGATGTTGCAAGAGCCGTAATGGAAATCAAAGCTCAATACCCACAAAAACCTGTAATCGGTGTATTTATGACAAAGAATGAATTCTTTACAAAATTATCCGATATGGATGTTAATATGCCGTTCTTTATGTATGCTGAAGAAGCTGCAGACGGATTTAACAGATTAAATCAACAAAGATTATGGCAGGCTAGACCTGAAGGTAAAATTCCTTGCTATGACGTAGACAGAGCTAAAGCTGCAAGAATCATTAAACAATCAATAGATGAAGGCAGAGCTCAATTAACAACTCGTGAATCTATTGATGTATTGGATGCTTATGGTATCAGAGTTTGTAAATCAGGTTTTGCTACAAACATAGATGAAGTTGTAACAGTTGGTAATTCAATCGGATACCCTGTAGTAATGAAAATGACATCTAAAACAACATCTCACAAAACTGATGTTGGAGGTGTAAGAGTTAATATTCAATCTGAAGAACAATTAAGAGAAGAATATAACGATTTAATCGTTAAATTAACAGAAAAAGGTTTAATTGACGGTTTAGAAGGTGTTATTATTCAAGAAATGGTAAAAGGAAATCGTGAAATGGTTTGCGGTATTGCAACCGATCCTCAATACGGACCTATGATGATGTTCGGTTTAGGTGGTGTATTTATTGAAGTTATGAAAGATGTAACATTCAGAATTGCGCCTTTAACTGACGTTGATGCTGCAGAAATGATTAAGTCCGTTAAAGCATACAAATTGTTAGAAGGTGCAAGAGGTACAACACCTGCTCAAATGGAACAAATTCAGGAAACATTGTTGAGATTATCTCAATTGGTTGCTGATTTCAAATTCATCGATGAACTTGATATTAACCCATTGTTAATTTCTGAAAAAACAGGTGAAGGTATAGCAGTAGACGGACGTATTAAAGTTCGTTTAGAAGAAGCTAAAGCTGCAATTGCAGATTGTTGCACTTGTGGTGGCGCTTGCGTATAACCAACTTAATAATTGTAAAAGAACCGCTTAGTTTTAAGCGGTTCTTTTTTTGTAAAATTTTTAAGTTGTGATATAGGATGATATAGCAAAGTTTGTTTCTTAGGGTTGAAAGTGCTAAAAAACAGAGTTATACTAAATATGTAAGTAAGGGGTGTAAAGGAATTTATGATTAATTCGTTTGGTGCAATGAGCAATTTTTATGCGCAACAAAAACAAAGTATGGTGCGTGAAAGATATAATGATATTTATGCACATGAAATGGCACATAAAAGTGCTGCCGGTGAGTTGGGCGGTCCTATTGTTATTGAACGTGATTCTAACGGCATTCCTGTTGGCGGGCATGTGAATATTACAATGCCTGTTTTAGACAAAAATAATCCGGAAAATACAATTAAACATGCTGATAAGGTTATAAAATCCGCAATGGCACCATCTGACCCTTCAGCTCAGGATTATAGAGTTGCAGCAGCTGCAAAAAGTGTAAAGTCGCAAGCTATTGCAGAAAAAAATAAACAATCGGGACAAAAATTGAATTTATTTGCATAGTTTGATTAAATTTAGAAAAAATTATTGCCAAATTATAAGTTTAATGTATAATTAAAATTGTAGGATATCAGTTAATTATAAGGTGTTACTGCTCAATATATAAACTTAGTTTGTATGTTTTTTTGCAGAGATAGCTACAAGAGATTAGATGACTGTTTGTAATTTTAATTATAAGTATTTAAAAGATAATGCTACGCCGGGGAGCTGGCGCAGAGGTTATGAATATCACCAAAAAGAGCAGGTGGCTTCTTTTGAGGTGGGTAAAACGGGTGTAAAAGCAAAAGTAAAAGGTAACTTTAAATCTTTTTATGATGTTGAATTAAAATTCAAAAAAAATGAAGTTGAACCTGTTTGTTCATGTCCTTTAAAGGAAAAATGGTGTAAACATGCAATAGCTGTTGCAATGAAAGCTATTGATGAACACGCTTATGAAGAATTTGCACAAAGACGATATAAAGTAGAGCCGGATTATTCCGATACTCAAACAGAAATGAATGACAATCCTCAAGGCGGGTATATTTTCCATTTTAATGCTAAAAGAAGGCAAAATTTCTTTTCCATTCTTGTTATGGACAGAAATACAAATAAAGTCATCAGGGATATAGAAGCTCTTTTAAAAGCATTTATAGCTGCTCAAAAAGCAAATCCTGATTTTGAATTAAATAATTCACAAAAAGTTGAGCTGGCAATTTTTCAATTATTACTAAAAAGTTCAAGACTGGATAAAAAAGCAGGATGGTATGATATTCCGATTGCTAAATTTGACGGGTTCTTTCAGCTGCTTGCAAAAGCGGATGACGTAATTGACGGCAAATCAAAACATAAACTTGTATTTGGTGATGATGAATGGAAATTATCACTTTCCGTTAATTTTTCAATGGTTGGCAATGTTTTATTATCTTTATATTGGCAGCGACCTGATAAAGATGACATAATTCCTTTTGAAGAGGTGAGATATTTCTCAAGACAATTGAAATGGGGCAGATATAAAAATAAAATATTTCCTATTAATGTTGCATTGTCTGCGTTACCGCAGAATTTGATAAAAACGACATTTACTGATGTCAAAGATGCCGACGGTGCTAAATTCTTATATGAGGAGTTGCCAAAATTAAGGACTTTAATCCCTTGTGAGGTTTCTGAAATAATAGATAAATTGACGTTGGAGCAAAAGCCTCCGTTAAACGTTGTAACTATGGGACTGGATTATGACGGAGCTTTAAAAGCCGAATTGGAATTTGATTATGACGGAACTATAGTTCCATATTCAAAGTCTGTTTCAAAAAGCCCTTACGTTACTATTAAGAAACCGAAAGAAGATTTATTATACTGGGTAAAGCGTAATATTGCTCACGAAGAAAGAGCATACCAAATGCTTTTGGCTTGTAAATTTGCACCTATGCAAACAAACAATTTGGCTATAGAAAAAGAAAATGCAATCGATTTTTACAATTATTATTTAAAACGTGCAGGCGAAGGATGGGTATTTAAAGAAAAAGACGATATGTCTTTCTTCAAATTATCGCCTAAGCCTTTTGAACTTGTTGCTGATATAGATTTTTCAATTGATTCAACCGATAGCTTTGAAGTTATATTATACGGCAAGGTTGGCGATGAGGAAATTTCTTTTGATGAAATATATAACCTTATTATAGAAGGTGATAAGTATTTAAGAGTTAAAAATTACGGTTTTGTTGAAGTTCCGGGGCAAGATATATTCTCTTTGTTAAAATCGTTTAATACTTTTGATGTCTATAAAAACGATGATGACAGATATATAGTAAAGACATATCGTGCAGGATTATTATCCGAAATGCAAAACTTGGGCTTTAAATTGAAAATGAGCCGAAGATTTTCCGCATTCTGGAAACAAATTTCTACATTTTCTACAATGGATAATGTTCCTGTTCCAAAAGGAATTAATGCTGAATTAAGAGAATATCAAACAAAGGGTTACAGTTGGTTGTGGTTCTTGTACAAATACGGCTTGAACGGTATTTTGGCAGATGATATGGGGTTAGGTAAAACATTGCAGGCTCTTACATTGTTGCAAAAAGCTAAAGAAAAAGATAAAAAAGCTTCAAACCTTGTTGTTTGTCCTACGTCTGTTGTATTTAACTGGGAAAACGAAGTACAAAAGTTTATACCTTCATTAAAATGTTTAAAATTAAGCGGTGTTGAAAGAAAAGAACATTTTGATGAAATACCTAAAAATGATATTGTAATTACGAGTTATGCACTTATCAGACGTGATATTGAGAAACTTAAAAAATATGAGTTTCGATATATAATTCTTGATGAATCTCAAAATATAAAAAATCCTGAGTCAATGACTGCAAAGTGTATAAAAATGCTTAACGGACAGCATAAATTGGCTCTTTCCGGCACTCCAATAGAAAACAAACTAGAGGAATTGTGGTCAGTATTTGATTTCTTGATGCCGGGTTTCTTGTTGAATTTATCAGAATTTAATTACAGGTATGTAACACCGATTGTAGACAGAGGTGAAAAAATAGTTGAAAAACGTTTGAAATCTCAAATATATCCGTTTATTTTGCGTCGTATGAAACGTGATGTTGCAAAAGATTTGCCTGATAAAGTTGAAAATATTGCATATTGTGAACTTACACCGGAACAAAAAGACTTTTATCTTGAAGTATTGGATTCTACAAAAGAAGAATTATTTAAATCCATTGCTGAAAACGGATTGGAAAAAAGCAGGATGAGTATTTTCTCAGCATTATTGAGATTAAGACAAATATGCTGCCATCCGAGGTTATATGATAAGGAAAACAAAAAAGGCATAGATACTTCAGGTAAATTTGAACAATTAAAATCAATGTTGGAAGAAATTATTTCTGAAGGACACAGAATATTATTGTTCTCTCAATTTGTTGATATGCTTGATTTAATAAAAGAGTGGCTTGTAAAAGAAGGTATTAAACACGAATACTTAACAGGTTCAACTAAAAACAGACAGGAAGTTGTTGAAAGGTTTAATACGGATAATTCGATACCTATATTTCTTGTCAGCTTAAAAGCCGGTGGTACAGGTTTGAACTTAACGGGTGCGGATTATGTTATCCATTATGACCCGTGGTGGAACCCTGCAGTTGAAGATCAGGCTACAGACAGAGCTTATCGTATTGGTCAGACGAAAAAAGTATTTGTTTACAGATTGATTACAAAAAATACTGTTGAAGAAAAAATTCAAAAACTAAAACAAGATAAACGTAACCTTGTGGATTCCGTAATATCTGTTGATAGAAATATCGGTAAAACACTTACTTATGCTGATTTACAGGATATATTCTCAATAGATTAATTTGTGGCTATTTTTTATTTGAAATAATCACAAATGAGTTCGTGTTTATTGCTGCGAAATTTTCTTGTTATTTTTTCCACAAAAGACGGCTCTTTTCTCATTAATTTATCACGTAATATTGCTTTTTCTATTAATAATTTATTAAAAGATTCATTAAGTGCATATTTTTCTTCCGTTAAATGCGGTTTAATTGTTTGAAGTCTTAATTTACACATTCTTATGGAATTTTTTATATTTTCTTTTTGTTTTCTATTCATTTATTAAGTATCCTAATGTTTATATACAGAGAATTTCCCATTGCCTTTCGACACAATAATAATAATAAAATTTTTGATATTTTCATTCCTCTAAAAAGTTTAAAATATAAATTCAAATGTAAACTTTTACTGTATTTTTTTAATATAAAATTAGACTATATATAGGGGTTTTTTGTTATACTTAGTAAAAAAGGTGTATATTTTGACTGAAATCAACAAAATTTTAATAATAAGATTAAGTGCATTAGGTGATACCATACATACCATTCCTATGGCAAATGCACTCAGAAAACAATATCCTAATGCTCAAATCGATTGGATAGTTGAAGATAAAGCTGAGAAATTTATAGTAAATAATCCGTTAATTAATAATGTTTATGTATTAAAAAAACGTGAGTGGAAGAAAAATCCTAATAAAATACAAGTGTTTGATGAATTTTTTAAGATTATAAAATCAATACGAGAACAAGAATATGATGTTGTAATAGATACCCAGCAATTGCTAAAAAGTGCAATAATAATGGGGTTATCAGGCGGTAAAAGGAAATTGGCACCCGATAACGGACGAGAGTTTTCCTTTCTTTTTGCAAATGAAATAATAAAAATGGGACGAAAACAATTTGATATTAATTATCACGTTGTAAAAAGAAATCTTGAAATAGCTCAATATTTGGGGTGTAAAGATTTGAGTATAGATTTTATTATTCCTGACTTCTCTGATGAATATTCAGAGAATGTAAAAAGCATAATTGATAATATTAATAAAACAAGAAAAACGATTGTAATCTCGCCTGCCACAACATGGACAAATAAACATTGGACTGTAAACGGCTGGAAGGATATTATAAATGAATTTAAAAATCAATTCAATATAATACTAACTGCTACAGAAAAAGAAAAATCATTAACGCAGCAAATATCGGATGATATTAAAGGTGAAAACATAATTGATTTGACAGGGCAAACTAATTTATCCGATATGGTGTATGTTTTTAAAAATGCGGATTTGGTCGTAAGTCCTGATTCGGGAAGTGCGCATATAGCCTGGGCTGTTAATCATCCTGCTATAATAACATTATTTTTTGCAACATCAGCTAACAGAACGGCACCTTTTGGAAATAAATATTTTTCTATATCTGCAAAAACCTCTTGTTCACCTTGTATGAAGAAACATTGCAGGCTGAAATCAAATAAAAACAATTGTATAAGTGAAATAAAATCACAAGACGTAATAAATATTATAAAAAATGTTTTACAATAAAAGAAAAAAGGGTATATAATATTTATAATTCAGTTTTAGATATTTGGGCAAAAACGTGAGCATATTTTCCAACTTTACAAATTTAGTGAAGGAAATAAAAAAAATAGACAAGTCCATAGATGTACGTGGGCGTGATTTCTCTGAACTTTATGAAAAAAATATTCGTTTGGAAGAAGAAATTTCGGAGCGAACAAAAGAGCTTGAACAGGCAAATAAAACAATTCTTACGTTAAACAGTGTTTGGGATATGATGAATTCTTCTCAACCTTTGTCTAATATGCTAGATAATATTGTTCACATTTTGCATGAAGATATGAATTATGATTTTGTATCTATTTTGAAATTGGATAAAGATAATGAAAACGGAAATATGTTTTTTTCTGTAAAATCTACTTCGAGCAGTAAAACGGTGGCAAAAGCCTTTTCTTTTATAAATGAATCTATAGAATCATATAAATTGCCTTATGTAGATAATTCTATTGTTGTAAAATCAATAACAGAAAAGAAAATATATTCTACTCCCGATATAAAGGGAATGGTAAAGTTGTTTTTTCCGTTATTAACAGATGAACAATATAAAGATGTAGTATCAGGTGTAACTTCAAAATCTTGTACAATAGTTCCATTGCATAACCAGAAAGGAAGTTTTGGATGTGTACTTGTTTCGTCTGATAGAGATGGTGTTACGGATACGGAAACGAACTTTTTATCTTTGTTTGCAAACCAAATAGAACTTGCAATTACGGTTGCAGGATTATTTGAAGAAGTAAAGAAACAGGCAATTACTGACCCGTTAACGGGATTGTATAACAGGCGTTACTTTGAAGATAATATAGAAAAAGAAGCAGAACGTTCTTTGCGTTTAAAACAACCTTTTTCATTGGTATCTTTGGATTTGGATTATTTAAAAAGAATTAATGATACATACGGACACCAATTTGGTGATATTGCAATAAAAACCATATCAAATGTATTAAAAAAAGAAGCACGTTCTATAGATATTCCTGCCAGAATTGGAGGGGAAGAGTTTAATCTTTTGCTTCCGGGGGTTGATTCTCAAGGCGCATTAATAGCTGCGGAAAGAATTAGAAAATCAATTGAAAATCAGGTTATAGATACAATCGGAGGAATAACTGCAAGTATTGGAGTTGCAACATTTTTAGAACATTCCGACCGAATTGATGAACTGACAGAACTTGCCGATCAGGCAATGTACAATGCCAAAATAAAAGGAAGAAATCAGGTTCAATTGGCGCAAAAACAGGATGCTTCCAATTGGCAGCAAACTGCAATTGAGACATTTATTGATATAATTGATAAAAAACGTATTTCCGTTGATGACAATATATCAAAGGCTATTAATCAAAAGCTAAAGAATATTAAAGAATCTTCCAGTAACCAAAATGATGCAATATATTCTATCGTAGATATGATTTCTCAAACATATAATCATTCTTATAAAACAGGAACAACAAAGTCAAAACTGTTATTAGCTGTTATGCTTGCCAAAAAAATAGATTTGCAGCCTGATGAAATAGACAGACTAAGACTTGCCATATTACTTTATGATATAGGTAATATTATGATTCCTGAGGCAATATTAAATAAAAAAGAACCCTTAACTGATAAGGAAAAGGAAATAATAAAAACTCATCCGGTAATTGCAGCAAGAGAAATTTTGAAACCGATTTCCAATATTCAAGATGTTATACCGATAATAGAAAATCATCATGAAAATTGGGACGGAAACGGATATCCCGATAAAAAAGCTGGGGTAGAGGTTCCAATACTTTCTCAGATAGTTTTACTTGTTGATGCTTTTTATGCTATGGCGCAGGATAGACCATACAGAAATGCTTATACTATTGATGAAATTATTTCTATTATAAAGAGTGAAGCCGGTAAACAGTGGAACGAAAAATTGGTTGATGATTTTATTTATGTGGTAAAAAATGAGCAATCCAGATAATCTTGAAGATATTATTACCTTCTTATACAGACAAGTAACAACAAAAAATGATGCTGCGCTTGTTAAAGATACAACCAGACTTAGCAAAATAAAATATGATGCTTATATAGACAGTTCTATATCAAATCCATTATCATTTACTGTTTTTAATCTCTCTGATAAAGGTGAATTGCTAATAGATAATCCAACCAGAATAGTAGACAGTGAAGCTGCATTCTTTTTATTTATAAATGCACAACACGGCTGGGTTTTTGCAATCAAAAATACACTTGAAAATCAAAAGAAACTTATAAGAAAAGAACCGATACAAAATTATAAAATAAAATTTTTGGATTAACCTTCGTCAATCGTGAAAACTTGTTGACCTGCTTCTTCTTTCATTGCCGTTTCAAGTAAAATATATGTCATATAAGCACCCAGTGCAACAGCTTTTGGGTCTAAATCCGTATTTTGAGCAGCTTCTATAATTGCAGAATTGATTTCGGGATTTTCATCTTTTATATAGTGAATCATTTTTTTTCTCCAAGAATGAACATCTTGAAAAATTTCTGCAAAACATAATGTTGATTGTTCTTGAGTTACTATTGGAAGCATTTTCGCCTTACCTGTTCTATTATAAATGCAATTATATATAAATTATTATTAGTTTTCATCATATAACGGGTGTACTTATTTAAACTGTCATATACTTGTCAAATAATTCAACGCTTTTTCTGATATCTTCTTCCGTAAACATTTCCAAAACACATGAAGGCTCAATATTTAATTCTTTTATTGTTTCAAATATTTCTTTAAAATTTAATGTTCCGTTTTCCAAGTTGGAATGGTCATCATTTTCTCTGAAATTATTATGCAAGTGCATGTGATAAAGGTTTGAATTATATGCTTTTAACCATTCCGTTACAGTTGTATCGTGTGCATATAAATTTACATGTCCTGTATCGAGTGCCAGTTTAAAATTAGGTGAATTTATTGAATTAAATAATTCAAGACAATAGTTTGGGGTTGTCTCAAAAACATTTTCGACGACAGCTATTATTCCTGATTTTTCAAACTCTTTTACAAAGTCATTCCAAAACAATACAAAATTCTTTTTAAAGGATTTTATTGAACCGTAATGCTTTGTACCTTTGTTACCTGTGTGAAATAAAATTGTATCGGCACCAATAGCTTTACCAACTTGAAAAGATTGAATGAAACGTTTTTGTGCAATTTCTCTTAATTCCCAATCTCTGCTGGATATGTTTACATCCGAAAACATTGCATGTAATGTTCTTTTGCCTTCAAAACCGTTTAATTCACTTTGTAAAAAATCTATTGTTGAATCAACAGTCATATTCTTATCTTTGTACAAAGGGATACGGCTAATTTCTATCCCTGTATTAAGTTCATTTGCCAATAATACGGATTCTTTTATTGTGTTTTTTGCAGATGATGAAATTAAAAGAGGGCATTTTCTTTTCATTGTTGTTCTACAGCATTCATTTTTTGTAGGTTTAGCATATCCGAAAATTCTTGGATAACATCTTTTAATATAGAATGAAGTTTATCTGCGGAAAAATCTTCAAAATCAAATGATAACCTTCTGATTACAGGTTCTTTATTACTTTCTGTATGTTTTATATCCATTAATAACTTTATATATGCCGGATAGGTTATTATAACTTCACTTTGAATATTATCTTGTGCAATTACGAACTTACTTTCAGATTCATTTATACTAAAATCTATATTTGCATGTGGGAATATTTCAGAATTAATCGATTGAACCTGATAAAATACAGGAGCGACTATTTGTTCAAAATTATCAAAAAATTCTTTTTTAAAGTCTTTAAATTTTTTGCCGTTTTCATCACGTATATCAATAAGTTCAGCTGTTTCATTAAAAGATAATTCATATAAATAGTTAAACTCTTTATTATCTGCAATTTGTGCTTTTAAACTTTCATATAAAACAGGTTCCATTTCTTCAAAAGATGCTGTTATTTCAGCCGCAGTTGCATATATTTTACATTCATTAATCAATAAATTTTTAATTCTGGATACAACAGATTTTGCACCTGAAACACCTGCATTATATAGTATTATATAAAATCCGTTACTCTTACCGAATGCAACAATGTCGTTGCCTCTCGGGACGGATTTTACTATATTTGCAATTTTTGTCATATTTAATTTTTTGCCTTCAAGGGCTACGGGTTTTAAATATAAAAAAGTAGTATTTTCTAAATTTTCTTCTATGCTCTTACTAAAGAAATTTCTAAGTGCAATTGGAGCCTGGTCTTTTGTATATATTCCCGTTTGCTTATCAACAATATTTGCAGAAACAAGTATTTCTTTACAGATATCAATTTGTTTATAAAGTATTGATTTTTGTAAGGTTAATAATATTCTCATCAGAATGATTGTATCGGATTCATCCAAAAAGAAAACATCATCAATACCGTTATCAAATGCATACATTAATAGTTCTTCAACAAAAGTATCCATTACAAATAAAATAGGTACTTTATCAAGTGATTTGATTGCTCTTATTTCTTTAATTATTCCGACTGAATCAGAATTTGAACAATAAACAATAATCAAGGATGGTTGAGTTGAGTTTAAAACCGAAATTGATTCAATATAAGATACATTTCTTATTGTATCGCATTCTCTAAGTAACTTGATTTTGGCTGAAATCTGTTTCCCTATTGCATTATCATTTGATATTATTAAAATAGAACCTTTTTTCAATTTTAAATCCTCTGTCTTAGAACATACCTTTTTTTCTGAAGTAGAAAACAACAACAATAGATGTTACGACTGCAATAAATACAACTATAAGAAATCCAAAAGGATTGTTTCCGTATGGAACAGGAACATTCATTCCCCATAAACCGCCAATCATTGTAGGAATAGACATTATAATTGTGATTGCGGCAAGGAATTTCATAACCTGGTTAAGATTATTGTTTATAATTGATGCAAAACCTTCCATCATTGCTTCTAAAATCATACGGTGCATATCAACCATTTCTATAGCCTGCCTTGTATCAATAATAACGTCTTCCAAAAGGTCAATATCTTCTTCCGTATTCTTCATATAATTTCCTGATGCGGAATTAGTCATTCTCATAATCTTTTGAAGCACTATGTCATTGTCTTTTAGAGCGGTTGAAAAATAAACTAATGTTTTCTGTATTTCCATTAATTGAAATAATGCTTTGTTATTAGTTGCTTTTTGTAATTCTGTTTCGATATTATCGGTTGTCCTGTTAATAATATCCAAATATTTCAAATAAAACTTTACCGAACGATACAATATTTTCAACATAAATTCCGTTTTATTTCTTGTATCGAAAGAGTGAGCGGTGTTTTCATTGAATGAAGAAAGGATGTTATTATCTTTAGAACATACTGTAATTATGGAAGTCGGGGTATAAATAATACCCATTGGCAATGTATCAAAACATCCGTCATCTGTCATAACCGGTAAATTTGTAATTATAAGAATATTTCCGTCTTCTATTTCTATACGAGAACGTTCATCTAAGTCTAATGAGTTTAAAAGGAAATCTTCATCCAGTCCTAAAACTAAAGAAACCTGTTTGATTTCTTCTTCGTTAGGTGCAATAAGATTAAACCATGACCCGGATACAGCCTCGCTTATACTCAGCTTACTCAATGTTTTATTATCTTCTGTCTTGAGTATCTTAATCATATCAGAGTCTCATTTTACTTCCAAAACAATTAAAGCATAAATTTATGCATATTGGAAGATTTTTAAACTATATGAAGGATAGTTTTTACAAAATAAAAAAGCACATATATTTTATGTGCTTTTTTATTATCCCCCCGGATAATATTATCTTACAAAATTTAATCCAACAATGTTTCGAGTAATGCTGCATTCTTTACTGCAAGTGCATTTTCTCTTACTTTATTTCTGTGTATATATGTTCTTAAAGCTTCTCTAATTAACTCACTTCTTGTACGGTTTTCGTTGTCCGCTAATTTATCTATTTCGCCTAAAAAGTTTTCAGGCATTGATATCAAAACTCTAGCCATTTTTATTCTCCCATTTTTATTAATTATCTCTCTCTGTATTAATAAAGTTTTTTGATAAATAAAAATTGACTAAAAAGTATATAAAAAGTGTATACTGTTTACAAAACTTAATCTTTAATTCTTATATCTAATCTGTTTGCATTTATCATATCTATCAGGGCATTTTGTTCGCTGATTGCTACGCTTCTCTGATTTATAAATGCAGGAAGTTGATATATAAACATAAATTTATTTTTATTTGATTTGACATCATACATTGTTTCAATTTCTTTAGGTATATTTAAGTAATATAATGAGATGTCTTTATCTGCATTACTTTTGTATAATTCGTTATCAATACAAATAAGAGTTATAATACTTTTTAATTCCTGATTGTCATCTTTTAAGCCGTTTTTCTTCAAATATGTTAAATAATCGACATTTATGCTTCTTAAATTTTTTACTGCATTCGGGTAAACCAGATTTGCAAATAATGTATTTATTTTGTAAGCAAAAGCTTTTAAAATATCTTGGCTTGAAAGTGGTTTTTTTGCTTTATTTTCGGTTTCTTCCATCAGAGAATATATTTTATCGTAAGTGTTTTTATCCATTGCCCCCCTGTGGTAAAAACTGCTCACACTATTTTCATAAGCAACCCAAAAACTTGTTAAATCGCCGTTTCTGTTTTGAATACATTTGTCAAAATCTTTTTGAAATTCCGGCATTTTAGAGAGAATTGCCTGTATAAAATAGTAGTCAAAAATTACGATACGTTGGTTTGCCAGTAAAGGATCTTTTTCTATAAAATGATATACAGCCCAATCTACGTCATTAAATTTAGTAACTAATTTTTTTATGGGGCCGTCTTCGTGTTTTATTCCGTAATAGTCATATACTTTATCCGATTCTTTATAAGCATTAACTTCAAGCGGATTTCTTAAATTTTCCGAAAGTTTATAAAAATCAGAATAAGAGCTTGTTAATTCCAAATCATTTTGAGTTATAAATCTTTTTAATGCATCCTGATATAATTTAGCATCAAATGAACTATCTTTAGCTAGAGAAGCGGCTTGAGCCCAAAATCCTCTGTCAATTGTAATATCATTTTCGTTAAACAATGCTTCATATTCGGAAATTCCCATAGATTTACATGTATTAGCAAGTTTATCAAAATGATCTAATTCGTGAGCCAAAATTGCTATTAATTCTTTGTTTCCAAGTTTAAATAGCATCAAAGGACTTATATTTAAGTTGCCTGACGAAAAATCAAAATTAGCAACCATATAATTTTCGTGGGTTTTAGCTTTACTTTGGTCAATATCTTTAGCAACTGCTTTTACGAGGTTTTCAGGATAACCTTTATATTTAAGAAACTCGTTAACAACTGCCTGAACTTGTTGTTGATTTTTAGTCGGAAAATCTTTTAACTTATCTAAAAGTTGCGTGTACTCGATTTTTTGTGTGTTTGATGTTTGAGTATTATTTGTAACAGGTATTGTATTTGGGGGCACTAATTCTTGTGAAGGTTGTATTATAGTATTACTATATGCTATTTCTGTTTGTGTTTGTTCCGTTTGTACTTTATTTCGCTTTGAATAGTCTTTTCTCTGCTCCAGTTGTTGTTCAAAGGAAGGTTTCTTTTTTAGATTTTGTTTATCACTCGGAATGGAAATATAATAAAAAATAATACACAAAATAGCTATTATTCCGGCTACAAATTTTAATGAGATGGGATTTTCTTTTTTATACATCAAAACCTACCTTTCATAAGAAATTATAACATACGAAAGGTATATTAACAAAAGATTAAAATCGCTTTATAAAAGATGATTAAGCTTTATAATCAAGTCCGCCAAATTTAGGTGTTGAACGTTTAATTGATTTAGCTATTCCCTTTTCAAGAGACACCATAAGCTTTTCTAAAGCGGTATATCTTGTTTCATCAGCTTTGTTTTGAAGTTCAAACGTATCTGATGCTGCGACTGTGCTACCGAATGAAGGACGAAGCGGCTGACTGTTACCGAAAGCAACAGTTGACAACATAGCATCGGAAGCTCCCATCATTTTAGCGGTGGTAGCATTTTGTGCCATCATTGCGTTTTGAATTGCCATATACGGGCTAATCATACTTACACTCCTTACATATACAGTATATCATATTGTTTTTATTTTTTAAAGTCCTATATTAACAAATCTTAATATTAAAAACAAAAAATCCGATTATATGCTAATGGTAACTTTTGTGCCTTCTTTGTGGTAGTTACCGCCGCCGCATATAATTTCAATAACTTTTAGTAAAAACTCTCTTGGTGCTTCCATTTGGTTTATATAAAATTCCTGATTTCCGAGATGTCTTATTTTTATAATTGCTTTTGCTGCTTTATCTGCGGGAACAAATAACGAGGCAACTTCCATATCCAAAAGTTTTTGTTCTGTTTCTTCGTTATAACCGTGTATTAATTCAGGCAGGGTTCCTTTTATTGCTATTATTCTTCCGGAAAATAACGGTACATCTTTTTCTCTGGGAAGTGCTTTTGGGGTATCTTTCATATTTGAATAAAAAGTGATGGAATGCCATAAAATATTCATTATTGCGATATGTCTGCTTTTATCGTAATCATAATATATGTTTTCTGAAGGGATACCTCTGAATGTGAACGATTGTTTTAAATATTCAACCGTTAATGCCATATTTTCAACCATTGTGTCAAATAAAACGGCTGTGTTAGCATTTGACTGCTGATATTCAAGAAATTGTTTATACATATGACTTGATACAAGACTCATTCTTTCTTGTATAACAGAAGATTTTCTTGATGTTGTTTCAATATCGTTAAAATTACCGCTCAAAAAATACCTTCACTTTCCATACTTATTTTATTAGAAAAGTAACCTATATAAAACTATTTTAATAATTTTTATTACAAAAACCCATACTTAATTTACATTATTTATTTTTTTTATTTTTGGCTATATCATATTAATTATGAAAATAATACTGGTCGGCTATGGAGAGATGTTAAAAGCTCTTGTTCTTGGAATATTGAATACAGAACACGAGATAGTTGGTGTATTTAGACACGATAATGTTTTATATTCACCTTTTAAGAAGAAAATAAATGATATTTTCCGGTCTTCAGATGACTTTAATTTTATAAAAACGTTAAAACTTCCTGAAATTAATGCTAAAAGTGCTAATTCTGATGCGTTTATTAGGGAAGTAAAAAGGTTAAAGGCAGATATTATAATAGTCGGTTCTTGGAGTGAAAAATTTTCCGCTCAGACTATTAATTCTCCAAAGATAGCTTGTATAAATGTTCATCCGTCGCTTTTACCTAAATATAGAGGTCCAAATCCATATTTGCAGGTTATTTTGAAAAACGAATCAAAAACAGGTATAACATTTCATTTAATGGATGTTAATTATGATACTGGTTCAATATTACATCAGGCTGAATTGCCAATATTACCAAATGATACCGGAAAAAGCCTGCGAATAAGATGTTGTAATCTTGCAAAAGCTGAAGTTAAAACATTGTTGGATAATTTTGATAATAAATTAAAAAATCAACAAAGCCAAAAAGAAACCGAGGCAACATATCTGCATAATATATCGTTAAGAGAGGCTATTTTGGATTTTAAAAATGAGACTTCGGAACAAATTGACAGAAGAATAAGGGCGTTAACTCCTTGGTTGAATTGCTTTATTCCGTATAAAAATGATTTTTTTGAATTTAAAAATTATAAAATTTTGAAGGAAATTTCTGTCAAACAGCCTGCAACGGTTGTAAAAAAAGGCAAACAATCAATAGGAATAGTATGCAGGGATGGCAAAGTTATTCAATTTATGTCGTTAAAAACAAAACGCCCGTTTGCCGATTTATTACAAAGATTTTATTTTGATACAATTATAAAAGAGAATGAGCAGGCAGTTTAAATTTTGTTATATAATTAAACTAACGAAGAATAAATAGTAAGGAAATAATGATGCTTGATTTAAATGCAATATATGAGGTTGTAACGTTTGCAATAGGAGATACTAAAGCAGGTTCTAAAATGGGTAAATTACAGGTTAGAAATCTTGATGATTCAACTGTCTTGAATTGCATTTTGTGGGAAGAAACATTAAACAGGCTGGATTCAAAACTATTTAGAACGAATAATCATATAAAAATCAATGCAGGAACATATAATGAAAAATATAATAACTGCCTTATATCTGATATATCTCTGGTAAAAGAGGCAAAACTCGGTTTGGATGAAGCTCAAAGAGAAGAATTATTTAATAATATAATGAATTATGTAAATAAGATACAGGATAAAAAACTTGCAGAGTTTGTATCATCTTTGCTTTTTGAACATGAAGCAGAATTTAAAATTACACCTGCAGCCAAATTAATGCATCATAATTATATAGGCGGCTTGCTTGAACATACTTATGAATGTTTGGATATAGCAAATACAGTTTTAACAAAATGTAACGGGAAAATTAATCCTGATAATGTTTATGCTGCTTGTATTTTGCATGATTTTGGCAAAATATTTGAATATATTGTTGATACACAAACAGGTTTAATCGAATACAACGAGGATTTCCGTAAAGATTGGAGAACTCATTCACAATGGGGCTTTTCTGTTTGTATGAATAACGGATTCAAAGATGTTGCTAAAATGATTGCAGCTCATCATGGCAGGGCAGATTGGGGCGCATTAATTGATTTGAATGAAAAAGATGCTGAACCATTTATGTATATAATTCATCATATAGATGATTTATCTGCAAAATTTGGTAAAATATCTATAACTGATATAGAATAAAATTATAAAAACAGAAATAGGTTAGGGGAAAGATAATGAAAAAAATATTTTCAATAATAGTTTTGTTGTTTGCAACGGTTTTGTTTATGGCTAATGGAGCATATTCTGCTGTAAATAAACAAATAAATGCTAATATTAAAACAAAAAGAGTTCCGGCAGGGACTGTAATAACATTAAAATTGCTTGACCCAGTCAGTTCTGCAACTGCTGCTGTAGGTGATCAGTTTGATTTAATGGTTGTAAATAATATTATTGTTGAAAATTCTATAGTTATTCCGCAAGGCAGTGTTGTAAGAGGTTCTGTTGAGGCTGTTCAAGCACCAAAAATGTTATATAAAGGCGGAATGTTGAGATTGTATTTTGACCATATTGTCAGTGCAACAGGAAAACAGGTTCCTTTTTATGCCGGTATTTGTAATAACCAAAATGTAACCTATGATGGTGCATTAAGTTCTAAAACAACTTATTCTACGGCATTAGGCGAAACGACGGAGAGAACAAAAAACATTGTTGTAAAACCGACAACATGGGCGTGGGAAAAAGGTGATGAATTACTAAACGGAAGTCCCAAATATGTAATGGCTCCTGTTACTGCGGTTGTAAGTTCACCTGTAGCAGGTGTGTATTTTGTAGGCGATTCTATTGCCGATTTATTTAAAAAAGGCAAGAATATGAATATAAGCCAAGGTGAAACAATTCAGGTTCAATTGTTGAAACCTCTTGATATGCCGGTATACTAGGATGTTTTTGAAAAAGATATTCGTAAATATAAGTTTTATATTATTGCATATTGTTGCTATTGTCTTTTTGAAAAGAGAAAAGAAAATAGCAACATATCTTTTAATGAATGCATTAAAATTATCAACGGCAGAGTCTTGCACTGGAGGTTTGATAAGTTCAAGATTGACGGATTTATCGGGTTCAAGTGCATATATTTTTCAAAATTTTGTAACTTATGCAAATGCTGCAAAAGTTAAGTTGTTGGGGGTTAGCCCCGATACTATTGAAAAATATGGTGTTGTAAGTGATGAAGTCGCACAAGAAATGGTAAAAGGATTATTAGATAAATATGATTGTTCTATTGCTATAGCGACAACAGGTATAGCAGGGCCTCTTGGTTCAACGGATACAAAACCTGTCGGTCTGGTTTATATAGGAATCGGAGATAAAAATATAACAAAATCGTACAGATATGAGGCTAATCCTTTATTATACAGGCGCATTATGAAATATGCATTTAGTGATAAAGCATTTGACCTTTTGATAGAGTTTCTTGAGGAAAATTATTAATATCTGCTTATGTAATTTTTGTCTAAATATATTAAGTATATTTTTTTATTAACTAACATTAAAAAAATTTGCCTAAAAAGCAATAGATTTTTGACTTTTACTCCAATGTCCTGATATAATTGTATAAACTATATTTAGAATAAAAATTAAAATATATAGGAAAATAATGCTATGGAAAGGTCCATGCTAAAAAAATGTAATTAAAAACCTTGCTTGATGTTTAATCGGGCAAGATTTTTTCATATAAAAAACGTCATTACAAGGGATAAAGTTGAAAGAAAAAATAAAAAAAACATAAATAATAAAAAGAGATTGCCACGAAAATCTTTTAGATTTTCTCTCAATGACAGGAAAAGATAAAAACAAATACTTCACAATGACGGAAAATAAATAAAAAATAAGCAATTTAAAAATATAAGGAGCATGATGATGGCTAAAGTAAAGACAAATAATATTACTGTAGAAACAAGTGCAACGGTAAACGGTACAAAAAACAATGATGTTTTTCATATAACATCAACCACAGGTGACGCCACAATCATTGCAGGAAATAAAGGTACGGATACATTGTATTTTGATAATGAAATTGTATCTGTAAGACCAAATATTATGGCTGATTCAAAAGATTTACATATTAATTACACACTAAGCGGAAGCAGTGAGCCTTGCACCATAATTATTAAAGATTACTTTACTTCAATAAAAGCAGTCGATTCAAAATCTTCACTTAAAAATATTCATTATACTAAAGATGGTAAAGAATATAAACTTTCTTTAATTAATGACATATATTTCAGCAATAACAATCTGGCTGGAACACGCTATGTACTTAAAAACAATGTTCTTACAGGTACAAAATTCGGTGATTATATGAATGAGTTTGGAGACGATGATGATACAGGCTATGTAATTAATTCAGGAAAAGGCAGCGACTATATATTAGGTTCCCGTGGAAATGATACTATAAATGCCTCTGTAGGTAATGATGATTTGTTTGGTGGTGCGGGAAACGATATTCTAAATGGTGGAAAAGGAATAAATACATATCATTTTAGTACAACTTCTCACGGAAACGACACAATAAAATTAACTAAAGGAGAAACTGCAAATATTAAACTTGAAAATAATACAGATGCATCAAATATATTATATGAAATTGATGATAAAAATAATGCTAAAATTTATTTTGATAGAACGAGTGAAAATACAACAACAGCCGAATTAATCGGTTTTGCCGCAAAAGATATAACAAAAGCTGCAAACATAATATTTAATGATGGTTCATCAACTAATCTTAAAACCGATATCCAATGGGAAAAGACAATTTCTAAAAACTACAACGGAAGTTATTTAAGTGAGCATATTATTGCAACTTCTGCTTCTGAACAATTAAAGAAAGGTAAACACGTTGACCTTGTAATTAAAGGCGGAAAAGGAAACGATACAATAGAATCTTCAAATTTTGCCGATAAAATAACGGGCGGTGTCGGACAAAATACAATTAAATATACATCTTTAGCACAACTTAAAGGAGATAAAATCTATCTAACAAAAGGCGAAAATGCAATAATAGATTTATCTAATCTTAATACAACTGCAACATATAATGTTGTTGGCAAAAATCTTGAAGTAACCGCAGACGAAAATACATTTACAATAATGAATTTTGGTACAAAAGATGTTACAAATAATAAAACTAAAAAGAAATCTGATACATCTTCCGTTATTTTAATTGATGAAACAGGCGAAGTTGATTTAAGAACCGCCGTTGTTAATTCATCTAAAGGCACTTGGCATAATGATTTTATTGATAAAAGCGGCTATACGCTCTATACCGATAAAAAGAAAACTATCGTTCAAACAAATACTGCTAAAAAAGGTCTAACAATTAATGGCGGAGCAGGAACAGATGAAATTATAGGTTCTAATTATTCTGATACCATTAAAGCAGGCACGGGCACAGGCGATAATTTAGAAGGCGGAACAGGTAACGATAAACTCTATGCTTCGACAACTAAAGGAAGCTCTACAACTTTCAACTTTAAAGCAGGTGATGGAGCAGATATTGTATATTCAGGTAAAGGTGATGATATTTTACAATTTAATGATATTAGTATTTCAAGTTTGTCATTTGAACAAGGTACAAAGAAAAACAACAAAGATTTAATTATAAAATACGGTGAAAATGATTCTGTTACTGTAAAAGATTACTATACAGTGAACAAAAAAGGTCAAATTACAGGGGTAAATTCAAAAAATTCTATAAAAAAAATAGTTACAACTACAGGTACATTTGCACTTTCCGATATTAATCAAATAAACAATTATATTTTAAATGCAACGGGAGATGTTCCTACGGATAGCAATAATACTACCAATGATTTAATTATAGCGACAGGAACAGGCAATCAACATGTATATGGAAATGCCGGAAATGACGTTATTTATGCTTCAAATAATGCTCAAAAGAATTATTTATACGGTAACGACGGTGATGATATTTTCTATATCGCCAAAAATCGTTTTACACAAATATATACAGGAAAAGGAAACGATATAATCCATGCAGAAGATTTATCAGAAGTAGCACCTATAACTAATGAATATATTAATTACTATTATTTGGACAATGGCTCTAATACATTATATCTTGGGAAAAGAGGGGTGAAAAGCTTAACTGTTTCAGCACATGGCGGAGATGATACAATTTATTTATCAACAGAAGATGCTAAAAATGGACTCGGTAATACTCATTTTTATTTAGCAAGCGATTCTACAAAGGAAGGCGGACATGATACCTTTATTTATCAAAACGGATATACAGATGGAAACAGAGATGTTCTTGTATTAGATGCAATAAAATATGATGATATTATCGCAACAAGAGCAAAAGGAAGTAATGACCTTGTATTGAGATACGGAAATGATAGCGATATAACTTTTAAGGATTACTTTAAATCAGGTAATGAAAACTTTGGTAAGTCTTTACTAATAAAAACTGCTGAAAATACTAATTATATTTTAGAATCACTCGTTGCTGATAAAGGTATAGTGGCTCAAATCAAAGGTTTAAAAGGTACAAAATCCAATGATTATATAATCGGAACGGATAAATCAGAAACAATAAATGCTAATGCAGGTGACGATGCTATAAAACCATACGGTGGAAATGATAAAATTAATCTTGGTGCAGGAAATGACCTTGTTCTTGCAGGAGATGGCAATAAAACTATAACCGCCGTATCAGGTAATAACGTAATAAGCCTTGGCAGCGGTAATAATAGTGTTACAACAGGGACAGGTTCAGACAGAATCAATTCCGGTACAGGTTCAAATACGATAACATTTATTTCAAATGATATCGGAAGTAATGAATATAAATATGGCGGAGGTACGGATACACTTGTATTTGAAGGAGCAGAATTAAACGATATGTACTTCGATACAACAACGTCAAAACCTGCTATCAACTCGGGGTATAATACAGTAAAGCTATCAGGATTGGATAATTATACTGATGGTGTAACAATAAAAGACAGCACAGGTGCAACTTCTACAATTTTTGATATGCACACACATGCAGGAAATCAATATTCATCTGCCGGTCAAGAAATAACTACAAGTGTAGGAAATGACATAATATACACAGGACTAGGAAATGATGTGATTAATGCAGGAAGCGGCGATAATACAATTCATTTAAGTCGTAAAGTCGGTTCAGGCAACAACAATGAATATACTTATGCAAACGGTACTGATACATTTGTGCTGGATTACAATGAGGATTTTAGCAAGTTTTCTATGCAAAAATCAGATAGTGATTTAATTATCGGTTATGATGGAGATTTTATTGACAATACTTTAGTTATAAAAAATTATTATACAAATGAAAACATTAATGAATCAATCAGCTTTAAGGCAGGAGATACTACCAAAACGCTTAAAGATTTATTGGATGAAATAGGATTAACAGAACCTATACAAGGAACTGACGGCAATGATAACTTAGGCGATAGCTCTGCATCTAAGTCCCAATATATATATGGTATGGCAGGTGATGATACAATAATCGGAGGAAGCGGAAAAGATTACATAAACGGAGGCTCAGGTAACGATTCTATGTCAGGCGGGGCAAACAATGATATATATGAAATTGATGAATCTGATTGGGGAAATGATAAAGATATTATCAATGATACAGCAGGTACTGATACATTAAAAATTAATACTACCTCGGATAAAATAAATCTTTTCTTTGATGTAACGCTTAAAAAAGAAGGGGCTATAGTCCTTACAGACGGCATTAATGCACAATATACATCAGGTAATGACTTGTATATTAACAGTGATTCAAATTATACCTATGAAAATGCGACTGATTATACAGGTGTAAAAATAGAAAATTATTTTAATGATGGAAAAATTGAAAATATTCAAATCCCATCGGGAACAGGTAACGATTATAAAAATGCTATTGATACAAATATAATGTCAAAAGTTGCTCAAGCAGTTGCTAATTGGTTAAATACTTATAATTTTGATTCCGTAAACGATGTATTAACTAGGGGAACTGATATTCAAAAAGCAAATGTAATAGGGCTGTTTAAGCCAATAACCGGAACAGGATATCTCTACGGAACTGATGATCATAATTTAATTATAGCAACAGGAACAGGTAATCCATATGTATATGGAAATGCCGGTAATGACGTTATTTATGCTTCAAATAATGCTCAAAAGAATTATTTATACGGTGACGATGGAGATGATATTTTCTATATCGCTAAAAATTGTTTTACAAAAATATATACAGGTGCAGGAAACGATATAATCCATGCAGAAGATTTATCAGAAGTAGAACCTATAACAAATGAATATATAAATTACTATACTTTAGGGTCAGGTTCTAATACATTATATCTTGGAAAAAGAGGGGCAAAAAGTTTAACTGTTTCAGCTGGAAGCGGCGATGACACAATTTATTTATCAACAGAAGATGCAAAAAACGGAAAAGGGGAAAGCCATTTTTATTTATTAAGCGGTTCTGCTAAAGAAGGTGGACATGATACCTTTATTTATCAAAACGGATATACAGACGGATATAAAGATATTATATACATGCAAACAATAAATTATAATGATATTATTGCAACAAGAACACAGGAAAGTGATGATCTTGTATTAAGATATGGTGTTGACAGCGATATAACATTTAAAGATTACTTTCAAGCAGGCAATGAAAACTTTGGCAGGTCCTTATACATAAGAACGAAAGACGTATCAGGGGCATTAGCAGATTTTATTAACAACAAAGTTTATAATTATATAACCGGTGACTCGGAAACAATTACAGGAACATCAGATAATGATTATATAAAAGTATCTTCCGTAAATGATATTATAATAAATGACCCAAATGGAAACGATTATTATAACCTGACATTTGATTCTAACAGAACTATAACCGATACAGCAGGAAATGACACTTTAATATTGGCTGCAAAGAAAGAAGATATTTCATTATTGTTTAATGTTAAACAAGACGGAACTTTTGCAGACGGCAACGACAAATTGACATTTACATCAAATGAAAAAGCTGTTGTGATTAATGACTTTGATTCAATAGAAACCATTAAAACCTCTGATGGATATTATTTAACAACAACACAATTAAATTCACTTCAAAGTACGGTTGCAGGTTGGTTAGGCTCAGATAGCAGAGATTATGCTGATGTTAGTGCAGCCCTTACAAGTTCTGATAAAGATGCATTAATTACATACATTACAGAACAAACAAACTGGCAAAGTGCATAAAAGTAACAGTCATATAAATTAACTCACTAATTTCTAAAGTAGTACAATACTGGACAGAATATGTAGGAGCATAAGTTAAAACATTAATGCTATATGAAAAAACAGTTGTTCTGAAAATGGAACGGCTGTTTTTTGTCAATATTCTATTCTTTTTTAATATAATTTATTTATTACGAGCAATAATTCGCCATTTCGGAATATCGTTGTGATAAAATTTTAAAAATATTTTGTCACCTTTCTTTATATTAATATCCGAACCTTTTCTTAAATTTTTTAATGGTGTGTCATCAATTAAATTATTTGTTGCAGATTGAAGTCTGGTTTGTCCTTCTTCAGGTTTTATTAATCCTTTTGAAACAACATATATTTGTTCAGCTCCAGGTAATGCCGTATTTACAACTCTTTTTGTAACAACTTTACCTGCTTTTTTTAAATCATCCTGCCAATTTTCTTGAAGATTTTGCTTTATATCCTGTTTAGATAAAACTTTTATACTGGTTGTTTTACCTTCAAGCGATTTATCTTCTATTGGAATAACCTCTGTTATTGTAAAACAATCATCAGGGTTATCTTCTGAACATATTGTCTTTTCTTTATAAATAGACAATGGCTGAACAACTATATATCCGCTTCTTTTTACTGATTTCGCAGGTACCATTTTTATAATGTTCATATTAACTATGTCACCTTTTTGAAAAGTAAATCCTGATTTAAATTGGACATTTTTTAAAATTTTCGCTTTAAATTCAGTTGTTTCCATTTCGGAATTAATAGCATCCAAACATTCAAACGGTACATTTTTTGCATAGGCTGCACTTGTTGTTATTGTTAAAATTAATAATAATAGTATCTTCTTCATAACTATATTCTAATATATAAATGAAAGTTTAAAACAGTTAGTTATTAAAAACTTCATAAGCTTTATATGAACTTCTTGTTAAAGGTGAAAAGAAAGTATGTTTTATACCTATTTTTTTTGCAATACTTGAAAGTTCATCATATTCTTCCGGTTTATAATATCTTTCTACTTGTAAATGTCCTTTTGTAGGTGCTATATATTGCCCAATCGTAACAATATCACATTTTATGTCCGCTAAATCTTTGAAAGTTTGTATAAGTTCTTCTTTTGTTTCTCCGAGTCCGACCATTAAGCCGGTTTTTGTTAAAATGTCAGAGTGTTCTTTTATATATTTTAAAAAGTCAATAGAACGCTTATATATAGCTTGTGGACGGGCTTTTTTATATAAAGACGGTACAGTTTCTATATTGTGGTTAAAAACATCAGGTTTTGCTTTTATAACTATATCAATACTATCTGTATTTCCTTTAAAATCAGGCGTTAGTACCTCTATCTTTATTGAATTATCAATTTTTCTGATTTCATTAATTACATTACTAAAATGTGTTGCACCGCCATCAGGAAGGTCATCTCTTGTAACTGATGTAATTACTACATATTTTAAACCTAATTTTTTTACCGCTTCCGCTATTTGAAACGGTTCATTATTGTTTAGAGGTTCAGGTTTATTGCATTCTATATTGCAAAATCTGCAATTTCTTGTGCACTGATTTCCCATAATTAAAAAAGTTGCTGTATTCTTGGAATAACATTCTCCTTTATTGGGGCATCGTGCTGCTTCGCATACCGTATTTAAACAATTGTTTTTTAATATGGTTCTTACAAGCCTTGTTTTTTCCGTATCTACAAGTCCTCGTTTTAAATATTGCGGTAATCGTTCTCTTGCATTATCCATATAATGATTATATCTAAAATATAATTTATTTTGCAGCCAGCAATGCTTCATTATTTTCATCAAATGAAAATTCTATGAAATCTTCTTCATTTGGAAGTTCTATTGTATTAATTGGAATTTCTGCTGCTCCTCCCAAATAACCTGTTTTTACATGGGCTACGGATTTGTGCATGTAGTTTAATCCTATAAAGGAAATTATTAATAATGTTGTAATCATAATAATCACCGCAATTGCAGCCCGTTTATATATTGTTTCAAAAGGTTCTTTATTATCATTTTTTAGTCTTTTTAAGATTTTTTTTGAATAATTAAAATTTAATTTGTTTTTGAAATTTTCAACAGATTGTTTAATATTATTTCGTAAATTGTAAGCCCCTGCAAGATCTGAACGTGCAGGCTTTGAATTTAATAAATATTTTCTGAATTTTATACTGTCCTCATAGCTCAATTCATTATCAATATATGGTGAAATGTTATTATAAAAAGTTTCATACTCTCTTATATTGAAAGAATTATTTTCATCTATTTTCTTAAATTCATCCATTAATTTTTCATATTCAAAGTGAAGATTGTTCATAACTGTTTTCATTTCAATATATTTTTTATAACAATCACCGCATTTTAAAAGATGAGTTTCTACAAAAAATTTTTCATCATCGCTTAATTTATCATCAATAAATAGTGACAACATAGCTGTGACTTTTTGGCATATTTTATTATTCAAGATAATTCTCCTTTATAAAATATATGGTTTTAAGCATTCCTGCAGTTTATTTCTGGCACGTGCAATTCTTGATTTGACGGTACCGACATTTGTTTTTGTTATTTCCGCAATTTCTTCATAGCTTAATCCCTGGAGCTCTCTTAAAATAATTACAATTCTAAAATGTTCAGGAAGTTTGCATATCATTTCTCTGATGATATCTGTTAATTCCTTTCCCGCAGTCCTTTCATCGGGTTTTAAATGAGTATCACATATATTTAATGCACTGTTATCGTCATCATCATTACACCAGTATGTATCTATTGAAATAGCTGCAGGACAGCGTTGTTTTTTTCTTAATTCATCATAAAAAAGATGCGTGACGATTTGCCCTAACCAGGATTTGAATTGAGAAGGATTTTTAAGGTTCTTTATATTCTTTGACATTCTAAAAAGAGCCTCTTGAGTGAGATCTGCTATATTTTCACCGGGTGCGCCCAAATAACAAAATGATGCGTATATATTTTTCTGTTCACGTTTTATGAGTTCTTCAATTGCATCATAATCACTATTTTGAGCATTTTCTATTAATTCAGGCTGAGTCATATTTTTATATGCTTTTTTAATTGTCAATTAAAACCTCTGTTCCAAATTCGATTATCAATATATAAATATTTGAAACTAAGATTTTAATATATAACTTATCGGGTAAAACAACGGGGTAAATTTTATGACAATTATAATTTCTTGTATATTGTTATTAATGTTTGTTATTGCTTTTTAGTGAATATTTTGTATATCGCATAAAAATTTTTTCAAAAAAATAAATAAAATGCTTGACTATAAATTATGCTTTAGTTAAACTAATAATAACAAACAGGCTCCCATCGTCTAGAGGCCTAGGACACATCCCTTTCACGGATGCGGCAGGGGTTCAAATCCCCTTGGGAGTACCATTTATTTTTTAGAAGCCTTTAGGCTTCTTTTTTGTTTATATTTACACAACTGAAATTGGCATTGGATTTAATTAAAAAATACTTTGCCAAAAAGTAAATAATTCTATGTCTTATTATTTTTTATAAATTTTCTTCAATCCATTTAAGCATTGGATTAAGTGCATTTGCCCGATGAGAAATTTCGTTTTTCTTTTCTTCTGATAATTCTGCCATTGTTTTTTCGTATTCGGGAACTATGAAAATAGGGTCATACCCAAAACCGTTTTGACCTTTTGGTGAATCATCAATATATCCGAATATTTTTCCTGTTTCTTTATGTAAGATTTCACCGTTTTTATCAACAAGCACCATAGAACAGTTAAAATGTGCCGTTCTGTATTCATAAGGAACAGCGTTTAACTCTTTTATTACTCTGTTTATTCTTTCTGCGGGTGTTGGTGCATATCTTGCGGAAAATAATCCGGGAGCTCCTTCAAGTGCATCAATACATAATCCTGAATCATCAGCCAAACAATATTCTCCCGTTATTTTGGCTGCTTCTCTTGCTTTTATAAGCGCATTTTCTTCAAAAGTTTTTCCGTTTTCAACAGGGTTAAAATCTTCTTTTATTACATAAAAGACAATATTCTTATTTTTATTAATAGCGTTAATTTCTTCTAATTTATGAGGGTTTGAAGTTGCAAGAATAATTTTTATCATTTTATTTCCCAAATCTTCTTTGACGATTTTTAAATTCAAGAATAGCTTGTGCCATTGAAGTTTCATTAAAATCAGGCCAAAATGTATCAGTAACATATATTTCAGAGTATGCTGCCTGCCATAATAAATAATTACTAATTCTTTTTTCTCCGCCGGTTCTTATTAAAAGGTCGGGGTCAGGCATGTTTGAAGTATACAAATTGCTTGAAATTGTATCTTCCGTAATATCACTAATATTGATATTACCGTCTTCCAATTGTTCGCATATCCTTTTTACGGCATTAGTGATTTCCATTCTGGAACCATAGTTAAAAGCTATTTGTAAATTTAATGATTTCCCTTTTTGCGTTTCTTTTTCGCCATACTCAAGGATTTTTCTAAGCTCAGGTTTTAATTGAGTTCTGTCACCTATAAAAGTTAGTTTTATATTGTTTTCAATAAATATCGGAACTTCTGATTTTATTGTTTTAGCAAGCAGTTCCATTAAAAAAGATACTTCTTCTTTATCTCTGTTCCAATTTTCGGTTGAAAAAGCATAAACTGTAAGGTATTTTATACCGAATTTTTTACAGGACTTTGTTGCTGTTCTTAGTGCATCAACACCTTTTTTATGTCCTGCGGCGGAAGGTAACATTTTATTTTTTGCCCAGCGTCTGTTACCGTCCATGATTATTGCAATGTGTCTTAAATTAGTTGTTTCAACTATATTTTTAATATCTTCTGTTTCTAATATTGCACTCAATTTTTTACTCGCTTTTTGTTAAATTATAAAATAAAAAACATAAAAAAACTAATTACTGATAAAATATATATTATGAAAAAAATTATTGCAATATTACTTTTAATTTTAATTTTGAATTTTTCATGCCCTTATAGTTATGTTGCTTTTGCAACGGGAAAAGGCGGATTAAAAATAGAAAAAAATAATTCTAAATATGGATTGTACGAAAAGTCTTTAAAAGGTGAAATATTACCTTCTAAATATGATAAAATAAAAAAAATTAAGTTTGATTCTAAAATCTTATATATTGCCGAAACCGATTTATATATTACGCTGTATAGTCCTGATGGTTTATATAATGATTTTTTAAAGCAATATTATGCTTCAAATAAAGTTAATTCAAATGTAAAATTTAATAATTATCCTGAAATTGGTACAATAAGGTATAAGCAAAATAATAAATACGGAATAATCGTAGTTGATAAAGACAGACTTCACATAACAAAACCATTATTTGATAAAGTAATCTTTCCTGACGAAAATTCCGTCGCTGCAAAATTTTTGGATATTTCTTTTGCTCCGAGTGAGTTAATTGTTGCTTATTACAATTATTCAAAAGATAAATACATTTTTCAAAATTTAAAGCAAATTCTAAATAATGAAAATGAATTTTTTAATTTTAAAATTTTTATTCAACCTGCTGAAATTACTGAAATTATAGATATTAATAATGGTGTAATGACTGTTAATTATGAAAAAGCAAACTATTTTAATAACAATTTTGAAATAAAAAAAATAGTTCCTTATTTAGAAAATATATCTAATTTAGATGAAATATATTATATGGCTGATAAGTATTCGGGTATTAAATATATAAATTATCCGACTGCAGCTATGCTAAAATCGGGGCATAAGTTATATATCTTTAATGATAATAAAGAAGAAATTCTTGTTCCATGCTCGGACTTTTTGGTTCAAAATTCTATTTTTAAAATAACAACAGGTATAGATATATCTTTTCAAAGTCCTGAAAATATAATAGCTAAAAACGGGAAATGGGGAATTATAAACAGTAAAAATATAGTAAAAGTTCCTTTTATATATGATGAAATTTATCCTTTAAATTCTTATACGGAAGAAGAAGTATCCTCTGATAAAAAAGAAATTATATATAAAAAATCGAACGATAGCATATTATATCTTGCACGAAAAGGCTTTGGGGCTGGAATAATTGATGAATATAATAATGTTATTGTACCTTTTGAATATAAAAGAGAACTAAACAATAAACAAATATTGGCATTACAAGCTCAAATTAATAATAAAATACAGTCAGATAACGATAAAGCAGCTCGAAATAATTTTAAGCATGAACTTCCCTATGCAATTCTTAATTTACTGCTTTTACCCGTATGGTTATTGACTCCATATCCTTTTAACGGATATGTGCATATAGATTATAAATAAATTAACAATTTGTTCCAATGCGTGTTTGTGTTACAATATAAGTAACATGAGTACATGCGAGTGTAATAATAATATATAAATTGAAATAAAGGGGTAGGTATTTTGGCTCAACAGAACTTTTTTGAGGATGGAAAAATTGTTCCCGTTAATATACGAGAACAAATGAAACAATGTTATATAGATTATGCAATGTCTGTAATTATAGGCAGGGCGCTTCCTGATGTTCGTGACGGTTTAAAACCTGTTCACAGACGTATTTTATTTGCTATGAATGAACTGGGGATGGCACCTGATAAACCTTTTAAAAAGTGTGCGAGAATCGTTGGTGAAGTTTTAGGTAAATATCACCCACACGGTGATACTGCTGTATATGAAGCCTTGGTTAGAATGGCGCAGGATTTCTCAACCAGATATTTAACTGTAGACGGGCATGGTAACTTTGGTTCTGTTGATGGCGACGGTGCTGCTGCTATGAGGTACACCGAAGCAAGAATGCATAAAATTACAACATCTATGCTTGCCGATATTGATTGCGAAACGGTTGATTTTGTTCCGAACTTTGATGGTTCATTGGAAGAACCTTCCGTATTGCCTGTAAGATTACCTATGTTACTATTAAATGGTGTTTCAGGTATCGCTGTAGGTATGGCAACTAATGTTCCGCCTCATAACTTATGTGAAATAGTTGACGGTACTATTGCATTAATAGATAATCCTAATTTAACAGTTGATGAATTAATGCATTATATAAAAGGTCCTGATTTTCCGACCGGTGCAAGTATTATAGGTGTATCAGAAATCAGAAAAGCCTATACAACTGGTAGAGGTTCGATTAAAATGTCTGCTATTTCCGCTTTTGAAGAAATTCCTGCAGGCGGCGGACGTCAAACGAGAACTGCAATCGTTATTACTGAAATTCCTTATCAGGTTAACAAAGCAGTATTGATTGCAAAAATAGCAGAACTTGTTCGTGATAAAAAGATGGATGGTATTTCTGATATACGTGATGAATCCGACCGAGAAGGTATGCGTATCGTTATAGAATTGAAACGTGATGCAAAACCTGAAGTTGTAAGAAATAATTTGTATAAATATACTCAATTAACGGCAACTTTTGGTGTTAATATGCTGGCATTAGTCGGACAGCAACCAAGATTGATGAATCTTCTTGAAGTTCTTAATGAATTTATTGAACATAGGGTTGAAATCATTACAAGAAGAACATTATTCTTCTTGAAGAAAGCTAAGATGAGAGCTCATATTTTAGAAGGTTTATTAGTTGCTTTAGCAAGTTTGGATGATGTAATTGAATTAATTAAAAAGTCTAAAACTGCTGATGAAGCAAGAATGGGTTTAATGTCTAAATTCGGATTGGATGTTGATCAGGCGAATGCAATTCTGGAAATGCAATTAAGACGTTTAACAGGATTGGAACAAGATAAAATAAAAGCAGAATACGAAGAATTAAAACAGAAAATTCAAGAATATGAAGAACTGCTTGCTGATAGAAATAAAGTTCTTGCTTTAATTAAAACAGAGTTAAACGAAGATAAAGAAAAATACGGTGATGAAAGAAGAACTCAAATTCTTCCTGAAGTAAATGAAATGACTATAGAGGACTTGACTCCAAACGTTCCTATGGCAGTATTTATAACACGTCAAGGATATATTAAGCGTATTTCTTTGGATTCATTTGAACGTCAAAACCGTGCAACGAGAGGTAAAGGCGGTATTAAGACTAAAGAGGATGATGATGTAGGACATTTCTTCACGGCAATGATGCATGATAAAGTATTGTTCTTCTCAAGTAAGGGTACTGTATATAGTTTGAATGTATATGATTTTCCTGAAGGTTCAAGACAAGCAAAAGGTCTGCCTATAATAAATGTTTTACCGTTAGAACAGGATGAACAAATTACGGCTGTAGTTCCTGTTTCAAACTTTGATCCTGAATCAAACTTGATAATGCTAACAAAGAAAGGTTACATCAAGAGAATTGGTTTGGATAACTTCTCAACAATAAGAAAGAACGGTATTATTGCAATCGGACTTGAAGAAGGCGATTCATTGAACTGGGTAAAACAGGCTAATAATACTGATGAAGTATTTATTGCAACAAGTTGCGGTATGGCAATAAGATTTGCAATTGAAGATTTAAGACCTTTAGGCAGAAGTGCTCGTGGTGTAAATTCAATGAAATTGAGAACTTCTGATACCATAATAGGTTGTGATATTATTCCGAGAGGTTTTGATGCCGATATGTTAGTTGTAACATCAGACGGCTTTGGTAAACGTTCAAAAGTATCCGAATTTAGAACTCAAAATAGAGGCGGTATCGGATTAATTGCAACTAAGTTTAAATCTGCAGCTTCAAGATTAGTAGCTCTTACGGTTGTAGAAGAAAATGATGAGATTATGGTTGTAACTCAAAATGGCATCGTATCAAGAATAAAAGCAGGTGATATTTCTCGTCAGGGCAGACCTGCAACAGGTGTAAGAATACAAAACTTAATGGAAAATGATTTTGTCATGGCTGTCAACAAAATTGTTGTAACTGATACTAAAGATGGTGTTGCACCGGAAGATGCTATTGTAGATAATGTTGAAGAAGCTATACAAAATAAATTGGGAGATTTTGATAACAATGACGAACAATAAAATAATTTCTACCAATAAAGCTCCAAAAGCAATCGGCCCGTATTCCCAAGCATATTTATGCGGAAATACATTGTATTGTTCGGGACAGATAGCCATCAATCCTGAAACGAATGTATTTATAAATGGCGGAATCGAAGAACAAACAAATTTAATTTTGAAAAATATTGAAGGGCTTTTAAAAGCTGCCGATTTCGGTTTTGAAGATGTTGTTAAAACAACTTGCTTTTTAGCTGATATGAAGGATTTTACTGTATTTAACGGTCTTTATGAAAAAGCATTTATTTCAAAACCGGCACGTTCTTGCGTTGCTGCAAAAGACTTACCAAAAGGTGCTTTAGTTGAAATAGAAGTTATTGCGGTTAAATAATGAGAGTAGTTGTTCAAAAAGTTAAAAAAGCCTCTGTTTCTATTGATAATGAATTATATAGTTCAATAAAACAGGGGTATTTAGTATTATTTGGGGCTGAAAAAGGTGATACAATAAATCAAGCCGATTGGATGGCAAATAAATTATCTGTTTTAAGATGTTTCCCTGATGAAAATGGTAAAATGAATTTATCGGTTAAGGATGTACAAGGGGAAATGCTTGTTGTATCGCAGTTTACTTTGTGTACGGATATAAGAAAAGGTACTCGCCCAAGTTTTGATAATGCAATGTCACCTAAAGAAGCCAAAGAAATGTATGAATATTTTATATCAAAGCTGCAAGAAAATAATATTCCTATAAAAACAGGTGTTTTTGGAGCACACATGGAAGTTAATTTGTTAAATGACGGGCCTGTGACTTTTGTAATTCAGGCTCCTGAATTATAAAAGTTAGAAAATGACGGACGAAATTAAAATCACCTGTAGTTACGAGAAAATCTTTGATTTTTTTGAATCCATTAATTTTTTCCGGATTGTTTTGTCGTTGCACTCTTTGCAATGACGATTCAGGTATATTCTGTCGTTGAGAGGACTTTGTCTGTGAGATAATCCATTGACTTTTTTCCGAGCTGCCGCAGTCGCTTGAGTTCCTTTATCATGACCAGTTATTGTTGTACATGCCAAGTAATTAGCTGCAAGCTTGTATATTATTTCTAAAGGTTTTTATAAACTAAAATCAAAACAAAAGAGCAGAATTATTATTTCTGCTCTTTTATTTTTTAATTATTTATATTTATACTCTGCAAGTTAATTTCATAGCTTGTTCTTTTAAGGTTTGAACCTTATCTGTATGTTCCCAAGGAACATCAAAATCAGTTCTTCCTAAATGTCCGTATGCAGCCAATTTTTGATAGAATTTACCGCCATTTTTAGCAGGTAAGTTTCTTAAATCAAATTGATTAATAATTGCAATCGGGCGTAAATCAAAATTGTCAGAAACCAATTTCATAATTTCGTCATCAGAAATTTTTCCGGTACCGAAAGTATCAACAAAGATTGAAACAGGTTCTGCAACACCGATAGCATAAGCGAGTTCTATTTCGCATTTTTCTGCTAATCCTGCTGCAACGATATTTTTTGCAACATATCTAGCTGCATAAGCTGCACTTCTGTCAACTTTTGTTGGGTCTTTACCTGAAAAAGCGCCACCACCGTGTCTTGAATAGCCACCGTATGTATCAACAATGATTTTTCTTCCTGTTAAACCTGCATCACCTTGAGGTCCGCCGATAACAAATCTGCCTGAAGGGTTGATTAAGTATTTTGTTGAAGAATCAGGTTTTAATGCTTCTTTAGCAAATACATAATTAATAACATGTTCGATTACGTCTTTTTTTATGATTTCCTGAATTTTTGTATTATCTGTAATTCCGTTGATTACATCATCGTGTTGAGTTGAAATAACAATGGTATCAATTCTTACTGGTTTGTCATTTTCGTATTCAACGGTAACTTGAGATTTTCCGTCAGGTCTTAAATATTTTATAATACCTTGTTTTCTTGCTTCTGCAAGTCTGTATGATAATTTATGAGCAAGACTTATAGGTAAAGGCATTAACTCCGGAGTTTCATTACAAGCAAAACCAAACATAATACCTTGGTCGCCTGCGCCAAGATTGTTGGTTTCAGAATTTGAAACTGCTGCATTATTGTCTCTTGATTCAAATGCTTTGTTTACACCGCCTGCGATATCAGTAGATTGTTCATCTATACTTGTTAATACTGCACAGGTTTTGCTATCAAAACCACCTGAGGATTTTCCCGTATAGCCGATATTTTCGATTGTTGTTCTTACAACGTGAGGAATATCAACGTAGCAAGAAGAAGTAATTTCTCCTGAAACAAGTACCATACCTGTAGTTACTGATGTTTCTGCAGCAACTCTTGATTTAGAATCTTTTGTAAGGAATTCGTCTAAAATTGCGTCTGATATTTGGTCGCAAACCTTATCGGGATGTCCTTCTGTTACGGATTCTGACGTAAATAAGTATTTTTTTGAACTCATGTCACACTCTTTCTCGTTTTCCGTGTTATTAATATTCTTATACATTTTACCTTTAACATAAGTCATGGTCAAACAAAAAAAGACTGCATTGCAGTCTTTTTTATATTATTTAACATTTAAACTATTTTGTTTCTCTTATGTTTAATTCTTTTATCAATTTTCTGTAATCATCAAGATTTCTGTCTTTTAAGTATGATAAAAGTCTTTTTCTTCTACCAACCATCATAAGAAGACCACGTCTGCCTTGGAAATCTTTTTGATTGGTTTTTAAGTGTTCTGTTAATTCGGAAATTTTTTCTGTTAATAAAGCGATTTGGGTTTCAACGCTTCCTGTATCTTTTGCTGTTTTACCGAATTTTTCAACTATTGCTGATTTAACTTCGTTTTTTAAGTTTATTGTCATTTTGTTATCCTTTATTATTTTGTGACTTTGGTGGTGGGTAAGTCTTTATTTTATATTAATACGATGATAATAACATTTCAATATCAAAATGCAATTGCTAATTGTAAGGTTATTAATTTTTTTTAATATTTTTACTTAATCTGGTCTGCTTTCTTGCTAATGCCCCATATCAACAGTCGGAACGTTACTTGTATAGATTTTTAATAATGATGTAACATCTTGGCTGTTTCCGTTTCTTATTACATCAAAACTATCAGCGTATTGCGTATGGTTAGATAACCAGCTTGCAACCTGCTGTTTAATAGTGTCAAATGTATTATATTTATCCCACGAGTCTTTATATTCGGCATCATTGAGACAATCTTTCATAATGTTTTTTGAAGCATATACCCCTGCACTTCCTGAACCAAAGTTCCAAGCATCATATTCTTCAATAACATCAAAATATCTATCAATGCTTAAAACACCATTACCGTCTTTTTCGTTTAAAATATTTTTTAAATTCTTTGCAGTCATTGATTTTTTAGAATCAAAAATCAATAAGTTATCTGATATACTATCGTTACTATCAACATCAACATATCCAAGTCCGTTATCTTTAATTCCTACGTTAAAGAAAAATCTTAAAGATTTTAGGTTATTTTGGATATAAAGTTTATTAGTTCCTCCCAAATCATTTATATAAAGATTTGATTTATTTGATAACTTAACAAGGTAGCTATCTTTACCCGAACTGCCGTACATTATAGTCTTACCTTTACCATTATATTCATAACAGTTATTGTAATCATCATCAGCAGCCAAATAAGATGTAGTTTTTGTAGTTTTATCGTAAATACCTGTTACCCAAAAGCCCCATAATTTAGTTAAATCGCTTATTAGACCTGTATCAATACTGCCTGTTTTTTTACCATTAACATCAACTGCGTTGACGTGAGTATTTGCCCAGTTATCGTAATTAAGATAAAAATCTTTAAATGTTATTGTTTCAACTTTTGATTTTGCGGATGGGATTTGCATAATAAGGTCATATCCCGACTGTCTAAAGCCCATTCTTGCTCCGATAAAGTAATTTCCGCTGTAGCTTGCGTTATTAAAATATTTATTTTGAACGGATAAATTTAATTTTGCGGAAGTATTATCTGATTGAATATTAATTATATCATTTCCATCTCCCGTTTTATGGTTTATTACAACAGCAGCATTATCTATATTAATTGTATCTTTCCCCGCTCCGCCGGTTATAAATGCCGCCGAATCGGTTATATTTATAGTATCGTTCCCTGCGCCCGCAAATACTCGAGGCGAAGTGGATTTTGTTATCGTAATTGTATCTTTTTTAGAGCTTGCCTTTATTATTTTGCTGTTATCATTATAGGTCACATCAAATTTACCTTTGCGGTTGGTTATTTTTACATACGGAAATATAGTGTCACTATACAAGTCAGCAAAACTTCTATCATTGATATACACCATATCTAATTTATTATCTGTTAGCAAAAGATTTCTATATTCGATTTTTTCTGTTTTGGTTGTTTTTCCGCTATCAAACGTACGATACAAAATTAAATCATTATCAGCGATTTCGGCTGATAAAATATCTGTTGAATTTGTATAGAGATTTATGTCATCACTAAAACCGCTTGAAATGTTTATAATCTTATTTCCATCATTATCGGAAACATAAATATTTTTATCTCCAACTCCGTTTATTCTTATTTCATCATTTCCTTTGCCGGCATATATACGGTCAAAACCATCGCCTGTCGAAATAATATCTTTTTTATCAGAGCCATATAAGTATTCGTCATAATCTGTTCCGACTACATTTCTTTTTTTATCACCGTATACTTTAAGATTTTCTTTATTGCTATCATTTAAGTAATCGGAAATTTTTTCTGCAGAATTATCACCGTCTTTATAATATAAATTAGTCGGAGTATAACTATCGTTAAAATAATTTAAAAGAAAATAGGTTTTTGTTGTGTCTTTATTTGTGTTAAAATCCCAATAACTCGTTTCTAAATATAAATTATCCCCCTTTTTAATCGGATTAAATGTGTCCCAACAATATGTATCATCTAAATACAGCGTAATATCATCTGTATTTTTTACATTTTGGAATTTTATTGTTTTATTACCTTCGTTTTTATGGATATAAATATCTTTTTTGCCTTGACCGTTTATAATTACTGTATCTTTACCTTTGCCTGTGCAAATTGTGTCATTACCTGAGCCTGTATAAATAGTATCCTCTTTTTTACTTCCTGTTATAGTTTCATTTAGGGCGGTACCTTTAATTTTAACACCTTTTTTTGATTTTGATTTATTGATGGTATAGTTTTGGGTTAAAAGATTTGTCATTACAATATTATTATTTGTACCCCAAATTTTCAAACTTCCGACGGCATTTTCTTTCGCGGCATTTTTAAAAGTGATTGAGCCGATAGATTTATTGTTTTTATAGACGGTTGTTATAATATCATTTCCTGAAATCTTTGAGGCAATGGTGTTTTCAGAAGTATCACCGTTTAAATCGATTTCTAAATTTTCGCCTTGTGTTAAATAAACAGTGTTTTTTCCGATTTTATTATTGCCTGAAATATCAAAATAAATTGTATCATCCCCTTCTTTTAGGTCAAATACTTCATTGGCGCTTGTGCCGGTTGCCTGTTCATTTGCGAATGAACCTATGAATCTGTGTTTTTTATCTGCCTCTACTGCTTCACCCATTTATTTTCTCCTTATTTAAAATTATTTGTTAAATACAATAAATATTTCTTTTAAAAATTCATATCCTTTTAGATAAGTTTTATAATTCATTTGTTCATCAGCAGAATGCATATTATATACATCAGCTAATCCGATTAATACAGGTTTTAATTGTTTCCCGTGCTTATTTGTATTATTTGCATAAATATGCGTTTCCGCACCTGCGTGGAATGATGAAATATCAAGCGGTAAGTTTAATTTAGCTCCTGCTTCCTTTGATACTTCTATTAATGTTTCATCATCGCTTTTTTCAAACGGAGGAAGATGCTCTGATGATTCCATTGTAAAGATTGCTAAACCTTCATACTTCTTATTATATTTATCAACTATAGATTTAATTTCATTTAAAAGGTTCTGTTCATAAGTTTTGCTTGAGCTTCTTATTGAATATGCAGCACCTGCTTTTATATTAATAACATTAGTAACAGCTTTACTTAGAATTGTATCAATATAATTTGTTTTTATATTTTCTGATTTGATGTCATTAATTGCAGTTTCTATACCACCACCTACTATAACTCCTAAATTTATTGATGTTACGACACCATATTCATCTTTCTTATAAACACCTTGAGGTATTTCATTTGTAATTTCAGCAATTAATTTTGCAGCATTTAACCTTGTTTTATCATCTATATCAATACCGGAATGACCGCCTTTTAATGCTCGAACATTTAAAACGAGAGAAGTGTAATTTGCACCCGATATTTGAACTTGACCAAGTTTATCCGCATCCATTACAAAAATATATTCTGATTCGATTTCGTGCATGTTTAAATTACGGATACCTGTCATATTATGTTCTTCATCACGTGTAAAAGTTATTTCAAGTCCTCCGTGCTTCAATTCCTTATTTTTTGAAATCTCAATTGCAAGCATTATTGCAGCAGCAACGCCTACTTTATCATCTGCACCTAATGTTCTGGTTTTATCTGTTTCTATAATATCACCATTTAATCTGATATTAACAGGTGAATCATCGCCTACAACATCCATGTGCGAACTCAACATTATCGGTTTTTTATTAACATCCGTAGCTGCTACTTTTGCTCTTACATTTCCACACTCATCCTGATGAGCTTCTATATTATTTTCCTTAAAAATTTCAAGTATTTTCTTTATTACTTTTTCTTCTTTTAACGAAGGTGAAGGTATTTCTGCCAATGTACAAAATATATTAATAAGTTTATGTTCTTGTCTTAGAGTTTCAATGTTGTTCATAAATATCTCCTTTTAGAAAATTATAGACTATATTTTATAATTAGTATATAATTTAATATAGTAAGTTAACAGGTTAAGGAATATATATGGCAAAAGTGTTATTATCCATTCCCGATAAATTTTTAACTCAAATAGATGAAGTTGCTGAAAATGAACAACGCACAAGAAGTGAGTTGATAAGAGAAGCGCTCAGAACATACATGAAAAGAAATGTTGCATTTGATGCAAAAAAAATAAATGCCGATGCGCAACTTTTGGATAAATTGTTAGATTAATTTTCATATTTTAATGTGATTTTATATAGTCACAGTAAGCTATTCACGTTTGAACTTGAAATTTTATTTTTATGTTATAAAATCTTAATAAATGAAACTTCAAAAGCGTGATAAATAAGTTTGAGGATTTACATGGCTCGAAAAGTAATAATATATATTTTGGCAGTGTGTTTTGCAATGATAAACTTCTCTCTAAAATCAAATGCAGAGGCAGTTTCTAATTTGACGGTAAAACAATTGATTGTTAAACATTCAATGGAAATGGGGCTTGACCCTGCATTGGCATTAAGTATTGCTAAGGCAGAATCAGGGTTCTGTCACAATAAAACCAGCAGATATGGAGCTGTCGGAGTTTTTCAATTAATGCCTGCTACCGCAAAAAAAATGGGATATAATCCTTATCATTTGCAAGATAATATAAAAGGCGGAATAACATATTATAAAAAGATGTATCAAATGTTCGGTTCTACCGAATTGGCACTTGCAGCTTATAATGCAGGTCCGGGAAATGTTAAAAAATACAACGGGATTCCTCCTTTTGTTGAAACAAAAAAATTTGTTTCTTCAATAATGAGTAACTATAATAATTTAAAATTGCATCCTGACCCTGCTATAGCACAATATAAAAATGCAATCAAAGAAATTAGCAATGTTGTTGAGAGTGAAATGACTGAAGAAGATTTTAGAATGCAGCAAGATGCAATATTAAAATCTTTCTTATCTAATCAGGGAATTTAAGAATATGTTTCAAGAAATAAAAACCCACGAAATTACAACCGACGTCGTGATTTTTACAATAAAAGATAATAAATTACAGGTACTTCTTGTAAAACGTGCTAATGAGCCGTTTAAAGGAAGATGGGCTATTCCGGGGGGATTTATCAGACTTTCTGAAAACCTTGATAACGCTGCATTAAGAATATTAAAAGAAAAGACTAACGTTGATAATATTTATCTTGAACAGTTGTATACTTTTGGTGATCCTCTTCGTTATCCGAGTTCTAGGGTTATTACCTGTGCATATTTTGCTTTGATTAGAAGTGATGATATAAAACTTTCTTTTGATAATTCTCAAAGTATCACACAGGTTCAATGGCATGAGGTTTATAATCTTCCTACATTAGCTTTTGACCACAAAGAAATTATTGAATATTCATTAAAAAGAATGAGAGAACGTTTGGAATTTTGTCCTATTGCATTCCAATTGTTGCCTGAAAAGTTTACCTTAACAGAATTGCAAAAGTCTTATGAACTTATTTTGGATATGAAACTGGATAAACGTAATTTCCGTAAAAAAGTATTAACCGGTTCTGTTTTGAAAGAATTGAACGAATATACAAAAATAGGCTCAAAACGTCCCGCAAGATTGTATTCTTTTGATAATATAACATTAAACTCTAAAAGGGGGCATTTCTTCTCTTAAATGGTTTTATTTTTGCATTTTTTATTTTTAAATAAAAAGTGTACAAAATGAGTTTGTAAAATATTATTTATATTCAAATAACATTTTAAGATTTTAATTATAATTTGTGATACATTAGAACTTGTAGAGAAAAAGAGATTAAATAAAAACTTTGCGGTTAGATTAATATATCAGATACAGAAATTTTTTTTAATCCCTAAAGCAGTTTAACGATTCAGAGTCAAGGAGATTTTTAAGTATGAGCGAATATTTGAGCAAAGAAGAAATTCGTAAATGGAGAAGCTCATTAGAACGCATTACTCTTGAAGAATATGCGGCTAGATTAGGTAAAGTTATTCAAGAAGAAAAACATGATGATAGCTTAGTTGACAGTGTTATGTTAAGGTCTTTAAATTCAATGTCAGTTGAAAAATATGCACCGAAAACAGAAAAAATTCAGTCATTGGCAATTAAATCATTTAATAAAGAAAAAGAATTAAAGGCTACTAAAGAAGTTAAGCCGGCAGCTAAGGTTCAAGAAATCTCTAAGAAAACGGTTGAAGCAAAAACAGAACCGAAAAAGAAAGAACCTGTTAAACCTAAAGAAGTAAAAAAAGAAAAAACAATTGAAGAAAGTATTAATTACTCCTTCAAAAAAGCATTAACACCACGTGAACAATTGGTTTTTGATTATTTCTTGTCAAACAGAAATTCAATAGTTTATGCAAAAGATTTGGCTAAAATATTGGAGTTACCAAGAGATTATGTATATAAATATATTAAAAATCTCAGAAGTAAATTGAATGAAGAAATTCTTCAAAATGCAGATAACGGTGGTTATTTGTTGAAAGTATAGATAATAAATGAAAAATAAAAAGCCGATAAAAGTTGCATTCCCGCATATGGGAAACGTATATATTGCTTGGGCTGTAGCACTTAAAAAACTTGGTGTTGAACCCTTAATACCACCCAAAACGAGTAAAAAAACGTTAGAGTTAGCGACTGTTCATAGTCCTGACTCTATATGTTTACCGTATAAGCTTGTTTTGGGCAATTTTTTGCAAGCACTCGAAAATGGCGCCGATTATGTTGCAATGATATCTTCTCCCGGTATTTGCAGACTGGGTGAATACGGACAAAGTATTAAAAATATTCTGAAAGATATGGGTTGCGAAGATAAATACACAGAACTTCAATTGTATGATGGCTTTAAGGGTATGTACAGATTTCTTAAAGAACTTTCAGGCGTTAATAATCCGATTACAGTTATACGTGCAATTAATATGGCTGTTAGGAAAATGTTTGTTCTTGATAGAATTGAAAATTTGTTTTCCTATTATCGAGCAAGAGAAATTGTGATAGGTACTGCTGAAAAACATTATAATAAGGCACTTTCTATAATAAAAGACGTTGAAAAAACTTCTCAGTTAAAACAAGCAGAAAAAAAAGCCACTGATGAAATTAAAAAAACGGAAATTGATAAAAACAGAGATGTATTAAATGTTGATATAACAGGTGAAATATTCCTTGTTCAGGATCCGTTTTCAAACCAAAATATAGAAAAAGAACTTGGCAGAATGGGGGTTCAAACAAGAAGAAGCCTCACAATATCAGGTTTTATAAAAGATGCTATTATCCCCAAAGCGTTTAAAAAAGGTGAAACACACTTAGAACGTGCTCATAGAATGGCAAAACCATATTTAATGAGAGATATTGGCGGTGATGCTCTTGAATCAGTCAGTGATGTTGCTTTCGCAAATGAAAAAGGTACTGATGGTATTATACATGTAAGCCCGTTTACTTGTATGCCCGAAATAATGTCGCAAAACATTTTCCCGACAATGCGTGAAAATTGTGAAATTCCTATTTTAACACTTATTTTGGATGAACAAACCGGTAGAGCCGGATATATTACAAGACTGGAAGCATTTGTAGATTTAATGCGTCGTCGTAAACTCTATAAACGCAAAAAAGAACAACAAAAACAAACCGTAAATATTTAACCATTGAAATTGTCTTTCTTTAAAAATGCGCAAAAAAAAAGGAACTTTTGAAGGGTTCCTCTGAAATCTGTTTCAATTTCCTCGTGTGTTAGTAAAGGTAGTAAGTAAGGTAAGTATGAATATAAAATTTTTAGTTAGTTTTTTTTATTTAGTGTTTGTATTATCTACATATATATAAAGTATATACAAAGTAGATAATTGCCTAATTCTTTAATAAAATTTTCTAAAAACAACTAAAACTCAATAAACACAAGGAAAATCAATGTTTACAAAACTTAATATATTAATTTTCTTCAATATATTTTTTATGTTCGTCTTTCCATTGATAAGAAATTTGATAATTTATATTGTTTTCTATAGCGAGGTGCTTCATTAAAACAGCCAAATCTACAATATCTTGTGTTATTTTTCCAAATTGACTGTTGGGGTTATTTGCACTTTTTGATTCGCAATCAATAACTATGTTTTTTACATCCGAGTTTACACATTTTTCTATAAATTTTCTTATGTCGGTTTCATTTGCACTAACCGAGAAAAATATATATTTAACAAAAAGCATATCAGGAAATTGGGCATATTTTTTTATATTTTCCCAAACTTTAAAAAAATTGTTTTGACGTTTTATTTTTTTATATGTTTCTTCTGTTCCGCTATCAGGGCTTATTTGTATACTCATGGAACCGTCTTTTAATCCTTCGAATATTGTATTTGAGAAGATAATTCCTGAGGAATTTATTGCCTGACGGTATTTATGTTCGTGTAGAAATTTTGCAATTTCTTCAAACTCGCTGCACATCGTTGGTTCTCCTCCACCCCAGTTAAAAAGAACATCTTTATTTATTAATTTTTGTTTAACCATGTCTTTTAATATGGGTAATAGATGGAATTTAATATCTTCTGTTTTTCTGCCTATTCCGCAATATATACAATTTGAATTGCATTTTGTAAAATGATTTATTGTTATAAATTTAAATATATTTTCTGTTTTTAGTTCCGGAACGATTTGTTTCTTTAAAAATTTGCATCCGACACAAGCATTTCCCGTATTTTGGTTTTCCGACATAATTGTATCTATTTTTTTTATATAGTCATAAAAATTAAATTTTTTAGGAATTTCTTTTGTAATCAAAGGGGGAGAATATGGCATTTTTGTGCAGTGGCAACATTTATGTACCGTAAATGGCCAAAAGAGAATATCTTCATATATTTTTTCACAGAAAAATAATTCTTTCCCAGAGTATTTTTTATTAAATTGGTTTATAACAAACTTTTTAAACATAGATATTATTATATCATATATAAATATTTTATATTCTTGTAAATAATTGAAACAATTGACGTTTCATGAATATAAAAATTTTGATTTCATAAATAATTTAATTAATACATTAAATAGTGTATTTAAAAATTGTATGAAAAAGTACATACTATAGTGTGTAGTTACGGATTTAGTGTAATTGTGAGGCGTTAATTTGTATAATACTATCTACCCGGGCTATGTTAATTCATATTACGGGATAAATAACAGACAAATTACTAGAAAACAGGATGATGAGAAAAGTTCAAAATCCTCACAAAATGCTGAAAATAATTTGCAACAGGAACGAAAACAAACACAAAAAGAAGGTTCCTATTTCCCGAATGGTGAAAAGGTTGCAATAGATTATACAAGGAAAAAGATTGGAATTGACCAAATATTATCCGATTTCAAAAATACAACAAATGCTATTGGTGCACCCGATGATATTAGAAAGGAAGTATCTTCCTATTTAACTTTAATTGAAAGTCAAGCAGGAAAAGAAAATCCTAACCAACAAATAATTCAATCCAATCTTAAAAGTGCCTCACAAATATTGGATGAATATATTACAAATGCACTAAAAAAGCCTTCTAAAGTAGTAGAAAATTGGGTTGATGCATTATTCCTACAACAAATAGATTATAAATCCGCAAAAATAGAAGAACCTGCTATTGAAACGCTGCAAAATCCGCAGGTGGAAGAAACGATTGTTGAACCTTCAGCCGAGGAAATTCCGCCTCAAGAAGATGTTATTACGGAAGAAATTGTTGAAGAAGTACCGGTACAGTCAGATATATACGTTCCACAGGATGTTCAATTAAGAAGGATGTTTATTCAGGCTAAAAAGTATGCGGCTATTGATAATAAAGAAAGAGCATTGTATTCTTTCCAAAACACAATGGATTATGCTGATGAAATAGGGGATTCACAGGCATGTGCAATGATTCATTTTGAAGAAGGCAAATTATATGATGATTTTAAACAATATGAAGATGCTTTATTTAATTATGACAGAGCTGCAAAACAGAGTAAAGATAACAATATAAAAGCAAAAGCTCATCTTTCAATGGGAAAAATATATGATGATAATGTAAGTTTTGAACCTGCAGTTAATCATTACTGTGCAGCAGTTGCTTTTGCAGGAGAAGCAGATAATTTAAAATTGCAATCAAAGGCATTGTCGGATTTAGCTAAAATGCATGCGGAAAAATATGACAGAAATAATGCAATAATGTTTATTAGTTTGGCTCAAGATGCAGCATCGGAAACTGATGATGAAAAAGTAAAAGGTGTTATATATTCCAGAAGTGCCAAAATGTTTGAAAAACTTGGTGAAAAACCGCAGGCACTTAGTATGTACGGTAACTCTGCATACTCTTTTTCAAACATTGAAGATAATGAAAATATGGCAAAGAGTTATGTTAGCGCATCAGAAATAATGAAACAGTACGGTAATGATGCTAAAGCTAAAAAACTTTTATATAAAGCATATATTGCGGCACAAAAAACTGATAATAAAGAATTGAAAGACCATATAACACAACAAATTGCGGCATTATAACCAATATTTAAAAATATTGCATAATGGACAAAAATCCCTTTTTAGTTTATAAGTTTTATATTACTTAGGGATATTTTATTATGAAAATTGTAATATATGGTGCAAATGAAACAGCGTGTTTAATTGCGGCAAAATTATATGAAGATCACGATATAGTTGTAATAGATGATACGTATTCAAATAATGAAGAATTTCAAAAACTGGATGTTGAATATGTTCAGGGTTCAGGCTCTAATATTTCTATTTTGGAAACAATAGGTATAAAAGATGCAGATATTTTTATAGCTTGTTCCGATAATGATGAAGCAAATATTGTTGCTTGCTTGACTGTTACTAATATGACAAAATTAAAAACAGTTTGTTTTGTTAGTAAAAAGGACAATGTTGAGTCATTATCTCTGGTTAGAGGCTCTAAATATCAACGAGAACTGATGATTGATTATGTTCTTTGGCCTGAAGAACTTATGACCCAAGAAATTTTTAGAATTATTACAGTCCCAAATGCTATTGATGTTGAAAATTTTGCAAACGGCAAGGCCAGATTGTTGGAATATAGAGTTGTTGAAGGTACAAAATTCCTGAATAAAAAAATTAAAGATTGCAGTTTTCCCGAAGAAACTTTAATCGTAGGTATTACAAGAGAGGATACTTTATTTATTCCAAATGGTGATACTGAGTTACAAATCAATGATAAAGTTATATTTATGGGTTCTTCATATTCTCTTGATATATTGGCGAATAAATTTTTTCAAGATAATATGGGGGTTAAGCAGGTCACTATCATAGGCGGCGGTAATGTCGGATTAATGCTTGCTCAAAATCTTGAAAAAGTTAATATGAAAATAAAAATCATAGAATACGATTATGACAGATGTGTAGAACTTACGGAAAATTTAAAAAGCACGCTTGTAATAAATGGTGATGGTGCAAATTACGGATTATTAGAGGAAGAAAGAGTTGGTGAATCAGATGTTGTTATTTGTGTTACAAATAATGATGAAAAAAATCTGTTATGCTCTTTGCTTTCTAAACAACTTGGTGTTCCGAAAGTTATTACAAGAGTATCCAAAAATGCTAATGCAAAATTATTTGAAAAAGTAGGTATTGATGTTGCAATATCACAAGATGCTGCTGCTATTGATGATATAGAAAATCATTTAATAAAAACAGAAGTTGAAATACTTGCTACTGTTGAAAGAGGACAGGGAAAAGTATTGGAAATAAATGTTCCGTTTAATTTTAAAGCAGATACGTTAATGAATTTAAAATTACCTTGTAAGGCGATAATAGCGATAATTCAAAGACGAAACAGAGTTATAATACCTCGAGGTACAACTCAGGTAATGCCGTTTGATAACCTGATTGTTTTTACAACACAAGAAAATGCAGATATAATTCTTAACTATTTTAAAAAAGGTACATAATAATGAATTTCAGATATGTTTTTAATACTGTAAGTTTAATATTAAAATACCTTTCGGTAGTAATGCTCGTACCTGTTATTTTTGCTTTGATTTTTAAAGAGTTTGATGCATATCAGCCTTTTGTCGTATCTTCTGCATTATCATATCTGTTGAGCAGAGTGTTTAGGGGTGGAGAAAAAAGCGGAGAAGAGTTTAATAATATTAACCGTGGTGAAACTCTTGCAGTCGTTTTATTATCATGGATTTTATTTGCAATATTATCAGCAATAACTTTTATTTATTTCGGTTTAAAACCTATAGATGCAATGTTTGAAGCAACATCAGGTGTAACAACTACAGGTGCAACGGTATTGTCTGATTTTTCAATATTCCCGAAAACAATGTTCTTTTGGCGTTCTTTTAGCCAATGGTTAGGCGGTATGGGAATATTGGTATTATTTATTGCAATTTTACCTCAATTTGCAATTGCAGGAAGACAAATGTTTTTTGCGGAATCTCCTGGGGCAAGTTCGACGGAAAGTAAACTTACTCCCAGAATACGCCAAACGGCAGCAGCATTATGGGAAATATATTTTGTATTAACCTTGCTTGAAATATTTTTGCTGATATATATGGGAATGCCGGTTTTTGATTCTATTTGTAATTCTTGTTCAAGCTTATCAGGTGGGGGTTTTTCTCCTGCTGCAAACAGTATAATGCAATATGGACAACCTAAATTTATATGGACAATTGCCGTATTTATGTTCCTATCCGGAATGAACTTTGCATTGCAATATAAAATATATGTTAAACGTAATTTTATGGCACTTTTTAAAGATGATGAGTTTAAATTATATTTTGTTATAGTTCTTTTATTTACATTGTTTATAGCTGTCACCTTGATAGCTCATCATATATACGGAATAAAAGAAGCATTTGAACAGGCATTCTTTCAGGTAGTATCAATAATAACGACAACGGGATTTGTTTCTGCGGACTACAATGAATGGAATTTAAGAGCAAAATTATTGTTGTTTTTATTAATGTTTTGTGGCGCATCAATTGGTTCTGCATCAGGCGGACTAAAACTTTTAAGACTTATATTTATTTTTAAATATTTAAAACGTCAAGTATCAAAAATATACCATCCAAATGGTGTTTATCCGATAAAGATAAATCGAACTATTATTAGTGAAGATAACGTAAAACAAATGATATCATTTGTGATATTTTATTATGCTATTTTTGCAATTAGTGCTGTTATACTTGTGTATACAGAACAAAATGTTGTTGTAGGTGTTACATCTGCTATAGCTTCATTGGGGAATGTAGGTCCTGCATTTGGAATAGTAGGTCCTATGGGAAATTTCTCCTCCATACATACGATTTCAAAAATAATATTTATTTTGAATATGCTAATCGGACGTCTTGAATTAATACCATTTTTGGCTTTATTACACCCTGATTTTTGGAGTTTTAAAAAAATAAACAACTTGCATAAAATAAAAAAAATATGATACAATTCTTATGTTAATTAGTAGTTTCGAGAAGTAGTATGTTTAAAAGAACTTGTACATTAGGATTAGTATTGTTATTAGTGCTCTTTGTTGCGAAAGCGCTATATGTAATGTTTGCAAATATGGATTTGGCTGAATTTAAGCCAGTAGCAACAATATTTTTACTTGATATATCAGCATCAAACAGGTCATTGCAAAATGATCAGGAACAGTTGATATTGAGAATATCAAAAAGGTTAGACTCGGAAGATCATGCGTTGATATATATAGTATCAGAGGATACTTATAATATATATAACGGAAATCCGCATAAATTGCCTCAAATAAAAGAAGCAATGAAGAAGCGTGGTGCTTATGATGAAAAAAGTTATGGTACCGCATACGGTTTAGCTTTAAAGAAAGCAATCGGAGATGCTTTAAGATATGAAGAACAAGGCTATAAACCCGCAATTATCATATTAGGTGATTTAGAAAATGAAGGTGATATTTTAAGACAAATAAACTGGAATACATTGCCTTCAAATATCAAAAATACTTTAAAATATGTACCTGATTTAACATTAGCATTTTTATATGCTCATCCTCAAAAATTGGATACTGTTAGACAAACATTATTGCCGGTTATGGATGAGAAACATTTAATAATGGCTTCAGAAGAAAATGTAGACTTAGCCGTAAGAAAATTTATGGAAGCAGTAGGAAGATAGAGGATTAACATGACAGTAATAATTTCATCTAAAAATAACGAAAAAACATTTAATGACTCTACTAACGTTATAAATATAGGCTCTGCCCCCGGATGTCACTATAAATTGGATTTGGGTTTTGATTTGATTTTATCTCTTCAAAAAACAGATGCCGGGAAATGGCACATAGTCAACAATTTTAGAAGTGATAAGGTTTTATTTAGAGGTCAACCTATCGGTAAAACAATTGAAATTGGTTCTTTATGTAAGTTGATGATTTCTGATAGTGATGAATTTATTAGTATAAAAATTACAGCAGGCGGTACAAATCCAAAAATAGTTTCAGGTTCATTAGAACTTGCAAACAGAAAAAGTGCTGAAAAAATTAAAAAAGCCGAAAGTAAAAAAACAATTACAATGATTGAGGACGAAGAACTTAACGAACAAGATATTGAAACCTTGTATGGTAAAGGTGTTGGTGCTCAAACAAAAATTAAAATAGACAGAAAAAAAGCTGATATAGAAAGAAGAAGAGCTTTAATAACAAAAGAAATAGCATATAAATCAAATTATTTAAGAAATAAACTTTCTCAGAATGAGGTTATGCTTAGTTTCTTAAACATTTTAATTGCTTTTGTTCCTATTGCAATGGCTTATATTTTGAAGGATATCATAAGACTTGATTCATTAAATGGTCAATTGCAAAATAAAGTATTATTCTTAGCTTCAATATCATTTATTATTGTTACTTTGTTGTTGAAACAAGGACAATTCTTAATGTTGCAGAATAAAGCAAAGAAAAATGTTTCTGCATCATCAGTATTAATACAGAGATCCTGCTTATTAACTTCAGGTGGTGTATATATTTGTGTAATAGTATTCTCATTAGCTGAATTATTGAACCATACATACGCTTTACCTGTATTAATTCCTCAAATGTTGTTATTATGTTCATTCTTATGTATATTCCTTGGTATATTTGCCGGATTTACTAAGAATATCATTGCTGAAAGCGGTGAAGAACTTGATAGTTATGAAAGCAGAGAAGATTTTCAAGCTGTTGTAAAAGATTATCAACAATGGATTCAACTTTTTGTAAATAATATTACAAGAAAGAAATTAAAAGATATAAGTAATAAGATTTTTAACCTTGAAATTAAAGCAGGTTTAGAATATGGTTTGGGTGTAATTACCGCTCCGTTCTTGGCTTATGGTGTTTCACAAACATTGGCTGAATGTTTCCCTGAAGCTGCAGGTTGGATAAGACTTGCTGAAGGGTTTAAATTTTCACCGATATTCCTTGTGTTAGCAATGTTTATGATTATATTTGCTTTCCACTGTTTTGCAACTTCATTTGCAACAACAAAAAGAGTTCTAGGTTCTAACGTAATAAAACAGGATGGATTTAGTGACTATAACCAGCATGGAGTTGTACTTCACGGTGTTGAAAGTAGTAAAAACTTGAAAAAAGAAGCAAAAAAATGGTTTATAATTGCACTTTGTGTTGTATTTATTGAAGTATCAATGAACGCATCATATTTTATCGGTGTAATGGGTGGTGACGTAATGGGTATGGTATTAAGTTTCATTGCTGCATTACTTCCTACAGCAATTCTTATTATGGAAACAACAATGTTAGGTAATACTAAATATGAAATCATAATAAGAGAAGAACTTATGGAAAAAGTAGATAAAGATTTTTAATTATAAAGGAAAATAAATAATGTACAGATGCACTGAATGTCATAAAGAATTTGATGAATATCCTGAATTCTGCGATTGTGGGAATGATTCATTTGAAGAAATAGAAGACGAGCAAGAAGAAACAGAAGGAAATGAAGAGTATTCGACTTCAACAAGTGTTTCATACGGATATGGAGATGAAGAATTAATACCTCCAAGTGCGCCTCCTGCAAAGAAAAAGAGAAAAATGACTCCAGAAGAGGCAACAGAATATTTTGAAACTCAAAAAGAAAAGAAAAAGTCCTTTATTGCTTTAGGAGTAATTATAGTATTATGTGTTTTGGTTTTTGTTTTGCCTCCGCATAAAAAACATAAATTAGCTAAAGTAAATGAAAATGTAGCTCAAGCTACTGCGAAAATGCCTAGTGTTGATACTTTTTGGGATGATTCAGTTCCATCGGCATTTAAAAAGAGTGACCCTCTTGCAAATTTGCCGGTTTTAAATTTAACTTTTAAAACTATTTCTCCTGTTTTAAGAGATTATTTAAAAGACATTGGAAATGAATTTGACCGTAAATGGGATAAATCAATGATAAAACCCAATGGTAAAAAATTATGTACGACAACAGTTGTATTTACTATTAATAAAGAAGGTATTATTGATGTAAAACGTGTTGTAAATCGTTCATATAATGATAGTTTGGATGATTCAGTTTCTTTGGCATTGACAAACATAAACAGCTTCCAAATTCCGCCTGAAGATTATAAAGGTGAAAAAATATATATAAACTTTAACTATGATGAAAACGGAAATACATATATAAAATATCCGCAAAATTCTAATATGAAATAATATTGTTCATTAAATTTAGAAATTCAGGAAAAGATATATTAACCCATTGAAATTGATTAATTTTGATGGGTTTTTTGCATATCAAACCTGCAACAAAGCTGCTCATAGCAATTCTGTGGTCGTGGTAACATTCTATTTCACAGTTTCCTGACAGTTCCGTTTTCCCTTGAATAATAAAGCCGTCAGGTTGTTCTTCTATATTGGCGCCAAGTTTTTTTAATTCGGTAGCAACAGATGTAATTCTGTCTGCTTCTTTATTTCTTAAATCAGTTGCATCTTTTATAATCGTTGTGCCATCTGCTTGAGTTGCGGCAACTGTCAAAACCGGAATTTCATCAATTAATGCAGGAATTATACTACCTTGAATTGTTGTTGCTTTTAAATTTGAATATTTTACTCTAATATCCGCGATTTCTTCATTTGCTATAGTTCTTTTATTTAAAAGAGTTATATCGCCGTTCATTTTTTGTAAAATATCTATAATTCCTCTGCGTGTTTTATTAATTCCGACATTCTTTATTATAATATCCGAATCAGGTACTATTAGTGCAGCAACTATAAAGAAAGCTGCAGAAGATATGTCACCGCATATTTTAAAATCAACAGGTTTAAGTTGTGATTTCTGCACGGAAACTTTATTGCCTTCTGTGGTTATATTTGCGCCCATATATTCAAGCATAAGTTCGGTATGATTTCGTGATTTGTATGGCTCCGTATAAGTTGTTGTTCCTTCTGCATTAAGTCCGGCAAGGAGGATACAAGATTTTACCTGTGCGGATGCTAATTGTGAGTTATAATCTATTCCGTGTAATTGAGAACCTTGTATTTCAATTGGTAGCTTAAAATCATTATGAATAAATTTTGCGCCCATTAACTCAAGCGGGGCAATAACACGTTTCATTGGACGTTTTGATAGACTCTCATCTCCGAATAGTTTGCAATCAAATGGTTGACCTGCAAGTATACCTGCCATTAATCTTGTTGTTGTGCCAGAATTTCCGCAATTTAACGGCATTGATGGTTCTGTTAATGCTTTAGATGCATCAATAATTAGTTCTTTTTCGTTTATATAATTAACTGTGCAGCCTAATTGTTTAATAATTTCAAGTGTTGAAAGACAATCTGCACCTTTTGAATAATTAGAAATTTTGCATTTCCCTTTTGTAAGAGAGGAAAACATAAACGCTCTATGTGTAAGAGATTTATCTGCGGGTATTTCGATTGAACCCTTTAATGCATTAATTTTTTTAACGGTAATATCCATAATTTTATTAGACAATAAATAAAAGATTTTGGCAATTAAAGTTACATAAAGAAAAATCGTGCAATAACAATAGACATAATAATCCCGATAATATCAGCCGAGATACCAGTTAATAGTGCATATCTGTATTTTTTTATACCAACTGCACCAAAATAAACAGTTAAAACATAAAAAGTTGTTTCCGAACATCCCATCATAATAGCGGAGAGTTTAGTTGTGTATGAATTTATATCATTGTGTTGTACGATATCAGAAAAGACTCCTATTGCAGCACTTCCGGAAAGTGAACGAACAAACGCAAGAGGTAAAACGTCTGCAGGTAAATGTATTTTGGTTAATATACCAGAACAGAGATTTGCGAGTGAGTCAATAGCACCTGATGCTCTAAGCATAGAAACTGCAACTATAATAGCAACGAGATACGGAATAATATTGAAACTGACTTTTGCTCCTTCTTTTGCACCTTCAATAAAGGCTTCATAAACAGGCACTTTTTTTATTATTGCAACTGTAAGAATAATTAAAATTATAGCAGGTAAAGCCCATAATGAAAGTACATCAATAAATTCTTTAATCGGCATTATCAGCCTCCTTTTCTATTTGAGGAGGGAAAACTTTTTGGAAGAACTTTGCAATTAAAATAGCGGAAATAAATGCGGTACTTGTAACAATTAGAGTAGGAACAATAATTTCTGTTGGTGAAGTGCTGCCGTTTGCGGCTAATATTGCAATAACTGTAGCCGGAATAAGTTGAAAACCGGCAGTGTTCATTGCTAAAAGCATGCACATAGAATTTGAGGCGCTTTCTTTCTCTTTATTTAATTTTTGCATACCTTCAATTGCTTTTATTCCGATAGGAGTTGCTGCATTAGCCAGACCTAAGGCATTTGCGGAGAAATTCATTGCTACATCGCCTATAATAGGGCTATCTTTAGGTAATTCAGAAAAAATACGTTTAGCAATCGGATTAAGAATTTTTGATAAAAATTCAACAATACCTGATTTTTCGGCTATTTTCATTATGCCAAGCCAAAAAGTCATAATACCCAGTAATGTTAAAACTATTTTTACAGCAGATTCCGTACCTGAAAATATTGCGTTAGCGACTTCATTCAGAGTTCCGTTTTTAGCCCCAAAAACGATGGATATAATAATTAAAAAATACCAAATGTAATTCATAGATTTATTTTATTTGAAAATTGAATATAAATCAAAATCGTTAAAAATATTGACGAAATAACATTGTCATAATATTATGGATATGTTGTTCAATTGACAATAGAAAATAAATAGCTTGTCGATGTGGCACTCTGCCGCAGAAAAATGATTAAGTATCATTTTTCGAGAGGGTTGACCTAGAGTCAACATCCGGCGCAGCGACACTCGAAAGTTAAAGAATGACAATTAAATAACAAATAGCTTGTCGATGTGGCACTCTGCCGCAGGAAAATGATTAAGTATCATTTTCCGAGAGGGTTGACCTAGAGTCAACATCCGGCGCAGCGACACTCGAAAGTTAAAGAATGACAATTAAATAACAAATAGCTTGTCGATGTGGCACTCTGCCGCAGGAAAATGATTAA
>JAFUEV010000003.1 GCA_017470245.1 bacterium | reverse complement strand
TTATTAAAATTATTTTATTTTCTACTTTTAATTTTTGTAATATAAAATTTATCAAAATAATAATAATTTCTGGTAAATATATTATAAAAAAGAATATAGATAAACCATACAAAAAATCAGAAATATATCTATAAGCCCCAACACTACAGCCATTTATAAACACTATCGTAAATAATATTGTTGATATGGTATACAATATTATATTTTCGATTTTTGTCATGATTTTATTTGTCTGTAACAGTTTGGGATATCGTATGTTCATTTGATTAATTTCCTATCATTTATCTAATAAACTTTCTTTCACGTCTTTATAAGGAATCACAACATGGTATATAGAAAAATACGGTATTATTTCTCCTTTATCCTGCCTGTCTCTGCCTATTGAAACAATACCTTGTTCTCCATCATTAAAATCATAAACATCCGTTATATATAAGTCTACATCACCTTTTTTATTTATGTGCATATTCCTTATATCGGCATTACCTATCGCATTTTGCCAGTTGTTATCTTTAAAATAAATACTGTCATTTACAGAAAAATTATGATACATAGCCTGTTCATATTTTCTTAATTTCTCTTTAAAATCATTATGTTTTAATAATGTTTTTGCCAATTTCTTTGACGACTCGGAATTTTTATCTATATATATACCCTTAGTTGTTTCAAGTTTGTCTCTGCCTATTTGTCCTATAATTTTCTCTTTCATATAATTTTTCAATATAACAGGTGCTTCTTTATAATTATTATATATTTTATGTTTCCTTGCATACTCAGTATTCATATATGTTTCTGCTTTTGACATATACAAATTCTCAGCAGCTTCTCGACCAATCAAATATTCGCCTCTTCTAACCATATCATCATCTACATTATCAACACCATACTGATAAATACGTGAGTCCTTGCTATTTAAATATATTTCACGCTGCTGTTTATTTTGTTCTTTGCGCTGCGCTAATATATCAGCAGGTATAGATGCCGGCTTTTTTCTCACAGGTGATATTTCATTCCCATTTAATACATATTTATCAGAATCAAACCCCAACAATAATAATGCCCCTTTTTTATTCGGTGCATGACTATTTGTTGCCTGTTGCTTTGTATTAGAAACCTTAACTGTATTTTTAGGTGTTTTTACATTTGTTTGCTTCTTTAAAGGTTGTACCGTCTTAGCCGGTATTTCCTTTTTTATATTTACACCTGAATCAATCGGCTTTTCAATAATACCTTCATCTATTTTGCTTTCACTAACAGGTTCAGCTTCATTCATTGAAGGAAACATTATATCTTCAATATTATAATTCGTCCCTAACCCCAGTCCTATATTATCAAAATAAAATTGAGTATTTTTCCTCACAATATCTTTCATCGAAGGATATAATATATCTGCCCTCCTTTCCATTTTTTCTTTCTCTAAATCATCATTAATTACTGATTGGGATACACCACCTTTTAATGTAAACCTTCCTTGCTCATCCCTTGGATGTTTTGCTTCATCAAAATTCCCCATTAATACTAACTCTCTCACTTTCCTGTCTTATACGATATTTATATTTGCATTAAAAATATAAATAAAATAACCATTATTATTTTAACTTATTTTATAATCTTTTTAAATTAATCTACTGTCTATTTTTTTGTTAGCCAATCGGCTATTTTTTTGGTTATTATAACTTTGTACAAAACTGGTCAAATACTGTTATGGTACCATTTTGAATATATTTAAGAATATATTTAAGAATATATTTAAGTAATAATCTAACCATTTATTAATAAAAAAAAGAGAAACATTCAATATTAAATGTTTCTCTTTATAGCAATTTATATTTTTAATTAGAAGTTTAATCCGGCTTCTCTTGCTGCATCTGCTAATGCTTCAACTCTTCCGTGATACAAGAATCCGCCTCTATCAAATACAACATCTTTTACGCCTGCTTTTAATGCTTTCTTTGCAATAGCTTCACCTACTGCTTTTGCAGATTCAATGTTGCCGCCATGATTTAAGTCTTTTCTTAAATCCTTATCAATAGAAGAAGCTGATACAATTGTTACGCCTTTTACATCATCTATGATTTGAGCATAAATATGTTTTGTACTTCTATATACTGCTAAACGTGGAGCTTCTGTTGTACCTGACAATTTTGCTCTTATTCTTCTGTGACGTTTTTGTGTTGCTTCTTTTTTGTTTGTTTGTTTTATCATTTTTCTTTCCTTTCACCCAAACCTTCTTGATTTACTTTGTATTCCTTTTTTAGGTCTAGTGGTTCTTTTCGCTATCGCTTATCACTCACCTTGCCCTCACATCTTCGGACTCGTTCGGCTCTGCCTCAACTCCGTCCTACAGAAATACAATCAAGGGTTTATATTGGCTTTCTTATACTATTTATATCTGTTTACTGACTCTTATACTTTCGCTTCTCTCGGTCAGCCTACGGAAAAACCGCTTCTTGTTTTTTCCTTCTCTCGAACCTGTCACTCCTTCGGCATTCGCCTCCCGTCATTTCGGTTCTCGATTTATTCGGCTTCCCTTCGCTTCTCTTGGTCAGCCTACGGAAAAACCGCTATTTCTTACCTGTCTTTCCGGCTTTTCTTCTGATGTGTTCACCTTCGTATTTAATACCTTTGCCTTTATAAACTTCAGGTGGTCTCTTGCTTCTGATTAATGCAGCAATATCACCTACCGCTTGTTTATTAGCACCTGTAATTGTAATTTTTGTGTTTTGATCAACTGTGATTTTTATTCCTTCAGGTGCAGGAATATCTACAGGATGTGAATATCCTAATGCTAAGTTTAATGTATTACCTTGCATTGCTGCACGATAACCAACACCAACGATTTCAAGTTTCTTTGTGAATCCGTCTTTTACACCGTGTACAGCATTTGAAACTAATGTTCTTGATAAACCATGTAAAGAACGTGATTTTCTATCATCATTTTCTCTTGTTAATACTACTGTATTACCTTTTAATTCCATTTTTATTTCAGGACGAATAGTAACTGTCTCTGTTCCTAATGAACCTTTTGCAGTTAATGTTTGTCCATCTATTTTTACCTCAACCCCTGCTGGGATTTCTACAGGTAATTTACCTATACGTGACATTTCTTTATCTCCAATTTATATTATTTACTTACTCAGTGTCTTTGTTTGCTATATTGAATTGTCGTCAAAATCTCACTACCATACGTAGCAAAGAATTTCACCGCCAACATTCTCTTTTTTAGCTTTTCTGTCGGTTAATAAACCTTTACTTGTTGAAATTATTGCTATGCCCATACCGCCTAAAACTTGTGGTATATCTTTTGCTTTACAATAATTTCTTAAACCCGGTCTTGAAACTCTTTTTAAGTTTGATATTACAGGTTTTGATTTTTCATCATATTTTAATGTTATCTTTAATGTTTTGAAAACGCTGCCTTCTTTTTGTTCTACAGCATAGTCTTCAACATATCCTTCCGACTTTAATAATTTTGCTAATTCTACTTTTAATTTAGAACTTGGCATGTCTACTTCAGTTAAAGCTACCATATTAGCATTTCTGATTCTTGTTAGCATATCTGCTATTGGATCTGTATTCATTATTTCTTCCTTTATCTTTTACTACTTACTTGAAATTACTCAGGCAGTATAGCAAAGTTAGGTTTGAGATTCGTTACAAAAGCCTGTCGGCTGTCGTACAATCCACTACCAACTAGCTTTAACTACACCGGGTAATAAACCTTGATGAGCCATCTTTCTCAAGCAGATTCTGCAAATACCAAAATCTCTGTGAAATCCGTGAGGACGTCCGCAGATTGAACATCTGTTATGAAGTCTTACTCTCGGGTATTTGCCTTGAGCTGCTAAAGCTTCTCTTCTTTGCTCTTTATTTATCATTGCTTTCTTAGCCACGTTTGTATACTCCTTTTATTATTTTTTAAATGGCATTCCAAGTGCTTTCAATAAAGCTCTTGCTTCTTCATCCGTATTTGCAGTCGTTATGATTGAAACGTTCATACCATGAACTGCATCAAGTTCATCAAATGAAATTTCAGGGAACAATGACTGCTCTTTTAAACCTAATGTATAGTTTCCTCTGCCATCAAAACTCTTTGAGCTTACGCCTCTAAAGTCACGAATTCTTGGAAGAACTACGCATATTAATTTTTGCAAGAAATCATACATTCTTTCGCCTCTTAATGTAACCATTGCACCAACAGGCATACCTTCTCTTAATTTGAATGCAGCTATTGATTTCTTTGCTTTCGTTGATAATGCTTTTTGTCCTGCAATCTTTGTTAATTGATTAACAATCGTTTCTGCTAACTTTGAGTTGTGACATGCTTCACCAACGCCCATATTTAAAACAATCTTGCTTAATTTCGGTATCTGATGAACATTTTCATATTTGAACTCTTCTTGAAGAACTTTTTTTACGTCTTCTTCATATTTTGCTTTTAAATTCTTTGTTACTACTGTCATTTTTCTTTCCTTCTCGTAGAATGTATTCCCTCTCGGAATACCCATACTTGCTTACCTTTATTGGCGGATTTGTATCCGTTAGTCTAATTTTTCTCCGCATTTTTTACAAACACGAACTTTTTTATTGTCTACAACATCATATTTGATTCTTGTTGCTTTTTCACAAGCAGGACAATATAACATAACTTTTGATGAATCCATTGCAGCTTCTACTTTTATTAATCCGCCTTGGTTTCCACCTTGAGCCTTTTGTGCTTTTGTTACGATATTTGCACCTTCAACAATTACTTTATTTTCTGATGTTATAACCTTCTTTACGGAGCTTACTTTTCCTTTGTCTTTACCTGATGTAACTACAACTTTATCTCCGCTCTTAACATGTATTGGGTGTGTTTCAACCGGTTTCTTATTTCTCATCGCTTATTCTCCTAAATTACTTCCGGAGCAAGAGAAATTATTTTCATAAAGTTTTTATCTCTAAGCTCTCTGGCAACCGGTCCAAATACACGAGTACCTCTCGGGTTACCGTCTTTATTTATAATAACTGCTGCATTTTCATCAAATCTGATTACACTGCCGTCTGCTCTTTTGATGTCAGCTTTTGTTCTGACAACAACCGCTTTTACAACTTCAGATTTCTTTACAGCCATATTAGGTGTAGCATCCTTTACCGCTGCTACGATAACATCTCCTACATGCGCATATTTCTTGTTAGAACTACCCATTACTCGGATACATAACAATTCTTTAGCACCTGTATTATCTGCTACCTGTAATCTTGTCTCTTGCTGTATCATTTTATTTCATCCTTTGAAATTACTTTTACTTGTTCGTTATTTTACTTTTTCTACTATTTCGGAAACAACCCAACGTTTGTCACCTGAAATCGGTTTTGATTCAACTATTCTTACAATATCACCTTCGCTGCATTCGTTTAATGCATCATGTGCTTTGTAATTCTTAGTCTTTTCAATGATTTTCTTATATTTAGGATGTTGGTTATATGAAGCAACCTTTACAACTGCTGTTTTATCCATTTTGTTGCTTACTACAACACCTTGTTTTTCCTTCTTAGGCATTTTAATTTGACCTCATTTTTTATTATACTGATTTTTTTTGATTTAAAACCGTCTTTGCTCTTGCTATGGTCTTTCTTAACTCCTTCATTTCTGAATTTGCTTTTCCCATATCTGTTACGGTTTCATATTTGTTAGTGTGTTTTTTGAATCTTATATCGAACATCTGTTTTTTTGAATCAACAATTAATTCGTTTAACTCACTAACTGATTTTTCTTTGATATCTTCAATTTTCATAGTTATTCACCTGTCTTCTCAACAATTTTTACTCTGATTGGAAGTTTTTGAGCAGCCAATTCCAATGCGTGAATAGCTACTTCTCTTTGCGGATAATCTAATTCAAAAAGAATTCTGCCAGGTTTTACAACCGCTACCCAATATTCCGGATTACCTTTTCCTGAACCCATACGAGTTTCAGCAGGTTTCTTTGTGATTGGTTTATCGGGGAATATCTTTATCCAAACATTTCCGCCTCTTTTTATTTCACGAGTCATAGCACGTCTTGCTGCTTCTATTTGTCTACTCGTAATCCATGCAGGATCTTGTGTCTGAAGTCCGTATGAACCCAATTCTAATTGTGTTCCTCTGGTTTCATGACCCTTCATTCTGCCTTTCATCATTTTACGATATTTAGTTTTCTTGGGCATTAACATGATAGTTTTTCGCTCCTAATTTCATTGTTTCTTACTGGTTTTCTTCTGTTTCTGCAGCTTCTGCTTTGGGTTGTACAGCTGCTTTTTTCTTTCTTCTGCCGCCAACCGGTTTTTCTTCAAAATTGTTAGCGCCAGCTTTTTTAGCCTTGATGTTTTGATCTGCCATTTCTCCGGGCATTAAATTACCTTTGAAAATCCATACCTTAACACCAATTTTACCCATTATAGTATCTGCTTCCGCAAAACCATAATCAACATTTGCTCTTAATGTCTGTAGAGGAATTCTTCCTTCTTTTGCCCATTCAGAACGTGCGATTTCAGCTCCGCCCAATCTTCCTGATACCATAACTTTTATACCTTGAGCACCGGCTCTCATTGCTCTTTGCATTGCTTGTTTCATTGCTCTTCTGAATGCAATACGTTTTTCCAATTGAAGTGCTATAGATTCTGCTACTAATTGTGAATCAACATCAACTCTTGCAACTTCTACAACATCGATTGTAACCGTCTTATTGATTAATTTTGATACCGCTGCTTTTAATTCTTCTATACCTTGTCCGCCTCTTCCGACTACTACACCAGGTTTAGCTGTTACTACTGTTACAGTAACATTTTGAGCTTTTCTGGCAATTAATATTCTTGAGATTCCTGCAGCATAGAGTTTCTTTTTAACAAATTTTCTGATTTTATTATCTTCTGCTACGAATTCAGGATAATCTTTTTTTGCAAACCAAGTGCTAAACCAAGGTTGGATTATACCTACTCTGAATCCGGTTGGATGTGTCTTTTGTCCCATTTCTTATTACCTTCTATTTTGCTTCATTTGTTACTTTAACAGTTAAATGAGATGTGCGTTTAACTCTTGCATACATTCTGCCTTGAGCTCTCGCTTTACCTCTTTTTAATGTTCTTGATTCATCTGCATATATTTCAGAAACTTTAAGTGATTCTGCTGTTCCACCGAACTTTTCTGTTGCATTAGCCACTGCCGCAGTTATGTTTTTTTCAACTACACGAGCTGCAAAATATGGCATAAATTTCAACATGCTTAAAGCATCTGCTGCTGATTTGCCTCTTACAAGATTAATTACTCTGCGTAATTTTCTTGCCGGCATTGTTATATTTGTTTGTTTTGCCTTAGCTTCCATAATCTATTTCCTTTTCGCTGTTTTATCTTGCCCTGCGTGGCCTCTAAACATTCTTGTCGGTGCAAATTCACCTAATCTGTGACCTACCATATTTTCTGATATAAATACCGGTACGTGAGTTTTACCGTTATATACAGCTATTGTGTGTCCTACCATATTAGGATTTTCAGGAGTAATCATAGACGCTCTTGACCATGTCTTGATTACTTTCTTTTCTCCGTTAGCATTTAATTTATCAATCTTTGCTTTTAAAGAATCGTGTACATATGCACCTTTTTTTAGTGAACGTGTCATTAATTATCTCCTTTATTAGCGTTTTCTTGCTCTAACAATTAACTTGCCAGATGCTTTTTTAACTCTTCTTGTCTTTCGACCTAATGCTGGTTTACCCCAAGGTGTCTTTGGATTTCCGCCCGGACCAGTTTTACCTTCACCACCACCATGTGGGTGATCACAAGGGTTCATTGTTACACCACGTACCGTAGGTCTGATACCTAAGTGACGTGTACGTCCTGCTTTACCGATTTTAAGGTTCTTAAACTCAGCATTTCCTAAAACGCCAATTGTTGCTAAACACTCTTTTCTTATCATTCTCATTTCTGAACTTGGCATCTTTATAGTTACATAGTTGCCTTCTTTAGCCATTAACTGTGCTCCGGCACCTGCTGTTCTTACTAATTTTGCACCACGTCCAGGTATTAATTCTACATTGTGAATTACTGTACCTAATGGAATTAATTCCAACGGAACTGCATTTCCTACCTGTATATCTGCTTCAGGTCCTGATACGATTTTATCTCCTACTTTTAAGTCGTGAGGTGTTAAAATATATCTTTTTTCGCCATCTGCATAACATACTAATGAAATTCTTACGTTTCTGTTTGGATCATATTCAATTGTTTGAACTACTGCAGGAATACCGAATTTTTCTCTTCTAAAGTCAATTACACGGTAAGCCTGTTTGTGTCCACCACCTTTATGACGGCATGTAATTCTACCTGTATTATTTCTTCCGGCCTTTTTTCTTATAGGTTGAAGTAATGACTTTTCAGGTGTTGAAGTTGTTACTTCCGCAAAATCACTTTTTGTCATACCTCTTTGTCCCGGAGATGTTGGATTTATCTTTCTTATACCCATCGGTCTATACTCCTGCTAATTCTTCTATAGGATCACCTTCGATTGTTACAATGGCTTTTTTACTGGATTGTGTTCTGCCAACCGAATACCCTACTCTTTTTGCATGTGACGGCATGTATACCGTTCTTACTTTTTTAACTTTTCTTCCCGGAAAAGCTAACTCAATTGCTTCTGCTATCTCTACTTTTGTAGCATCTTTCAATACTTCAAATGTATATTGAGATAATGCTGTTGCTGTCATTGATTTTTCTGTGATTATAGGTCTCTTTATGATATCGTATAATCTTTCTTTGTTTTGCTTCATTGTACTCATTATTTCGATAACCTCTCAGTTATTTCTAATATTGCTGCTTCTGTCATTACCAAGCTATCAGCTTCAAGTAAATCTTTTACGTTCAAATTTGAAGGTAAAATAATTTTTACATTCGGAAGATTTCTTGCTGCTAATTCCAATTGTCCGTTTTCTGCTGCTTTTGTATTAGCAATAATTAAAATCTTGCCTTCTACTTTTAATGCTTTTAATGACTCAGCTACCATTTTTGTTTTAGCTTCTGTTATTTCAGAAAAATCTTTAACTAAAACAGTATTGTCTATTCTTGCTGATAATGCGGATTTCAATGCTAATCTTCTTGCTTTTTGAGGCATTGAGAAGGAGTAATCTCTCGGTTTTGGTCCGAATACTACACCACCACCTGCAAACAATGGACTTCTGATTGAACCAGCTCTTGCTCTACCGGTTCCCTTTTGTTTCCATGGCTTTCTTCCGCCGCCTGATACTTCTGCTCTTGTTTTTGCACAAGCATTTCCACCTCTTGCATTATTTAATTGTCTTCTTAATGCCATGTGCATTACGTGCAAATTCGGTTCTACTCCGAAAACTTTTTCATCAAGAGCAATTTGTCCGACTTGCTTTCCGCTTGTACTTAATATTGAAACTTCTTTTGTCATAATCTCTTTTCCTTTTATTGAACTCTGAGTTAGTTCCATTTAACTCTTGATGGTACAACTGTTACTAATTTTCCTTCGGGTCCCGGTACTGAACCTTTTACGAGTAACAAATTATTTTCACTGTCTACTCTTACTACTGTGAGTTTTGTAATAGTTACTCTTTCGTTGCCCATGTTTCCAGCCATTCTCTTACCCTTAATTACACGACCGGGGGTTGTACCTGCACCGATTGAACCGGGTTCTCTATGGTTTTTTGAACCATGTGCCATTGGTCCTCTTCCAAAGTTCCATCTTTTTACTGTACCTTGGAATCCTTTACCGATTGATGTTCCTGTTACATCTACTTTCGTTCCTTCAGATAAAACACTTAAATCTATTTTTTGTCCTACTTTATAATCTGCAGGATTGTCTAATCTGAATTCTTGTAAATGTCTGAAATTTTCTAATCCGTTTTTCTTAAAATGTCCGATTTCTGCTTTTGTTAAGTGTTTTTCCTTTGCAGGTACAACACCTACTTGAATCGCATTATAACCATCGGAATCAACAGTTTTTACTTGTGTTACTGTTAACGGATCAACTTTTATAACTGTTACGGGAATTGCAAGACCTTCTTTGTCAAATACTTGTGTCATCCCAAGTTTTTCGCCTATTACTCCAAGTGTCATATTTCACCTTTCTTTTGTGAGCGCTACGTTCTTCTACTTGCCTCGTAGATCACATTCAATTTATCGGAGTTTCCTCTATTAAATTGTATGTGTCATCTAAACCTTATTATGGGTTCATATCAATGTTTATATCCACGCCGGCAGGTAAATCAATTCTTGTACATTCTTCTATTGTTTGTTGCGTCGGATCATAGATGTCTATAATTCTTTTGTGTATTCTCATCTCAAAATGTTCTCTCGATTTCTTATCAACGTGAGGTGAACGTAATACACAATACAAACGACGTTTTGTTGGTAACGGAACAGGACCGACTACTCTTGCATCTGTTCTCTTTACTACTTCTACAATTTTACTTGCAGATACGTCTAGCAACTTATGATCGTATGCCTTTAAGAAGATTCTCATTCTTTGTTGCTTGCTTTCGTTCATTTCTTCTTCCTTTTGTCTGATTGACCTGCTAGTTTCCTTTTTATATTTATCATGCCACAGCTTTATATTTCATAAACCGGAACTCTCGTTCCTCGTATGCTCAGCTCGCCATTCCTAAATACATAAAAATGCTACTTAGCATTTTAAGTCTATGTTAAACATAATCTCCCGTCAACTAATAATTTATTATTTTTTAAATTTATCTTAATATTTCTTCATTTTATCTGTTTTTACTTGACTTTTTTTAAAAATATCAAATCTAGCCGTTTTATCCTTAAATTATAATTTTGTATTTTTTTATTTATATACATTTGTTCATGTTTCTTTTTAATGAAACAATTTAACAATTCAATTTATTCCGGTAAATTTTTTAATATCGTTGCTGTCCAAAACTTCAATACGTTCTTGATTATGAACAAAAATTATACAGGAAATTAACGGTTTAAACATTTCAAAATCGTTATAAGAGAGTTTTTTATTCAAATCAGCCATATTATCCGCTAAAAATTCAGTAAGCAGTACTTTATTCTTAAATACTAAGGAACTAAAATAATCCAATGCATTTTTTGTCGTTATACCTTCAAAATAAATTATATCAGGTGATTGAAACTCAATAAATCTCATTGCTTTATCAATATTAAATCCGATATTTTCATTCAACTCACATTGATTGACTTTTTCAAGATTATATTTTGATATTGATTCTATTGTCATTATATTTTTATTTGAATTTGAAATATCTGATAATATTGAATATATAATATGAGTTTTTCCGGCGAAAGATGCACCGCAAACAAGTGTTATACCAGGTTTTTCAAGCTCATTTTTTACGGTAGCAATTTGAGTATCACTAAATCCTATTTTCTTCAATGTTTTTGGCGGTTTATATATTTTTAAAGAAATTCTTTCACCATTTATAGTAGGAAATGCTGATATACTTGCAGTTAAAACTATACTATCCACTTTAAATACAAGTTTCCCCAATTGAGGAAGTTCACATACATTTGCATCAAGAGAAGATAATGTTTTTAATTTAGAAATAAAAGGTACAACTAATATAGAAGGTATTTGTCCCGTATTTACTATATTAATACCATCTCGAAAATTAACACTTAACCCGTTTGGAACATGTTCAAAAAATAATTCATGTATATTATTTAATATTGCTTGTTTCAAAATGGCTCTTATTAAAATTTGTATATGTTCATCCGATAGCACATCATTATGAAGTTCTTCTCTCCAATCAAATTTTACTTGAGAATTATCAATATTTATCTGCCCAACTGAGCTATCGCTTTTATAGTATTCCTCAATCTTTTTTATTACAAGTGATTCTGCTGAAACAACAGGCTCTATATCGCAACCGGTCTTTTCTACAATTTTATCTATTGCAAACAAATCCAATGGGTCTGCCATTGCAACTGTTAAAACATTTTCAATTTTAAAAAGGGGAATAATTTTATATTTTTGTGCATCATTTAAGCTTATATATGACAAACATTTAATATCCAGAGCATAGTCTTTTAAATCAACATAAGGAATATGAAGTTTATTTTCTAAAAATTTTAAAAGTGCATCTTCTGTTATAAGATTAGATTTTATCAGAATATAACCTATATTAACATTTTGAGATAGTGCAAGTTCATTGGCTTTTTCTAAATCCTCATAACTTACAAGCCCGTCACGCACCAAATCATATTTTAATTTTTCAAGAGTTTTATTGGTTACTGCTTCCATCTTGCTGCCCTAAATATTCTTTAACTTTCTCAACTACGTAATCCACTTTAAACGGCTTTGTAATATATTCATCTGCACCTGTTTCTTCACCAATTACTTTATCTTCTTCCTGAGAACGTGCTGTTATCATCAAAATCGGTATATCTTTATATTTTGCATCATATTTTAACAATCTGCTGATTTTATAACCGTTTATCTTTGGCATCATAACATCAAGAATTATCAAATCAGGATTAGCTTCTCTTGCAAGTTTCAAACCTTCTTCTCCGTCGAAGGCGGTTATACATTCATACCCTTGTGCTTCCAGTACAAATTGCAAAATTTCTATAATATCTGCTTCGTCATCAACTATCAATATTTTCTTCATTCATATCCCCTTTTGAAAATAAATTCAGTTTTTTTATTAAATCTTCTATTCTTTCGCCATCTTGCGGATAAAGAGCCGATGAATATAATATATCACATTCTTTATATTCTGCCGAATTAGTTTTTATAAATGTTTGCAGTTTTCTTACTTCAAAATCATATACAAATGAATCCATATCTACCGCATAAGAATAGTAATATCTTCTTCCTTCTCCTTCTGTTGCATAATCTCTAAAATTTGAAGTTTTACGTATTACATCTTCCGTCAATATTTTATTTATAAAAGATTTTCCTTCAACAACTTTTTCACAGAGAGAAATCAATGCTATATTCATGTGTTCTTGTTTTGATTTTTGCATATCCTGTTCAAGCGATAATTTAAATATCTCTTTATCAGTCATTATAGGTATTGCCAAATAGAAAGTTGTGCCTTTATTTAATTCACTATCCAGCCATATAAACCCTTTATGAGCATCCATTAATTTTTTTGCAATAGGAAGTCCGAGCCCTGAACCTCCAAACTTTCTGCTTAGTGAATTTTCTATTTGTTTAAACTGTTCAAAAACTTTTTTCCAATTTTCAGGTGCTATACCTATACCATTATCCTTTACGGAAATTTGAGCATATTCCCTACTCATAATATCAGGCAATGATGTAAAAAATTTATTATTTCTTATATCTTCCGCCGTTATTCTTGAAGTTGAAACTTCTATCACTCCGTTTTCTTTAGTAAACTTTATTGCATTAGATATCAAATTAGTTAAAATTTGCTCCATTCTTTGAGTATCAATATATACCATTTCGAGTGAGTTATCCAAATGAAGATTAATTGATATTTTTTGTTCCTTTGCTATACTTTCGAGCGTATTTTTTACATTTTCTACAGGTGTATTTATATTTGTTCTCGCAAATACAAAATCCATTTTTCCTGCTTCTATTTTGGATAAATCCAATAAATCTTTAATAATTGCAGATAATCTTGTGACATTACTTTTTGCTATATTAAGAAATTTTTCGGTTGCACCATTGATATTATCACCAGTCATACCTTTCAAAATAATATCAAGTGAACTGTTTATAGATGTTAACGGAGTTTTTAATTCATGTGAAACTATTGAAATAAACTCTGATTTCATTCTCTCTAATTTAGCAAGTCTTTCATTTGCTTCTTTTATTTCTTCATATAAAATAGCACTTTCAAGAGGCAACGATACTTGTTTAACCAATGTTGTAAAACATTTTGTGTCATCCTGGGTAAAATCTGTTTCTCTAAAAACTTCAATTATTCCGTAAAATTTGTCTTTTATATTTATTGGTGCAAAAAGATTATCATGATTAAAAACATTTAAATCATACTCACCATACTGGTCTTTTGTATGTTTTTCAACTTCTATATCATCTATTGAAGGATTTATTGAAAAAAGATTTTTATAATTGAGCAATGCCCTTAATTTAATTGCATTTTCCAATCTTTGGGAAATAGGGAATAATGATTTTATAATTAATTTTATATCATCTGCTTCATTCAAAATTAATGCATAGCACAAGGATAACGATAAACTTTGATCTAATCCGTCGGTCATTATCTCTATCAGCTTTGTTTTATCTAAAGAACCTGCCAGCTGCGTACTTGTAGTATATAATACGTTAAGTTGGTATAAGCTTTTAGCCAAATCATTATTATTTTTTGACAGAACCCTAAATGTTTCTCTCAATTGTAAATTTGAAGATATTGTAGAAATAAACAAGTTTTTGTCAAAAGGTCGGGTTATATATGAATTTGTATATTTCAAAATATCATAATTTACTTCAGTTTCAGGTAAAAGAATAACCGAACGAATATCTTTTGTTTGAAGTGTTAACTTTAATTTACGAATTACTGCTATTATATCTATATTTTTAACATCACAATCAAATAAAATTATATCTGCATTACCGTTTTGAACATTAATCTCAGCCTCATCGTCATTTTTAACAGTAATGAGTTCATAGGCTTCCTGCAGAATTATTTTTTCTATTTCGGAAATTGTTTTATTATTATCGGAAACTAATAAAATCTTTGACATTATATACCTAACCTTATAAATATTTTAACAATAAAAATATAACAGGCTATTTCTATACAAATCTTAATTAGTTATATCCCGATAATAAGAGAACGGCTTTTTAAGCCGTTCTCTTATTAAATGATAAACCTTTTACTGGTCATATTCTTTTTCAAATCCGAATAAAGAACTTACAGATTCACCATCATGTATTCTTGAAATTGCTTCACCTAATAACGGAGCAACACTCAATTGTGTTATTTTCTCAGGTAAAAAGGCTTTATTCAAAGGAATTGTATTTGTTACTACAACTTCTTTTATAGGCGCTTTCTCAAGTCTTTCAAGTGCGGGACCCGAAAATACCGGGTGTGTAGCACATACATATACATCTTTTGCACCTTTTTCTTTTAATAATTGAGCCGCACCACAAATTGTTCCTGCAGTATCTATAATATCGTCAAACATTATACATGTTTTATTTTTTATATCACCTATAATATCTACAGCTATAGCTTCATTATGACGGTTTCTTCTCTTATCTATAATTGCCATAGGACTGTTCATGTGTCTTGCAAAATATCTTGAACGGGAAACACCTCCCATATCAGGACTTACAACAACCAAATCTTCTTGAGGAATGTTTAAAGTCTTTACATAATCAACTATTACAGAAGTTGCATATATATGATCAACAAGGATGTTAAAGAAGCCTTGAATTTGTCCTGTATGTAAATCCATTGCTAAAATTCTGTCTGCACCTGCTGTTGTTAACAAATCCGCAACTAATTTTGCTGTAATAGCTTCTCTGCCTGATGTTTTTCTATCTTGTCTTGCGTATCCATAATATGGAATAACTGCCGTTATTGATTTTGCACTTGCACGTTTAAATGCATCTATTATTATTAACAATTCCATAAGGTTTTCGTTTACAGGATTACAAACAGGTTGAACAATAAATACATCATCGCCTCTTATACTTTCTTGAACCTGAACATAAATTTCGCCGTCGGCAAAATTTTTCACAATCATCGGTCCTACAGTTGTACCCAAATATTCGGCTATTTCTTCCGCTAATTTCATATTTGAACGACCTGCAAATAATTTTATATCATGCGTTGGATTTATTGTTTTTTCGCCTTGAGGAAATGCTAATTCCAATTCCATCATTTGTTGCCTCCTGAAAGTTGTTCTATTTTGTTTTTAACCCAATTTGTAATTTGCTTTAACGGAGCTCTCGTAACTACCAAAGAATATGCTTCTACATTTTTAGTTATAACACTTCCTGCACCGACAGATGCCATTTCATTTACAGTTACGGGGGCTACCAATACGGAATTAGAACCAGTATTCGCTCCGTCCTTTATTATTGTTTTACTTTTTACTTTTGTTATAGGATTATAATTTGCGGTTATTGTACCTGCACCTATATTTACATGAGAACCCAGCTCACTATCACCGATATAACTCAAATGGGAAACATTTGTATTATCTTTAATTACTGATTTCTTTACCTCTACAAAGTTTCCTATCCTTACATTATTCCCTATGGTTGCACCATCTCTTATATGAGCAAAAGGTCCTATTTTACAATTTAAACCAATTTGATTTTTACCAGTTATATATACGTTTGGTAATATTAATGTATCTGCACCTATTGTTGTTTCCGGAGAAATATATGTTGAATCAGGATCAACAATTTGTACTCCGTTTTCCATTAATCTTACTACGGATTTTTTATTCAAAATTTTTGTTGCTTCAGCCAATTGTACTTTGGAATTTATACCAAAAATTTCTTCATTATTATCCAGAATATACGATTGAACATTTAAATTTTGTGCAACTGCCCATTTTACAATATCTGTCAAATAATATTCACCTTGTGCATTATTATTTTTTAGATTTTTTAATGCTTCTGATATTTTATTCCAAGTTATACAGTATATACCTGCATTTATCTCTTTTACAGCCTTTTGCTCAGGAGTTGCATCTTTCTCTTCAACTATAGCAACAAATTTTTTATTCCTATCACGAATTATTCTGCCATAATTTTTGGGATTTTCAAATATAGCAGACATTACAGTTAAATCTGCACTGTTATTATCGTGAAATTCTATAAAATTCTTTAATGTTTCTGATGTAATTAAAGGAGTATCACCGCATACAACTATAACATATCCGTCAAAACCGCTTATATACGGAGCAGCTTTATTAACCGCATCTCCTGTTCCCAATTGTGGAGCTTGAAGAATACATTTTGCATTATCATAATTAGAAGTTACATACTTCTCAACAAGTTCTGCTTCATGCCCGACTATTACATAATTATCATCTATATTCCCGATACCGTTGACCGCATCAAGTACATAACCCAATAGAGGCTTATTAAATATCGTATGGAGAACCTTCGGTAAGTTAGACTTCATCCTTGTGCCTTTTCCGGCAGCAAGAACTATTGACTTAACTTTTTTATTTAACATGAACTTCATTCCTCAACTGTATATTTATATTCTGTCATGAAAAACGAAATATGTTTAGAAAAAATATAAATATTGTAAATAACCGGTAATATTTTTTATTTTATTGACAAAAATTTTTATAATAAGTTTTATAATCAACATATATTATTAACAAATCGGAGAAAGAGCATGTCTGTTAATAAAATCGGAATGGAACCCCAAAACAATATTAAAACTGCAGTTTCTGCGGGTTTATTATCTGCAGGATTACAAGCAGCTATTTTGCCAAAAGAAATAAAATCAGCTTGCAAAAACGCTATACTTGGTCAAGATTCTTTTATCAAAAGAACACAAAATGCAGCAATAAAGGAAATTGAAATTCTCAAAAAAGCAGGCAAGGAAGAAATGGCTGCTCAAATTAACGTAAAAGAAGCAATTGATAATGCAAAAGCTATGTATCCTGCAATCGTTGAAACTTCTAAAACAGCTTTAAAAGCTATAGGACAAACTTTTGTTGCTGTTAGTGCAGGTGTTTTAGTCGGTAAAGCAATATCTGACTTAATCTTATCTAAAGATAATAAATAAAAGCTATATACATAAAAAAAGAGAAAGTTAGTGTAACTTTCTCTTTTTTATGCAAAACTATATTATATTATCATTTTGTTGTTGTTTTACGCAATGTTTAATTATTTAAAAACCTATTGTTTGTATTATTTAATTTTTACTCTTGGTTCAACACTCATACCTGCAACAATATTATATTCATCAGTATCAATATCTTCAGTAAATATTATTTTAACAGGTATTCTTTGAACAATTTTTACAAATGAACCTACCGCATTTTCAGGAGGAAACAGACTTGATTTAGCACCTGATGCTCTTTGAATACTGTCTATTTTCCCTTTGAATTTTTTCTTGGGATAAGCATCTATTTTTATTTCAACAGGCTGACCGGGTTTCATTGCACCAACCTGATTTTCCTTATAATTAGCTTCTACCCAAATGTTATCACTTACTAAAGTAAATAACGGCTGCCCTACTTGAACGTATTTTCCTTTATCTACATTTTTATTGGTAACAGTTCCGTCATTGGGTGCAACAATCTCCGTATATTTTAGATATAATTCAGCCTGATCACGCAACGCCTTTAACGCCTTCAAATTAGCATCAGCAACCTTATTATTCGATGATGACAATATATCTTCTTCAGCTGCGAGTAATTTCGCTTTTGTATTATCATATTTTGTTTGTGCACTATCTAATACCTGCTGAGAAACAGCACCTGCCTGATACAAATTCTTATATCTTTTTAAATCTTTTTCGGCAGATTTAATTTCAGAATTAATGGCATCTAATCTAGCTTTTGCAACTTTTTGAGAATATAGTGCCTTTTCATAATTAGCCTGCGCCTGCTCATATTTTACTTTATAATCAGAATCATCTATTTTAGCAATCAAATCGCCTTCTTTAATTCTTTGATTGTCTTTTATATAAATTTCTTCAATTTGTCCTGAAACTCTCGGCGCTATTTGTATTAAGTCACTTTCTATATATGCATCATCAGTACTTTGATAATGCGTAGAATTAATATAAAAAGCAATACCTGCAATTATTAATACAACTATAAATATTATAAGTATGATTTTTTTTAACTTCTTCTTGTCCATGTTCATCCTCTATATCTGGGTTTCAACAATTTCATCCAAAATTTTTCTGCATTTTTCCATGCTTTTTGATATCATCTCTTGTTCTTCTTTTTTTAATTCTTTATTCAAAATATTAATGTAAGGCTCTAATTTTTTGTACATTTTATTACATAACTCAATTCCGGAAGGTGTAACCTTTAGTTTTTTTATACTTCTGTTATTTCTTATATCCGGAATTACTGCTATTAATTCTTTTTGTTCAAGACTTGCAGCAATCTTTCCTATATTAGAACGGTCACGCAGCAGCATTTTCGCCAAATCTCTATGACAAATTCCCTCATTATAAGCAATGGTATCAAGTATCATATACTCCTCAAACGATATAGGAAAACTCAATTTTTCAAATGCTTGATTTCCCATTAATGTAAGATATCTTGATGTCAATCTTATTTGAAAAAACATACTATCAGTATATTGGGTTTCTTTTTTTATTAATTTTTGCATTTATGTTGTTTTTTCCCTATGTTGCATTTACCACATAAATATATTAATATAATGATATACTATTTTCAAGAGGTTTGAAATGAAAAAAATTATTACATATATATTAATATTAACAATAATTACAGCTATCACACCAACTATAGTGTATGCAGCAAAAAAGCCAATAACTGACGAACAAACAATATGCGGTTATGTAAATATTGATTGGTGGCAAAATTTAAATGATGCTTATTTAACCGAATACATCACAAAAGCTCTAAAATATAATCAGGACTTGAAAATAGCAACATTAAAAGTTGAAGAAACGACAGAACAAAAAAATCTGACGAGAGCAAATGAAATGCCGTCTTTGGGCATAGGAGCAGTACCTGCATTATATAAATTGCCAAATTCAACGAGTTCGGACGGCTTAATTTCCGTACCTTTATATGCTAATTATGAATTGGATTTGTTTGGAAAAAACCGTGATAAAACAAAATCAATGGATAAATTAATAGAAATAACCAGAGAAAATGAAAGAAGCGCATATATATCCGTTGTAAGTGCTGTCGGAACAACATACTATAACATAGTTAAATTGGATAAACTTATAGAAATACAAGAACAAATAATTCAAGACAGAAAAAAAATATATGAATTAATGAAATTAAGTAATGAAGAAGGACTTATTTCTACTGCGGATACAGTTAGTGCACAAAAAGCATATATCAAATCAAATTCGGATATGATAGAGCTCAAAAAAGCAAGAGAGCGTATGCTGAATATGCTTGCCGTTCTTACGGGTGACAGTCCCGAAAATAGCACTAACTATGAAAGAATATCTTTTGATAACTTAAATATAAATAAAAATATTCCGGATTATATCGAAACTGATGTAATAACATCACGTCCCGACTACGTTTCGGCAGAAAAAATGCTTGCTAAAACAGGATTAGATGTAAGGGCTGCAAAAAAAGAATTTTTGCCTACATTTAATATATTAGGTTTAATTTCCTTTAATTCAACCGATTTTCTTAGAAAAATGAATTGGAAAAACTCTGTTGCTTTATTAGGTGCAAATGCCATGCTTCCATTATTTACAGGCGGATCCAAAATTGCAAACTTCAAACTAAACAAAAACAAATATAAACAGGCTATAGAAAATTACCAAAAAACAAATTTAACCGCCATTCAAGAAGTAAATGATGCACTCTGTGACTTAAAATTAGACAATCAAAAATACGAAAAAACACTTGAAAGTTACAACGCAGAACAAAAAGATTTTTATTTTACACAATTAAAATATAAAGAAGGTGTAATTTCTAATCTTGACTTGTTACAAAAGAAAGAAGCCATATTAACAACAGAAAAACTCGTTACTTCTGATAAAACAGCTTTCTTTATTGACCAAATCGGTCTATACAAAGCAACTGCAGGAAAAATATAATACGCCATAATAATCCATTTGTAACGAAATGTTAAAAGTGTAAAAAGTACACGTTATTAAATTTGTGTTACGTGGAAATTATATTAGTATGAGGATGTTAAAAATATAAGTTGTGTTAAATAAGTGTTTTCTCTCTCTGATTCCTCTCTCTGATATATAGTGAACTTAGAACCGATTTAAAAATCGGTTTTTTATTTTGTGTTTTTTGTAGAAATCAAAAGAGATTATATTTGCCTATCGGATAGACATTATTTTATTTCTTTTTTAGTTTTCCTTTTCTCTTGTTCCTTTTGTAATACTTACTTTCCCTGGAGATAAATTTACATAATTCCGTTTCCTAAGCGGACTATGCCTTGATGATGATACTTGTTACAGAATATTTTTTCCTTCTTTAGAGTACATGTTTTTCCTTATATTTTTTATATCGGCATAAATTTTTAAATCTTTAGTACTTTTTAAAAAATTTATTGAAGAAATTAATTTTTCTATTGATATATCTATATTTGAAGCATTATATTCTCTCATATCGGATGCCATTTCAAGATTTGACATGGCAAGTCTGGTCATGTCACGAAATCCGCTTGAAGCAAGTTTCAAAGCCAGTTCATTATCCGATACACAATTAAATAAGGCTTGTGCCAACAATAAAGGCATGTGACTTATTAATGCTACCGCCATATCATGCTCTTTTGCATTTGTTATTACAATTTGAGCATGTGTTTTTTCTATAATATTTTTTACTATATCTATATCATTTTGCGATATATTATCCGTCGGAGTTAAAACCCACTTTGCGCCACTAAATAATTCTTTAAAAGAAGCATCAAAACCACTATTTTCAGTCCCTGCCATAGGATGAGAACCGATAAACTTATATGGTCTTGATTTTTTCATAACAAATTCTTTTACACTTGCACAATCAAGTACTATACAATCTTTTTTAACAATATTTTCAAGTTTATCTAATACTTCCAAGGTTTTATTTATAGGTGATGCAACAAAAACCACATCACATGCAGCAAGAGTATTATAATCATCAGAAACATTTTGGGTATATTTCTTTGCCTGTTCAATTGTTTTTATATTTCTTGTAACAGCAATTATATTAAAATCAAATTCTGCAAGCGATTTCAGTATGGAACCGCCTATTAAACCTAAACTTATAATACCAATATTCATTTACACCTCTTATATAAGATAACATAATAGATAAAATGTTAAAAAATGTTAACAAATATTCATAAATTTGCGTACTACACAAAAATATGTAATAATACAATTAAATTAATAGTCTAACCATTCCTTTCTTGACTTATGCGGCTTAGGTCGCATTTTATTTTGCCAATTTAGGGGAAATACCATAAAATACGCCAAGAGTATTACTGATAAATTAGTAATACTCTTAGCAATTGGTTATAATTTTGCGTAAATATACAGAATTTTATTGACCTTTAAATATTTCCGGATGATTAGAATTTGATAAAACAATTTCCCTATATTCGTTTTTATCTATATCAACACCCATATTCTTTATGTTCAAGACAAATTTTTTCTTTTTTGTCTGATTTTTCTTTTTATCTTCCACTTTTACCTCATAACAACATCTTTATTTCTATACATATCAATACTATCATAAGTTAAATTATTATTTTCCATATAGTATTTTAATGCTTCTAAATATGCTTTGGCTGTGTCCAGTGCGGTAAAGCAAGGTGTTGAATACATTTCGGCAATTGTTCTTATCAAGAAGCCTCTATCTTCAGAACCGTATCTGACAGAATTATTATTTGTTGTTGGAGTATTGATAATAAAGCATAATTCTTTATTTTTCATATTCCTTTGCATTTTTTGAATATCAAATTTCTCAATTTCTTTTGATTCAATGTTATGCAATTTAAGATACTTATGGGTACCTGTTGTAGCAACAAGTTTATATCCTAAATCTACAAGTGTTTTTGCAACTTCAACAGAATCTTTTTTGTAATGGTCATTTATAGAAATTAAAACATTTCCTCTTTCAGTTGAAAGTTTATAGCCTGCTGCCAAAAATCCTTTTACAAGAGCTCTTTCATAAGATGTATCAATACCTAATACTTCTCCTGTTGATTTCATTTCAGGTGCAAGAGCCGGGTCTATCCTGTTTAATTTTTGGAAGGAGAATATCGGTATTTTTGCACAAACAAGTTTTCCGGTTTCTAATAAACCTGTTTTATAGCCTTGTTCTACAATTGATTTACCTAAAATTGCATCAATAGCTATTTTAACCATAGGAGTACCTGTTACTTTGCTCAATATCGGTACCGTTCTTGAAGCTCTCGGATTAACCTCTATTATATATGCAATGTTATCCTTCAATACAAATTGAATATTCATTAAGCCTTTTATTTTTAATGCTCTTGCTATTTTTTCGGTATATTCAACAAGATTATTTATAATATTTTTAGGAATTGTCCTTGTCGGATAAAGTGCAATTGAATCACCTGAGTGAATACCTGCTCTTTCAACATGTTCGGTTATTGCGGGGATTAAAACATTTTCTCCGTCAGAAATAGCATCAAGTTCCAGCTCGGTACCTTCTATATATTGGTCAATTAATATAGGATGTTCATCAGAAAATTTTAATGCTCCTTCTATATAAGAGAGAAGTTCGTCTTTATTATATACAACTTGCATTCCTCTGCCGCCTATTACATAAGAAGGTCTTACCAATAACGGATAACCGAGTTCTCTTGCAACTTCAAGCGCCTCTGACGGTTTTCTTATAGCACCGCCTTTAGGTTGAGGAATTTTTAATTCTCGAAGCAGTTGTTCAAACAGTTTTCTATCTTCTGCTATATTTATTGAATTCAATGAAGTTCCGAGTATTTTTACTCCTCGTTCATATAATTTCGGTGCAAGATTTATTGCGGTTTGCCCTCCAAATTGAACCATTACTCCTTCAGGGTTTTCCTTTTCAATTATATTCATTATATTTTCAATATGCATTGGTTCAAAGAACAATTTATCCGCAACGTCAAAATCTGTCGATAATGTTTCGGGGTTTGAATTTACAATTAATGACTTATAATTATTATTTCTTACTTCCCAGGCTGCATGAACCGAACAATAGTCAAATTCAATACCCTGACCTATTCTTATAGGTCCTGAACCTAATATTAATATCTTTTTATCATTTGTAGCATTTATTTCGTCATATTCATTGTATGTTGAATAATAATATGGTGTATATGCTTTAAATTCAGCAGCACAGGTATCAACAATCTTAAATGATGCACTTATAGAATTTTCTTTTCTTAATTTTTCAATTTCTGCAAGCGTTTTTTGTGTATATTTAGCTATTTCTTCATCCAAAAAACCTTTTTCTTTTGCTTCAAGGTATAAACCTGCCGTAAGATTTTCATTCTTCAATTTGTTTTCAAAATCAACAAGTCCCTTTATTTTATAAATAAACCACTTATCTATTTTAGTAATTTTATTGATTTCATCAACACTTATACCTCTGTTTATAGCTTCTGCAACTCTAAATATTCTTCTGTCATCCTGAACATGCAATAATGCTTTTAATTCTTCCTCACTACATTCAAGATGTCTGCCTCTTAATAAACCGGTATATTTTGATTCAACAGAAGTAATAGCTTTTTTAAACGAACTTTCAAAAGTTCTGCCTATTGCCATAACTTCGCCTGTAGCTTTCATTTTTGTACCTAAAATTCTGTCACCGTGTTTGAATTTATCAAAAGGCCATTTAGGAATTTTAGTTACGACATAGTCTATTGTCGGCTCAAATGCAGCAACTGTTTTCTTTGTTATAGAATTTGGAATTTCATGTAAATTATATCCTATTGCTATTTTTGTTGTAATTTTAGCTATCGGATAACCTGTTGCTTTGGATGCAAGGGCTGATGAACGACTTACACGAGGATTAACCTCAATTACATAATATTGATTACTCACCGTATCAAGTGCAAACTGTACATTACATCCGCCTTCAATCTTTAATGCTCTTATTATTTTCAATGCCGCACTTCTTAACATTTGGCATTCTTTGTTCGTTAAAGTTTGAGTAGGAGCAACTACAAAACTGTCACCCGTGTGAATACCTATCGGGTCAATATTTTCCATATTACATATAGCTATACTTGTATTATTTGAATCACGTATAACTTCATATTCAATTTCCTTGTATCCGGCTATACTTTTTTCAACAAGAACTTGCGAAATAGGGCTCAAAGACAAACCTGTATATACGATTTCTTCATATTCTGAATAGTTATTTGCAATACCTCCGCCTGTACCGCCTAATGTATATGCCGGTCTTACAATAATCGGGAAGCCTATTTTATGCGCAAATTTTTTAGCATCTTCATAACTTGAAACAATATCACTTTCAGGAATTGGTTCACCTATTTCTAACATTAGATTTTTAAATAATTCTCTATCCTCTGCTTTTTTGATAGAATCAATTTTTGTACCCAAAAGTTCAACGTTATATTTTTCTAAAACTTTATTTTCGTATAATTTAACCGCTAAATTCAAACCTGTTTGTCCGCCTAATGTAGCGATTATTCCGTCAGGTCTTTCTTTATCTATAATATAAGTAAGCGCTTCCAATGTTAATGGTTCTATATATACTTTATCCGCAATATTTTCATCGGTCATAATCGTTGCAGGATTGGAATTTACAAGGACTACTTCTATATTTTCTTCCTTTAATGCTCTGCAAGCCTGTACTCCCGCATAATCAAATTCCGCTGCCTGACCTATTACAATAGGACCGGAACCAATTACTAGAACTCTTTTTATATTTGTATTTATCGGCATATTATACTCTTTCTTTTTTATACGCTAACTGTTTTATTCATTTCTGTCTCTTTTATCCAACCCGTTATTATTTTATTTGCATCATAAGGACCTGCCGTTAATTCAGGATGGAATTGAACCGTTTTAATGCGGTATTTATCACAATTGATACCTTCAATCGTATTATCATTCAAGTTTTTGAATGTTACTTCAACACCATTCGGCAGCGAGATTTCATCAACCGCATAACTGTGATTTTGTGATGTTATAAATATTTCTTTTGTTTGCATATTCATAACCGGATGATTTCCGCCTCTATGACCATATTTTAGTTTATATGTTTTTGCACCAAGCGCCAGTGATATTATTTGATGTCCCAAACATATTCCATACAACGGAAGTTTACCTAAAAGCGCTTTTGCTGTTTCAATGGCTTGAACCGCATCTTCAGGATTTCCGGGACCGTTAGAAATAAGCAATGCATCAAAATTACCTTTTAATATTTCTTCAGGTTTTGTATTTGCAGGAAATACAGTCATATCACAATTCATAGCTTTAAAATTTTCAAATATACTTTTCTTTATTCCCATATCTATAATTGCTAATTTAACGCCGATGCCTGCGAAATGATCAACTTTGTATGTAGTAACATCAAGTGTTATATCCTTGCTTATTCTGTACTCTTTCATTCTTTCTTTTATCTCCGGAGTAATATCCCCTGTAGTTATAGCACAATTCATTGCACCATTATTTCTTATTATTTGGGTAAGATGTCTTGTATCGATTCCCTTTAATGCAACAATATTATTTTGTTTTAGATATTCACTCAAATTCATGCAGCTTTTATAGTGAGATTCATGATTACAAAAGTTTTTGACAATCAAACCTTTAGCATGTATCTTACCGCTTTCAAAATCATCTCTGTTAATCCCGTAATTACCAATTTCAGGATAAGTCATAACTATTGTTTGACCTGCATAAGAAGGATCGGTTAATATTTCCTGATATCCAACCATTGATGTATTAAATACGATTTCTCCGTATGAAGTTCCGTCAGCTCCTACAGATTCACCTTCAAAAATCATACCGTTTTCGAGGATTAATTTCCCTTTTGATACAGCATAAGACTTATTTTGAGTTAAAAGTGCATTTTCTATTTCTTCATATATCATTCTTATTGCTTTTATTCTGTTTTCAGCACTCGTAACTGCTCTTCCTATAACAAGATAGTCAGCACCTTCTTTTATTGCAATGCTTGGTGTTGCAAGACGTTTCTGGTCATTTTTATCCGACCATTCAGGTCGTATTCCGGGGCATAATACTTTAAAGTCCTTACCACAAACCTGTTTTATTTTTTTTGCTTCCCATACACTCGCAACAACTCCGTCTAATCCTGCTTTTTTAGCCATTAATGCAAGATGTAGTGCATATTCATTAGGTTTATAAGGCACTTTTAAATCATGTTGTAAAGTATCATCTCCTATGCTTGTTAAAACCGTTACTCCCAATATAGTTGGATTTTCAAGCCCCAATTCTTTAGCTGTTTTTCTTGCAGCTTCTTGAGCGGTTCTCATCATTGTTTCACCGCCTGTTGTATGCATATTAAAGAAGGAAGCACCATGTCTTACAACATTTTCTGCTGCTTTTGCAACCGTATTTGGGATATCATGCAATTTTATATCAAAGAAAAACTTGATATTTTGCTCTTTCATAAAGTTAAATATTTCATAACCGTTTCCGGTATACATTTGCAAACCGACTTTAAATACTCCGACATAGTCTTTGAGTTCTGTTATTAATGCTTTTGCTTGTTCCGGTGTATCGACATCGAGAGCAAGAACTATTTTTTCCTTAATTTCAGGTCTTATTATCATTCTTTTTATCCTATATCCGTTATTTTACCTTTTATTATTATTTTTTTAGCCTTCCCTTTTAAGTTCATTCCGTCAAAAGGTGATATTCTGCATTTAGATTTAAACTTAGAAGCATCAGCAACCCACTCTTCATTTATATCAATAATTGTAAGGTTTGCTTCTTTTCCTTCTTCTATTGTACCTTGATTTCTTATATTTAGTATACTTGCAGGTGCAATTGTGAATTTTCTTATTATATCTTTTAAGTTCATTTTGTTTGTATGATAAAGATACGTTAAAGTAATCCCAAGTGCGGTTTCAAATCCTGATATTCCCATAGGAGCGTCTTGTATAGGCATTTGTTTTTCATGTACCGTATGAGGAGCATGGTCAGTTGCTATTACATCAATTGTACCATCTTTTAAACCGTCTACAATTGCATTTAAGTCTTCTTTTGTTCGTAATGGAGGATTAACTTTATATTTTGCATCATAATCAATCATATCATCTTCTGTTAAGCTAAAATAATGAGGTGCTGTTTCTGCTGTAACATTCAAACCTTCTTTTTTAGCCTGTCTTATAAGCTCAACTGAACGTTTTGTTGATACATGAGCAAAATGATATTTTCCTTTTACGCTTCTTACTATTTCCAACTCTCTTGCTATAGCCAAAGATTCAGTTATTGAAGGTATTCCTTTCAAACCTAATCTGGTACTTACTTTACCTTCATTAATTACACCGTTATTTGCGAGTGATAAATCCTCGGAATGAGAAATAATTATTGAATTATGCGAATTTATATATTTTAGTGCTTCTCTTAGAAGGTGCATATTTTCAACAGGTTTACCGTCATCTGAAAAGGCAATAGCTCCGTTATCAAGAAGTTCTGATACATTAACTATTTTTTCGCTTTTTAAACCTTTTGTTACGGCACAAATCGGATAAAATCCGATATCACCTGCTTCTTTTGCTTTACTTATAACATACATAAGTGTTGCAGCGTTATCCACCTGAGGGTTAGTATTAGCCATCGGACATATTGCAGTATATCCTCCGTTTATTGCTGACGCAATACCTGTCTTTATAGTTTCTTTTGCATTAAAACCCGGTTCTCTCAGATGGCAATGCATATCTATTAACCCCGGTGTAACAATCATGCCTGTTAAATCAACAATTTCTTCATTTTCATTTTGCATGATATTTTTTGAAATTTCGGTAATAATCCCGTTTTCTATCCTTATATCGGAAATCCCTTCAAAATTATTCGCAGGATTAATTATTTTTCCGTTTTTAAGAAGCATTTGAACCTCCTTTTAAAAGAGTATTTAGTATTGCCATTCTAACATAAACACCGTTTTGTGCCTGTTCCAGAATGGTTTTACCTACCGTATTATCCAAAAGTTCCGAGGAGACTTCTATATTTCTGTTTGCAGGCCCCGGGTGCATAAGTATAACATCATTTGCTGCATACTGTTTTAAAAGATTTGTCTCTATTTCATATAATCTTTTATATTCTGATGAATCCGGATAACCTTCTTTTTCGTGTCGTTCATTTTGAACTCTTAGTACCATTACAACATTTGCCCCGTCTATAGCTGCTTTTACATTGCTATGATAATGAATATTTGATTCATTTAAATATTCAAATTGTAAATATGTAGGTGCACAAATATGAATATCGACACCAAACTTTGACAACAATTTAATATTTGACTTTGCAACTCTGCTATGGGAAACATCTCCGACTATTGCAATCTTTTTATTATCGATAGAACCTATTTTTTCCAGCATTGTATAATAATCCAATAAAGCCTGCGAGGGATGAGCGTGTGTTCCGTCACCACCATTTATAAACTTAATAGGATATTTAACAAGACGCATTACGTTATTTATTATCCCTGAGTAAGAATGCCTGATAACAACAGCATTTACACCAAGAAAATAAAGATTTTCTATTGTATCTTTGAGGCTTTCACCTTTTAACAAGGATGAATGATTTGCATCAAAATTGATTATATTCATACCAAGTTTCTGCCCTGCTATTTCAAAGCTGCATTTTGTTCTGGTAGAATTTTCATAAAACATTAATGCAAGTGTTTGTTTTTCGACATCGGATTTCTTTTTACCGTTCTTAAATTCACGTGCAAGCATTATGATATTTTGAATATCTTCTTTTGTAATATTTTCAATATCAATTAAATGTTCCATTATGCTTTTGCCTTTTCTTCTCTGCTTCCTGGTTTTATAAGCGGTATGCCTTCTTTACATAAAGGACAATCATTTGGTTCATATACAACAGGGTCAATCTGCATTAATGATTTGATATTATACTCGGTTTTTCCCTTTGTTCTGTCTACGATACAACCAACGGCAACAACTTCAGGCTCAAATTCTTTAATAGCTTCCATTGTTTCTTTTATGGTTCTTGCAGTTGTAATAACATCTTCTATAATAACAACTTTTTCACCCTTTTTTAGACTGTAGCCTCTTCTTAATTGCATCACACCGTCTTTTCTTTCAACAAAAAGATTACGTTTTTTAGCCTGTTTTGCAGTTTCATATCCTATTATGACCGCGCCTATTGCAGGTGCTACTATAGTATCAAATTCAATATCCGCTAATTTTTCTGCCAGCTTTTTACCTAATTTTTCTGTAATATCAGGATATTGATATAATTTTGCACATTGAAAATATATATCGGAATGCAAACCTGATGTTAAACAGAAATGACCGTGTAATACACCTTCTGCCTGCTCCAATAAATTTAATACTTCGTTTGTCATTATGCCCTCAATTCTTTTTTTAATTCTTCTAAATTTTTAAAATTATTGTTTTTTATGTATTGTTCAAGTTCAGAAACAAGTTTTTCCGCAGTTTCAGGATGAGTAAAGTTAGCTGTACCTATTTGTACTGCCTCAACCCCTGCTGCAAAAAATTCTAAAATATCATCCAGTGTTTCTATACCACCTATTCCTATAACCGGAATATTTATAACCTTTGATAATCTATATACGGCACTTATTGCAACAGGCTTTATTCCGATACCGGAATACCCTCCGGATACAATTTCTTTTTGAAATTTACCTCGTACATTAGTTATTCTTATTGATGTTCCTTTTAATGTATTAATTGCACTGATTGCACTTGCACCTGCTTTTTCTGCAGCTGTTCCTAATTTTTCTATTGATGTTACATTTGGAGTAAGTTTTACGATTAAACATCCGTTATATACGTTACGAACCGACTTCACAAGTTCATATAAGGCATTTTCATCTGTGCCAAATTCAAGACAACCTGCTTTAACGTTCGGACAAGATACATTTAATTCTATAGCTTTTATATTATTTTCTTCACAGATTTTCCCAAGCTGAATATATTCATCTACGGTAGTCCCAGCTATATTCATCACAAAATTGATATTTTTATTTTTAAGTACAGGGAGTTTTTGTTCCAGAAATACTCGTATTCCTACATTTTCAAGTCCTATAGAATTAATCATGCCTGCTTTTGTTTCAGTGATACGGGTATGTTTATTACCTTCCCTGGGTTCAAGAGAAATTGCTTTTGTAACTATTGCACCAAGATTTGTTACATTAATAAATTCATTGTATTCATCAGCATATCCATAAGTTCCGGATGCCGTCATAATAGGATTTTTTAGCATAAAACCGTTAATATTAACCTGCAAATCAGATATTAATGCTGCCATACTACCTCATTTCCGTTAAAAACAGGCCCGTCTTTACAAACAGTTGCGTTAACAATTTTTCCGTTCTTTTTTACATCTATAACACAACCTCTGCAAACCCCTATTCCGCATGCCATAACTTTTTCCATAGCAACCTGAGTTTCAATATTGTATTTTTGCCCTGCTTCTGCAACTGATTTTAATACTATCATCGGACCGCAAGAATATATTATTTCAGGTTTATATTCTTTTATTATTTGGTCAATATAATTGATGATACTTCCTTTTTCACCCAAAGAACCGTCATCAGTATATATTTTATCAACATTTATCCCTTCAGGAATTTCTTTTTTACTTAAAAATCCGGCTATAAATAAATTTTCAATATTTTCATTCAGAAGTTTTGTTTTTAAGAAAGAAATAGGAGCAACACCAATACCTGCTCCTATTAATAATGATTTTTTATCCTTTATATTAAAGCAATTGCCGACAGGTCCCATAATATCTATAAAATCACCTTCTTTAAGAGATTTTATATACTTTGTTCCCTTGCCTCTTTCTTTAAATAAAACTCCTATTTTACCGTTATGATTGGAATAAACGCTAAACGGACGTCTTAGGGTCAATCCTTCACAATATATTGATATAAATTGACCTGCTTTAACTTCAATTGGCATTCCGCAATTTATTTCTATAAAATAAGAGGATGCCGAAACTTTTTGTATTGTTTCTACAGTCGCTTTATATATTTTTTTATTTTCTGCTGTTATCATTTTTACCCTTTATCGTGTTTCGGATTTTTATTTATTCAAGTTTCAAACGTTATACTAGTTTTTCGTAAAATTCAAAAAAAAGAAAAGCCAACGACTTTTCTTTTTCTTATATATATTCAATTTTACTTAAATAACGTTTCATTCCATTTTCCTTATTGTCAATATTATGCAACTAAGTAATTTTCAAGTCAATTAAAAATATACACTTTTTTACAATAAAAAATAAATAACTCAATTTGCCTTACAGGGTGATTTTATAACCGCTACTTGAGAATAGATTAGTAATAAAAAAGAAAGGATTGGTTTTATGTTTGCACATTGTGATATTACAAAAGATTTATCAAGAGCAAAAAAGTTTTTTGAAAACATTGTATCTTATACGGTTGGTCCATATACTCTTTCCGACATTCTCGAACAAAAACAAGATTCCATCAATATTATAGATGTAAGAGAGTACAATGATTATTTAGACGGACACTTACCTTATGCAATGCATATACAATACAAAGAAATAAAAGAACATCTTGGTATTCTTGATAAAAATAAAGTTACTGTCGTTTATACATATAATGATTCGTGTCCGAGAGCGTACAACACCGCACTTGAACTTGTAGAACATCACTATCCTTCTGTAATATTAAGAGGCGGTTATAAAATGTGGAAAAAATCCGATTTGGATACAACAAAAAGTAACTCACAAGATTATCCTGAACACGATTGATATATAAATTTTAGGAGAGATTCTTTTATCTCTCCTCTTTTGTTTATTTCTTCAAAAGTATATGCTAATATTAAAAAACATTAATGGTTATGGAAAATATAATATACAAAGAAGTAATAAATATTAAAGAACTTGCTATTTTGGCATCTGAAATTTGGCACGAATATTGGACTTGTATTCTTTCTCAAGAACAAATTGACTACATGATTGAAAAATTCCAGTCTGAAAACGCAATAATAAACCAAATAAAAAATGATAATTATATATATTTTTATATAATTTATGACAATAAAAAAGCAGGATATATCGGCATTAGCAAGAAACAAGGAAAACTCTTTTTATCTAAACTGTATATAAAAAAAGAATATAGACATAAAGGACTTGGGACAAAATCATTTAATTTTATAAAAAATTATGCAAAAGAAAATAACTATAAAACAATATATTTGACGGTAAATAAAAACAATATAAATACTATTTGTGCTTATAACAAATGGGGATTTAAAACTGTTGATTCTGTTGTAACCGATATAGGAAAAGGCTTTGTTATGGATGATTACATTATGGAATATAACTTGTAAAAACATATTTTTTAAGTTTTAATTTTGTTATTACTGTTGGAATTAAGGAAAATATGAATATAAAAGAATTTATTATAAACCATTTTAATTTTGGTTTTAATTTTGCGGTTATACCTGCAATTATATGTTTATTACTTGTTGTGCCTTGTACTTTTGGTTTACCGCCTCAATACGGTTATGAAAACGGTATACTTGAAAACATACAAATGGTTATTTTGCTTATTGCTTTTATTTTTTCAATAAAAGCAAAAGCCAATAAAAAGTTCTTTATCTTTATTGCTCTGTTAATCTTACTTTTTGCATTACGTGAAGTAAATTATGGAAGAACATTATTTTTTCCTATTCCCGGACAGGAAAATATGTTCTATAGTTGGAAAGAAATTAAATACGGTTATCTTGTAAACCCTATTGTAGGTTTATATATGGCAGGAATGCTTATTTATTTCATTGTTAATAAACTGTATTTGGTTTTATGGCAATATATATCCAAAATTAAACTTCCGGTTATAAATTTTATATTTTTATTTGTAGGTATAATTTTAAGTATCTATGCAGATAAGCATACTCATAATTTTGTATTTGAAGAAATGTCAGAATTATTGTTGTATTCGGCATTAGCAGGCATTATCTGTTTATATGCATTCAATAAAGATTTTCGTTAATACTATCTGTTGTATTTAGGCATTTTTATAAATAAAATTAACGGAATTACAATTAAACAAGCTACCGCAAATATTCTGAATGTATCAATATATGCCCATAAATGAGATTGAACAATTAACTGATTATATAATGAGGCTTTTGCCATCATAACGGTTTTTCCTCCGTCAGCCGTAAAGTGAGAAAAGAAAGCAGACATAGCACCTATTCTCTCGCCAAACAAATTATTCATATCACTTAAATTACCTACCATCATAATTTGATGTTTTTGAGCACTCCTTGCAATAATTGTTGTTGATAATGAAGTTCCAAATGCACCGCCTATATTTTTCAGAAGATTCTGCAAGCCTGAAGCATTTGTCATCTCTTCATTTCTTAGTGATGAAAATGATAAAGTCATTAAGGTTGTCATTCCAAGACACATACCTGCTCCAAACAACGCATTGGGGAATGCTATTGTTTGAAGGTTTATTTGTAAATTTATCATACCGAAAAAGATTCCGCCTGCAGCAATTAATCCTATTCCAAGCATTGCAACAACTTTATCAATATTAAGATATTTAGACATTATTCCATACAAAACCATTGCCGTTATACTTCCTAACCCTCTTGACCCCATTGAAAGTCCGCTTAAAAACGAAGTATAACCCATTAAAGCAATTAACATTGAAGGCAATAATGCTGCAGAAGCTAAAAATACAGCCATCATTACTACCTGAGCAATAGTCCCAAATAAAAAGTTCTTATCTTTTAATATTTTCAAATTGATTAGCGGATTTTTTCCTCTGAATTGAGAAATAAAAAACAAAATCCCAAATAAACAAGAGAAAAAAGTCATCCAACAAATTATATTTGACCCGAACCAATCCAAATCATTACCTTTATCCAAAACTATCTGCAAAAGAACAAGCCATCCTGTAAGAAACGCAAAACCCCAATAATCGCAAGTTACATTCTCTTGTTTTTTTGCATAAGGAGGATCTTCCAATAACTTATTTGTCATACTGACTGCAAGAATACCAATAGGAACATTAATCATATATATCCAAGGCCAAGCCCAATTTTCAGTTATCCACCCACCAACAATAGGGCCGATTGTCGGGGCAAGAATAATTGTTAATCCAAATAAAGCCATTGACTGAGAACGTTTCTCAGGAGGGAAACTTTCAAGTATTATAGCCTGAGATAAAGGCAATATACTTCCTCCGCCTAAACCTTGTATAAATCTTGCAATTACTATCATCCCCATAGAACGTGAAATTCCGCACATAAATGATGCAACCGTAAAAACAACAAGACAAAGCATAAAAAACTTTTTCCTGCCCATTAATTTACAGAAAAAATCAACGGAAGGAATTATTATTCCTGATGCAATCAAATAGCTTGTAACTATCCATATTGACTCATTTTGACTTACCGAAAAAGAACCCGCTATATATGTTAAAGCAACATTAGAAATAGTTTCATCCAATGCGAACATAAAAACTGCAAGTATAACAGGCACAATCATAAGCCAAGGATTGATTGACGGATGCCATCTTTCCTCTTGTATTATTGCTTCGGACATATTAACCTCTTATATGAACTTTAGGAACAACACTCATTCCCGGAATTATTTTATAATCTTTTATTTCTTCAGCATCCGTAAATATAATTTTAACAGGTATTCTTTGGACAATTTTTACAAATGACCCAACTGCATTTTCGGGAGGAAACATACTTGATTTAGCACCGGATGCCATTTGTATACTATCTACTTTTCCTTTGAATTTATGATTAGGATACGTATCGAGTTTTATATCAACTATTTGTCCTTCTTTTATATGTTTTAATTGATTTTCTTTAAAATTAGCAATAACCCAAGTTTCGTTTGGAACAATTGTAAAAAGTCCCGTACCGGGGTTAACATACATTCCCTTTTGAACTCTTTTGCCCGTAACAGTTCCGTCAATAGGTGCATATATCTTCGTATATGAAAGATATAATTTTGCCTGTTCCATTAACGCTTTTAATTCATTAATTTCGGCATCTGCCACCTTTTTATTTGAATCGGACATTATTGCCTGCTCAGCATTTGTAAGTGTTGCAGAAACTCTGTCATAATTGGTTTGTGCATTATCCAATTCTTGCTTTGATACAGCTCCGTCTTCATATAATGCTTTATATCTGTCTAAATCCGTTTTTGCAAGAGATATTTGTGATTGAACCGCATTATAATTTGCTTTTGCATTTTGTTGATTCAACAATGCTCTGTCATACCTTGCCTGTGCCTGTGCCAATTTTATTTCATAATCATTTGTTTCAATAGTGGCAATTAAATCACCTTCTTTTACTTGTTGATTGTCTTCCACATACACATTGGTTATTTCACCGTTAACTTTTGGTGCAACATCAACTACCGTTGTTTCAACATAAGCATCATCAGTACTTTCAAAATTATAAAGCTCAAATAAAAAATACCCCAAGCCACATATCATTATCACTATTGCAATTAAGGCTACCATTTTTTTCTTTGATTTTGGATTTTTAGTTTCAATATCATTTTGTTTCGGCTTATTATCTTCCATTCTCTACCCCTTAATTATTCTTTTATTATGGAAAAATAAATATGTTGATTTTTCCATATAAAATATGGTAACGTATAGAAAAGTATTTTGCAAGAAAAAATTTAGCCGAAACAGGGAAGAGGGAATAATGAAAAAGTTAGTATTGATACTTGTTATAGCAATATTTGTAAACGGGTATTATAATCCATGCTTTGCAAAAAACAATAAGGTTTCAACAAAAAAACTTGAGAAAATAGAAGAAACAAAAGATAAATATGAATATATAAATATGGACTGGTGGAACAAATTTAATGACCCGTATTTGGTTAATTATATACAAAGGGCAATAGAATATAATCATAATCTTAAAATAGCCACTTTATCAACAAAAGAATATTACCAAATGGTTAAAATGCAATTTGCAAACGAACTACCGTCAGCAAATGCAGGATTTGCACCTGCTTATGTTAAACTCCCTAATACCACTTCATCCGGTTTCCAGTTTGCACTTCCCGTTCTTGCAAATTATGAAATTGATTTATTCCTAAAAAACAGGGATAAAACAAAATCTGCATATAAAATATATGAAATGTCCCTATTAGACGAAAGAAGCGCATATATTTCAGTAGCAGGCGCTGTCGGTGCAACTTATTTTAATATTATTAAACTTGATAAAAATATTGAGTTGCAGAAACAAATAGTTGATGAACGAAAATTAATATTTGAATTGATGTCAAAAAGAAACGCACAGGGAATAACATCCACTGCAGATATGGTAAGAGCAAATAAAGCCTATGTATCTGCCATTACAGAATTGACAGAACTTGAAAAACAAAGAGATTCTTTATTAAATTCTTTTTGTGTTCTTATGGGTGAATCAAGTGAAAATGCAGACAATATTGAAAGAATAGGCTATGATGACATTAACTTTACGGGAACAATTCCGGAGACTATAGAGTCAGAAATAATAGAGCAACGTCCTGATTACCTAAAAGCAGTATATAATGTTGAAAAAGCAGGAATAGATGTTCGTATCGCCAAAAAAGAATTTTTACCTTCTTTTAATATCGGCGGTTTAGCTTTATTTAATGCTTCTGATATTGGGAAAATGTTTAATACTACCAAAATGTTAAGTGCAATAGGCGGACTTGCAAATGTAGATTTATTTCAAGGCGGAGCAAAAATTGCAAATTTAAAAATGAAAAAAGCAGCTTACGAAAAAGTACTTGAACATTATCAACAAACTAATTTGACAGCAATACAAGAAATTAACGATGCACTTTTATTTGTAAAAAAGGATAACGAAAAACTTATAAATACGCTTAAACAAAAAGATTTTGAAACAAAAGATAATGAATATTTTCAAAAAAAATATGAAAAAGGTATTATTTCTAAATTAGATTTGGCGCAGTCAGATGAAAATTTATTAACAATAGATAAACTTGCCGTAAATCAGCAAATTGATTGCTATATAGATTACATAGGATTATATAAAGCAGTTGGCAGCAAATTATAAAATATGGTAATATTTATCGTATGAAACATTGTATTCAAAGTCTTTTTTATAATATCGAACAAACTGCAAGAATATGCAGAGCAGGTGTTGAAAATTATTTTGATAAACACGCAGAAGGTAAAATATCGTTTGACGAATTTATTATTCTTGAAACAGTTTACTGTTATCCTGAAATTTGCCAGAGAGATTTAGCAAAATTAATATTAAAAGGTACTTCTCATACAAGCAAATTTTTAGCAGTATTGGAAGAAAAAAAATTTATAGAACGTCCTATTGATACAAAAGGCAAACGTATTGTAAAAAAAATAATTATTACTCCCAAAGGAATGGAAGCATATAATTTTGCTTTTAAAATTGCAGCTGAATATGCAAAAACAATAGAAAACACTATTGGAAGCAAAGAAGCAAAAAATTGTGAAATATTTTTAAATAAAATCAAACAAACCGTTCAAAAATCAGGTGAAATTACCTTTGAATAATTATCTGATTATGATTTGTTCATAGGATTCCAAACATCTTTTTGATTAGTTTTTATAAGATTTTGATAATATTCTTCCTTATAATTCAACAATTCAATTTGTTTGGATAATTCTTCCATTTGTTTAAGCGCATTCGCTTTTGTTTCTTTTATGATGTTAAAACGCTCATTAATCGTGGAATCCCCCTTAATACAAAGTTCAATATATTTTTTTATTGCTTTATTTTCTGTTCCGACTGCTCTTAAACACTTAACAATACGAACCCAATCCAAATCATTATCGGAAAACAATCTTATATTGTTTTTATTCCTTTTTACAAACGGGAAAAAACCGCTTTTTGCCCAAAATCTTAATGTATGTTCGGATACATCCATTTTTTCTGCAACTTCTTTAACTGTATACATTTTATAGCCCTTTCAAAAAGATTATACCATAAACACATTAGAGTTACTCTCAAATAAAATCTTCACAAATTTAGGAAATTCAATTATAATCAATATAAGAAGGATGTTTATATATGAATAAAATAATAGAGCTTGCAATTTGTATATTTATAATTATCAGTTTATTGACTGTTTATAGCAAAGTTTCTGAAATGAACAACGATGATTTTAGATTTAACCCTTCAAAGAAAATAGAAATGAACAAAAAGCCCAACCAAAATAATAATGATTCTGATCAGGTATTTAAACAAACTTCTAATTATATTTTGGACAATATATACAAAGGCATGCCATCTGATGCTATTTATATACAAATTAATCTACCTATAGAATTAAGCTTTAAAACAAAAAAAGAAATTTATGATATACGAAAGTTTTATGTAAAAAAATCCATATTTGCATACAATGCTTATGAACCTTCAGATGCTCAATTTGGACAAATAGAAGATGGAAAACCATGGATTTCTATTGATAAATGTAATATACCGCCTAAGCCTTCAAGAATTAACGGACCAAGTGAAGAAGCAAGATTTATAAATAATCCTTCAATATTAGTTGGAATAGATTTTCCGTACAGTCTTGAAGAAATAACAGGGGCAGACTATTGTACCGATTTATTACTTCCGGAAAAGGCATATTATGATAGAAGAAACAAAGAAATAGTAACAGAATACAAATCACTATTATCCAGAAGTTTTAATGTACCTTATGATCTTAAAGGTTTAAATGCTCTTGATTTTGGCTATAGATATGTTTATTTGGATAAAGATAAATCCTTTAATGTTGTTGAATTTGTAGAAAAAGAAAATATAACAAACACAATAACTGAGTTGCAGGATTATATACACCTTGGCGGTTCTTGTGAAGTAGAAGGAGGTTGTAATAACGGTTCACCATATCAACCAAAATTAAGCTTTAAACATCCAAAAGAACATAAACCTGTTATTTTATACTTAAAGTTATGGAAAAAAATGCCAGAGTCCCCGGATGCACCTGCTGATATAAATCAAAAAATAATTATAAAAAACCCATAAAATATAAAAAAACTTCCTTAAATTTGACTATTTAAGGAAGAAAAATTAGTAAAAGAGACATCAATAATATTATTGACTTTGTAATTTTTTATTTCCATAATATCAATCAAATGTAAACCAAACTTAATAATTATAAGGGTTCATACTTGAATGAAAATTATATATTAAGTATACTAAGTACACTTGTTAATTTTTTATAAATAATTAACAAGGTTGTTTTGTGTAAAAAAGAATACACGATTAACTTTTTTGTAAAAAAAGTTAACAAAAGGGATAAAAATACGCAAATTTATAAATTTAGCCTTTTTAAAACGAAAGTGAAATCAGAGAAGACATGGTAAGATAAAACTAGGAATAATATGCAGGTAAGTAAAGTAAATACAACAGTTCCTAATAAAATAAATAAAATAAACAAATCGGAAAACATTAATAACAAACAAAATACTTCTTTTAAGGGATTAGGAGTAATAGATACAGTTTCATTGGGAGTTGCAAACGCTATAGAAAACGGCGGACTTGCAGTATCTTTTACATTACAGGACATGCTGGGTACAAATTTACCCAGACCAATAATGGGTTTACGCCGTAACAAAAAAGAAAATAACGGAGAAAAGAACTTCAGCTTTGCTGCAAAGGAAATGGTTAGAGAGTTTTTAACCGGTCCGAGTATGTTTATAATACCTATGACAATGTTAGCTATAGGTAAAAGAGCATTTGGTGAAGCAATTAATGTTCCGATGAAATTTATAAAATCATTTGGCGATATACATGCAAAACAACCTTTAAATGAAGCAGGTAAAGCAATTACTCAAGAAGAATTTTATCAAAATGCCTTTTCTGAAATGATAAAAAATGCAAAAAATGAAACCGAACCTTCGGCTGACACAGTTTCTAAAGCAAAAGATTTTGCTCAAAGACTTGTTTCGAATATAGGCGGAAGCAAAAAAGAAGCAAAAGAAACATTAACATCCCTCACAGATGACTTCGTTGAAATATCAAAAAGCCATGCCCAAGATGTTGTTCATACAGATTTCACAAAAGCAGCTGTTTCGGCAAATACAGCAGCTCCATTTAAGGAAACAGTATCCCACATGATGGCATACGCAAATGATGTTGTTAAAAAAGCAGCAAAACAAGATACATCAAAATTAACAGATTTCGTTAAAAACACTGCAAATAAGAAAGTTATCGGCAGAAATGTTATGAATGTTGCAATGTATGCATCAGTGTTAACATTCTTACAAATAATCCCTAAGCTATACAATAAGGCAGAAGGCAAAGATAATGCAGGTTTAAAAGGTTTAATGAAAGAAGAAACCTTTAATGTTGATGCAAATAACAATAAAACCGACAAATCTAAACCGTCATTTGGTTCTGCAGAAAAAGTTGTACAAACATTAACATCCGATAAAGGATTTGGAAAAATTGCCAATGCATTTGAATTTTCAGGTCCAAACGTTTCCTTCCCGCTTTTATTAGGTATTATGGGGGGAGGTATTTTAATTCCCCGTACATTAAGAGCAAAAGACAAATATGACAGGGAAGAAATTTTAAGACGTGACCTTGTTACATGTGCAGTTATGTGTTTTGCTGAAAAAGAATTGAGAAAAGGTTTTTCAAAATTAAATGAAACAAAATCCGGCTTAGTTCTGGCATCAAAGGACAAAGGTTTTCAGGATAAAAGCCTTCCAAAGAAGATTTTTGAGTATTTAAGACCGATTAACGGTGTAAAAGTAATGACTACCGACCAAATTATATCCAGATATACAAATATAGGCGATTATAACGGTGGTATAAAAGGATTTTGTGATTTCGTTTCCGGACAAGGCGGACACCTTGGAAAAGTTATGAGTCTTACCGAAGAATCCCAAAATATCGTTGGCGGATTATTACAAGCTAAAGGGATAACTGATATCACAAAAGCAGATAATAATATTATTACAACAGCTCTTGATGAAGCAAAAGATACAGAAGCCGTTCAACGATTAATATCTTTATTCAAAGACAAAAATAATCCTTGGGTACAAAAGGCAAAAACATTAAATGCAAGATTTACTGCATTATCCGTTTTAGTATTGGTTCCGGTATTTTTAGGGTTTTTACTACCGGCTATAAATGAACGTGCAACGAAAAAACGTATTAATAAAGAAAAAGAACTAAAAGCAGCAAATAATCAAAATAGCAATTCTACAATATTAAACAGTGAATATTTAAAAAAACATTATAAAGAAAATGCTATTTTCTCTGATATGAATCAGTTTATTAAATAGGAAACTTAACATAAACTATTTAATCTAATATAGTCTTATGCCACCTATTCATAATGGCAAGTCATAGCGCTCTCATTATACTCTATAATTTGTTCACACACTTCAAGCAGTTTTACTATACAACAATTTCAGATTCATTTTTATAAGTTACAAACGCCAGTTTATTATTAGCTTTTTTAACATATTTTCGTTTTGTATATATTATCGGTGTTTTTGAATTATTTTTTTGAGAAGAATATTCCTTAGTTAATTGTGCAGCTTTTAAAATAACCTTTTCATCCGGTTCTTCTTTAGTATTGTTTCGTTTAACAATAACGTGTGCACCTGCTGCATTTAAGGGATGGAACCATATATCTTCAGCTGATGACAACTTGGAAAGAATATAATCATTCTGCTTTTTATTTTTTCCTACATATATTTTGTATCCTAAATATTCTATATATTCTACAATTTGTTGTTTTTCTTTGATTTCAACCTGTTCTTCATTAATTTCATTATAAATATCATTTAATTCTTCAACATTATCAGTACTTTCTGTAAAATATTTTATTTCTTCAAAATATAGAATTTGAGAATCAGTTTCCTTTACCATCTCAGAAGCATGCCCAAAAGCAGTTTTTGTCTTTTTATATAAAGCATAATATTTATTGGCATTTTCAGTAGGTGTTTTATTTTCATCAAGCTCTATACTGATTTTATTGCCTTCAAAATCAAACAATTCGGCATCTTTTTGCCCTTGTTTTATGCAATATAAATTTGACATTATAATATCAGCTTTATTTTTATATTCCAATGCCTTATTCAATTTGGAAATTTGCTGTTCTTGCTTTATTTTTAGACCATAGAGCTTATTTAATTGAGCATTTGAATATTTTACTATTTTATTTTTTACATTCTGAATTATTTGTTTTTCCTGATGAAAAGAAAAATATTCATCAATCATAGAATTTATATCCCCACAATCAAATGTATTTTCATAACGTATAACATAATATTTTGAGTAATCATTTGAAATACAAGGATTAAAATCATTATTTTTCAATATTTCAGTCAATTTATCAAATAATTTTTGCAAGTTAAAAGGTTTAATAGTGTCAATAATATCTTGTACCAAAGAAGTTGTCAGATAATGATACTTAGAAGCAATTGAAATTGCAATATTTTCCGCATCTATAGTTGACTTAAATGTTGCAAAATCTGTTTTTAAGAGATTTTTCTTTTTTTGTTTTGAAGGATATACATAAGGCAGCATTCCATATAATTCACGTTCTCTGCTTTTTTCGGCACTGACATTATGTGCACAACCAATAATTACATTTGTATCATAATTATACAATATAACATTACTGTATTTTCCCATTAACTCAATAGCCAAACATAATTGAGATTTTTCGTTTAGTTCATCATAATACTCAAAATATATTTCAAAAATTCTCTCATATTTAGGAACTTCAACTTTTATTATTTTTGCATTTTGAATATATTTTCTTAAAAGCATACAAAACATTAATGCTGATTTTGGTAAAACTAAATTTCTCTTATTTTCATTTTCTTTAGACATAAAACAAATATGATAAAAATTAGGATTAAAATTTATATATAATTTTCTTGTTTCACCAATATTTCTAATATGAAAAATCAATTCGGAACGTGTTGGCTGCTGAATTTTTTGTATTTTTGCACCAAAAAAGAAATCTTTTGTTTCTTCATAAAAAAGTTTTAAAGTTAACGCATCAAAATTTATCATAGATTTATTTTAAAACAAAAAAGCAATGTTTAAACATTGCTTTATGATGGTTAGACTATAGGTTAGATTGTTGGGGAATAATACATGTAATTTTATGTGATTGTAAGATTATGCAGCAATATCTTTTATTGCTTTATTTAAGATTTTATGTTCGGTTGAACAAAGAGAATTAGCAATTATATCTCTTGAAGAAACATTAGCGATTTCACCGTTAATAACAGCTTTACCACCATGTTGAATTACATTATTATATCTTAATGCACCGTTAGAACTGCCGACCAAAGCCCCAACACTCGCACCAACTAAAGCGTTTGATGCAGTCACACCTGCAAAATCTTTTACGTTAAACTGTTTATCTTCATCAAAGGCACAGTCGATAGTATAATTAGCAGAACCTGAAATTGCACCTGTTATAGCACCTGTTCTTGCAGAATTTTTTGCACCGTTAATAACTGATTTTGCTAAACATTGTTGAGCTGAACCTGTTCCCATAGTTGCAGCAGCTGTTGCACCTGTTACTGCACCTGATAACATATCTTTTGCAATTTCTTTTGAATCTAAAGCATCACCTTCAACTTTATTTGTAGCTCTATCTACAGTTTTAATTCCTGCTTTTGTTACAGCACCGGCACCTGCTCCAATAGCTGCAATTACTAAAGGAGTTGCCGTTCCGCCTGATGCTATTATTGCGGCTGCAGATAATGATGCTACACCTATTGCGGCAAAGCTTGTTGCTATATTTGAAATTAAATTCAAACCGCCATCTTGTTTATTTTCATATTTTTCAATTTCTGCAAGTGCTTCTTCATAAGTAACATCACCTGCTTTATATTGTTCAATTATATCGTTACATTTATCTGAAGAAGTACCAATACCTGTAAATTCTTTAAGTTCATTAAAACCTTGAGATAAAATACCTTGTTTATCTTCTGCTTCTTGCAATTCTACATATAATTGTTCTAATTCATTTTCGTCAAAATTTACATTATCATTTTGTACAGATGCATTTTGACCAAAAATACTACCATCAACATCATTATTTTTGTTAGAGGTAAAAGAATTAAAATCTCTTAAAACTAATCTGTTATTTGATACTTCAATATTTTTTGTACTAACCATAACCTACCCAATAATAAAATCTATAACCTTACATGTATATAAAGTATTTTGAGCTGATAAAATTGCATGCATGTTAACATTTGTTTACATATTTTTAATTAAATTCAATAAGGTTATTTTTTATAGCTTTTACAACAGCTTGAGTTCTGTCTTGAACATCAAGTTTGTTATAAAGGTTATGTATATGTGCTTTTGCCGTATGTATACTTACTTTTAACAAACCGGCTATTTCAAAATTACTTTTACCTTCAGTCAAATATTTTAATACTTCTTTTTCTCTTGAAGTAAGCTTAATCATTTGTTCCTTTTGAATATCAGAAAGCATTGTAAGACACAAGATAAAATCTCTTAATATTTCGGTGTTAATAATTACCTCAACAAAAGTGTCATCATTCTTATCTTTTGAATCTCTGACAGTAAATTTTACATTTTTTTCGTTAAGTTTATCTAAAATCATATCAGCTCCAAACTTATAACTATTTCTATATTTAGTTTAACTCCATTCTAAATATTTGTATCTAACATATTTTCCGATATTAAATTTAATGGAACTATAAATAAAAATTATCGTCAATGATTTTAAATATGACCAAACAAATTTTTTAAGAGACTGCTAAGGGTGCAAACAAAATTTGGGAATGGGAATTTTAAATGGATAAATGGGGAATGAGTATGGAATTAGAATATATTTATGATTGCAATTCGGAAGAAGAAAATGAAATAACTTCTTTTAACAGTATTGTCAATAAAGATGACATTTTACAAATGTATTTGAAGGATATAGGTAAAACAAAACTGTTAAAACGTAATGAAGAATTGGAGATTGGAAAACAAATACAAGAAGGGGATGAGCAAATTTCTTTATCGGCAAAAAAGAAATTAATTCAAGCAAATTTACGACTGGTTGTAAGTATTGCACGAAAATACACAGGACAGGGTGTATTATTTATGGATTTGGTTCAGGAGGGCACACTTGGACTAATCAAAGCAGTTAACAGATTTGATTATTCAAAAGGTTTTAAATTTTCAACTTATGCTACATGGTGGATACGCCAAGCCATTGCCCGCTCAATCGCAAATAATGCAAGGGTTATAAGAATACCTGTTCACATGATTGATAAAATACGATTGGTTAAAAAAGCAATATTCGATATATCATATAATACCGGTAAAGAACCGAGTATAGGTGAAATAGCAGACAGAATACGAATGTCAGAAAAGCAGGTGGAACTTGTTATAAAAACGATTAACCTTGAACCAATAAGTCTTGATGCACCAATTGCAGATAATTTATCATTAGAAGATTATATTTCTGACGATAATTACACCTCTCCTGACTTAAAAGTTCAAAATAAATTATTAAAACACCATATAGAAAAAGTATTGAATGAATTAAATCCCAAAGAGAAAAAAATCATAATAGCAAGATTCGGCATAGACGGAAATAACCCCAAAACGCTGGAAGAATTGGGCAAAGACATGGGCTTTTCAAAAGAACGTATAAGACAAATCGAAGCTACGGCTCTAAAAAAATTACGAACTAAAGACAATATAATTCACTTAAAAGAATTTTTGGATTAAAGAAAATCAATCAGTCTTTTAGCTTCTCCGAAATCTATATTCAATTCTTTTGCAAAAGGTAAATTCATAATTACTTTATTATTCAACCTAAAGATTTTAGGAAAAATTTTAAAGTGATTTTTTTCTACAAGTTCCACAGATAAATGCTGCTTTTCTTCGTCATATATTTGTGAAAAGTTTAGCCCCTTCGTTGCACACGACGGAAAGGCAGGATTACCTTTTGAATCTTCTGTTAAAACACCAAAAGTTCTGCACACGAAGGGTCTATGACTATACACACTACAAGAATGATTTATCAAAAACGGACATTTATAAGATTCTTCATCTGCTTGTTTTATTTCTATTATATTTTGATATATTTGAATTTTTATCTTATTATCCAGTTTCGCAAATTCTTCCATAAGATATTCAAATTCCAACTTGGATAAAGGATAATCTCCCTGTTCACAACAAAATGAACATCCGTTTTTACAGCATATATATTCTTGCTGATATTCAAATATTTTTTTTAAATCACTATCAATACTTTGCAAAAATGCCTCAAAATTTTTAAATTTATCTGTCATTTATTTATAAAAACCTTTAGTTTATTAACATAACCCTTAATACAGGATTTTTATATTTTCTTTTACCTGCACCATAACCGACTTTATTAATTTTGATTTCATCAGGTAATTTTTCACCGGAATATAAAGCTGCAACTATAGCTGCCCCTGTAGGTGTAACCATCTCACCTTCATTTTCAGTAATTCTGATTGGAATATTATATTTAGAAACTATTTCACAAACTGCAGGTACAGGTATATTTAATGTTCCATGCTGGCATTCAATTGTACCATGACCTTCTGCTAATGTTGAAAAATATACCTTATCCGGAGATATATCATCAAAGAGTACCGAAAAGCTTACTATATCAGCTATAGAATCTATAGCACCAACCTCATGAAAATGTACTTCCGAAATATCTTTACCATGTACTATAGACTCTGCCTGTGCAACTATTTTAAATATTTTCTTGGCAAGATTTTTTGCATTATCCGTCATTTCTGCCATTTCAATAATTTTATTAACATCTTCTAAATTCCTATGCTCATGATGATGCTCATGATTGTGTTCGTGGTTGTGTTCTTGATGAGGTTCGTGATGATGTTCATGGCAATGGTGCTCATGATGATGTTCTTCAAGGTTAGGAATTATCACATCAAAATCTGTTGCTTGAATAGCATTAACACTTACTTTTTTAATATTATAAGAAAATTCATTTTGTAATTTCATTGAATTTAGAGCTTTTTCTAATTTTTCTTTAGAAGCACCCGCATCCAATAATGCCGCAACCGACATATCTCCGGATATTCCGGAATTACATTCAAAATATAAATCCATTATTTTTTCCCTGCTATTAGCCTGTTAATTTGATTTGCACTATATCCCGCATTAAAACCGTTATCTATATTTACTACAGTCATACCTTCCGCACAAGAATTTAGCATTGTTAATAATGCCGATAGACCGTGAAAAGAACTTCCATACCCGACAGATGTTGGTACAGCAATAACCGGAATATCAACCATACCTGCAAGTACTCCGCCTAATGCTCCTTCCATACCTGCAACCGCAATAATAACATTTGCTTTTTTTATTTCGTCTATTTTATCAAAAAGCCTGTGAATACCTGCTATTCCGATATCATAATATTTTTTTACATTACTACCAAAAAATTCAGCAGTTGCAGCAGCCTCCTCCGCAACAGGAATATCACCGGTTCCACCTGTACAAACAGCAACTTCTCCTATTTTATTAATTGGATTTTGTATAAGTTGAATTATTCTGCCTTCTTTATTGAAAGTGATTTCAGGCACAGTTTGCTTTATATATTCAAACTGTTCAGCATTTGCACGTGTACCGATAACATTTGAACCGTTTTCTTTAAATGACAAAAATATTCCTGATAATTGTTCTTTTGTTTTGCATTCACAAAAAACCGCTTCGGAATATCCTCTGCGTTTGGTACGTTCCATATCAAGTTTGGCAAAACCTAAATCTGTATATTTATTTTCATTGTTCATTATTATATTTTATATACTGATAGCGACTATCAGTCAATAAATTTATATTATTTTATTTGGACAAACTAATCAATGTTTTATTTAATTTTTCAACTGTCTTAATATCTTCTTGAGGTTTTTTACCTGTTGTAGTTAAATAATTACCCGTCATTATACCTTCAACACAAGTCTTTAGAGCAAGTTCCTGATTTTCATCCGATAATTTCATTCTTCCTCCGCAAAATCTTAAAACAGATTTTGGATTTGCTATTTTAAATATAGCAAGGGTTCTTAAAACATTTTCTTCGTCAATTTTATCTTGATAATTTTCAAACGGCGTTTGAGGTATCGGCATTAAAATATTAATAGGGATAGATTCGGGTTCTATTTCAGCAAGTTCTAATGCCATTTCAATCCTTTGTTCCACTGTTTCTCCCATACCTAAAATAACACCGCAGCATAATTCCATACCGTATTTTTTTACAAGTTTACAAGTATTTAAACGGTCTTTCCAGCTATGAGTCGTACAAATATCCTTATAATAAGACTCTGATGTATTTATATTATGATGAAATCTTTTTAAACCGTGTTTTGCAAGTTCTTTTGCCTGTTCTTCATTTAAAATCCCGATTGAAGCACAACTTTTTATTCCGTCTATTTTATTTAATTCATCAATAAATTCAAGAATTTTATCAAAATTTTCTTCATCAGGAGATTTGCCTGATGTAACAATAGCAAATCTGATAACTCCGTTACTTTTAGCCTCTAATGCCGCTTTAACAACTTCTTCTTTTGGAATTAAAGGATAATCTTCAATCTTTGTTCTGTAATGTGAACTTTGAGCACAATATTTGCAATCTTGAGAACATTTGCCGTTTCTTGCATTTACAAGCGAACAAAATTCAATGTTATTTGTCATATATTTGGAAGATATATCTAATAATTCATTTAATTCCAAATTATATAATTTTAATAATGTTTCTTTATTCATATTAGAAAACTCTTTCTATTATTCCGCCGCCAAGAACCGTATCATTGTCATAGAATACGGCCGATTGCCCTATTGCAATCGGATTTTGTAATTCTTCAAAAATAACTTCAACTTTTCCGTTTTCCAAAAGTTTTATAACAGCATCTTTAGGCATTTGGGCAGAACGTATTTTAGCTTGGCATTTTAAAGGCTCATTTACCTTAATATCTGTATTAAATGATACTTTATCAGCAATTAAACCTTCGTTCATTGAGTCTTCTTTAAATGCAACAACAACTTCATTAGTGTCTTTTCTCAATTCCTTAACATATAAAGGCGCTGCAGCTGCAATTCCCAAGCCTTTTCTCTGACCTATCGTATAATTCCAAAAACCCATGTGCGTGCCTAAAACATTTCCGTTTATATCTACAATATTACCTTTTTTAGGCTTTGCATCAAGAATATCATTATAATCACCATTATAAAAATCTTGACTATCCGGTTTATCTGCCACTTCAAAACCATGTTTTCTTGCTATTTCTCTTATTTCTTGTTTTGTATATCGTCCTAACGGTAATACTATCTTAGAAAGCTGCTCTTGACTTAGTCCATATAAAAAATATGATTGGTCTTTTTTGGGATTAATTCCTTTTTTTAAATAAAAATGTCCGTTTTCTTCTTCTATTCTCGCATAGTGTCCTGTTGCAAATTTATCAAATTCTATACCAGACTTTCTCGCAAGTTCAGGGAAAACACCAAATTTTATATATCTGTTGCACTTAATACAAGGATTAGGCGTACGACCTTGCATATATTCTTCCTTAAAGTAATTAATAACTATTTCCTCATATTCTTTTGCACATTCTATAACGTGATGTTCTATTCCCAATTTATCGGCTATTTTTTTTGCCTGTTCTATATCTTCTTCTTCATCAGGACTAAGACAAGCACAATGTGTACTTGTTTTTTGTTGATTTGAGGCTATTTTTTCGTTCAGTTTTTTAAAAGTTTCGCTTTGTCCCCAGTGTGACATTGTTGCACCTATAACTTCATAGCCCTGCTCTTTTAAAAGCAGTGCAGCAACCGAAGAATCAACTCCTCCTGACATTCCGACAAGTACTCTCATATAATAGCCTCCATTTGTAATCATTATAATTCAAACATAATTTTATATCACTGTTTGAAGAGTTTTTGTGTTTGTATTATATTATTCGGTATACCATAAGATACCGGAGCATAGCAAATGAACAAATTCGATAATTATTCAAAAGATGACTATTTAAAATTATATGATAAATCACTGGATGAACTTATTAAAATCTCAAACGAAATAACAAAAAGTAATTTTGATAACAAAGTCGAAGCTTGCAGTATAATTAGTGCAAAAACAGGTGCTTGCAACGAAAACTGTAAATACTGTTCTCAAAGCAAACATAATCACGCAGAAATAGAATGTCACCCGCTTCTGGATATTGAAACAGTTAAAAAAGCGGCTATAAGTGCCCAAAAAAATGGAGCAACACGTTTTTGTATTGTAACATCAGGCAGAGTCCCGAATAATCAGGATTTTGAAAAAATCATAGAAATGATTAAAACAGTTGCATCAATTGACGGAATACACTGTTGTGCTTCATTGGGATTATTATCGGAAAAACAAATAAAACGCATAAAAGAAGCCGGTGTTGAAAGGTATAACCACAATATTAATACGTCAGAAAATTATCACAAAAATATTTGCACAACCCACAATTATCAGGACAGAGTAAATACCGTCAGACTCATAAAAAAACACGGTATTGAAGCATGCTGCGGTGTAATAATCGGGATGGGAGAATCAAGAGAAGACAGAATAGATATGGCTTTAGAGCTAAAAAAAATCAATCCGAAAACCGTTCCGGTTAACATTTTGAATCCTATTAAAGGTACTGCCCTTGAAAACTATCAAAATAAAATTACTGAAGAAGAAGTATTAAAAACCATCTGCATTTTTAGAATAATATTACCAAATACAATGTTGAGATATGCAGGAGGAAGAACAACAAGGTTAAGTAAACAAAATCAGAAAAAAGGAATCGAGGCGGGTATAAATTCTTTATTGGTCGGGAATTACTTAACAACCTCCGGTTCAACTTCAAATGAAGATAAAAAAATGCTTAACGAATTAAATTTAATAATGAAATAAGAACAGTATATTATTCGTATATACTAAAATACTGTTTTTGTATGAATTTTAAATATTTTAGGCTGATTTGCTTTAACATGTCCGATAAAAATGCTATAATTACCTTAATTTATGTTAAATAGGGGAAACTATGCTTCAGGAAGCTACTAAAATTTTAAATTCGGCATTTAATAACAGTTTTATTAAAAGACTTTGTTTATATCTTCACGACTGTGTAAGAGAAGAAGTACAAAGTTCTACCTTTAGAAATTTAAAACAAGACAAAGATAATAAATGGATTTTTTTGGAATCTCAAACCGAAAAACAGAGTGATACACCTCTTATCACTGATAATGAAAAACTATTCACAAACTATCCTCAAGCATTAAAATTAGATGGTTCCGATTCTTATTTAACAGAATTAATGCTCTTAAGCGAAAATAGCCAAAAAGACAAATATTTAATATACGGTTACCTATTTTTAGTGGGTAAAAATGCAAAAACAAAACGTAAAAATGAATTTTTAACCCCGTTATTATATTCTACATGTAAATTAGAACGTGTGGGAATGAACATTGAATGTTCCGTTCAAGAAGAAGGATTATCTTTAAATACAGCCGCTCTGACAAGTTTAATGAACTTATCCGGAGAAGAAGACGAAATAGATAATATGTTAGACGGTTTATTAGATGTTGTTCCCAAGTTACCTTTGAAAGAAGAAGAATTAAATATATTCCTTACAACATTAAAATCATTAATTCCTGATTTGGAATTTGAATTAAACGAAGAAGAAAATCTTGAAAATAACGTACAAGATGACGGTTCAGAATTTTACGAAGATAAAAAAATCAATTTTGAGAACTTGGAAGAAGCAATAGAAGTTGTGGAAAACGAAAAACCAAAACCAAAATTAAAAGCAGATAAAGTAGTTTTAACTAATAAAAGTGCAATAATTCTAACAAAACGACCTTTAGTAACCGCAGGTGTACTTTATGAATTAATGCAGATTGCCGAAAAACCGTCGGGTATAATAAGGGAAACCGCATTAACACTTGTAAATGAAGAATATCTTCAAGGTAAATCTGCATCTAAAATAATAAAAGATAACTCAAATAAAGACTTTGCAGCTATTACACCTTTATCATTGAGTGATTCGCAAGAGGATGTTATAAGAAATCTTGAAGACAATACAATTTTATCAGTATACGGCCCGCCCGGTACAGGTAAATCACAAACTATTGTTAATTTGATATGTCACTTAATTTCAAACGGCAAAACGGTTTTAGTTGCATCAAGAATGGATAAAGCAACAGACGTTGTTGCAAACAGATTGAATGATTTCGGTGCCCCATATCTTGCTTTAAGGGCAGGAAGAGCAAATTATCAAAAACAATTATCATTTGACCTGCAAGATTTAATCTCCAACAAAGTTGATTTGGATACTGATTTTGAAAATTCAATTCTTGTTGATGTTGATGATATGAGAAAACTCCTTGCAACCATCAAAGAAAAAGAAAATCAATGTGAAGAAATCATCAAACTGGAACAGGATTGGCAAAAAATAATAAAAGAACATGATGAAAAAGAAAAACAACTCGGCAATATGCAATTTCTAACAGGAAAACTAACTATGCAAGAAGTTGAGGATATTGAAGGAGCAATAAAAAACCTTGAAAAAAATACCGAAAAACAAGGATTTTTTGCTGATATATCAACAAAATACGCAAATCACCAATTAAAAAAAATAATACAAAATAAAGACTTCAAACCTGATTTTGAAAACCTTGAGCGTTTAAAAATGGAGCTTGAAACTGCAAGACTTGCAACACAAGCCAGATATACAGAAACTCAAATATATAAAATAGGCAATATCCATAACCTGTTAACAGAAATAAAAATTCTGAAAAAGAAACAAAGAACCCTTGCAATAGAAATTTTAAAAGGTAAAAGAAGAAATTCTTTAAAAGGATTATTGCGTGATCAGGTTAAACGCCAAAGATTAATCGTTCATACAAAAGCATTAACAACAAGAAAGAAAAACCTACAAAACAGACTTCTTGAAGATGAAGATTTTAAACCGTTACTGGAAGCATTCCCGTGCTGGTGCGTAACAAGTTATGCGGTATCTGATTCTTTACCTTTAAAACCTGGAATGTTTGATGTTGCAATTATAGATGAAGCATCTCAATGCGATATTGCAAGTTGTGTACCTATACTATACAGATGCAAAAAGGCTGTTATCGTTGGTGACGATAAACAATTACCGCATTTATCATTCCTTGAAAAATCAAAAGAACAATCATTTTTAAGCCAGTATGAAATTCCCGATAAATATCAATTAATGTGGAAATTCAGAACAAATTCCATGTTCGATTTGGCAAACTACTATTCAACAAAGCCTGTATTATTGGATGAACATTTCAGAAGCTATGCACCTATTATAGATTTCAGCAACAAAGAATTTTACGGTGACAGAATAAGAATTATGTCACAATGTAACGATAAAAAGGTATTAGAGCTTATTCGTGTTGAAGACGGAAAAGTCGATTCCGAAATGACAAGAAACATGCCAGAAGTTGAAGCAATAATGCAAAGACTCCAAGAAATATTGCAAGAAGATGACAGAATAAAAGATGAAAATCATGAACCTGTAACCGTCGGAATTATTTCGCCGTTTAGAGGTCAGGTTGAATTAATAAAGAAAGCTCTCGGTCAATTATATCCGGAGGCTGTTTTAAGACGTCATAAGATAGAAGCAGGTACTGCTCACACCTTCCAAGGCGATGAAAGAGATATAATGATGTTATCCTGGGCAGTTGCAGATAACAGTTTCAATCAAAGTTTAACATTTTTACAGATACCAAATCTGTTCAATGTTGCTATAACACGTGCTAAAAAGAAACAGATAATATTTCTTTCTAAAAATCCCAAATCATTGCCACAAGGTCTTCTAAAAGATTATATAGAATATGTTCAAGCATATATAGACAGAAATAAATTAAATGATGAGCTTGGAATTGATGAAAGTATATATAAAAACAGTTTTGAAAAAGAAGTTGCTGCATTTTTAAGAAATGAAGGTTTTAGCGTTATTGCGGGTCAAACAGTTGCAGGTTTAAGTTCGGATTTAATCGTAACAGACCCTGCCGGCAGAAGTATTATTGTTGAATGCGACGGTGTTGAAGATAATATACGAACTAATAAAACTCAAATTAAAAAACAAACGTTAATGGAAAGAACCGGTATTATCGTAGAAAGATTGTCTTTCCGTGAATGGTATACAAGTCAGCAAGGCTGCATTGAAAGAATTAAAACTATATTTACAGAAATGATATAAAAATTAAAACGGAGTTTTAAAATGCCAACCATACAAAAAAAATCAACTGAATGTCTGACTGATATTATAAAAAATATAAATGATAACACACGTTTTACAAACTGTAAGACAGGTTTCTACAATTTTCATAAATTAGATAACACTTTTTTGGAATTTTTGGCAAAAATAACAATAGAAAATGTAAAATCAAAAACAGAAAAAGCAAAAATAGCGCCAAAATCTACAAAGGGCAATAAAAATATTATGACAGTTGACTCTTCAACAAAACGCTTTGAAGAAATGATTGAAAGACTCATTTTTCTTACTAATAAAGATATGTTCAATATTGAAAATCAATATCCGATACATGATAAAAATCAACCGAGTCATATAGATATTTTGTTAAAAGACAAAAAAACAACATATATTATTGAACTAAAACAATGGGACAGAGCTGCGGCAAATCCTCCCTCTTATGCTGCAATTGAAGCATTAAAAAATTATTTTATGTATTTAAAAGGTGAAGGAAAAAACGACAAAAATAAAATCATACTTACAATACTTGCTCCTCAAAAATATTTTAAATACAGTTGCCAACCAAACGGTAACAAACATAGTAAAAATGAAAAATACTTAAAGCTATGGAAAAATAATTGGCTAAAATTTTTCAAATATTTAAGATTTATTGAAGAAAATTTAGATAATAAAATTTCATTTGAGATAAAATATCTTGATTTTTCACAAGAAACAATGATTGATTTTTTAAATGATATTCAAAAATTAACAACAACATCACAAATCGATTTTGAAGAATACTATTTAAAATCAAAAACATATACAAATAAAATTCAAACCAGCTTATTATTTACAAACTGGAATACAAATGACATTTCAGAAAAAAATATAGATATAGTATTAAACAAGATAATATAAATAAACCTTTTTATTATCTGATTTTATATTACATTATCGGAAATTGTTTTTGGTACTTGTCTGTCCAGTGCGTCAGGTAAAATATATTCGGTCGAAAGTTCATTATCTTTTACCATTGATGCCAATGCAAACGCACAATTTAGTTTTATTTCATCAGTTATTTTCTTTATATTATGTTTAAGAACACCGTTAAACAACCCCGGAAATACAAGTGAATTATTTATCTGATTAGGGAAATCACTTCTTCCGGATGCGGTTATAAAAGCACCATATTGTTTAGCAACATCAGGCATTATTTCAGGTGTCGGGTTTGCAAGTGCAAAGACAATTGCTTTATTGTTCATAGACTTTATCATTTCTTCATTTAAAAGATTCGGCGCAGATAACCCTATAAATACATCAGCACCTTTTATCCCATCTTTTAAAGTACCTTTAAACATACTTAAATTAGTTTTTTTAGATATTTCCTCATGTGCAAAATTATTCTGTTCCCTGCCTTTATAAATGGCTCCGTCTATATCAAACATTATAATATTTTTTGCGCCAACCGCCAAAATTAATTTACAAACAGCAATAGCTGCAGCACCTGCACCTGAAAATACTATTTTTATGTCTTCAACCTTTTTATTTGCAATATGCAATGCATTTAACAAGGCAGCAAGTACAACAATCGCAGTACCATGCTGGTCATCATGAAATATTGGTATTTGTGCTTTTTCGATTAATTGATTTTCTACTTCAAAACATCTTGGTGCTTTAATATCCTCTAAATTTATACCCGAAAATGAATTTTGCAGCAATAAAACTATTTCTACAATTTCATCAGTCTTTTGAGTTTTAAGGCATAAAGGAAGCGCACTTACATCTCCCAACTCCTGAAATAAAACAGCTTTACCTTCCATAACAGGAAGTCCGGCAAGTCCTCCTATATCACCTAAACCTAAAACAGCACTTCCATCAGAAACTATTCCTACAGGTTTTAACTGTTTATCTTCCGTAAGTTCAATTTCAACAACACCGCCTGCCATTTCTCTTAATTGCAGTGATTTTTCATTTGTAGAACCTTTTAAATTGTCATAATTGAACATAAACAAATTTTTAGATACACATAAGAAAAATTCCTTGAGGTTTTCGGTAACACCTTTTAATACAGGAATTGAAATATTAAAGTCTACATTTTTAACAATTTCTTCGATAAGGCTTAAATCAACGGCACCAAAAGACGGTTCTATATTTTCAACTACGAGTCTTATTTTTTCGGGCTCTTTTGATGAAATTTCAAAGGGATATGCATCAATACCAAGTGCACTCTTTAAAAATATTGCACGCTCAAGTGAATTTTGATAATCAAAAGATATAACCGCAACCGAATTTTCTCTGTTTGTATATTTATAAGAATCTTCTGAATTATCTTTAATTTTCAAGCAAGAAGCAGCAACACCCGGCGTATAAACAATTGCAAGTGCATTTTTATCTTTGACTTCTACCTTTGAAACTATTTTTATTCCGTTGTACTTTGCCATTATTTTCTGACTTTATTTTCCGTTCCCTGAATTAATCTTACAATATTTTCCTTATGTAAAATAATTACATATACTGCACATAAAGCAGCAAAACAAATATAATAAACATTTTGATTAAACGCATTCATTAATATTGGCGCCAATGTAACTGCTATAACAGAACCTAAAGAAACATATTTTGTAGCAAATGTTATTGTTGCCCATACTGCAGCAACAATAAGCCCTACAGGTAAACATAAAGCGATAAGAGTACCAATACCTGTTGCAACCGACTTTCCACCTGTAAAGCCTAAGAAAACAGATTTACTATGACCAATTACTACTGCAAGAGCAGCTATAACAGGGGCTATTCCTTCAAAATCAAAAAAGTCAAAGAAATTAGCAGCCAATGCAACAGGAATTATACCTTTTATCCCATCTAAAAGCATTACTATAAAAAACCATTTCGTGCCCAATATCCTTTTAACGTTTGTTGCTCCGGTTGAACCCGAGCCTGTTTCTCTTATGTCAATACCTTTCAACTTTTTTACAATTAAATAACCTGTAGGTATAGAACCTATCAAATAGGCAACTATAAATATGATAACAAATGTAATTATTATTGATGGGCTTATCATTGTTTCTTTTCTCCCTTTTCTTTAGCAAGAATTTTTATTGGTGTACCTTTAAAACCAAATGCCTCTCTAAGTTTATTTTCCAAATATTTAGTATAATTATCTTTGAGAAAATCCTCATTGTTAATAAATAAAACAAATGTCGGGGGCTGCGTTTTTACCTGTGTTGTATAAAATAATTTCAAACGTTTTCCTCTTATGCTTACAGGCGGAGTCATAGATACAGCATCCATTACAACCTTATTTAAAAGACTTGTTGAAATTCGTTTTGTAGCCTCTGAATACACCTCTTTTGATAATTTATAAAGATTAACCAGCCTTTGTTTAGTTTTTGCACTTATAAAGACCTTAGGAACATAGCTTAAAAACGGCATTTCCTGTTCAATTTCTTTTTCAAATTTATTAATAGTTGAAGATTGCTTATCCTCAATTAAATCCCATTTATTAACTGCAAGGACAATAGCTTTACCTGCATCTATAATTGTTCCTGCTATTTTTTTATCCTGATCGGTAATACCTTCTGTTGCATCTATAACTAAAATAGCAACATCACAATTTCTAATTGCTCTAATAGAACGATCAACCGCAAATTTTTCGATACCCCAATCAACTTTTGATTTTTTCCTTATTCCTGCAGTATCAACAAGGATAAATTCTTCACCTTCATATTTAACTTTAGAGTCTATTGCATCACGAGTCGTACCTGAAACATTGGAAACAATAACTCTTTCTTTATTTAAAAGTGCATTTACAATGGAAGATTTACCTACATTTGGTTTTCCAACAATTGCAATACGAATATTTTCAGATTTTTCTTCTTTTTCTACATAACCAAAATCTTTTGTTACGATATCTAACAAATCACCTACTCCACCAGAACCATGAAGTGCAGATATTGCAATAGGTTCACCTAAAGATAGTGCATAAAACTCACTTGCATTAATAAATTTTTCCGGGGAATCAAGTTTATTAACAGCAAGTATGACTTCTTTTCCGCTTTTTCTTAAAACATTTGCGATATCGTAATCTATAGGATTTAAACCATCTTTTCCGTCAACAATAAAAATAATTTTATCTGCTTCATCACAAGCAACTTTTGCCTGCGTGAATATATTAAGCATTATTTCATCTTCGTCACCCGGAATAATACCACCTGTGTCAATAACGGTAAATTCTTTTTCCATCCATTCAACGTCAAAATAAATTCTGTCACGAGTTACGCCTGCCTGATCATCAACTATTGAATGCCTTTCGCCTAATAAACGATTAACAAATGTTGATTTACCGACATTCGGACGCCCTACTATTGCTACTACAGGTTTATTTGCCATAATTTATTTTCCATATTCTTATATTTGTTATTGTAATACAAATAAAACCTTCTAATCAATCCTTAAATATTACCTTTAAATGTTTGTTCACAATTGAATTTTTAATTGAGTTTTATGATAAAATTTTTAAAGAGTGGGGATAATATGAAACTTAATTTGAATGAAATTATTAAAGCAACATCAGCCGAAATATTAAAAAGCAATACAAAAAATAACGACTATGAATTTTCAACAGATACCAGAAGCATAAAACAAGGTGAAATATACATTCCGTTAAAAGGCGAAAGTTTTGACGGCGAAAATTTTATAGAAATTGCTCTTAAATCAGGTGCTTCCGGTTATTTCACCTCTGATAAAAATAAATTTTTTGACAATTCTCAAATTATTTTATACGTAAAAGATACAAAAGAAGCATATCTTCAACTAGCTAATTATTATAAAAACAAAATAAAACCGTTTACCATTGCAATAACAGGAAGTAGCGGAAAAACAACGGTTAAAGAGATGATGTACAGTGTATTTAAAAATGCAGGGAAAACAGTTAAGTCTGAATTAAACCACAATAATGAAATCGGATTGTGTCAAACTCTTTCTGCTCTGAAATCCGATACTAAATATTTAATTGTAGAAATGGGAATGCGTGGTTTAGGAGAAATAGAATTGCTTTCTAAATATGCGCAACCTGATATTGCAGTAATAGTAAATGCAGGAAGCGCACATATAGGCAGATTAGGTTCCCTTTTAAATATTGCAAAGGCTAAATTTGAAATTACAAAATATTTGTCCGACAATGGAATTTTAATCACTCATGATAACAAATTAATTAAACAAATTAATGATAATAAGCATAAAACCATATATTTCAGTTTGGAAGACAAAAACTTAAATATAAAGGAAATGACTTCCGAAAGTTGTTTTTTTGAATATAAAGGAAATGACTACAAATTAAATGTAGCTGGCGAACATAATATCCAAAATTCACTGAGCGTTATAGAAGCGGGTTTATATTCAGGCTTAACTCCCGAATTAATCAAAAAAGGCTTGGAAGAATTTACACCTATTGAAAAAAGATGGGATATTCAGGAAATAAACGGATTTAAAGTAATTAATGACAGTTATAATTCAAACCCCGAATCAGTAAAAGCAGCCTTGAACACATTTTTATCATACACTCCAAAACCAAAAGCTGTAGTACTTGGAGATATGGGCGAACTCGGCTTAAATGAAGAAGAATACCATACTCAAACAGGCAAGTTTTTAGAGAAATTTGACTGTGATTGTTTATTAACAATCGGTGAACTCGCCAAATATATAAAACCCGAAAATATAAAAACTATTCATTTTGAAAACAAAATAGAGCTTGCAAATTATATAAAAAATAATTTTGAAAAAGGTACAAATATTTTGTTTAAAGCATCAAGATTTATGAAATTTGAAGAAATTATTGAGGAGTTAAAGAAATAATTTATGGATTTTAACATATTAATAGTAGTATCAATGCTTGTATCATTTGTATTAACACTGTTATTCGGTGTTGTATACATTGAATTTTTAAAGAAAAAAATGTATACTCAATATATTTTAGAGGATGCTCCTGAAAATCATGCTCAAAAAGCAGGCACTCCGACTACAGGAGGAGTATTTATCGTTCTTCCTATTATTGCAGCATCATTTGCAGTATTAACAATGAATCAATCATTAACTCACACTTCATTAATTATACTAATGACGTTTTTATTTTTTATGTTGGCAGGACTTACAGATGATTTAGGAAAAATAAAGCATAAAGAAAATAAAGCAGGATTAACACCAAGAAATAAACTGTTTTTTCAAATGGCAATTTCCGTATTACCTGCTATATATATGACGATAGCTCATCAAACATATTTAAATGTCGGTCAATTTAGCATAGATTTACACTATTTATACCCTGTTTTCGTTATACTTCTTATGACAGGAGTTTCAAATGCGGTAAATCTTACTGATGGATTGGACGGATTAGCTTCGGCTAATTGTGCAGTTGCATTTTTGGCTTGTACGATTATATGTATAATTTCAGGACAAACGGATTTAGCTATAGTATCAGCAGCAACAGTAGGTTCTGTCGTTGCTTTTTTATACTTTAACAGACATCCAGCCAAAGTATTTATGGGTGATACAGGTTCTTTAGCATTGGGCGGATTACTGGGTGTAATTGCAGTAACAGGCAAATTTGAATTATGGCTTATGTTTATTGCTATAGTATTTGCACTTGAAACACTATCAGTTATTATTCAAGTTACCAGTTTTAAACTTACGGGAAAAAGAGTATTCAAAATGAGCCCTATTCACCATCATTTTGAGTTATGCGGATGGAGTGAAAATAAAATCGTAATTGTATTTTCTCTTGTTACACTAATTTTCTGTACAATAGCAGTAACATTATTTAAAATATTATGGTAAGGAACAGTCATGAAAAGAAAATGGACAGATAAAAAAGTTTTAATATTAGGTTTATCAAAAAGCGGTGCAGCAGCAGCAAAATACCTTTCATCAAAAGGTGCTGATTGTTATGTTACGGAAAAAAATCCTTTAACCGATAAAAATTATACACTTCAACAAGAGCTATTGAGTTTAGGCATTAGCGTAGAAACAGGTCATCACACTGATGAATACATTGATGGAGCTTATATAGCAATTGCAAGTCCGGGAATTCCTCCCAAAAGTGAAATTTTTGAACGATTAAAAGAAAAAAATATTCCCGTAATAGGAGAAGTAGAACTTGCATATTTAGAAGCCAATTCACCATTTATAGCAATTACAGGAACAAACGGTAAAACGACTACTACAATGCTTACCTCTCACATATTAAACAGTGAATATAAAGCACCGGTATGCGGAAATATCGGAGTTCCTCCGACTTCTTTAATTGATGAAAATCCTGATTATTTTGTATGTGAAGTCAGTTCGTTCCAATTGGCACTTGCACCTACATTCAGACCACAGATTGCCTGTTTTTTAACATTCACTCCTGACCACTTAGACTGGCATGGCGGTTTAGAAAATTATTTTGAAGCAAAAGCAAGTCTTTTCAAAGATTATAAACAACCTATGTATGCTGTTTTTTCCGGTGTTGATGAAAAAATTTATGAATTTTCAAAGCATTATAACGGGGATAAATTTATATACGCAAAAGAACTAGACAGCAATTGCTGTTACATAAAAAATAATGCTATTTATTTTAAACGCAATAAAGAAGAAGAAATAATAAAACTGGAAGATATACGTCTTGTAGGTGAACACAATTATCAAAATATAATGTGTGCAATTGTTATTGCAAAGCTAATTGGTATTTCAAATGAAAATATTAGAGAAAGAATAAAAACATTTGAGCCTGTTGAACACCGTATAGAATATGTTGCACAGGTAAACGGGAAAACTTTTTATAATGATTCAAAAGCAACAAATCCCGAAGCATCTTTTGTTGCATTAAAAGCCTTTGAAGGCAAAAAGTTAACTTTAATCGCAGGCGGTCGTGATAAAAATACAGACTTAACCGAATTTTGTAAAGACTATATTAATAAATATGTTAGTACCGTTATTCTTATAGGAGAAGCTACTCAACGATTTAAAGAAAATATGGAACAAAACGGTTTTACAAATATAATATTATCAAACTCTTTGCAGGAAGCAATTGATACATCGTTAACGTTAGATAACGAAATAGTACTGTTATCACCTGCTTGTGCAAGTTACGATATGTTTAACAGTTATGAACACAGAGGAGAAGTGTTTAAAGAATATGTCAAATCCAAACTATAATATGGAACAGGATAATCAAAAAATATTTTATTCATCTTACGATAGTACACTTGTATTTATTGTATTATTTCTTATTATTGTAGGATTTTTGGCTATTTTTTCTGCAGGTGCACCCAAATGCATTATACAAGGCGCTCACTCAACATTTTTTGTTGCCAGACAATTTATCTGGTTTATTCTCGGATGTATTTTTATGTTCGGATTTAGTAAATTTAACTATAAAGCATTAAATAAACTATCAATACCTTTTGCGTGGCTAATTATATTCCTTTTGTTTTGTGTTCATGTGTGGGGAACAACAGTAAATGGTGCTACAAGATGGTTAACTGTAGGTCCTATACAGTTTCAGCCTTCAGAAGCAGCAAAACTTTCCGTCATAATGCTTCTTGCAAGTGCATTTTCCAAAGATATTAATCTCGCTAACAAAAAAATGTATAAGTATTATATTCCTATTGTTTTTATGCTCGGACTAATCTTCAAACAACCGAATTTAAGTATGTGTATGATTTTAGCTGCATCATCTTTATATATGTATTATGCCGCAGGTGGAAGCTTAAAACTAATTGCAAGTATGATTGGTATGGGCTTTTTTGGTTTGTGCTTTGCAATACGTTCCTTTCAAAAACAAAGGGTTATGATATGGTTAAACCCTGAATCTGACCCTTACGGTGCAGGATATAATATTATACAATCAATGATATGTTTTGTTGCAGGCGGATTTTTCGGAGAAGGATACGGTAATTCCATACAAAAAAGAGGTTGGCTGCCAGAAGGTCATACGGATTTTATCTATGCTGTTTGGGCTGAAGAATTTGGTTTTCTTGGATGTTTATTAATAATAGGTTTATTCCTTGCATTTTTACAAAGAGGATTATTAATCTCCGCAAAATGTGAAGATGTATTTGGGAAATTATTATCGGCAGGTATAACTGTTTCTATTTGTATTCAAGCATATATAAATATATCGGTTGCAAGTTCAATGTTCCCTGCAACAGGTGTACCGATGCCGTTTATTAGTTACGGCGGAACATCTTTATTTATTACTATGTGTATGATAGGTATATTATTAAATATTTCAAAAAAGAGAGTAAGAAGGTTCCCGAATGTCCAATAAAGTTTATTTTATATCCGGAGGTGGTACCGGAGGTCATATATATCCTGCATTTACCGTTGTTGAGAGTTTATTAAAAGAAGAAGATACCGAAAAAATATATTTTGTAGGTAATCCTGATAATCTCGAATATGATATTGCAAAAAATTATCCTAAAGTCGATTTTTTACCGGTAAAAGTTTCTGGAATGCCGAGAAAACTTAGCTTATCAATGCCAAAATGGGCAATACAATTCTTTTTTGCATATTTAAAAGCACGTTCTTATTTAAAAAAATACAAGCCTGATGCCATATTTACAACAGGTGGTTATGTATCTGCCCCTATAGTTACGGCTGCAATTTCTATGAAAAAACCTTATATGATTCACGATTGTGATTCGGTTCCGGGATTAGTTTCCAAAATAGCAGCCCCAAAAGCCAGTATTGTATCAGTCGCATTTGAAAACTCCAAAAATATTTTAAAATCTAAAAATATTATTTGTAACGGGAATCCTGTCCGTGAAGCATTTTTTACTGTTACAAAATCACAAGCAAGAGAGAAACTGAATATTCCGCAGGATAAAAAAGTTATTTTTGCAATGGGCGGTTCACAAGGAGCTAAAACTATAAATAACGCAATGATAAAACTTCTTAAATCATTAAGTGAAGCTATGGGAATGTACGTTATTCTTCAAACAGGCAAAAAGAAGTTTGATGAAGTTATTATAGACCTTGAAACAATGTATCCTGAGTTTAAAAATAATCCGAATTTAATGATACGTCCTTATTTTGATGAAATGGTATATCCTCTGAAGGCATCGGATATTGTAATTGCAAGAGCAGGTTCACTAAGTTTAACAGAAATTATACAATGTCATCTGGCTTCAATACTTATCCCATATCCTTATGCAGCACAAGACCATCAGAGAAAGAATGCAAAAGAAATGTGTGACAAAGGTGTTGCCTTATATCTTGAAGATTCAGAATGTACGGATGAAACGCTTTTAAATAAAATAAAAGAAATAAATAATGATGATATTTTAACCAAAATGACTCAAAAAGCAGCAGAATTAGCAAAAAACAATCCGACTAAAGACATTGTTAATCAATTAAAAAGTATTATCAAATAAGGTTATATGAATACGTCAGATTATCAAAAGTCAATAGAATTACTTACTTCTCAAAGTAAATTTTATATTAATCTTGGTTTGGAAAGAATTGAAGCCATACTTAATTTGCTTGGAAATCCGCAAAATAACATCAAAATCATACATATAGCAGGTACAAACGGAAAAGGTTCTGTTGCTGCAACTCTTTCTAATATATTAAAATGTTCAGGTTATAAAACAGGATTATATACAAGTCCGCATCTTGTTGAATATACGGAAAGAATTAAAATAAACAACACAGATATTGATAAAAATGAGTTTACACAATATTTAAATAAAATTTGTCATCTTGCAGATAACAACAGGATTGAATTAACGGAATTTGAAATATTAACTGCAATTGCATATAAATATTTTTCGGATAATAATGTTGATTTTGCTATTATGGAAACAGGCATGGGCGGAAGGTATGATGCAACAAACGTATGTAAAAACCCGATTTTATCAATAATAACATCAATATCTTTAGACCATACAGACAGATTAGGCAATACAATAGAAAAAATTGCTTATGAAAAAGCAGGAATTATAAAACAAAATTGCCCTGTTGTCATAGCTAAAGACAATCAAGGATTTAAAGTTATTGAAAATGTTGCCAAAACAAATAATTCCCCACTTTTCATCACAGAAAAAGATATTGAAATAACAAAACAACGAATTGCAATTATAAACGGAAAAGAATATGATTTCCCGCTAATAGGACTTTATCAGAAAAAAAATCTGGCACTTGTAATGACTGCTGTTGATTTTTTAATTAAAAAAGGATACAAAATCAATATAAAAGAAGGACTTTCAACAGTAAAATGGGCTGCAAGACTTGAATTTATTCCCGAAAAAAATATTCTTATAGATGGTGCTCATAATCCTGATGCAGCTCAAGAACTAAAAAAAAGTCTTGATTATTATTTTAATGATGAGCCCAAATTATATATATATTCGACTATTAATACAAAAGACTATAAAACAGTTGCTAAAATACTGTTTAAACCTGATGATGAAATATACTTTTACGAATTTAATCATAAAAATGCCGTAAAATATGAAGAATATAAAAATAATGTTTCGTGGTTAAAAAATATAAAAAAATTAGATATCAATGATTTTGATAAAATTATTCAAAGTAAAAAGCTAAAAATAATAACAGGAAGCCTATATATGATAGGTGAAATATACAAAACAAAATGCAGCCCATAGAGCTGCATTTGTTTAAATATATCATTTCTTCCGAAGGAAGAAATGCACCGGATTATCCATACGTCCAAGGTTAAGGCGAAACGCCCGCCTGTTTATTTTATATTAAATTATATCAATGACACATACGGACGTAATTAAAAAATTTTTTAATATCCTATTTCTTTTAACCAACCTGAAACAATTTTATCTGCTTGAGGTTTATCTTTTTGCGCAACATGCCCGTACATTCCAAGCCCTTTAAGAATTTTAGCACCGAGTTTATCCATGCCCTGAGTACCGCAAAAACCGCTGCCTTCATGCGTTGCAAAAGGAACAATAGTTTTATCGTTAAAATCATAATTATCTATAAACGTATAAACAGGCATAGGTTTGTCACCCCACCAAACAGGATAACCGATAAAAATTGTATCGTAATCAGAAAAATTTTCTACCTTACCAACAATTTCCGGACGTGCATTTTGCTGCATTTCTTTTTTTGCATATTCGGTTAACTCATTATAGCTTTTAGGATAATTATCCTGTGCAACTTTTATTTCAAACAAATCACCATTTGTTTTTTCGGCAATAATTTTTGCAACAATAGCTGTATTTCCTTCTTTTATATTTCCTACTCCGTATTGTTCCCCTGTTCTTGAAAAATATGCTACCAAAACTTTATGATTTGTACCGGCTTCTGCCATAGAAATACCTCCTTTGTTTTGTTTTAAAAATAAAAAGCTGCATCCTATCAGTATTAAACATATAATAAAAATTACTTTTATATTCATTATCTCTCCTTTGAATTATACAAAATCAAACACTTTTGAAAGATTTATTTGATTAGGTGTATTATTTTTATATTTTTCAGTTAATTTTAATCTTATATTTTCAAGCTCATTATTTTGTTCAACAGAAAACGGATTTTGTTGTTTTTCTATTAACGATTTTTTATTATTAACATTACTAATGATTCTTTTTACTTTATCAAAATCCAAATATAATATAAATGTTTTACAATATTTTATATCATCTGCATTAAATTCATTTTCCAGCATACTGTTAATTTTATTTTCATCCAAATTTTGCTTGATAAGTGAAAAATATCTGTTAATAAATAAAATCAAATTTTTATTTTTCAAATACGCATAAAAATTATTGTTAATAAGAGAGTTACTATAATCTATAATTTTATCAATATTTTTTTTGACGATATAACAAAGTAAAGCAATATATTCATTTGGATACGGAGTAATAAACGTTTGCTCCAAAAAAGGATTAACATTAGAAATTTTACGTTCAACAACATATAACAAACTATCTATATCTTTATGATTTTCTACTTTATCTGCTTTATAATTATCCCAACATACTTCATCAAAATCTCTTTCCATAGTATTTTTATCGTAATTATGAATTTCGGAAAGAGCCGGAATATAAATATAAAACGAAGGAAAATTCAAAAACGATACATCTCTTATATATACATCTTCTATTGAATTTACTTTTAAAGTATTAAATAAAAATTTTAATAAGTCTTTATTTGAATATTTTTTATTTTCATCAATCCAACTATTTAAAGAGAAATCATAGTTTTTTGCACTGTTTAATATTTTAGAAAATAATTTATTTGTATCAGGCAGATATTGACTAAAACGAAATGATTGGATAAACAGATAATTCTTATAAAGAAAATCATTCGTAACACCATAACTATTAAACATTAACAAATCATAAGTGCTTTCATTTAAAAAATTCCCTTGAGTAAATTCGGTCAATGTTCTTTCTATTGCTATAGGTAAAGACGGATGAGCACCAAATTTGAAGGTTAATAATTTTTTTTCTTTATTTTCCAATATCGTACAAACAACAGGAAACTTTTTTCCGACAGATGCATCTTTTACAGTAATTGTCCAACCCTGTTTTGATATATATTTTATTATTCCCGAAAGATTGTTATATTTTTCATAAATATTTTTCGGAATATCAGGCATTGACAACTCGTTAAAAATGATTTGTCGCATAGCATTTCTTTCAAAAACTTCGGATAATCCCTGAACCAAAGCTTCTTCAACAGTATTACCTGCTGACATACCATTAGAGCCCTGAAAAAATTTTATTATGTCTATAGGTAAATAAACCACTTTATTTTCTTTTACGGAATAAAACGGAACTTCTGTTTGTTTTTTATTGTCCTTCAAAAAATCTACAATTTTATTTGCATATTCAATAATTTCATCATCGTAGTATTTATTTAGGATTTGATTATTTTCCGGCAGATATTCTTTTTCATCAGGAGTATAAATAAAATCATCAGAAACTAATTTTAAACAATTATCACGTAAATAAAAATTTTGCAGTCGTTCCATAAACTCTGAATATGCACTTGCTATGCAATTTTCTAAACATGTACCTTTTCCGTTAGTACCATAATTATCTTTTCCAAAAAGAGTAACACGCATAGAATACGGTATATATTTTTCTTCGGAAGAATATTCCTGTATATATTCTTTCAAGTCTATCCCAACTCCCGATAGAATTTTTTTAATTCTATCAACAGTAGATATAACATCACTATCTTTATATATACTATAATCCATATTTTATTATTTATTATAATTTAACATTATTATTTTGTGGTCGGACTGTCTTGAATTTTTTGCATTAAACATGGCTTCAATTTTTCTTTTCCAATGCTTTATTTTTTTCAAAGAAAAATGCAAATAGATACCTAGTTTGAGAAATTTGTCCCGTTTAGTTCAAAATTTTTCTCGCTTCCACATAAAATATTATAGCAAAATTTTTCAAAATTATCTGGCGAAATCTTAAAAACAAGATCGGCAGATTTTTTGTTCTTAATCTAATCTAAAATCAATATGTTTGATGAAGCAATAGAATTTATAAAAGAAAACTGCCATAATAAAGATATTTACGAAGATGTTGATTTAGATAACATTTCAGAATACGAAATAGCGGATTTGTTGTGAAAATATCACGGCAATTTAGTAAAATACTAATTGCAAAACGATACTTTTGAATCAACAATTGATGAAACAAAAATCTATAAAACCAACTCTTGCCATTGCGAGGAGCAAAGCGACGAAGCAATCCAGAAAATCAAAGAAAAAGGAAAATTAAAAAATATATAACAAAATACAAATGGATTGCCACGAAAATCAAAGATTTTCTCGCAATGATAGTCCTGTCAGCAATTAAACAATGATGCCATTCCAGTGTTTATAAGTTTGTAGGGTGCAAAAAGAACGTTTGCACCTTAAAATAATTAATTTGGCGCATACGTTTTACTTTATGTACCCTACAATACTTGGCAATAAGCTAATTAAAATATCTTTCTTGCATTAGTTTCATTAACTCGGATTTTTTCATATTATTAGTACCGAATAATTTCATTTCTTCCTTATTTGAAGGATTTAACAGAGTTACATCATATGTTCCGTCACTTTTTGGAACGACAAACCCCGAACATAAATCAGGATTCATAAAAAATTCTTCTTTTGATAAATTTATTACAGCTTCAGGTTTCGCAGCTAAATCTCTTATTAAAATAACCTGATATGAACCGTCCGGATTATTTTTAACAATAGCTTTTCCGCCATCTAACTCATTTCTGAAAACATAACCTCCGTTAGGTAATGTTGCCCCTTTCTTCATTTGTATATCTATAAGTTCATCCTGCGACGGCACTTTTATATTTTGATAATAAGCTGCTACATTTGATGCAGAAGCTTTTGCTTTAGGTTCGGGTGCTTCTTGCACTGTTGACTGGTTTGTCGGTTTTACAGGTATATTTTCGGCTTTCTTTATACCAGTATTGGGAACATGATAATTACCTTGAATACTTTCCATATAAAATCCTCAAAAAGTGCTTACATTATTATAAAAAAATAATAATCAGCAAAATTGCCTCGAATATATGTTGATTTTTATCAAAACACTAAAAAACTACCTTAATAGTGATAAAACCAGAGGTAGGGTGCAAAAAGGAACGTTTGCACCTTTTAAAGAATTATTTGGTGCATACGCTAACGCTTTATGCACCCTATGTAATGTAACACTCAGTTTGAGTCTTTGTAACAGACAGTTTGATTATTTTTGGTGACTTGCATCCTAACTTTCTAATTTCAACTTTTCATTTTTGTAAAGATGAGTATATAAAGAAGATATGTTTTAACTTGTATATGGAATTTTCTTTAGATAAAATTCTTTATAATCAATTCTTTTTTGTTCATCTATTCCTAATATTTCAAAAATATAATCAATAACAATCAGCTCTATAATGAAATAAATTGAGAAAAATTTACTCATATTAATACGTTTACTTGAATCATTAAAATGTGTTGTCATTGCTCTTAATTCAGATAATTTTTTGCCAATTAATCCCCAATTTCTTTTTTTGTTATTTTTAGGATTTCCTGCTTTTATGTTTTTTAGAGAACGTCTAAACTGATTTAATAATTTTTTCTGAGTATCTTTATCTAAATTATTGACAAAATTTTGTAAAACCTTTTCATATTTATCCATTCTGCCATAGTTTTTATTAATTCCTATTGCAGAAATGCAATCTATATAACGTTCCAAATGATATTCAGATAGATTCCTTTCATAATTATTTTGATAAAGGATATCAAAAAAAGGCATCAAAATTTTGCTTTTTGAAAATAAATTATTTAAAATAATTTGCCATTCTTGTTTGCTAAATGTGTTTATATTGAAGGCACTTTGTTTGTATTTATATTTCGGTTCTTTAGTAATTATGTTCATATAATATAGATAATCAAATATAGCAGGTAATGTGGCATTATTTAAGATATCTTTTGAAACAATTTCTATTTTATCTATTTTTGAACCGAAATCATAGGTAAAACAAATTAGCATTAGGGTTAGTGAATAATCAATAATGTCTATATCAATATTTTTCGGAATATTTTCTATTTGAATATACCATTTGTGCTTTTCTGTATTTTTTATGCCTATGTTATTCTTATATGGAATTAGAATATTATTTAGTTGTTTTTCTATAATATTTATCTCTTTTTTAGATAATCCTCTATTAATAAACAAATTATCAAAAATATGATTTTCTGCAATTAAATATCCTTTTATGCCTTGATTAAATGATATTTTCATCTTATTTTTTAACTTAAACTCAAATAATTTAGGTTCAAAGGCTGCATGATGTTTATATCCTTGAGGGAAACAAAATTCAGCCCAAGTATTAATAAATATATTTACTTTTTTATTAATATCCTCTGTATTGGAATCAAAATATCTATATCTTGAAAAAAGAGCATAATCAAAATAACCACAAAAGACATCCCAAACAGAAGAAAATGATTTGGGTTCTATTTCACAATTGAAGAAATTTACACAGAAAATATTTTCATTTTCATCTGATAGTTGAGCTTTTATTTCATTAAATTCTCTTTCTTCTATGCTGAGACCATTCATATATATATAAAATTCGCATTGCTCATTTTTTTTATAAAAGAATTTTCCAAAATATGTATTGCCATTTGGCAATTGAAAAGCACCCGAAAAGCTTTTGTTTTTATCAAAGCAAATTCCTTCTAATTCCAATATCCCTCCTCGTGTATAATTATATACATTTTTAAATTTTATCTATATGTTATTGTAAATATTATATATTATTCATCAAGTATTGAAAAATCCAAGTCTTTAAGTATAGATTTTAATTTTATACTTTTGTTTGCACAAAATTCGGATAATTGTAAGAAAAAATTCCATTCAAAATCTAAATTTTTAAGTACAAAATAAACTTGTTCATATTCATTTCCTCTAAAAACACCTTTTTCGGCATATCCTAAATCATATGATTCAAACCTTTTTCCCATTTCAAAAGTTTCATTTTCTGTCATTCTAAAAGCTGATTTTATATCATGTTCTAATATTGACATATAGTTAATATCGATTTCTGTTACTTTTTTATTATCTTTCATTTTATATATTCTATCTGTGATAGCTGCATATTCAACGAGTACATTTTCGGGAATTCTTTCTAATTTATCAATTACAATATTTAATGTATCTAAAATTCCTTCTTGTTCATCCTCAGAATAATTTAAAACGTTAAAAAAATGTTTCAAATTTTTAGGTCTGACTACATTTCGATCATCCGTGTGGTCACTAAAAGTTAAAAGAATAGCATCTTCGGGATGTGAAAATTTCTTTTCATGTTCTTCTTTCATTTTTCTTAAAACTTCTACTGTATATATCTTTTCATTATTTGTTTTTATATGATGTTCATAACACATTAACATCAAATTTTCAGGAGCACGTCTTTCTTCATTGGACATATTAGGATTATATCGTTCACCTTTTACCCCTTCAATATGACATATTTGTCCAATAAAAGTGCCATCTTCATCAATCATTAAATGATTGCAACCTTTAAATGCACAAATATTGCCTGATTTCGCAAATAGTTCTCGTATAGTTTCTTTGGTAGGCTCAAATCTTTTGGGTTCTTCTTTCAATTTAAATCTCCTTTATTACGCATTTTATTAACCATTTAATCGAATAAAAGCAATATAACAGGAAAATGCAGCAAAAAGAAGTGTGATTGCAGAAATAGTTATCGTTGCAATAAACTGACGTTTTGATGATTTATGATTTTCATAAACCATTTCAGCAAGTTGTTGCAGGTTCATATAATTACTTTTTTCTATATGTTCTTTTTCTTTCTGCTGTCTAAAAACAATTTCAGCTTGCCGAGCAGATGAAATATTATTTAAAATGTTATAATCCATACACTTTCCCTTTCTTATTGTTTTATTAGTGTATTATAACATTTAGTTTTTGAAAAATTGTTTAAATAAATGATTTCTTAATTATTATAATATAAGTCATTTATATATATTATGAAAATATCGATAATTTATGATAATTTTATAATTAGGAGATAAATACATAATGGCAGAAAAGTCAAAGATTGAATGGACTGAGTCTACATGGAATCCTGTAACAGGTTGCACAAAAATTAGTGAAGGATGTTTAAATTGTTATGCTGAACGTATGGCAAGACGTTTATGTGCAATGGGACAAAAAAAATATAAAAACTGCTTTGATGTTACTACGCATGAAGAATGTTTATCAGAACCGTTAACTTGGAAGAAACCGCAAATTATATTTGTATGTTCAATGAGTGATTTGTTCCATAAAGATGTTCCCGATGAATTTATTATAAAAGTATTTAATATTATGAATAAAGCGAAATGGCATACTTTTCAGGTATTAACAAAGCGTGCCGACCGTTTAGAAGAAATTGCACCAAAACTTAAATGGACAAAAAATATATGGTTAGGTGTTACTGTTGAATCAGACAAACAAAAAATCCGTATTCCTTATTTAATAAATACTCCTGCAAAAATTAAATATTTATCAATAGAACCTATGATTTCAGACATTAAAAATTTATCTTTAAAAGGTATTAATTGGGTAATTGTTGGTGGCGAAAGTGGACCGGGAGCAAGACCTATCAAAAAAGAATGGGTTGTTTCTATAAGAGATAATTGTATAAAAAATAAAGTCCCATTTTTCTTTAAACAATGGGGTGGCGTAAACAAAAAAGCAAATGGTAGTGAGTTAGACGGAAAACTATGGAAAGAATTACCTGCTATTTAAACAAATTCTAATATTTTTCATATTGTCTGCACTTTTTCCTGCCTCTGAATATCTTAAATTACCTTCATATCCGTGTTTTGAATTTTTTTTATAAAATACATCATTATTAGCAATATATTTTATAGAACCTTCATTGTAGAATTCGTTTAAAATAGAAACAACATTTTTTATAGTAGGTACTTTCTTTATTGTTTTTGTCAGTTCTTTCCAAGATAAGAATTTATCTGTAATATGTTTATATAAATCGTACAGGGTACAACCACCTGAATATTCTGTCTTAAGTACATCAAATATATAATTCTTATCGGGATTTCCAAACAATGGCATTTGTTGATTTACACTGTAATTAGTATATTTTTCAAGCATTTCTTCATATGAATCAAGAAAAGCATCAACAAGAACAGGGGTATTTGTTGAAAATATTAAATAAAAGTAATCAGAATTAATTAATTGTCCTTTTACAGTTGTAGGGAATCCGACACCAATTACGAATTTCTTTAAATCTTTAAAATGTTCTTTAATTTTGTATTCAAAGATTTCAGAGAAATTCTCATCCGCATCTAATAACTCTGAAGCATTAATTCCTATATTTTTGCATATTCGGTCTATATCTTGGATGTATTTTCGTCCATCTTGACGAGCTAAAGTCCTAAAATTAAAGAAAACTAATATATCCTTTAATTTAGAATATGATTGCAAAGCATTTTTTAGTGATTCTATATCAAGTTCAGTTGAATATGGGTCTGCAAATATAAATCCCCAACCTGAATCTTTTAAGATAGACTGTATTTGAGCTGAAAATGATTCCCATTCTCCTGAACCACTGTAGCACGTTATATTTTCATCAGGATACTCTATTAATAATCGCTGTAAATCACAGTAGTTCTTATCATCTTTTTCGGTACAAACTATTTGCAAGTCATTAAAATTATTCTTTCCAGATTCATTATGTTGAGAAAGCAAATCAATAGCAATTAATGGTGAGCCTTTTGAATAGTCTTCAAAAACTCCTCTTCCTGCAAATAAATCAATATATGTATATACTTTATCAGTTTTATAAACTTTGCATAAGTTATTTGCAATAGCTAAAGAAGTATTTAATGTATTTGAAAGAATATGATGTTTAATTTGTGTATTTATTTTTTTGGGTTCACCAAAATGTTGCTTATTTCTTTTATCGTTCACGTATGTTATCCTGTTTAATTAATTTTGCTGTATTATAATTTCTTTAGGCTTTTCAAAATAAATAGAAAAATCATTGTAAGCTAAATTATAATGTTTTAGTTTTTTAAATATTTCGTCATTTGTAATATGTTCATAATTATAATTTGTAAATTCTTTTATAAAATTAGAAAAATTATCCTTCAAAATTTTTAAGTTTTTCTTACGAATAACATTAACATCACAATTAAATGCACCACCTTTTTCTATGTTTATGGTTGGTGTTATCATTATATATGTGGGAATAGTATTCTGATAATTTTTTGAGAACCAACCGTAAGAATTATTCATTTGCCCTGTTTCAGTTCTTGATATATAACTACGGTCATCTTTTACCATATTTTTGCATTCAATAACAAAATATTCATTTGGTGCAACTGCCCATAAATTATCTGGCCCTTCATTCCATTGTTTATCTGGTCTTTGAGAAGCAAAGCCTAACATTATGCCAAGTTCTTTTATTGCATTTTCAAATTTATCCGAATCAATACCAAATTGCAAATTTTCTATAATTTCATCAGCGGCTAATTTAAAATCATTGTAACAGGAATAATCCTTAAAATTTTTACTAATTAATTCAGTTTGAACAATCTTATTGGAATCAATTTTATTTATTTGTATTCCTTCTCTCGGTTTTAGTAAGTAATTGTTCAATTTATGAGCTGAAGTCTGAGTTTTTATTGATTCCAATTGCGATTCGTTATATTTATACCTTGCTATTTGCTCTAAATACCACCCTTTTTCATAATCCGAAATATTATTATTCGTATTAATATAGTCTTGAACTATATTTATTGCTTTTCGAATTTCTCCGTTTTTATATGCATATTCTGCTTCTCGCTCCATTCTAATAACTTTTAATAATTTATGTTCTTTTTCCTTTGTTATTTCATTCATTTTACTTGCATAAAATTCTTTCCATCCATCATCTCTATTAAGTAATTTTTCATAAACATCTAAAAATGCATCGAAAGCATTTGTTGAATCTTCCTTTGAGTATTTTGCGATTTCAAAGCCTATGTCAATTTGTTGTTGAGTTTGTTGTGAAAAGTATTTTTTATATTTATTTGAACGAACAAATTTTATTAAATCTTTTCCTAATAATATTATTGCCCCATAATCCCTGTTTCCTCTGATATTACGTCCTAATCCTTGTTCAATTTTTTGAGCGATTTTGGTATTTGTAATTTCAGTATCAGGAACACATTCTTCAAAATATTTATCTGCATATCTTTCGGAAAAAGGTATGCCATCAAAAATTAAACATCGACAAGTTGAATCAGGCAAATCTATGCCATCATATTTATTTGCAAATACAACTGGTTTACTAAAATTCTTTTCTTTTAATGAATTAATTGCTTTTTCAATATCATTACCCTTTGCTTCTACTGCTCCATTATTTTTCCATGGATTAGCCATATATGAACTTGGTGTTAAAATGCATATTCCATAATTAAGTTTTGGTGTTTTATCAAATATTGTCTTTGTAAAATACTCTAAAAATATATCTTTATCTAATTTTTCATCAATTAAAGATGGTATTAATATCATCTTTTCACCAAACCATAACTCTTCATCATATGTTATCGGCTTCATAATTGCTTCGTCTGATACATTTAGTTGTTTAATAAAGAATGAATCATTGTTTGTTGTTGCCGACATATATATCCTATTTTTTGCATTATAAAAAGAACCAAATTTTTCTATTGGAATTAAATATGGCGATATTTCTATTTTGTTTGCTGATATAATGCACTGACAATTTTTTAATTCATTTTTTATAAGAGGCCATGCATATTTAATATATTTTGATTCATAGTAAACAGATATAATTGATGTAACTTCTTCTATCTTGGATTGCCAATCCCAATATGGAATAACTATATATGAATTTCCTACACCTTTTTCTATTTCTGCATATGTTCCTAATGCTTGCTTTTTTAAAGAATCAGAAAAAAGATTTTTTAAGTTATTGTATAGTTGAGAAGTATCCTCTTTTCGTTTGATTTTTATTGTGAAAGAATCACAAATTTCATCCAGACAAGCATGAGAATCATCAAAAACAATAGTATTTACGGGGATAGAATTTGCTCCAAATTTAAATACAGAGAGTCCATTAAATAGTTTTTTTGCCGTTGTAACTAATATTTTTTCACCATTTTCAAATTCAATTGGTATTCCTGTTTCATCTGTGCATACCTCAATACCAAATCTTTCTGCTTCTTTGCAGGTCTGGTTAACGAGATATCTATTGGGACATAAATATAGACAAGGTCCTTCTCCTGAATTAATTTTGGATTTTAATATTAATAACCCAATTAATGTTTTCCCCTTTCCTGTGTGCAATTTTATTATAGTATCGTGCTTATCCTTATAATTATTATACCAATTTGTTAGTATTTCTTTTTGTGCAGGACGTAATTCACTGATATCACTTGCACTATCTAATTTATTGTATATTTCAATAGGATTATCGTCTTTTATAATTTGTTTTTTTGCAATATGTTTACTAAAGTCAACCATTCTTATATCCCTATTCATCTGTTTACTTATTTTTTATTAGTATATTTTATTTTTTTTAATTCCTTGAAAAAATAAACAAAAAATTAATTATTTAACATGTTGCATGCGGCTTTTGATGTTTCTTATTATTGAAAACATATAAAAAAGTAAGAGAAGAAGTATTAAAGTTTTGAAAAAGTACTCCTTCTCAGAGAAAACAGAAGAGTATAAGAACTCTTCTGTTTATATAACAGGGGAGAAGGTTTTTTACGCATAAAACACTCCCCTGTAAAAAGTTATTAATAATTCATAACAAGTAATAAATCTTCTTCTTGTTGTTGTTCAAAGTTACCAGTTACGATATCACCGCCGTCAGAGCCGAATGCACTC
>JAFUEV010000054.1 GCA_017470245.1 bacterium | reverse complement strand
TTATAATTTTGAACCAACTTCAATGATTGATATAGAAGGTACATATACAACGGTTGAATATATAAGATATGATAATGTTTTAATGAAAGATGTATTATCAAGGCTTTCAAAAATAGTGCCCGCATATAAAAATGAATATCATGAAGTTTTGCCTCAAAATTTAATTAAAGAAACGGAAGAAAATAAACCGTTAGAATCTAAGTTTATATATTCAAAGATACAAGATTTTATAAAAGAAGATGATATAATATTTTCTGAAACAGGTCTTGTTGAATTTGGCTTTGCTACGTTGGAATTACCTAAAGGTGCCCATTTATATAATCAAGTTTTATGGGGTTCTATCGGTTGGGCAACTCCTGCCGCTTTTGGTGCAACCATAGCAGAAAGGAATAAAAGGGTTATATTAGTAACAGGGGACGGATCTCATCAACTAACAGCTCAGGAAGTAAGCTCTATGATGCGATATGGTGTTAAACCGATAATTATAGTTATAAATAATTCAGGCTATACAATTGAAAGAGCATTATGCAAAGACCCTATGGATTTATTTAACAATATTGCCTCTTGGAATTATTCAAAACTCCCCGATGTATTTAACGGCAAATCATGGAGTATTAAGGTTGAAACAGAACAAGAACTGCATGAAGCATTAATTAATGCAGAACAAGAACAAAAAGATAAATTATGCTATATAGAAATTTGTACGGATAAAATGGATATGCCAAAATTAGCGCAGGATTTAATTTTTAAATCTTTAGCAAAAGTTTAGAAGTAAAAAAGATAGAATTATTTATTTTCTTCCATTTCCCAAATACCGCAAGGGCATAGACCTGCACAAATTCCACAACCTATACATTTGTTTGGGTCTGAAACGTATTCAAATTTGTTATCTTCATGTTCAACTCTCGATATTGCGTTTTGCGGACAACTTTGTTTGCATAATCCACAATCCCTGCAATAACCGCAGGACATACAGCGATTTTGTTCATTGTCGCAATTAGATGAATAACATTCGTAATACTCTGATTTAATTCTTTTAGCAGGAATCAAATCTTTTTCCTTTATTGGAGTTAATTCTTCATTGTTTAGAAATTTAACTATATTTTCAGCTGCATGTTTTCCGTCTGCTATCGCATTTGTAAATAATCCGGGCTTTATGGCATCGCCAATAGCAAAAACTTTAGGGTTCGGCGTTTGCATAAATTCGTTTATTTGAATTCTTGATTTTTCATCTAAATAATCTTTTGGTACAAAATCAAAGATGGGTCTATCGCCAACGGATATAATAACACTGTCAGCTTCTAAGAATCTTCCGTCTTTTAATAATACACCTTTATCAGTTATTTTCTGCGTAAAACAGGGATACATTATTTTTGCGCCCAGTTTTTCAGCCGCTTTGATTTCTTTTTCAAAAGCAGAAGGTTCTTGAATGTCTATTGCAGTAACACTTTCAACACTACCTTGTTTATAAACCTCTGTTATAACATCCATTGCAGCATTTCCTGCGCCAATGACAACAACTTTTTTGCCTAAATTATATTTTTTACCGTTTTTGCAATCTTTTAAAAAGTTTAGACCTTTAATTAATCTTTCATATCCTTCAAATGGTATTACAACGGGGTTATGTCCGCCTATTGCAAGCACAATTGCATCAAACTCAGATTCTATCTTATTAAATAGTTCAGGTGTAACCTTTGTTGAGGTATGAATTTTGCCTTCCCCGTTTACCCCCTTGAAGCGTTCCAGTTCTGTTTCTAATATTTCTCTATGCAGTCTTTCTTCAGGTATTACTTGAGAAAGTTTTCCGCCTATTTTTTCATCTGCTTCAAATATTTCTACATCATATCCTTTTCTTAAT
>JAFUEV010000053.1 GCA_017470245.1 bacterium | reverse complement strand
TTAGCGAACAGACTAATGGGTGAATTTCATAAGCAACCTATAATGGAATGTCCAATTTGCGGTAATACAAATAAAATGACAGCAGACCATATAGGACCTATATCATTGGGATTTTGTCATAGCATCAATTTTGCACCGATGTGCAATTCTTGTAATAGTTCAAAAAATAACAGATTTACAAAGAAAGATGTTGATACGTTAAAGCATTTAGAAAATAAGGGGAAGCAAGTTATAAGTTGGCATTCTGTTTATGCGTGGGATTATCTGAAAGATAAAATCAATAATGATGAAGACGCCAAAAATGCAAGTTATCTAATGGCAAAATGTCATCAAAATGTTTTATACGTTTTATCTTTGATATACAAAAATACAGGCAAGGAATTTCTTGTCAGGTATTTACATCCTGAATACTCCATGTATAATTACAGGTTTGAGAACCTAAATCTGAGTGATTTATCTACATTAAAGATAATTAAAACTCCGTTAGACAGCAAGAACAAACGTAAGAATAAAGACAGATACATAAGAATCTCATTTGAGAGTTTAGAGGAATTTTCCGCTAAAAATAACAGAAAAAATAACTTTGAAATCAATGATGATGACAAAGACCTAAAAAATATTATCAAACAGATAAGTAAAAATAACTACACCAAAGCAGATTTATTGCTAAAATCCTTATTAAAGCATATTTCTGAAACAATAATAAAAAGAGAATGGTAGGATTTAATGTCTGCTTTCTAACATCATAGAATAGAATTTTTCAAAATCTATTTGTTTCTGCATTAGCAAATCATAAGTTGTAGGGTACTGAAACTCATAATCTATTTCGTCAATACCTCCGCCGTCATCTATAGATGGTAGGCTTGATATTGCGTCATATACTGTAATAGGTTTAGGCAGAAAGATGTCATCTTCTGAAAAAAGAGGACTCGGCGTTTGTATTTTTATCTCATCTCTGCAACCTATAAGTATAACACGCTTACGCCTTTGCGGAACACCATACTCAGATGCGTTAAGTTTTAAGGGAGTATGAACAAAATAACCACATTCTGCAAATGCCTTTATAATCTCTTTTATTGTTTCTCCGTTTCGCATAGTCAAAATACCTAAAACATTCTCCATTACGAAAAACTTAGGTTTTAGATTTTGCACAACAGACACAAATTCTCTGAATAATAAATTTCTTTTATCATCAGGATTACGCCATCCTGCATAAGAAAATCCTTGACACGGAGGACCGCCCAAAATAACATCTACACTTTTATTTTTACACGCATCAAAAATTTTGTGTTTTATCTCTTCCGATGTTATATCTCCTAATATAAAATTTTCCCTATCCGTATATTTTGAATGGTTCCAAATATTTGTTTGCATAATATTTTGATCCAATTCGTTTACAGCCAAAAGATTAAATCCATTCTGAATAAATCCTTCGGATAATCCGCCGCATCCTGCAAATAAATCTACAAAATTATAACTGTTTAAATGCGGTTTTATAAGCGTTGATATATAACGTGCCAATAAAGGAGGCACTGCATTGCCTATTTGCTTATAAATAGATGTTTTTGTGCCTACAAAACGGAAATCATCAGGAAAAGACTGTAATCTTGCCGCTTCTCTTGTTGAAATAACCCTGTTTTGAGAAGGATGTAGATTGCACCCATTCCCCACTCGGTTATAATAAGTTGATATTGTATAACTCGGCTTATCCCATCTCAAACGCCCGTAATATGTTGTCCTGCCTCCTGTTTTCCGTATTCCGTCAAGTCTTGTATCTCTGACATTCAGAGGAATATCTTGCCAATTTCCGCCTTCTTTAATATATGAGGCAAGTTCTTTTTCTTTTTGCCCCATTTTAAATGCTATATGATTATATATCTTCATCGCCTACTATATGCAATATACTCTATTTCAGTTTTGGACAAACCATACAATAATCCTACATAATTATTTAT
>JAFUEV010000002.1 GCA_017470245.1 bacterium | reverse complement strand
TCTTTTTTTCATATATTCATAATCAGTCATACCATTATGTTCTGGTGCAAGGTTATAATTCATATAAGTTTTTGAATGGTCTATTTTTTGATTCTTATAAGTTCTATTCGGATCACTTCTATTACAATGCACCAAAATATTAGTTGATTGATTTCTTGTAAATTTTTCACAATTCATTTTACCACCTCCAGCGACTACCTATATTATAACATAAAATTTTTGGTGTAGCAAGTTATACCAAAATATTTTTCTAACGAAAAAATTATTGGTAAACTTGCAAGGGTGATCCCCTTGACCCCCTCCTGCAGAAATAAAAAAAAACATACCAAAACGGTATGTATATTTTTTTATTCTACATAACAATACCTATACTAAAGCATAGGTATTGCAGGGGCTATTCTCGCCCCTACGAAAATACAAAGTATTTTCTACCCTAGAGCTACCGCACTACATTGCTAATATAAAATTAGCAATTCCGTTTGGTCTTACTTAATCTGTTTTAGTAATATGTCTTATATAGAAAAATACGATTATTTCTGCAATTATAAGAATTGATTGCATTATTAGTATTTGTTTTTCTGCAGGTAATTCATTAAATTTAATTGCTATTTGTAATGCTATATCTGAATACATCAGTTATCACCTCTTTATAATTATACAATCATAAAACACAAGTGTCAAACACAAGTATAATATATGTGTATCTTGCACATTATAAAGTTGTTAAACTAATAAAGGGTGATTTTATAATGGGAATAGCATATCATAAGAAAACAAGCACAAAGTATGTGCAATATACTTTAAGAATTGAAGAATCTATACTTGATAAAATTAAATTAATTGCAGGAAAAGAAGATTTATCTATAAATGAAGTTGTAAATCAGTCGCTACAATTTGCAATAAATGATTATGAAGAAAATAATAATAAAGGCAGTAAGTAGACAAATTGTCGAATTTGATATATACTAGCACCAACCCTACTTTGTGGGGTAATCCCTTGAAGAAAGGGGGTGTAAATTAAATGACTTCCTATGAGTTGATTTGGAGACTAATTGTATTATTACTTTTAAGTAATAATAACAATCAAGACCAAGACAGAAACAAAGAATAATCTTTGAGAGCAGGGCGGGAAACCTGCTCTTTTCTTTTTTGAACAAAAAAATGAGATATGCGGGAACATATCTCGGTGCAAACCAATTTGACTTCCTATGATTTGCTAGCTGATGTTATTATAACATCTTTTTTATTATATGTCAAATTTTATTTTTCTATTCTTTTTTAGATTTTGTTCTGCAGATATAAAAAATACAATTCTATTCGCTCGAAAATCGTTTTTAAGGCATTTTTTTAAATAAGGTATATAACTTTATATCTATTTCAAGCAAAACGGGGGTGAGCGAGGTACGAGCGAAGGAGGGGTGTCCCCTAGTGAATATACTTAAAAGCTAGACCATATAAGCGATAGCAATACATTTATATATATATCTTGTTTTAATGCGGTAGATTATTTATTGTTGCAGAAAAATATAATCGTCCTTAATGAATATAAGAAAAAAGTTATTTACTAAAAATGTAGTTTTTTGTAGGGAAATAAAAAATCTGTGGAAAACAAAAAGAAAAATGTCAGTAAAAATCGTTGACATTTTTTTATATTTAATATATTATTATTTCAATTGAATAAGAGATAAAAAAATAAACCTTTCGAACGCGACTCGAAAGGCAATATTCTGAAGGTATTACTCTTCAAAAACATACCTTCGATATATATAGTTTAACCAATTTTTGTAGAAATGTCAATACAAAACTTAAAAAAACTTAAAAGAATTTAAAAGAATTGAACTAAACTATAAAATATTAAAAGAGAATTTTGCTTAGAGAGTGCATTGAACTGTACTCTCTATTTTTTATTCAATTACAATTAAATATGACTTAAATTGAAGTTTAAATTAAAGTTTAAGTGGGTGGAAAAAATGCAAAGTAACTGACACCTAAAAAATAAGGTTATGGGGTGTGGACGAGCCCATGCAGAGAGTCGCCTCGTATTGCTTATATGTTAGTAGTATAAGTTGTGCGTCAGCAGGAACTCATACAAATCGAAAACCTGCAATATATAAAGAATTTGGGGTGGAAAGTTAAAGAGGATTTACAACTTATGACATGGATTAACTTGTGTTGTCTAAATTAGACTATGTTGTATCAAACTGAAATGTTTGAACTTTACTAACAATGAACGACCGATCGACCGACGGTATTGTTTTAAGCAAAGTAATTTTAAATATATGGGATTACTTTGCCTATTTCACTCCCTTACTCCCTCTGGTATTGTTATTAAATTAGTTTAAAATGTAGTTTAATTGAAAAATTGGTAAAAATGAGTGTTAATTGCAAAAAATTTATATTTTGTGCAATATTGAAAGTGGTTTAAAATAAGTTTAAAATTTGATTATTTCTAGTGAAATCTTAAATATTTGACAATAAAAGTAAAGTATAGTAAACTAATTTTGATATAAAAATAGTGTAGTTTATTAAAGTTGTTTTTTACTTTTTTAAACTAAAAGGAAGGGGGAGTTTAGTTGTTTTTTGTAAAGCAAGTTGCAAAAGATTTAGGAATAACACCACAGGCAATATACAAGCAAAAAGAGGATTTAATTGATAAAGGTTATATGTTAAAAACTACTACAAATGATTGGGAAATAACTGCAGAAGGCTATAATTATTTAAAGGAAAGACAAATAAACAGAGTTAAACGAAAACAAATAATTTCGAATGAAGATGAAAAAGAAAATGGCAATAATAGTACAAATAACGACTTTTTTGGTTTAAATGAAACTTTAAAAAACTTTTATGAAACTAGAATTGAAGAAATGAAACAAAGTTATGAAAATCAAATAAATGAGCAGAAAAAACAAGTTGAATACTTTAAAAATTTATATGAAGAGGAAAAAAGTGAAAGAATAAAAACAAATGCACAATATCAAACTTATCTTTTAGGAACTGCAGAAGATAATAAAAGACATTGGTGGCAATTTTGGAATAAAGGTAATAAAGAAACAGATAAATAGTAATTTTGAGAGGAGATTAAATAATGGAAAAATCAAAAAAAATATTTGGTGGAATTGATTTGAATTGGAAAAAGTTAATTATATTTGCAATTATAGCAGGTGTATATACTGCAATTATGGCTATGCTTCCAATAGTAAAAGATACATCTTTTGCAGATATAACAATATCATTTGAAGTATGGATTCTATTTGGAATACTAATTATTATGAATAGTAAATCAGCGAAAGACTCTGCATTAAAATGCTTTGTGTTCTTTTTAATAAGTCAACCGTTAGTGTATCTAATCCAAGATATAATTAATCATAGCAACTTATTTTTAACTTATTATAGATTTTGGATTGTTTGGACAATACTTACAATTCCAATGGGATTTATTGGTTATTATATGAAAAAAGATAAATGGTGGGGATTAGTTATATTAACACCTATGTTGATTTTTTTGGGAACGCATTATTATGGATTTTTAAATCAAACTTTATATAGTTTTCCATATCACTTTTTAAGTACATTATTTTGTTTTATAACAATGCTATTATATCCAATATGTATATTTAATAATAAAAAAGTTAAGATTGCAGGGGTAGTTATTAGTATTTTAATAATAATAGTAATGACTATAATGGCACTAACCAGCAAAAATGTTTATAACACAACTGTCTTAACAAATGGTGGAGATGCAGGAGCAGTATTTGATGATAGTTATAATGTGTATTTAGAAGATAGTAAATATGGTAAAGTTTATATAGTATATGATGAAGGATTAGAAGATTATTTGATAAATGCAGAATTTACAAGAGCAGGTAAAACAAATTTAATACTTGAAGATTCAAATGGTAATAAAACTACATTTGAAATTGATATAAAAAGCCATAGTTATGATATAAATAAAAAATAAGGTAACACACAAATTACAAGTTATAAGTAGGGCGAAATGCCCTACTTATTTATAGTTCTGGTCCGTATTCATCTTTTGACAATTCTTCTTTTCTTAAATCTATTTGTTCACTTTCTTCAATTTTTTCTAAGCCTATATCCATATATTCCATTGTTTTTAATTCTCTTTGTACTAATTCAGGATTATCAACATATTTATCGTAGTTTTTTCTAAATTGTTTTACATTTTTTAAGATTCTTTCTGGAGGAACTTTATTAGATAGTTGATACATAACAAAACTAACAGTGGCAACAAGTTTAAAGTTAAATATTTTATCTGCTATTTTGTTCCAAAAAGAAGGTTTATCTTTTTCTTGCTCAATAGTTGTATTTTGCATTTCAATGATTCGAGCATTGTTTCTTTGTTTTTCTCTCTCAAACTCTTCTGCGAGTTGTTTTCTTTGCTTTTTGTGATGTATTTCTAATTCTGCAATACTTTCTTCCATATAGTCTTTTTTACCCTTTAAGTTTTCTATTTCCATTTCAAGTTCTTCAAGTTCTTCATTGTCTGCTATTGCTCTATTTTGACACATTTGTATAAATTCAGGATCTTTCTTTAAATCTTCTTTTATTATTTCAATTTCTTCTTCTATGATATTTTCTTTTTGTTCTTCTGGAAGTTGTTCTATAACAGATTTTTTTATTTCTGCAGTAGGATTTTGTATAAGTTCAAGTATAGCCTTTTCTTTTATTTTCTCTTCATTTTTTAGTTGTTCAACAGTTTTATTTCCTTCTGCAGTTGCTCCATTTAAAATATTAACTTTGGTTTGTAGTTTTGTTTCCAAATATTCTTGCATTTGAGGGTGTATTTGTTTTAATTCGGTTTTATTTATACATTGTTTGGCATTAACTTTGTATTCTTGTTTCTTTTTATCAAATACAACAGGAACAAAGCAAAAGTGCATGTGTGGACTTGTTTCGTCTAAATGAATATAAGCAGAAACAACATTTTCTTTTCCATATTTCTTTTCCATAAAGTTATAGGCTTCTCTAAAAAACATTGCTTTATTTCCATCGTAATCTGTTGGAATAGTAATAACCCAAGAAACAAGCCAATTAACATCTTTTCTTTTTAATATTTTTAATTCTTCACATCTTTTTTTCATATATTCATAATCAGTCATACCATTATGTTCTGGTGCAAGGTTATAATTCATATAAGTTTTTGAATGGTCTATTTTTTGATTCTTATAAGTTCTATTCGGATCACTTCTATTACAATGCACCAAAATATTAGTTGATTGATTTCTTGTAAATTTTTCACAATTCATTTTACCACCTCCAGCGACTACCTATATTATAACATAAAATTTTTGGTGTAGCAAGTTATACCAAAATATTTTTCTAACGAAAAAATTATTGGTAAACTTGCAAGGGTGATCCCCTTGACCCCCTCCTGCAGAAATAAAAAAAAACATACCAAAACGGTATGTATATTTTTTTATTCTACATAACAATACCTATACTAAAGCATAGGTATTGCAGGGGCTATTCTCGCCCCTACGAAAATACAAAGTATTTTCTACCCTAGAGCTACCGCACTACATTGCTAATATAAAATTAGCAATTCCGTTTGGTCTTACTTAATCTGTTTTAGTAATATGTCTTATATAGAAAAATACGATTATTTCTGCAATTATAAGAATTGATTGCATTATTAGTATTTGTTTTTCTGCAGGTAATTCATTAAATTTAATTGCTATTTGTAATGCTATATCTGAATACATCAGTTATCACCTCTTTATAATTATACAATCATAAAACACAAGTGTCAAACACAAGTATAATATATGTGTATCTTGCACATTATAAAGTTGTTAAACTAATAAAGGGTGATTTTATAATGGGAATAGCATATCATAAGAAAACAAGCACAAAGTATGTGCAATATACTTTAAGAATTGAAGAATCTATACTTGATAAAATTAAATTAATTGCAGGAAAAGAAGATTTATCTATAAATGAAGTTGTAAATCAGTCGCTACAATTTGCAATAAATGATTATGAAGAAAATAATAATAAAGGCAGTAAGTAGACAAATTGTCGAATTTGATATATACTAGCACCAACCCTACTTTGTGGGGTAATCCCTTGAAGAAAGGGGGTGTAAATTAAATGACTTCCTATGAGTTGATTTGGAGACTAATTGTATTATTACTTTTAAGTAATAATAACAATCAAGACCAAGACAGAAACAAAGAATAATCTTTGAGAGCAGGGCGGGAAACCTGCTCTTTTCTTTTTTGAACAAAAAAATGAGATATGCGGGAACATATCTCGGTGCAAACCAATTTGACTTCCTATGATTTGCTAGCTGATGTTATTATAACATCTTTTTTATTATATGTCAAATTTTATTTTTCTATTCTTTTTTAGATTTTGTTCTGCAGATATAAAAAATACAATTCTATTCGCTCGAAAATCGTTTTTAAGGCATTTTTTTAAATAAGGTATATAACTTTATATCTATTTCAAGCAAAACGGGGGTGAGCGAGGTACGAGCGAAGGAGGGGTGTCCCCTAGTGAATATACTTAAAAGCTAGACCATATAAGCGATAGCAATACATTTATATATATATCTTGTTTTAATGCGGTAGATTATTTATTGTTGCAGAAAAATATAATCGTCCTTAATGAATATAAGAAAAAAGTTATTTACTAAAAATGTAGTTTTTTGTAGGGAAATAAAAAATCTGTGGAAAACAAAAAGAAAAATGTCAGTAAAAATCGTTGACATTTTTTTATATTTAATATATTATTATTTCAATTGAATAAGAGATAAAAAAA
>JAFUEV010000052.1 GCA_017470245.1 bacterium | reverse complement strand
TCTGTAGCTCAGCTGGCAAGTCAGATATTTTACGAAGTAAAATTCTGACAAAAGATAGATTAAGCTCTATCCGGCTGACAAAGAGAAAGAAAAACAGATAATAAGCCTCTGTAGCTCAGCTGGATAGAGCGCTTCCGTCCTAAGGAAGGCGTCGCACGTTCGAATCGTGTCAGGGGTAAATAAAAGAAGATAGGTTTTCCTATCTTTTTTTATTTAAAGATGAAAAGCATTGTAGCATTCCTAAGCAAATGCACTTACATTCATTATTATAGTATTAATTGTTTGGAATATTGCTGTTTTTTATGTATTTCTTTTGGGTAGTTGTAACTGTGGCGACTTTTGTATTATCATCCAGTTTAACTCTTTCAACATCTTTCTTTGGATGTCTTCGGCTTAAAAAATAGTCAAAATCAGGAGTTAAACTGAGTTCAAAATGAAATCTACCCCATCTGTTTACTTCTTCGTGACTGTTATTCATAACAGGGAAACCCCAAGAAAGTCTTACCGAAATATCTTTAGGCAGGTTTATTTTGAAACCGCAACCTAAACTCATAAGAAAATCATTTTGGTCATATCCTCTTGAACCTTCACCTGTTCCTTTATAAGGGAAAACACCTGCGTGATCTGCGAATACAAATCCTTTTAAGAAATTACCTAAAAAGGGTATATTTTCTGATTTGTTACGGCTTTTTATTTCTCTGGGACCAATCGGAAACTGTAATTCAGCACTTAAAAGATATCCGTCTCTACCAACTAAAAGTCCTTCCGAATATCCTCTTGCTGTTGCAGAACCTCCTGCCATGAATTGGTCAACATAAGGAACAACTCTTTTGTTTGGAATAAACTGGTAATTTCCTCTTAAAGTACCAATAAACCCGTGCCCAAAATCGTGCAATCTTAGTAATCCGCCGTCTACTTTCAGGTAATTAGAATCATTATCAAGAATCGGAAATGCATAACTTACGTTTTGATTTAAATACCAAATACCTTTTGCCGTATCATATCTAAAATTCAATCCGGTTTGAGCACTTGTAATGTTATCTCTATATAAATCTACGTGGTCAAAACTTGTTGCTGCCTTTTTATAACTTATAGAAGTAGTGCTTGACAGCTCGGTCCAAGGCTTCCTATATATAGGTTGGGTATAATACAATGAATAGTTTAAAGAACGGCTTCTGATGTTAAACATTTCATAGGGACCGTGACCTATTTTAGAATTACTGGAAGAAAAAGAAGCCCCTATTCTTCCATCTTTTTTGTTTACCGGAATATTATAATCGGCAAAGGGGGTTACTGAATATCTGTTTGCATAAGCCCCAACTGTTAATCTGTCTCTGTAACCGAATAGGCTGTCATCTTGTAACATTAACCCGCCACGGTATTTACCGATTGTTGAACGACCTGCGTTATCCATTAATGCCGTAACGTGAAAAGGTAATTTTTCATGTGTTTGAACATCAACATCCGTCGTTCCCATTTGACTTTGTCCTGGCATTAATGTTGTTGTTAGCTCAACATTGTCGTTATATCTGTTGAATATCATTAAGTCTTGTTCGTATTGTTTTATATTAAAAATATCACCTTTATTAAGACCTAATCTGTCTTCTATATATTTGGTTTTAGTCCATTTATTGTCTGTTATTGTTACATTTCCGACTTTACCTTCAACAAGTTCAATTCTGATAACGCCATTTTCAATCGTCTGGGGAGGAAGAAAAGCCCTTGCTGTTACAAAACCTTTTTCTAAATAAAGTTTATTTATTTTGTTAACTGCTTCTTGCAATTGCTCCATTTTTACATTTGTTTTTGTGTAATCATTAATAATGTTTTCGATTTCATACACGGTTAAAATTTGGGAAGGGGTTACTTCGATATTTTCTACATAAACACCTTTCGTTGCATATTCTTCTATTTTCGCTTTTTCAACTTTTGCTTTTTCTTTTTTTTGTTTGAGTTGTTCTTTTTTTTCTTTTTGAGTTTGTTTATGTTTTCTATAGTCTTGTTGGATTTGTTTTTCAGCCTCAAATTTCATTATTGTTTGAATATCATGTGTATTGATAGTTCCTGCTTGAGGTAAAATACCCGGAGCTATATCAATATCTGCAAATGTTTGTTGAGTTTGCAGACAAAAACATAAACATAAACCAATTAAAAATTTCTTTTTCATAATTCCTCAATTTTTTAGAATAATAACATGAAAATTGCTATAATTTCAAAAAAAATTATAAGTGTAACTAAATGTAAAAAAGTGTGTTAATTGTTACTATATAATAGTCTTTGACCATGTTATACTAACGTAGTCTGGATAATTATATTGGTGGAAAAAGTATGTTAAATATCAATATTTGTAAAAAGAAACTTATTGCTTCTATTTTATGTGCAAATACAATCTTATTAACAATGCCTGTAAACATAATGGCTTCAGAAATTTCCGGAGTGACTCCTACCGGAAATACATATAATATAGAAGCTGCAAAAGTATCAGGCAGCACAGGATTTAGACATTATGATAAATTTAATCTTACACAGGGAGATATAGCAAATTTAAAGTTTAAAGATAATTATTCCAAATTTGTTAACTTAGTAGATAATAAAATTAGTATTAACGGTATAGTTAATACGATGAAAGGTAACTCTTTTTATAACGGACATGCTATTTTTGTATCTCCGAATGGTATGGTTGTCGGTGCATCAGGGTTGTTAAATGTAGGTTCTCTTTCTGTTCTTACTCCAAACCAAAATAGCTACAATTTATTTAAATCAGCCTATGAATTTGATAATCTATCTCAATATGAACATAATGCAAGAGAATACAATAACTTAATCAAATCATCAGACGGACAAATCTTGATAAACGGTAAAATTTTAGCTAGAAATGAAGTCAACTTATATGGTAGTGATATAAGTATTGGTAACGGTACTGATAGAGCAGGTATCGTTGCAGGTTATACAGGAAACGATAGTTTTTCTGATTATAGTACTGCTGAGAGTACCTTTAATAGTTTAGTATCAAATAATATTACGAATGCAAATTCATTTGCTTTATCTGACGGTAAACTCCAAATTGTTGCAAATAAAGAATCAAATTTTGGTGCTGAAGCAGGAAATATAAAAGCCAATATAACTGTTAAAAATGCAGATATAGGAGCTAATGAAATTGATATAAGTTCAACAGCAAAAGTTGACCGTCAGGAACGAATAGATTTAGCGGAAGCAAAAGTTAATATTGAAAATTCAAATATAACAGGGGATACTGTTTCAATTACTGCAAACGCTGTTCAAAAGAAAAATATTGACAGTGCAAGTTTAATTGATGACGGGCGTTGGATTGCAAATGCTCTTACTGATTTATTCGAAAGCGATACTCCTTCAATCGGTTCTTTATGGGGTGTTGCAGGGAAAGCAGAAGCGGATGTAACAATAAAAAATTCAACAATAAATGCACTAAAAGCTACTGCTTCTGATGCTGAAAATCCAGATTTGTCTGTATATATCCATTCGGAATCATCCTCTGAAACTTCTGAAAATGCTAACTTTTTAACGCCTTCAATTATTGATTTTATAAAAAATGACGAATCTAAAATAAGTGAATATTTTAGCTCCGGTGTATATAGCGGTTTTGAAGGCGCAAGAAGCTCTGCTACTGTCAATGTAGAAAATACTACTATAAATGCAATAAGTGATAATGCAAAAAATGTCGAAATATCAACAGATGCATCATCAAGTTTGGAAGCTAATAACAGATTACTTGCGATGTTTCTTCCTATCGGAATGTATGGAACTGGTACGGAAACAGTTTCTAAAGCTATTGTTAAAGATTCTACATTAAATGTTACAAAAGGTGACATTGATTTAATGGCTGTTTCTTCAAATGAGAATGCAATTGAACTGTCTAATGACAGTATATTCTCAATAAAACTTGAAGATTCATATATTGGCATGATGTTGAATAATACTGTAAAAACAGATACAGAAGCATTAATTACATCATCAAAGGTTAATGCAAATAATCTTACGGTACTTGCAAACAATATATCCTCAAGTGAATCAGACGTTACAATGGAAGCTATGGCAGGTATGAGAGATCAAGCTTCAGGACAAGAAACTCACGGTAATTCAGCAATTTCTATTGTTGCGCTGATGAATCGTTCAGAAAATAATGTCTCTGCACTCATAAAGGATAGTGAAATTAATACGGAAGAAGATACTGTTGTATTGGCTCAAAGTCTTAATGTTACTAATAACAGTGCTGATGCAAGTATTAATGACAGAATGGTTAAATCACCAAAAACTTTTGACAAGAAATGGAAAGACTTTTTAAAAGAAAAACAATATAAATACTTCAATGTAAATATCTTTGATAAAATTAGAGGCAAAACTAATGTTGTAGCTAATCAATCCGCAACATTAGAAGCTGGTGGTGTACTTGTTTGGAATGAAACAAATAATCATGCAACTGCAAAAATAGAAAATTCTACAGTTACTGCCGGAGATGTAAATGTTCAGGCAAATACAGTCGATTTACTTGCAAATTCGGCTACTTCGGATACACAGGGTGAAGGTAAATATGGAATATCGCTATCAGTTATTTATAATATTCAAAACAATACAACAAATGCACTTATAGATAAATCAACTGTTGAAGCTGATAATGTAGTTGTAGACTCTACTACAGAGCTACCGATGAATCAAGGAAAACTTACTTTCGGTCTTAATTTACCGTTCAAGATAGCAGGTGTTGAGAAATTGCAGTTTGGTGGTAAATTTGCATCTGAAGCAAACGGAAAATGGGATGTATCTGCAGTTTATCCCAACCCGGAAAAAGAAGAAGGTGAGTCTAACTTTGAAGTAACAGGTATTGCAGAACAAAATATAAGAGATTCTTATTCAGGTTTGAAACCCAAAGTAAGACTTTCAGGGTTCTTTAATAACATGGCACAAACAAACTCCGTAGGTTCTAATGCTTCTGTTTCCGCAGCAGTTGTGTATAATGAAGTTAACAATAACACAATAGCAAGTATTATCAATGGTTCTGATATAACAATTAATGAACCAGAAGGTGCATTAACCGTAAATGCGGTAAATACAGTTATGGGTTATAACGGGTTAGGTTTGTTTGATTTTCTTATTAAGAAAATTAATTATAAAATTCCGGGACAAGAAGACTGGGAATATGAACCGACTGTTGATGGCGGTAAATTCGGCTTAGGTGCAAATTTCGCCTGGGATAGTTACACAAATAATGCAACAGCATTAATTGACAACTCTAACGTAATTGCTGAAAAAGGCGTAATTAATGTAGATTCTGCAAATGAGCAATCATATTTTAATATTGTTATGACCGGTGGTAAATCTGAAGCTTTAGGTATTGACGGCAGTATACATGTTCAGAATTTAAAAGGTGATACAATTGCAAAAATTTCTAATGTAACAGGTGACAATACCGTAAAAGCCAAAAATATATCTGTAAATGCAGGAAAAGCTCATATTAAAACTACGGCTGGAAAAGTAGAACGTGATGATGATACAAATCAGGCAAAATGGAAAGTTCAAAACCAGAGTGCATCCGGTGATGAAAAATATGTCAGAGAAGCAAAAGATGAAATCACTAATATAATAGCTCAGGGTGCTTGGACAAGTCAGTATGAAGAAATCGATAATACTGTACAGGAAAACTCTGCTGGTGTTGCAGTCGGTGCAAGTGTAAATGTGAGTGATACAGACAGAACTGTAAAAGCAACAATAGAAAATGCAAATGTTGAAACATCTAATGATTTGACAGTTAATGCAGATACTTATACTCAAAAAATTGATGCTGAAGTTGCTGCTGCATTTTCAGGAGGTGTAACACAAGCTGAATCTGAAGTCCAAAATGTTCAACAAAATGCAAATAATGCACAAGATGATGAAGATAATATATTTGGAAATCTTTTTGACGGAGAAGATGAATATATGCGAAATCCTGTTGGCAACAATTTAGCTGACTTGCAAGGACAATTCTCAATGTCATTGGCTGGTGCGGTTGATGTTACAACCGATAACACAAAAGCAGAAGCATATATATTAAATTCTACAGTAGATGCAGGAAATAATTTAACCGTTAATTCAAATCGTGAATCAAAGATAATAAATGTAGGCGGTGGTTTAGCGAAATCAAAAAAAGTAGGTGCCGGTGCTGCTGTTAATGTTTATAAACAAGAAGGTACTGTAAAATCATATATAAACGGTTCAACAGTGACTTTCTCAGGAAATAATCCCGAATTAAAAATTGAATCAAACAATAAAAACTGGATATTGGATATAGCTGTGGGCGCAGGTGCTGCAGTTAATACTGCGGCTGAAGGTAAAGGTTTTCAATCAGCAGTTGGCGGAAGTGCATCTGTCAATACTCTAAAACCTACTATTGAAGCATATATCAATAAATCTACAATAGATATGGCAGATGGTAAAACAGGAAATATAAACACAACTCTTAATGCTAAAAATGATGTTGATATTATAAATATTGCAGGTGGCGGTTCTTATATGAAGGGCGGCTCTTCAGGATTGTCTGCAGGTGCTGCGTTCAATTATAATAATGTTAAAAATACAATAAAAACATACATTCAAGATTCTACACTTAATAATATTGGTGCTTTAACTTTATTGGCAGATGCAGACAATAATCTTAATGATTTTGCAGTAGCAGGTTCTATTGTTACCGGTACAGATGGTGCTGCTTTTACTTTTGCAGGCGGTATTGATGTTGATTATATACACGATACAATTACTTCAAAAGTAATTAATTCTACTATAACTGCAACAGATGATATAGATATAAAAGCGAATTCTAAAAGTGATAATTTGGCGGTTGCAGGTACATTTGATGTTACAACTGCAAAAACAGGTGCGGGTGTTAATGGTGATGTTGTTGTAAATGTATATAGAAATGATATTACATCTGAAATTGATTCAACTTCTAAAATTTTAAAAGCAAAAGATGTTAAAGTTTCTGCTACTTCTGTTGAGAAATCTGATGTAATTCCTGTTGGCGTTTCTGTTGCAACAGGAGAACAATGGTTAATGACCGCTGCTAATGTAGGTGTAAACGTAATAGATAATAGTGTAAAGGCTTATGTGTCCGGAGATATCGGCGTTGATGCTGCTGATGATGAAGCTACTAATGTGCATGATGTAAAAGTTGCAGCTTATGATGAAACAACTTTGTATTCAAGAGGCGGTACTCTTGCATTAGCAAGTGCTGATTCAATAGCTAATATTGCAGGCTCTGTAAATGTTGATAAAATTGATAAAACTGTTGAAGCAAAAATAAAAGATGCCGATATAAAAGCAGGTGGAGAAGTTGAAGTTCTTGCAAATTCTGTTAATTCATTAGGCGGTACAAAAGAAAACGGACAGTATTCAAGAGATGATGTTACAACCGATGCCTATAAAGACAAAATGCTCAATAAAAATGATAAAGGTGAGTATGACGATTTAAAATTAGGTAATGATTTTAAAAATTGGAATATGTTCTATAACATAGCAGCAGGCGCAAATATATCTGTTAGTGGTGCAGGTATTGGTAAAGTTATTGAAAATAATATAACGGCTGAAATCAATAATTCTAAAGTTGTGGCAGATGATTTGAGTATCATAGCAAAAGATTATTCTGTAAAAAACATTATTGCAGGTTCAATAAGTGCTTCAAGTAAGGCAGCTGCAGGTTTACAGACAATTTATACAAGAGATAACTCCACAACAAATGCTTTAATTACCGGTGGCTCTAATCTATCAATTGACAATTCAATTGACTTGCTTGCAAATAATGTTAAAGATAGCTATGAAATATTAATTGCAGGTTCCGGTGCAGGTAAGGGTGTTATTAATGCTAATGTAGTATTGAATAATATATCAGATAGGACCAATGCCAAAATTGATAATTCATCATCTGAAAATATTATCAGTGCTGAAAAAATCAATATTAATTCAAATGAAGATATAAATCAGAGTCATATTATTGTTACGGCAGGCGGTGCGCAAAATCTTGCACTTTCAGTTTCCCCGACAATAAACAATTATGATATGACAACAGAATCTGTTATTTCTAATACAACTATACAAAATAGTTCGGTTGATATGGATTCACAGAGCAAAATTGATACACTTGATATATCAGTTGGTGTGGCAGGTGTTGGTCAGGGATTAGCCGGAACAGGTATTGCTATAGAAAATAATTATACTAATACCGTCAAATCATATATTGATAATTCAACAATCAATACTGCTAAAACAATAGATATAGATGCAAATTCAATTATTAATTCTAATAATTGGATAGCGGCAGTTAGTGTTGCAGGTCAGGGTGTAAGTGTTGTTACAAACGTTCTTTTGAATAATATAACTTCGACATTGGAAGCCGGTATAAAAAATTCAACTATCGAAAAATCTGGGGCTATCACAATAAATACAAATAAAGATAAAAAAGATAAAATTTCAAATAAAGCAATAGGTTTGGGTGTAGCAGGTGAGGGTGCTTCCGCTCTTGTTAATGTTGTCCAAAATATATATAAAAATACGGTGCTATCGTATGTCGATAATACAGCATCAATTGATGAAGACTCATTACCTACTGTTGATTCTTTAACTCTTAATTCTAATTCAAACAGAGATTTGAATAATATTAATATTGGTGTGTCGGTAGCCGGTATAGGCGCCAGCTTGCTTGCGAATGCACTTGTTAATCAAATTGATTCATCAACTGTTTCAAGTGTAGATGTAAAAGATAAATCATTTAGTATAGAAAATGCTTTAAATGTTGATGCTAAAGATAATACAGAATCTGGTAATACAATGGCAATGGTAAATGGTGCAGGTTTAGGCGCAGCGGCAGGTGCGAATATTAATCTGTATTATGCAAATAATTTGGCTAAAGCAGAGGTTAAATCTTCTTCTAACGGTCAAATAAATGCAAATTCATCAAATATAACCTCGAATATGATAAACGGACTTGATAATGATAATGTAGCAGTTTCATTAGGTGCAGGCGCTATTGCAGGGGATGTAGCACTTGTAAAATTAGGTAAACGTACATCTACTTATTCAGAATCGGAAAAAAGCAGTAAAATTAATGATGCTGTTAGCTTTACACAACAAAAATACAACAATATAAATTCTAAATTAAAAGACGGTTATAAAGTTGAACGTGATTCAAACAATGTAGAAAAATATTATACTGTTGATGCCGCAGGGAACAAAACATACCATTCAAAAGAGGATAGTTTTGAACAGTCTGGTCCTTCTTTATACACACCAACCAGTTCCGATAGTGAGATAGAAACAGGTTCTATAGCAAGAATTGACGGTAATATAAAGACAAAAAACAATACATCTGTTAAAGCAGAAAGCAAGTTAAAAGGTTTAGGCAATAAAGATACATTAAGTCTTACAAATGTAAATGTATCAGCAGGACTTGGAACTATTGGTGTCGGAGTTAAAAATACTCAGATAGCAAATAATACTTTGGCTGAAATTGCAGGTGGTAAAGTTGAAAGTGAAGCAGGAAATGTTTCTGTTAATGCCGAATCAAAATCGAATGTTGATATAACAAACGCAAGAGTTGATGTTTCAGGTGTTTCTGTTTCGGGTGGAAGTGCAATATATAATAATACATCTGAAACAGTTGCCCAAATTAAAAATGCAACAGTAAATGCGTCAGGAAATATTGATGTCGTTTCAAAATCCACAAGCAATTCAAATTTAGACAGTACTAATGTTGTTGTTACAGGTGGTCAAATAGTTGCTGTGGATTTGGCTGAAACAAAAGATACAAATAAAAGTATAGCTTTAATTTCCGGAAATACGAATATTGATTCAGACGGAAAATTAACAGTTCATTCAACAACTAATACTGATTTGAAGTCAACAAAATCGACTGTAACAGTATCAGGTGCAGGTATAGTTTCTGTTTCAAAGAATGATGTTGAGGCAAGTACTATATCAAAAGCTATTATAGAAAATGTAGAAGGAACAATTAAAGCTAACGGTATAGATATTACGACAGATTATGACACTATGTCCGCATTATCTAAAGCAAATGTTACCTCAATAAAATTTGGTGATGTTGCTTCAGTTGACACTTCAGGTGCAAAGATGACAGCTGACTTTAAATCCGGAATTGATAGTTCAGGGCTTACTTTGACCAATTCGGGTGATACAAATATAACTACTGCTAAAAGCAACGGAACAGAAGGTGTTGTTTCAAAATCCGAAATTAATAATGTACATGTATCATTACAGGGTTTTGTTGCAAGCACATCTGCCAATGCTGAGAATAATGCAACTTCAGAAACAGTTTTAAATGTCGGAAAACATTCTGCTAATAATTTGAATATAAATTCATATTTAGATTCAAAAGCTATTTCAAATGCGGGAGCAACAAAAGCAACAGTCGGTATAGGTGTTAATACTGTTGACGTTGATGCAAAAGATATAAGCACATTGAAGATGACTATATCCGGAGATAATACAATTTCGCAAAATGCTATAATCAATGCAACACATAATTCCGAAGTTAATTCAGATATGAGTGCATTTAATTTTAGCGGTATAATTGGCGGTGGTCAAAGAGTTCGTATAACTTCTGTAGAAAATGCAAATACGACAGGTAATGTTGGCGGTAATTTTGATGCAAATTCAACAAACATTACGTTTAACACAATAAGAAACTCTGTAATGAGTAAGTCTTCAGGTTCAGGCGGCGGAGTCGTAAATGTTAATGATACAAAAGCTGAAAATAAACTGACAGGTTCGTCAATATTAACGATAGACGGTTTTGAATCTGACACAAAAAATGGTATCAATAATTTAGTTGTAAAACATACTTCAACAAATACCTTTGATATAACATCATCAAATGGTTCAGGAGGTTTAATAAATATTAGTGAAGATTCAACAACTAATGAATTGACCACTTCTACAACTACGAATATTAATAATTCTATATTTAATTCCGATAAAGAAGTTTCATTTGAAGTAAGCAATAATACTATCGTAAAAGATTCTGCCTCAATGGGTGCAGGTGGTTTTGTTGCTGTTGCTGATAATGAAGCAACAAATACATATACCGCAAGTGCAAAATTATCTTTGAATAATACAACTATTAATGCTGAAAATATTAATTTGAAAACAAATGTCGATGTAAGAAATGCCAAGAATACTATTGTAGATTATGCCGGTGGTGCTGGCGGTTTTGTAGCTGAAAATGAAATGAGGCTTACTAATAATATTAATCAGACAAGTGAAATAGAAATAAAAAATTCAAAATTATATTCTAAAAAAGATACCAAACTAAAAACAATAACTTCATCATTATTCAAGCAAAAAACAGATACAACAGTAGGCGGTTTTGTTGCTATTCCGAGAAGTAAAAACTGGCTTACTGTAACAAATAATAATCAAATAACAATAGATGCTCTTTCAAAAGTAGTTGCAGCAGATGAACTTGAAATTAATTTTGACTCTAATAATGACCTTGAAGCCCGTGCAATTTCAGAAGCTCATCACTTTGGTTTCAAAGACCCTGTTTCTGAATCTTATTTAACATTGAATGTTAATAATACTTTGCAAAATAACGGTTCATTAGAAGCAGGTAACTTAGTTGATATCAACTTTATGAATGATTCAACAAATAATTTAACTCAATATGCATACTCAGAAGCACATGCTGCGATACCTACAACAACAGAAGAAGGTGAAATAAGCAAGAATATTAATAATATTCTAAATGTTGAACAAAAAGCCGATATTACTTCTGGTAAAGACATAGAAATAAGCTATTCTGTAGGCAAAGGTACAAATTCTTCGACAATTGCATGGAAGACAATATGTTATGCACTGTTTGGTATTCCTATATCTGATTCGGGTTCTCATTCTAATGTAAAAGTAGCCCATACAGTTTCATTAAAAGATGACGGCAAAATTGTTGCAGGTCAGGGTAATAGCAGATATATGAAAATTAATCGTGATGGCTCTATCGATAAAGAAACATTAAAGGGTTTTTATGATGATGATTATATTCTTTCTGACGGAGAACATATTTCTGGTTCTGTAGTAAAACAAAGAACTTTAAATTCTATTCAAGTGGAAATTAATAATATCCAAGAAACAATTGAGGAAACTACGAACACCATAAATAGTCTTGATGAAACAATCATCAAGCTTGAAGATAAGCAGCAAGAAGTACAGGATAAAATAGATGAACTTAATGATTTAATAAACAATGGTGCTATTTTAACGAACGATAAACGTGATACACAAGGCAACAGTGATTTTGATACTTTTGTTCAAAATGAAATAAAGACAGAAATAAAGTCTCGAATAGTAGATGATAGTGACGATACTAAAATAACTGAATCTCAGTACAATACAATAATGTCTGATTATGATGCAAAACTTGCAGAAATAACAGTTCAAAATGAAGGAATTGATAATTATAATGCAGAAAATGTTGATAATCAAAAACCATATATAGAACGACCTACTATTTTTGATTTCTTAAATGAAAATGATTATGGTTTATCTGAAGACCAAAAACAGACAATAATAGATGCATATGATGCTGTAAATGAAAATCTTTCAATAGCTGAAAAAACAGGATTTGCCATATATCAAAAGGATACAGTCAAATATGTTGCTGTAACAAATCCGATAGGTACGGGTACTGCACAAACTTGTGATGAAATTACAATATACAATGAAGAAATAGATAATATTAAGCAGCAAATAAAACCATATTCTGATAAAAAGATAGCTATTGCAGAAACAAAAACTATATTAGAAACAAATAAAACAAAGTTAGAAAATGAATATGATGAAGTAGAAGCTACTCCTGAAAATTCCTATGAACAGCATAGTGGAGATTATTCAATTACCTTTAATGATATTACTCCAAAAGATGCTCATATAACTGTTGATGGTGCATATAATCCGAATATAACAGGAAGCGGTATATTTAGTGTTGCTTCTAACGGTTTAAAAATAGATAACTATTCAACTCGTACATTAATGTTTAAGGATTTAATTATTGATTCAGTTGTAAATCAAAGCGGTTTAATAATAGGTGGTAAAAATCACAGTGAATTTGCGGATAAAAATCAAGCAGTAAGCGGTATGGACGCTTATAGGTATATTCAAAATATAATAGGTCATAAATCATTTAATGATTTGCCTACAACTGGTGTACATTATGAAAGTGGTGGTGATGGTATATCAGGAATAACAGTTAATAACTATTATGATGTTAATCACCCGTTTGCTTCAACATTCGATATAATAGAACCAACAACACAATCACAAATAATTATCCTTGGAGATGTTAATACTGCTTCCAAATTCAATATTTGGAATGAAAGCGGAAATATATTTGTTGGAAGTGAAAACAATATGAATTATTCTGACATGTCATTAATTTCTACAAATGGCAATGTCTCTTACATGATTTATAATGAAAATGATACAACCCCAATAAATATAAAAGCTGACGATTATATATTTGGCAAAAAAGGTTTTGCTGTAGTAACAAATAAAGATATAAATATTCAAGGTACGATAGAAACAGGATATTCTGACAAAAGCATAACTATAACAGATGAGATGATTAAACCTGAAAATCTTATTTATGATCCTACTTCAGGTGAAACTAATATGATAAATTTAGGCGGTGATAAGGTCTCCTTCTATTTGAATGATACTAACAATATAAAGGCAATATACAAAGATGGTGAAATTTATTTGTATAATCTTCCAAAATCGGATAGTTTGTCACCGGTTTCTTTTGGAAATATAAATGTTACATTATCAGGTGAAATAAAAATTGCTAACGGTCTACAAAATATAACAATAGACAATCAAACAAATGCTCAATTAAATATTGCGGATATAACAAATTCTGATACAACCGGATTTGTTCATGCAAATAATTTAACCAAAACAGACGGTGGAAAAGTTACAATAAATACAGTTGACTATGCAAATACAAATATAACATCTAAGGGTAAACTTTCTTTAAACGGTGTTATAAAAAACAGTACAACTACCAATTATGATGATTTTCCGAAGGAAAAAGGTATATTAAATATTACTGCTGACAACGGTTTAGAAGTAAAACAGAAGGTAGAGTCTGTAGATTATATTCCGACTATAGTTGATTCTATATTAGCTAACGGGAAAACAAATATTATTTTAAATAACGGTCAGGGTGATATTAACGGTAATATCACATCCACTGGTGAGTTAAATATATTTAATAAAGGAACAGGCGCATTAAATTTAACTGGTGATATTAAAAATGATGCTTCAAGAAAAGTTTATCCTGAAACATTAATTAGTAAAGGTTTAATTAATATAACTAATGAAAACACAGGCGTTTTAAACATTAATAGTTATATTGAAGAAACAGAAGGTAATATAAAAGTTCAAAGTAATGCTCAAACAAATATTTCAAGTACAATCTTGAATAATAAAGGTAATATAGAGATTGCTTCTAAAGGTCTAAGTACAACGAATGATTCTGATATTCAAGATATAGAAGGTGATATTTCTATTACAAATAATGCGTCTAATTTAAATCTAGAAGGATATATTTCTTCCGAAAAAGGAAATATTTCCATTACAAATAATGGAAATTCGGCTGATATTGCAGGCAAAATTAGTGATGATGAAGGTGATTTAACAATTACCAATACAAAAGGTGATATGACAATATCTTCAGTAATTTCACATAATAAAAATGCAACTGATAAGGCTGGAATGATAGCAATCATAAACGAAACAAACGGCGGTAAACTAGATATTAATAGTGCAATTGAAACGGCTGGTATTGGAAAAACAGAAACAGATACCGTAACAGGTGAGACAAAAACAACGGCAATTCTTATCGATAATCAATCATCTTCTGAAGGAATGTCTATTTCAAATATCGTTAAAGCAAGAATTGGTGATATTATAATTAAAAATGCTGTTGATGAACTTTCCATTTCTGGGGATGTTGCTGACGGTAATGGAAATATAGATATATCAAATCAAAGTAAAACAGAAATAAGCGGTAATATCACCACACAAGATGGTAATGTTGATATAACTTCCGTTGGTTTAGATACAACAGAAAATTCAGTTGTAACGACCAATAAAGGTGATATAACCGTTAAAAATGTACCGTATTATGATTCTCAAACAGATACTACAAATTATGGCACAATGAATCTTGCCGGAGATATAAGAGATTTTAACGGCATTATTAACATAGATAGCTATCATGATGCGATTGTCGGAGGATATATTACAGATGAAAAAGGTTATGTAATTATTAGAAACCTTGGTGGGGAAATGACGGTATCAGGTGATGTAAATTTGAATTACCTGAATAATAATGAAGAAGGCTTTATATCAATCGGTAGTTTATCCTCGGGTAAAAAACTTGATATTACAGGTAATATTATAAATTGGGGTGAAGGGCACACAAGTCAATCCGGGAAATATGGAATTAATATTTCAAATACAACATCAAATTCAGAAGGTATAAATATATCAGGAATGTTATCTGCAAGAACAGGTATTATATCTGTAGAAAATGAACATGGAAAATTAACAACGACTTCTGATGCTAATATTTCTAATACCGAAAATGGTGCAATTAGTATTATTAACACAGGTAAAGAAGGTGCAGAAATTAGAGGGAATATTATAGCAACAGATGGTAATATCGGTATTTCAAATACAAGAAATGATTTGCTAATAAATGCTGATATTACAGAAAAGAAAGGCAATATTAATATTACAAATTTTGGAAAGAGCCTGACATATTTAGGAAATACATTAAATGAACTTGGTGATACAAAAGTTGTAAATAATGGTACAGGAATTGCTCAAATTGGTGCCGATATCCAAAATAACGGAAATGTAACTATAAATAATAACAGAGGCGAAAATCTTGTATTTGACGGTTCAATAGATAATATAGGAAACACCTTAATTACAAACAACAACGGATTTACTCATGTTTACGGCAATATAACCAACAAAAACGGCAGTATAATCATTAAAAATGAGGGTGTATTTACTGAAATTACAAGTGCTATAAATAATGATACAGGTTCAATAGGAATTTCAAATAAAAACGGTCATTTGAAAATTACTGATACTGCCGAAATTAATAATACAAGCGACAGAGAAAATTCTAATATTACTATTGTAAACTTTGGTGAAGATACCCCCGGTAATCTTATGATTGATGGTAACATTAACAGCTATGATAAGGGCTATATTGACATAATTAACAACGGCAATGAAGCACATCTGACAGGTGATATTTTTGCAAAAGACGGTAATATTGGAATTACAAACTCGAATAGTGGCAAATTAGCATTTACGGGTAATATTGTTGATTATAAAGGTGATGTAACGCTCATTAATAATGGTGATGACGGTGCTGAAATTGGCGGAACCATACTTGATGAAAAAGGTGATATTTCAATAATCAATCATGGTGGCGATTTAAAAGTATCTTCTGAAATTACACATAATTACCTTAATAGAGATTCTGAAGGTATGATTTCAATTACAAATTCAAGTAATGCAGGAAAAGTTGAAATTGATACTGCTGTAATAGCAACTGATGGAGCCGGAAAAACGGATGAAGATGGAAAAATAACTGCAATTCTGATTGACAATCAATCAACGGATTATGGTATGTCTTTAAATAGTACGATATCTGCAAGAATCGGAGATATTGTAATAAAGAATGCTTCAAATGATTTGTCAACTTTAGGCATGATTTCTAATTATGAACAGGGTGATATAAATATTACAAATTCAGGTAAAGACTATACAAATACTGCTGATATTATAAACAAGCTTGGTGATGTAAATATAACCAACAATGGTACAGGCATGGCACGAATCGGCGGTAGTATAAATAATCAGGAAGGCGATACTACAATTGATAATAAAGGAAAGAACCTTGAAGTATCGGGGAAAATAGATAATGCCGGCGGTAATACTTCTATTACAAATATAGACGGTCTGACAAGAATTGTAGGTGATATTACAAATAAAGACGGTAATACTGTAATTGCAAACTCAGGTGAATTTACTGAAATAACAAGTACAATAGTTAATGAAGCAGGTTCAATACATATATCAAATTCAAACGGAAATTTAAATATAAATGATTCGGCAAAGATTTTAAATACATCAGATAATTCTGATGATAGTATTACGATTGCAAATGCTGGCGGTATTTTAAATCTAAAAGGAAACGTAGAAAGTTCCGATAAAGGAGATATAGAAATAACAAATACTGGAAACGGAAAAGCAAATATTGAAGGTAATGTTGTTGCAAATGAAGGCGATATTGATATTTCAAATTCAAATACGGGTGAACTTTACATTTCAGGTAATGTAGTTGATTATAACGGAAATATTGATATTACTAATGACAGTAATGACGGAATGAAATATGAAAACGGTTCTGTTGTAGAAAATGTCAAAGGTAATACAACAATAACAAATAACCAAGGTGATATAACAGTTGAAGAAGGTGCAACAATAAAGAATACTGAAAGCGGAAATATAGTTGCCGAAAATAAAGGTGGTAAATTCACAATAGCAGGATTGTTAAAACACTTTGGCATAGGAAATACAGATATTGATAATACAGGTGACGGAAAACTTGAAGTAGCAACAACAGGTGTTGTTGAAGTAACAGATGGGAATATCGATATTAAAAACTCAAATACAGGAGCACTTGAAGTTGCCGGTAATGTAATTAATACAAAAGGTAAAACGACTGTTACAAATACTTCTGATGATGGTATTCTTATCGCAACAACCGGTACTGTTAATAATAAAGACGGAAATATCGAAATTTCTAATACAGGTACAAAAGGTATCGATGTTAACGGCTTTGTCAGAACCGATAAACAAAATATTATTATCAATAATAAAGACTCTGATATTAGAATCGGAGAACTGGAAAGTGAAAATGATAATTATATTAATGCCGTTGAGGATAATGTAATTATAAATCAAGAAAACGGTAATATATTAAATGGTATTGTTGATTCTGATACAAGTAATGTACATCAAAATGCCGATTTTGGTAATCCGGATCAGTCATATAAAACACTTATTTCAACAGGTAAAGACTTATCAATAGCTGTTACAGACGGTGATGTCGGATATACTTCGAATGATAAACCCGGATTTTCAATTGATGCAACTACAAGGGACTATACAGAATCAATAAACGTAAATATTAATGGTTCTGTTATTGCAACTGCATTAAATGAAAATAATGATGATAAACGATTAATTAATATCAGAGCAAAGGATTCTGATTTAAATGTAGAAAATGTAAAGGCAGACGGAAATGTAATTCTAACGGCTTCAGATTGGAAACAGCCTGATGAAACGCCTGCACCTGATAATGAAGATTATTTTATCGGATATTCTATACTAAATGCTTCTAAAACCGGTGATAGCCCTGTTACGGGTCAAAATATATCTGTTATAGCAAGTAATTTAATCGGTACAAGTGATAAACCGTTTGAATATACACAAGACACAAAAACTGAACCAAAATCTTCAGTAAGTTTTGAGGCAGAAAATGATATAAATTTGGTTGGAAAAGCAAATTCTGATAATCCTACAAAAATTAATCAGTTAATATCAAAAAAGGGAAACATTGACTTTACGTTGGGCAGTGATGCTGAAATCAGAGAAATAACTTCAGGAGACCATTTACATATATTGCAAAAGGCAAAAAATCTTACAATCTATGATTTGGGAATGGCTCAATCATCTGAAGTTCAAGATTTTAATGACATTCTTTATCCTCATGACGGAATAAAAGTTGGTGGAAAAGATGAAGACAGCGTTATTCCTCAATCTGTAGCAATAGAAGTATTAGATTCTAAAGGCGGTAATAATGCTGACTCAACATTAAAAATATACTCAGCTCAAGTAAAAGGTAGAAATAACGGGCAAGGTGAATATGATGAAAATGGCAGACAAGTTGCTGATATTAGTATAATGGCTGATAATGTATATGCTAATTCTTCTACTGCACCTAATTCAACTGTTGAAACAAAGGCTAATCCTAACGGATATAAACAAAAAGATAAAACCTATTCTGATTCCGTATTTGGTATAGAGCCTTCTACTACTTATGATGCGTTGGGCTTTAATGCTTATGGTGAAGGAACAGCATTATCTTTTGATATTAAAGGTGTTAATAAGGATTTTGTAAAAGAAAATGCAAAAGATGCAACAAGAACAAATTACAATAAAGTAAAACCTGCTAAAAATGTTCCGGATATATTCAAGAATGATAATAATAAAATTAAAGATTATGATTATAAGGCAGATAATGTTGTAATTTCTGTTAATGATAATGTAAATACTGATAGAAGTGTTAATTTGAATTCTATATATGCTGATAATGCTTATGTTGATACTACGGATTCAAAATTAGAGGTTAAAGACGGATATATCACGAATTATGCAGAATTTAGAAATGCTGATAAAATCGGAGTTGTTGATAATGATTACAGAAGAATAGTAAAACCTGCTGATATTCAGTTATATACAGAAAAAACAGGCTCTTTTGAATTGTTGTTAAAAGATACTATAAATATGCACACAACAGCACCTACTGTTTATAATGAACCGCACATGTTAGTAAACGGTTATCATAGTTCTTGGAACTTCGTTAACAGAGGTAGAAAAGAAGCAGAACATCAAATTGAAAATATTGAACTTTCTGATGTACTTCAAAAGAAATATGAAGAAGAAGATAAACGTATTTCAATGAGATTTGATACAACTGATGATGATGAACTTATATCTAATTTTGAAATATATGATATTTCTACAACTGGTGCTTTAATTAAAAATGACGGTACACTTAAAATAGGTGATGAAATTGATATAACTCTCCAATTTGAAGATGTTGATGTTAATGTAAAAGCTAAAGTTGTAAATATCAAAGATGATAAAGCAGGTGTTGAGTTTATAAGATTACCCAAAGCCGTTGCAAGTAAAATATTATACAGATATATGAAACAGGCAAATTCAATGAAAACAAACTTAACTTCAATGTTAAAGTAAATATTTAATATTTAAAACAAGGAATAAGTAACTATTCCTTGTTTTTTTTTATTGTTTATTTCTTAAATTTTGTATAATATACAAATATGAAAAAAGAGTTTATTAGTATTATTTTTGTTTTTGCGTTTTTCTTTTGTGCATTAAAAATATTGCCCAAAACAGGGTGCAGAGTTTTTAAAGTTGATACTCCAAATCGAATATATATAGATATTAATAAAAACCATTTGTTTGATGAAAAAACTCCTTTTGAAGTAGATTCTATATCTTACATTGAAAACGATAAGGATTATTCTAAACATCCTATTTTAAATGTCCTTACTGATGATGAAAAGTTTTTTCTTTCTTATATGGCAAAAGAATATTCAAATAAAATTTTGAATAAAAAATATGTTAATATATCGGGTAACTCGTTATTTATAAATAATAATGGTTTACAAAGTTATGAAAGTATAATGCTCTCAACCAAATATACCTATAACGATGATGAGCAAACGCAAAAAGAATTAGTTAATAATATAAAAAATATTAATTTGTCAGAATATGTAATATATAATCCGAGAAGTAAAAAATACCATAAATTGAATTGTGAAGAAGGGCGCAAACTTAATAATTTTAAACTTAAAAAACTATCTGAATTGAATGATGCAACTCCTTGCAAATTATGCCATTTTGAAAAAAATAAATTTTATAATCAAAATAAAAATAAAAAACAAAAATTTCAAAAAGAAAAGAAAAAGAATACAGAACAAAAATATCAAAATATTTCTATAGATTTTCCTTCAAAAATAAATGAAAAATTTATAAAAGATAGTATAAATATATTTTTCATAGACTTGAACAAAATTGATAAACCTTCAAATAAATGTAATTCGACAGCTTGTAGTGCATTAAAACAAGAAATAAATAATGCAAATGAGACTATAGATTTTGCTATATATGGAATTAATAACCAACCGGAAATTGTTAATGCACTCATAAATGCTCAAAATAGAGGTGTAAGATTACGTTGGATATACGATATAAATAAATCCAGTCAAAATTATTATGAAGATAATGAAAAACTCGCAAAAATGATTACAACTTATAAGACAGATGAAGAATATGAAAATCATAACCAGTCTGCAATTATGCATAATAAATTCTTTATATTTGATAATAAAAGAGTATGGACAGGTTCTGCAAATATTACCAGTACTGATTTGAGCGGTTTTAATTCCAATTATGCAGTTTTAATAGATTCAAGTGAAGTCGCTAAAATATATTCAGCGGAATTTGAGCAAATGTTTAATGGTAAATTCCATAAATATAAAAATGATTTTAAGGTGAATGAAATAAAAATAAATGATGAAACAGTCGTAAAACCAGTATTTTCTCCGCAGCATAATACTATGCAAACGGAAATAATTCCATTGATAGAGAAAGCAAATAATTATATTTATATTCCAATGTTTTTTATAACTCATAAAGGATTTGCCAATGCACTTATAAATGCGCATAAAAGAGGCGTTGAAGTTAAAGTTATTCATGATGCAACAAATGCACACGCCAATAATACAACTCATAAAATATTAAGAAGCGAAGGAATAAAAGTAAAAACAGAAAACTATGCCGGTAAAATGCATGCAAAAGTTTTAATAATAGATGATAAAATATCACTTATAGGCTCAATGAATTATACAAATAGCGGAAATAATAAGAATGATGAAAATATTGTTATCATAAAAGATGCAGAAGTAGCAAAATACTTAAAACAAACATTTTTGTATCTTTGGAATAAAATTCCCGAAAAGTATGAAACATTTGACCCTAGAGCAGAATCTTTTGAATCTGTTGGTTCTTGTTATGATGGTATAGACAATAATTTTGACAATAAAATTGATTCTGCGGATGACGGATGTAAGGTAAAATAGCAGAAGGTTAGAAGGTAAAAATGATTGAAACAACTGATATTGATAATTTTAGACAAGTAATGTCAAGTGGAGAACATATAGAAATCGGCTCAGATATGTTTACAATGTTCCATAAATTGAGTCAGGAAGCACTTAAAATAACTATGGAATTGAATTTAAAGTATCATACTCCTGAAGAAATTGTTGATATTTTCTCGGAATTAACGGGGAGAAATATTGATAAAAGTTTTCGATTATTTCCTCCTTTTTATACAGATTGTGGCAAAAATATAAGAGTAGGAAAGAACGTTTTTATAAATGCTTGTTGTAAATTTCAAGATCAAGGAGGAATTGAAATTGGTGACGGAGCTTTAATTGGACATAATACAACTATTGCAACTTTAAATCACTATGAAAATCCACAATTAAGACAGAATTTAATTCCTAAGAAAGTTAAAATAGGCAAAAATGTTTGGATAGGTTCAGATTGTACAATTCTTCCCGGAGTTATAATAGGAGATGGTGCTATAGTTGGTGCAGGAAGTGTTGTAACTAAAAATATACCCGAAAATTCAATAGCGGTTGGAAATCCTGCACGAGTCATAAGAAGAATAGAGGTTAGTAATGTTTAAACGAATTATTGGAGCAGTATTTATAGTTTTTATGTTTATTGGAGGGTTTAATATGAGTTATGCAAAAACAACTAAGTGGGATAAAACATTTCCCAAAAGTGAAAAAGTAAATATAACAAAAGTAGAGTTTACCAACAGATATGGAATAAAATTGGCAGGAGATTTATATGTCCCGAAATCATATAAAGGGGAAACAAAACTTCCTGCAATTGCTATCTCCGGACCGTTTGGTGCAGTAAAGGAACAGGCTTCAGGATTATATGCTCAAACATTAGCTGAAAAAGGGTTTGTTACATTGGCATTTGACCCTTCGTATACTGGTGAAAGCAAAGGTAAACCAAGAAATGTTGCTTCTCCTGATATAAATACGGAAGATTTTAGTGCTGCTGTTGATTTTTTGAGTAATAGTACTTATGTTAATCCTGATAAAATTGGTATACTTGGTATATGCGGTTTTGGAGGTTTTGCAATTAATGCTGCTGCAATGGATACAAGAATAAAAGCAACCGTTGCATCAACAATGTATGATATGACAAGAGTTAGTGCAAAAGGATATAATGACTCCATTGATGAGAAAGCAAGATATGAATTAAAAGAAACACTAAATAAACAAAGGACAGAAGATTATAAAAACGGTTCATTTGCTAAAGCTCCAGGATTACCTAAAACTCTAACCGGTAAGGAACCTTTGTTTGTAAAACAATATTGGGAGTATTATAAAACACCAAGAGGTTTTCATAAACGTTCTATAAATTCAAACGGGAATTGGAACATGACATCATCACTTTCTCTGATGAATATGCCTATTTTGGCTTATAGCAATGAGATAAAAAATCCCGTTCTCGTAATACATGGTGAAATAGCTCATAGCAGATATTTTGGTGAAGATGCATTTAAAAAGCTAAAGGGAGATAATAAACAACTTCTGATTGTAAAGGGTGCAAATCATGTTGACTTATATGATAACCTTGAAAAAATACCTTTTGATAAAATCGAAAAATTTTATAAACAATATTTAAAATAGAAAAAGCCGATATATTTATATCGGCTTTTCTTTAATTTTTGATTAATGTTTTTTCAAATTCTATAAGGGCTTCGATACCGACTAATTGTTCAAGAGCTGCTCTGTTCTCCAAAAATTCAAGCTCAAGTTTTGCTTTAGTATCCATAGCAGACCGATAATATGCATCCGCAATTAATAACTGTTCTTTATTTTCATATATCGCAGCATTATATCTTTCTTCTCTTTTCTTTAAATTCTTTTCACACATTGAAAGGAGATTATAGCTTGTCATATAGTCATAATATAAATCTATAACCTTTTTTTGCATATTATCAACTTTTGTAATTAATACAATCATATCTGCATCGGTTACTTTTGTATATTTGTAGTTTAAATCTTTGTCGTTAAAAGAAAGGGCATTTAATAAATGTCCGCTAAACATTGCAGCCGTGGCACTGAAAGGATCGCCTAATCCGGCACCTGCTATTGTTGAAACAGTAGACAAAGGACGAATAATCTTTTTTATAATTGTTTCATCAGGTTTATCCGCATCAGGGTTAGATAATTTATATAATGCGAATTTAATTGTTTCACTTCTTAGTGCTGCGCCTGACCATAATATTTGTATATGTTCCAGCATATCTTCCTTTTCGATAGTCAGCAGTTTGGAAATTTCTGTTGATAAATCTTTTAAAGAGCTATCTGCATAAGTTGAATTTTTTATATATTCTTTTTCATAAGAAGCAGTTTTGGCATTTTCATTTTGTGTCAAATCGGTTACTTTGTATTCTTTTTCTATATCATGGGTCACACCGACTCTGTATGCCGGTCTTTTAGGCTCCTTTAAATCATTCGCATTAGTAGCAGCAAATGTAAAACCGGTACTTAATAGTAGAATAGTTATTGTTAATATAAGCTTTTTCATTTTGTATTTAAAACTTCCGTATTTATTAATTGATTTTTTAGTGCATATTGTGACAATATCAAACTGTCAACGGCTTTTTTTCCTGCTAATCTTTCCAATGAAAGATAGTATTTTTTAGCTTCTTGTTCTTGTTTATATTCCTGCAATTGCATATCTTCATATAATGCAGATGAAACAACCAACTCTGTAATTGAATTGTTTTTTAATGCGTTTGAGTAATTTTTGTTATATAAAATGATTCTCGCACGTGTATCCTTTAATTTATTTAGAGAACCTTTATATTCATAATAAGATGAAATGATTTTTTCTTGTAATTCTTCTATTGTTCCTGCCAGTTGAATAAGCTCAGTATCTGTAATTGGTGCTTGCTGCCCTTCTGTCGATTCCTTATTAATAAAATTATTTGCTAACCTGCTTGCAGAAAAAGATGCAGATTGTATCATTGCGTTTGAGCCTGTAAACATTGGTATAAAACTTGCACCATAAATTAAAGATGATAATCCTTTTGCCATTAAAGACGAATGCAATCTCCTTTGGGATTCAGGGGTATTTAATTTATTCATTGTAAATTTAATAAGTGCATTATTATCAATGGTTGCACGCCATAATGTTTCAATGTCTTTAACTTCCTCTTCTTTTTGCATTCTTATTAAGTCTTCGACAGTTGCTCTATCTTGAATAACAAGATTTTTATTTGTAGCTTTTATATTGTTATTTAATTCAAGCTTATTTTTTTCAACTGGCCCAAGTCTTATGACTTCTGCGGAATATGCACTGTTTGCTATAAGTAAACCTGCAATAACTATGTATAAGATATTATTTTTAATTCGCTTTTTCAATTCACTATCCCCTGATTATTTTATACCATGTATAAAAATAGCTTTCCATTAAATAATATATATGGTTAAAATAAATTAATCATTCATACTAATTTTTTTTGAATGTATTTTCTCTCTTAAAAGTTTATATTTATTTATTGGTTTTGTTTGCTCTTTTTCAATATTATTTGTGTTTGTCGTTATTTCTGCAGTTTCCTGTTCGTTTTGATTATCTTCTTCTTTTAGTTCTATAGAATCAATAAATTGATTTATATTATTTTCTTCATTTTCAACGTTTGATTGTTCTTCTTTTATTTTCTCTATAGGTGTAGAAGATTGAATTATTGTATGTTCTTCCGGATTAAAATTCATTAATTCATCATCAATAAGTATATTTTTTATTTTTGAGGAAGTTTTTTTTGTTCCTCTTTTTTTAGTTGTTGTTTCTTTTTGCTCTTTTATGGCTTCTTTTTTATTATCTATAATTTGATTAACAGGTTCTTCCGTAAAATCATTTTCCGGACTTTCTTCAAGACCAGATTCTTGAATTTCATCAATATCTGTTTCTTCTTTTTTGTTTTCTGGTTTGTTGACGGAATAGATATTTTTTAATGTTATTTTGTTATCATTTTCGATTAAATCAATATCATTAATAATTAATTTATTATCATTTTCAGTTATATTAACAAGTGTAATTTCTGATTCTGTTAAAAGTGTATTTATATTTTCTGTTGATAAATTTGCTCTTTCTATAGCGATAAGAGTTTTGATTTTTTCAATGATATTTTTATAAGAATTAATGTTTAAACAAAAAACAGAAGGTTTGCAACCTGTTATAGCAAAGCCCAGAATATTTATCATATCGGTTATATTTGTATTTGTGTATACTCTGACTTTTGAATTTATATTTATATCATTTTCGTTTGGTTTCTCTGTAATAATTACATTTCTGTCTTTTATAAGTATTTGAATATATTCTGCAATTATTGTTTTATCGATATTATTATTTGTAATAAAGATAATATTTTTATCTTCTTTAATTAAATTACGGATGATGTTTTCTGTTTCTGCGGCGTTTACGAAAATATCCGAGATATTGTTATTTTGTATATTATTATTCTTAACCTGAATGTCTGATTTATTTTGTTTTGCAATTATAAGTCTGTCTTTTAAGTTCATATCTATACCCTGTTCATTATTTCTTTTGCAAGACTAACATATTTTTGAGAAATATCATAGTCTTTGTTATATTCATTTAAAGTTAATCCCTGATTAAGAGAGTTTTCTGCTGCCATACAATTTTGAGGAATAATAAAATTTACAGATTTTCCTATCCTAAATTGTACTTTCTTTATTTGGTTTTTATTTCTGATTTCAAATCTGTTTAAAATTAGTTTAGTTTTTATATTATTACATAATACATTTAATTCTTTTTTTAATTTATCAATATTGAAGTTAAATGTCGACAGATATAAAACACTATCAGAAACTGTAATAAAATCCTGCTTAAATTCTGATTGTATGTTTCCTGATAAATTGATAAAAATGTATCTGTATTCCGGTTTTAGTATGTTGATAAGGTTTTTGATATAGGTTGTATTTAACTTCTCCGTATTAATATTGACCAAATATAGGGAACTGTTTTTATATTTGAGTATTTCATTATTTGAATTGCTTTTAAAATTATATAATTCTGAAATGTAATTTCTTTCAGTTGGGATATCTATGATTAAAGTTTTTTCATTTGAAATATTTTCAATTTCCTTTGCGGTATTTGTAATAAAGAAACTTATTTCTTGATTAATTTCATTAGAAAGTACGGAAAATATTTTGCAAATGCTTATAGTATTTGTTTTTTGAATATAGCGTTTATAAATTTGTTGGAGAGAATATACAAAATCTGATTTTATTAGTGGTTTAAGAAGAAAGTCTTTTGTTCCTGTTCTTAGAATTTTAACTCTTAAATCTGTTGAATCGTCGTATGATATAGCTATAAATATGTTTTGGGGATTATTTGACAATGCGGAAATCTTATCTAAAATGTCTGTATTGAATTTATTAATATTAAATATAATAATTTTATTTTCATCAAAATTATTAATTAGTCCTTCATCAAATTCTCCGTATTTTTCAAGAATATACGGGAAAATCAGCTCTTTTAAATATTCTTCAATAAGAGTTTGAGTAATAGTTTCTTCATCAAATATAATAATTTTCACGCTATCCATAATTATTATTTTACATCATAAAAGATAATCTTGACTATATCTTTATGTAATAATTAAGATAAAGGAAGTAAATAATGAAAAAAGTAAAAGTTATAGGGGCAGGTTTAGCAGGCAGTGAAGCAGCTTTGCAGCTTGCAAAAAGAGGAATTAACGTTGATTTGTATGAAATGCGTCCAAAAGTTGAAACGGGTGCACATAAAACAGAATATTTTGCAGAGTTTGTTTGCTCAAACAGTTTAGGGTCTTATGATATAACAAATGCATCAGGACTTTTAAAACACGAAATGGAAATATTAGGCAGTGAATTAATGCCTGTTATAATGCAAAGCCAGGTTCCAGCAGGTGGGGCTTTAGCTATAGACAGAGAACTTTTTAGTAAAACTGTAACCGAAAAAATAAATAATAATCCGTATATAAATGTTATCAGGGAAGAAGTAACAGAAATTGATTTATCTGTTCCTACTATTATTGCCTCAGGACCTTTAACTTCCGATGCTCTTTCTGAGAGTATTAAAAGTCTTTTAGGTGAAGATTATCTTCATTTTTTTGATGCAATAGCTCCTATTATAGAAAAAGATTCAATTGACTTTGAAAAAGCATTTTATCAGAACCGTTATAATAAAGGTAATGCTGATTATATTAACTGTCCTATGAGTAAAGAAGAATATGGAAAGTTTTATAATATATTGATTAATGCGCCCAAAATAGAATTGAAAACTTTTGAAAAGAATGCAAAATTTTTTGAATCTTGTTTGCCTATAGAAGTTTTAGCTTCAAGGGGTGTCGATACCTTAAGATTTGGACCCCTGAAACCTGTTGGCTTAATTGATGAAAGAACAGGACAGGAAAATTATGCTGTTGTTCAATTAAGGCAAGATAATAAAGCTGCAAGTTTGTATAATCTTGTCGGTTTTCAAACTAATTTAAAATGGGGCAGTCAAAAAGAATTGATACATTCAATTCCCGGGCTGGAAAATGCAAATATTGTCAGATATGGTGTTATGCACAGAAATACTTTTATAAACAGTCCTAAATTATTGTCACCAACATTACAGTTAAAAAAATGTCATAATATATTTTTTGCGGGACAAATCACGGGCACAGAAGGTTATACTGAATCCATTGCATCCGGTTTATATACGGGAATAAATATGGCAAAATATGTAAATAATGAAGATTTGCTTGAACTACCGCAAGAAACTGTATTGGGAGCATTAACTCATTATATAACCTTTGAAGGACATACATCATTCCAACCTATCAATTCGAATTGGGGTATATTGGCTGAAATGGAAATGGATAAAAAAAACAGAAAAAATAAAAAATTAAAAAATGAATTATTAGCAAATAGAGCACTTGAGATAGTAAAAAATATTAAATGATATATTTCCTTTTTTTGTGGAATATATAATATTAAACTTAAATATACTTAATATTTATAAAAAAAACGCAAAAAACTCAAAAAATATGTTTTAGAACAAACATTATTTTGGGTTACGAAAGGAAAGGAAATTTTTTATGACAGAAATTAATCCTATTTATCTGCAAAATCAAGCTATAAATTTTGCCGGTAGTGCAAAAAGTGTTGAAAGTACAGATAATCCCCATAATTTAGTAAACGTAAAAACAGCAAAAGAAGTTGGTGAAATTGCGAAGAAGGCAATAGGTACAATGCCTCACAGAATTGCTACTGCCGGATATTCTGCACCTCCTGAAGGGTATGAAGAATCTACAAAACAATTTTTAAAAGCACTTGATAGTGAATTGGGAACCAGAAGTACTGCTTTTGTTACAAGCCCTACTGCGGATAAGGGTAGTATTGATGCAATAACATCGGAAGTTTCGGGCATGAACGATAAAAAATTGTTCTATGTAACAGCACAAGATTATGTTGGCTATATTAACCCTAAAAATTTCCCTTCAACAATTGATTCTGTTGCATATTCAAAAATTCCTAAATATGTACTTCCTGATGCAGCTGAATATTCAAAAGCTACAGCAGAAGCTTCAAATGTATTTGTTGCAACTGGTGGCAGAAATGCAACTGTAAGTGATTTTGTCAATGCAATTAATAAGGGTAATAAAGCCATTATATTGGATAATCCTGCAATAAATTCTCCGGCTTGGGGTGAAGCTAAAAACAGAGTTGAAAATGCATCAGAGTATTTAGTTTCACAATTAGATGCTTTTAATGTAGGAAAAGAACTCCCTTATCCTGAAGTTGGTGAATTTACTGCCGATTACTTGGCAAAAAATGCTGATAAGTTAAATTCATTAGTAAAAGTTGTTACAATTGAAGGTGATGATAACAAATCTGTTTTAAAAGCGGCTAAAAAGGCAGCTGAATTCATAAAATAATTTAGATGTAGCATAGAAGATAGCAACTATTTTTAGTTGCTATCTTTTTGTGACAGCTAAAGCTATTTGTATAAAACCATAAAATAAGTTTGTAGGGTAAAAAATGAAATATTTGCACCTTTAAATTATTAACTTGGTGCATACGCTTTATGCAACCTACAAAACTGTACAAATTAAGTATGCCGTATGGCTGAACTCCATATTTTGCAATATTTTTTGCAAAATATGCGCGGGGGAAAGTCTAAATTAAACTATTAAAAAAAGAAAATGTCCGAGATGGGACTTGTCTTGGATTTTTTGCGATAAACGGCGTTACGCATTTTGTTTTCAGAAACTTTGTTTCTTCCAAAAAAAACAGCTTCAGCCTCTGCAAAAAATCCGCTGAACCCATAAACAAAACTTCGTTTTGTGGTGAGTTACAAGTCATTACCATAACAATAAAGCAGGTCAGAAGATAAACTTCAACCTGCTTTATGGTGTCCGAGATGGGACTTGAACCCACATGGTGTGAACCATACGAACCTGAATCGTACGCGTCTACCAATTTCGCCACTCAGACATTCTATATTGATTTTATCATAAATAAATATATCACTTACATATTTTTTTATTATAATTTAGTTATGTTATTTGATATTTTAAATAAAAAATATAAGTTATATTATTTCTGTACAGCAATCGTAAAACATTGTAATTTGAATTGCAAATACTGTGACCATTTTTCTCCGCTTGCTGATGTTGAGTTTAAAGATGTAAAGCAACTTGAAAAGGAATTTAAGCAAATAAAAAAAATAATAGAACTAGAAAAAATCGGAATAATGGGCGGAGAACCATTGTTGCACCCTGATTTGGTCCAAATTTTAAATACAACTAAAATGATTTTCCCAGAAACTCAGATATTACTTGTAACGAATGGGATTCTTCTTGATAAATTAAGTGACGATTTTTGGATTACGTGTAATAGAAATAAAGTTGGAATATTGATTTCTAAGTTAAATATAAAAATTAATACGGATGAAATAAAGAAAAAAATAAGACAATTTAATGTAATGGCTACATATTACGGTGCGGATTCCAATGAATATAAAAAAATGTATAAGCCGGTATTAGATTTGAACGGGCAGCAATGTATTGAAGAAATGCATGAAAAATGTTGGCAAAATAAAGGCAAATGTAACTATTATGAAAACGGTAAACTTTATAAATGCAGTATAGCAGGTAATATTGATTCATTTAATAAATTTTTCGGTAAAAATCTAGAAATAACAAAAAAAGATTATATAGACATATATAAAACTAATTTTCGTAAAATTGAAGAATATTTTAATAATCCGATTGATTTCTGCAGATATTGTAATCTTAATGCAATAAAATATGATTTGGATTGGGAAATATCTAAAAAAGATATTTCAGAATGGACAATGTAAATTCATATTCAAAAAATATCTATGTTTTTGTTATCATTATACATGATATTTACACGTATATTAGAAAGGTAGATTATGGAACATTTTCATGAATTGGTTCAAAACCATTCTATAGTTATATCTGCAGTTATCCTAATTCTTGCTTATGTCCTAATTGCACTGGAAAAAATACCTAAGGTTACTATAGCATTAATTGGTGCAGCAATAGTTGTTTTTTCAGGTCTGGTAAGTCAAGATAAAATAGCAGAAGCAGGTTTGAACGAAAATTATTTTATTAATTTTATTGATTTTAACGTTATATTTCTGTTGGTTTCAATGATGATTATAGTCAATATCACAACTCGTTGCGGTGTGTTTAAGTGGATTGCAATTGAACTTTTAAAATTAACAAAAGGTAAGCCTATATTGGTATTGGTTTCTTTGGCTTTCTTTACTGCAATTTTATCTGCATTTTTAGACAATGTTACAACAGTTATTTTAATTATGCCGATAACTTTTGTTGCAGCAAAGCAACTGGATATTAATCCTGTCCCATTGTTAATTTCAGAAGTTTTTGCTTCAAACATAGGAGGAACAACAACGTTAATAGGTGACCCTCCGAATATTATTATCGGAAGTGCCGGTAATTTGTCATTTATGGATTTTTTAAGTGAGTTGACTCTCATTTGTACAGTTATAATGGTTGTGGTTTTGGGATTTTTGTATCTTTGCTTTAAAAAACAACTCAGAACTACAGAAGAAAAAATGGCAAAAATTCAGGAAATAGACAATTCTAAAACAATTACAGATTATGCGTTGTTAAAAAGAAGTATGATAGTTTTAGGTTTGGTTATTTTAGGTTTCTTAACACATGACATAACTCATATAGCAACTTGTGTTATAGCATTTATTGGTGCAAGTATACTATTGTTATTTGAATCACCGGAAGAAATGTTCAAAGAAGTTGAATGGAATACAATTTTCTTTTTCATCGGTTTATTTATAATTATCGGTGCTTTTGAAGCAGCCGGTGGTATTAAATTAATGGCAGATTGGCTATTACAGGTTACTGCAGGCTCTCAAAAAATAGCTTCTTTTGTTATTCTGTGGGCATCAGGTATTTTATCAGGTATTATAGATAATATCCCTTATACTGCAACTATGGCTCCAATGATTCATGAAATAGAACTTGAAAAAGGCAGAGAATTTGTAATTCCGATGTGGTGGTGCTTATCTTTAGGTGCTTGTTTGGGTGGAAACCTTACAATTATTGGTGCTGCTGCAAATGTTATAGTATCCGAAAATGCTGCGAAAAATGGTCATCCGATTAAATTTTTACAATTTATGAAGTATGGTATAGTTGTTGTATTTATATCATTGGCACTATCTTCCGTCTATATTTGGATTAGACACTTTATGTAAAATATTTTATGGCAAATTTCGTTATGAGTTTGACCGATGTATACAGAATCTTGAAACAGTGACGGTAAAAGACAAAACTAAATTAAATAAAAATAACCTTCTGAACAATCAGGGGGTTATTTTTTTTTGAAATTTATATTATTATTTTTTATATTGAGAAACTAATATTGGGAGTTAAAATGTTTAGCGGTTTGTTTCAAAAGTATATAACATCTAAGAATATTATATTTTTTATAATTTTAATATTATTTGTTATATTTATTTCCAAAATACAAGATATAGCAATTATGTTTTTTGCATCTTATGTTATAGCATGTTCTCTCAATCCTTTTGTTGAAAAATTTTCTGTCAAAATCAACAGAAATTTAGCTGCTGCATTGGTTTTATTAGCTATGCTAGTTATTGTGTGTGCATTTTTTATTCCATTATTTATAATGGGAGCACATCAAATAAGTTCATTTGCTGATGCATTGCCTCAGCATGGAGAAATGATAAAAGAATATATTTCTAATAACCCGTTGGCGGTAAAGTTAAATTTGAATAGTATAGATATGTCCGATTTTATTTCTTCAACATCCGGTTTAACATCTGGTTTATTGAACAGTTCTATTAATATCGGAAAAAATATTGGTTCTGCCGTTATATATTTAATTGTTTCAGTAATTATTACTTTTTATTTTATGGCTGATAAAGAAACAGTTAGAAAAACATACCTTAGTTTGTTTCCTTCCAATATGCAGGAAAAGGCAGGAAGTATATTGGAAAGTATTTCCCAAAAAATAGGAGGCTATGTCATTGCCCAAATTACAACAATGGCAAGTGTCGGTATTGTTATGGCAATTGGACTTTCTATATTGGGAATAGAATATGCTATTCTTTTAGGTTTAATAACTTCAGTGTTAGATATTATTCCTGTAATAGGACCTGCAATAGCTCTGGTTATTGCTCTTGTTGTTACTTTTAAATCCGGATTGTATACGATTATATCCGTTATAGTTGTATTTGCAATTGCGCAACTTATTGAAAATAATTTTGTAAGACCCTATGTATTCAGTAAATTTTTAAATTTACATCCTTTAATTATATATTTATTTTTGTTAATTACTGCAAAATATTTTGGTGTTATAGGTGTTGTATTTGCTCCGGCTATAGCTGCAACGGTTGTTGTTTTGATTGAAGAACTTTATATAAAAAATATAAAATAAATAGCAATAAAAATTTTTCTTATGTTTTATATATAATAGAAACAATTATGGGTATATGGTTATGAAAATAAATAATGTAGAATTATTCAATACAAAAATTTCAAATGCTAAAACAATAAAAGAAGTAGCAGATGCAACTCCTAAAAAAAATGATAAATCAAAGACAGGGAAAAAGCTTGCAATTGCTTTATGTGGTTTGGCTGCAATAGGGGCAGCTGCAGTTTCTGTAGCAAAAATAAAACAAGGTAAAGCTCCTGATGGTGCTTCAAGTCAAATGGCTCAGGAAAATTTAGAACGATTAAAAAGACTTGCTGCTGAAGAAGCAAAATATAAAACTAAAGTTGCAGAACTTCAACAACAGTCTGATAAATTGATGCAAAGAGCTTTGGATTTAATTAAATAAATTTTTTACTTCATTAATTAATATTTGGAATAACTGATTTTACATTTCCTTCTGCTTTGAAATCTTTAGGATTCATTGTAATTGTTATTCTGTCAGCTTCTATAGTTCTGCCTTTTGTTTCAATTTTAGAACGACCGACAAAAACTGCTTCATTAAGCTTTTTTGTATTTTTATCTGCATATACATTTACTTTTGGTCCGGTTGCGTGGTAATCTTCATACTTTATTTTTGTTGAACCTGAAGCATTTACGAAGTTTGATTTTTTATTATATGATTGATAATCAGACCAAATTTCAACTCTTTTGTTATCTTCTGTTGTAAGATCTGTGTATACATTCCCGATTGCTACAGCTTCTTCTTTTATATTATCGTATGATACTTTTCTTGCATTAATTTTGTTTTTGCCTTTGTGTAATTTTGCATTTCCGACAAGGTCAATTTTCTTTACGTCATTTTTATCATTTAAAGAAACATAAGCTTCGGATGAAAATGTTTCAACATCTTTATAAATAATATTTACATTTCCGAATGCCTTCATCATATTATTTGTTTTATTGTATTCTTGTCTGTCAGCAGTAACAATAACAACAGGTTTATTATTCTCTGTAATTGATGAAATAGTATTGCCTTCTGCAGAAAAAACTTTATTTAATAGTGAAATTTTTAAAATTTGTGCTTTTATTTCGTGCTTTTTCCCGTCTTTTAAATGCCAAGAATATGCGTGTTCTTTAAATTCAACATTATTAACTTTGTTATTTTTCGGATCAAGCTCTACGACTGCTCTGGGACTTGCAACATTTGCATCATCCGTTTTGACCTTTACGTTACCTTCAAGATATATTTTTTTATCACTGTCTTTAAATTCTTGTGTATCAGACTCCACTGTCAAAGAACCTGCATAAACTATACCTGCGGTTAAACATATTAGTAATAAAATTGAATTTATTATATTTCTTTTCATCTTTAGTCCATCTCTTACATATAAAAATGTGTTTCTGTTCTTCCTTCTATATGGAAATCCTTATAATCGCTGCTAAGAATAGCTTTGTTTCCTATAATAACCGCTTCACCCGGTTTCTCAATTCTGACGTTACCTTCTGCTATTATATCTTCTTCTTTTCCGGAATATTTTAATCGTTCTGTTTGAAGGTTCGTTCCGTCCTCATATACAAGTATAACATTATTATACAATATTATTTGTTTAGTTGTTGCATTGTATGTTCCGGCATCTGCTTGAAAGCTTGCTTTTACGGTATTCCCTTCATAAAAATTACCTATAAGATTTTGTAATAAAACAATATTGTCAGAATCTGTATATGTACCTTCATCTGCATATAATTCCCAAAGCTTTGCTCCGTCCTTTGTTTCTGTTACCAAAAGACTTTCAATATTAGCTTCTTTATTCTTATACGTTTTATCAATAATCTTATCTTTAAAAGATTTTGTAATCATGCCTGCTGATACAAATGCCCAAAAACAAGCCAAAATAACTATTGATAATAGTCCTATATATATTATATTTCTTTTATCTTTTAATATATTTTTTAGTGCCATAACTCTTAATTATCATATAATTAAAATTAAAATGCAATTGTGTGAACAGTGATTTTATAAGATAATTTAAGTATGAAAAAAAATATAAAAGAAGAAGTTTATAAATGTTCAAAATGTGGACTTTGTCAAAGTGTTTGTCCAATATATATTGCAACAAAAAACGAAATGTATCTGTCCAGAGGTAGATATATTGTTTTAAATAATTTTTATAATAATAATAAACCTCTTACAAAAGAATTTATAAAAAATTCGGATATATGTTTAAATTGTAATGAATGCAAAAGGTTTTGTCCCAGCGGTATTGATATGAGAGAAATTTTAACTCGGATAAAGTTTGAAAATAATTTCAAGTACTCTGCTTTATCTTTTCCTTATATATACAAAATAATTTTAAATATCCTTAGAATATTTAAAATTATTTATAAATGTTTTCCGTTAAAGAGCATTTTCCTAAATACATTTATTGATAGTTTATTTGATATTAAAGTAACTAAAAAAAGGCAAAATAGGAATGAAACAAATGAAAATGTTGTATATTTTGAGGGTTGTGTTAATAAATATATCAATCCTTCAGATAAAAACGCCTCTGTTAATTTGCTGAATAAATTAGGTTATAACGTAATAAATGTCAATTCAAATTGTTGCGGGTTACCTTATTTAAGTGACGGAAATATAAATGAATTTAATAAAAATTCAAAAAGAATAGTTTCATCAATCCCTGAAAATACCAAGTATATTGTATGTTCTTGTAATTCTTGTTTTGATACTTTAAATAAAATCCCTGAATTAAAAGATAAGATAATTACTATAGATGAAATTATAAAAATGCATGCGCTTAATGTTGAACATAATGATAATGCCGTTTTCTTTAAGCCTGTATCAACAGAAAGAATTTGTTATCTTCCGTCAGAAATGAATATTATAAATAAAAAAGGTACGTGTTCTTTAATGGAAAATTATTTTCTTTTAAAATATCCTAAAATAGCAAAGCAAATTTTAAAAAATAATTTCTATAAAAAACAGGAATTGGATAACAAAATAATTGTTACATCATGTAATTTGACATTAGTCGGTTTAAAAAGGTGTATATCTATAATTAATAGTAATGCAAAGGTATATACTTATGCTGAATATGTTAATTTATTGACTAAATAAGTGTTATATAATTCAATATTTATATGGAAAATGTACTTAAATTTAATGGGAAGTGGAGAGATTATCAACAACGCATTTTAGATAATCTGTCATATCATTTGGCTGATAACAAAATTCACGTTGTAGCAGCACCGGGAGCAGGAAAAACAACGCTTGGTATTGAAGTAATTGCAAGGATTAATAAACCTACAATAATCTTTGCGCCTACTATTACAATAAGAAATCAGTGGAAGCAAAGAATTATAGATGCTTTCCTGAACGGAAACAGTGAAGATATTATTTCGTTAAATATAAGAGAACCTAAATTTATAACTGTTATTACGTATCAATCATTACTTGCTGCATTTTGCGGTGCAGATGAAAAAAATGAAGAAACAGATGATGAAGAACTTCTTGAAGAAGATGATGAACAAGAAAATAATTTTAAACGATTGAACAAAGAGAAAGCTAATGAAATTATTAATATTGTAAAAAAAGCTAAAGTTGAAGTTTTATGTTTTGATGAAGCGCATCATTTGAGAAACGAATGGTGGAAAGCTTTGATGTATTTTATAGATAATTTAAAGCCTAAACAAACGGTTTCTTTAACTGCAACACCTCCGTATGATGCTGATACAACTGAATGGGAAAGGTATTCATCTCTGTGCGGCTCAATTGATGAAGTAATATCTATACCGGAATTGGTTCAAAACGGTGATTTGTGTCCTCATCAGGATTTTATTCATTTTTCTTTATTAAGAAAAAATGAATCTGAAGAAATAAATAAAAGTCTTATCCGAATTAATAATTTTGTTCAATCATTATATTCAAATGAAGAACTGGTTTCTGCTATGCAAGAGTATTTATCTTCCGAAAATGTTGAAACAATTCTTGAAGAACCTAAAAATTATGTTTCTGTTGCTTCCTTTTTAAAAGCTGCTAAGAAAAAAATTCCGAATAACTTTTTAGAAATTTTTGATTCTACTGAGAAAGATATTCCGAAATTTAATGAAGACCAACAAAAACTGTTTTTATCTTTTATTCTTTCAAAAGATAATAAAAAACTTGATAAATATAAAAATGTGCTTGATGAAATATATGGCAGTGCCAAAGTTGCAGGCATTATGTATAATAAATCGGTATATTTAAGCGATAATCCTAAAATAAAAAAACAAATAGCCAATAGTCTTGGAAAACTGGACTCGATAAAAGATATTGTTAATCTTGAAGCTAACAATTTAAAAGATAAATTACGAATGGTTATTTTGACGGATTATATTAAATATGATGTAACCGATTGTTCTGTTTTGGGTGTAATTCCAATTTGGCAGACATTAAAAGAACGTCAAGATATTTCGTTAAGTGTTTTAACCGGAAGTATAATATTGATTCCCTCAAAGATAAAAGAACAGTTTATAAATTTGGTAAAAAAATGTGCGCTTGAAGATTATGTTTCTTGTAATGTTTTTGACAGAGATAGTAATTATTTAAAAGTTATTGCAAAAGGTGCAAAACGTTCCATGATAGTTGAACTCATTACACAAATGTTTAATGAAGGCTTAATAACTGTTATGGTAGGTACGCAGGCTCTTTTGGGGGAAGGTTGGGATGCACCTTGTATAAACTCCTTAATCCTTTCAAGTACAGTCAGTTCATACATGCTTTCAAACCAAATGCGTGGCAGAGCTATAAGAAAGGATAAAAACAATCCTGATAAAGTTTCTAATATATGGCATTTGGCATCAGTTAAAATATTAACAACGTTAGAAACATTAAAAAAAGAATTACCTTCTAAAGCTGATACGGAAACAGAACCTAATATTCAAATTTTTGATTATTTACAATTAATGCAGAGATTTAAGGGGTATGAAGCTCCGTCTTTTAAAGAACCTCATTATATTGAAAATGGTATAGAAAGAATTTTACCCGATGATTTTAATAACAAAATAGAAAGAAACATTGGTATTTTAACCGAAAATAATTTTATTGAACTAAATACAGGCATGAAATCAATGGCTGTGAATAGAACTGAAACCGCGCAATTATGGAAAAAAGGTTTGATTAAACAGTACAATGCGCCGGCACAATCGCTTAGGACCGGTGTTTCTACTACGGTTCAAATGAAAAATTTCTATTATAAAGGTGGTTATTTCTATATTCTGTTTACTTGGCTTACATTTTTTGGTGCGCTTGCCATTTATTTTCTTCAAGTGTCTATATGGCTATTATTATTGTGTGTTATTGGATTTGTCGTTTTTATGGCGCAACCTACATATAAATATTTGAGATGTTCCAGTCCTGAAAAAATCATGCGTCAAATTGGTATTGTAATACTGGAAACCCTATATTATATGGAATGTATAAAAACGAATATGCAGCGAATTGATATACAATGCAAGCAAAATATAGTAGACGGAAGTATTTTCTTTTCGGTAAGTAATGTGTCTCCGGAAGAAAATAATTTGATAATAAAATCTTTTATGGAATTTTTAAATCCTATTGAAAATCCAAGGTATTTATTTATAAGGAAAAGTAAAAATAATAATATGCAGACAATAGATTACCATGCCATTCCAACTATAATAGGACAGAAAAAAGAAAATACCGAAATATTTAAAGGACTTTGGAACAAATATATTGGTGATTGTGATATCATATATACCAGAACTGTTGATGGTCGTAAAGAATTGGTAAAAGCAAGAAAAGAAGCTTTTTCTTCACTTGTAAGAGATTCTAAAACAAAAAAACTAAGCAGGTTTGAATAAAAAATAAAAAAAATATTGACTAAAAGTTTTTATCAGATATTATAATTAAAGAGGTTAGCCGATGTAGAAATATTCTATACGGTTAAATAAATAGAATAATAAACATTTGCCGCGTTAGCTCAGTTGGTAGAGCAAGGGACTGAAAATCCCTGTGTCCTTGGTTCGATTCCGAGACGCGGCACCATTTTTATAATTGGGTTTGGATATAGTGCATTGAAAGTTAGGAAATAATATTGAAGGAAAAAGCTAAAGTTATATATTCTTTATCATTTCTATTGCCTATTTTTGTTTTATTTGTGGGTTTTATATTTTTGCATATATTTCCTTTGGGTAGTAGGTCATTTCTGTATTGGGATACTAATTATCAACATATAAACTTTTTGTCTTATTTTAAGTCTATATTTACTACGAATAATGATTTTTTCTATAGTTTTGCCAATTTGGGCGGTAATAATATGCTTGATTTTTCGGCATATTATAATTATTTTAGTCCGTTAAATATAATATTGTTTTTATTCCCCGATAAATATATAAATATAGCTCTTGAACTTATTATGTTAATAAAAATAGGATTATGCGGATTAACTTTTTCCTATTTCTTAACGAAAGAAGTTAAAGAAAGTTATTTATCAATAATTTTTGCATTGTCCTATGCTTTATCTATGCATACATTAATAACAACTATGACGA
>JAFUEV010000051.1 GCA_017470245.1 bacterium | reverse complement strand
GTCAATAGCAACAGCAATTTCTGTAAAAGTTTCATTTAATTATGGAGCAAAGCAACCTGATTAAATAAAATTATAATCAATAGTAACATATTCTGTTTGTTTATTATTTATGGTTGCTATAGCTATATTGCTATCATTATTTCCAAGAGAGATTTTATATTGTTTTACAAATGACATAAACGTAATAAAGATTTCCATTTCTATTATAAATATTGTTGCGATTTACCAACTTTTTGACGGAATACAAGCAATATCTGGCGGGATTTTAAGAGGTTTTAAAATGACAAAAACAGCGTCCTGTTGTGTTATTAGTTCATACTGGTTAATAGGTGCACCCGTCGCATATTTCTTTGTTCAGAAATTAAATTATTCTCTAAAAGGTTATTGGATAGCTCTTGCAATTTCTCTTATTGCAATGGGAGCACTGGAAGCAGCTATTGCAAAATGGAAATACAAAAAAATAAAACAACAAAATCCATAACACATCAAAAGATAAAATTATTCACTATATCTGTTATTTAGAATATAATAGGTACATAGGGAATTACATGTTTAAGAAGTATATTTTTACATTATTGTTAGTAGCGGTATTGTTTTTGCCTGCAGCAAAAGCATCAGACAATTTCATGCCTGTCAGAGTCGGAATAAGTGACAGTCAATTTAAGAACTATGTATTTAATAATTCCGAATTTCTTGATGCTTATAATTTAAACGTAATGGATTCTGTAACAGGGTATGTAATTCCCGTAACAGAGACATCTCAAATTGTAAAAATAGCAGTAGAGAACAATTTATTTTCTATCTATGTAGATGAAACATTATTGGCAAGAAATCTTAGAGGTCCTATTTTAATCTCTTCAAAAGATAATTCATACATAAAAATTAAAAATTTAAAAAGAAAAGGAAAACAGGCATTTTACAGGGGATATATAGAAGTTATAAAAAGCAGTAAGAGCACCGATAAATTCTCTATTGTAAATGTATTAAGTTTAAAAAATTATTTAAGAGGTGTTGTTCCAAATGAAATGCCTGTAAGGTTTGGCTTAGAAGCATTAAAAGCCCAAACAGTCGCAGCAAGAAATTATGCAGTAACTCCAAGGATAAAAGCATATAAAGAATTTGACCTTTGTGATTCTGTTGCGTGCCAGGTATATTTTGGGGCAAATACGGAAGATTCTCTTGCAGACAGGGCAATTGAAGAAACAAACGGAATAATAGCATTAGACAAAGATAATGCTCCGATACTTGCATTATACAGTTCAACGGCAGGCGGATATACGGAAAGTTATGAATATGCTTTCTCCGACCCTGAAACAAGAGCATTCCCTTCAAAAAATATACATTATTTAACAGCAACTCCAGATAATGAAAATTTTGAATCTCTTGAAACAAATGAGGCTGCTGAAAAATTTTACACTTCAAAACCCGAAGCCTTTGATGATATGTCACCTTATTACAGATGGTCAAAAACATGGAATGTAAATGAGCTGGAAGATGTTTTAAAGAAAACACTTCCTGCTCAATCAAAGACCGGATTTATTCATCCTGAAGTTTTTTCAGGGGATTATATAGGGAAATTAATTTCTATAAAGCCATTAAAAAGAGGGGCTTCAGGGAAAATAATAAAGCTTCAAATTGAAACAACAACCGGTGTTTATACAGTTGAAAAAGAGCTTGTTATAAGACGTTGTTTTCAAAAAGACGGGATATCTCTACCTAGTGCAAACTTTGTTATAAATTATATTGAAGCTCAAAATCCTGTATACAAATTTTCAGGCGGCGGTTTTGGACACGGAGTCGGTTTAAGCCAATATGGAGCGGGCAAAATGGCTTCATTAGGTTATAAATTTGATGATATTTTGCAACATTATTATAACGGAATAAAACTTGCAACTATTCCGGCAGAAATTAATTCAAACAATAAGCCGGTCGAAAGGACATTTTATACAGACAATAATAAAGCAACCTTATATATAGAGAATAACAATAATACAAAGAATTTTAAAATTACCGTTAACGGAAAAGAAAAAGAACTAAAATTAAACAATGACTTAACAACAATAGATATTTCACAATTTTTGCAAAAAGGCACAAATAAAATTTCTTATTTAATAATGGATGAAAATATTGATTATACAAAAAAAATAAAAGCTTATGTAGAAGTGTATCCTGCAAAAAAACAAGAAGCAAACAAAGAACAAAATATTGAAAATAATATAGAACAAGAACATAAAAAAGAGAAAAAACGCAAAACAGAATTTACATTCTTTAAGTATATAGATTGTAATAATGCAGAAAGCGGATGTTATTCACCTAAAGAGCAAGAGGCAGAAAATGAATAAAGAAACATCTTTATTAAAAGCAGCCTGGCTTATTGCTTTTGTTACTATAGTTTCTAAATTTGTAGGGTTCATAAGAGATATATGTATTGCTAACTTTTATGGTGCAAGTTTAGTTTCTGATGCTTATTTTTATGCGTACCAAATACCATCTTTGGCAATTATATTAATGGGCGGTGTAGGAGGACCATTTCACAGTGCGACAGTAAGTGTATTTGCAAAACTCGTTAATCCTGACGATAAAATGCCGTCAGAAAAAGTTAATAAGTTATTCAACACTTTTTTAACGGGAACATTTATTGTCTTTCTATTATTGGCAATAATAATCTTTATTTTTTCACATCAAATTTTAGGAATAATAATACACTCAAATAACAGCCAGCTGGTTGACCTCGCAAGCAGCCATTTAAGAATAATGACTCCTGTTATATTAATCGGAGGTATTATAGGAATATATTATGGACTTCTTATAACATACAGATGTTTTTTAATGCCTAATATTTCACCTGTATTAATGAGTTTAAGCATTATAACAATTATAGCTTTTACAAAAGGAGATAATTTAGGTATCGGTTTAGCGATTGCGACATCAATAGGTGCTGTACTACAATTCCTTGTACAAGCACCTGCCGTTAGGAAATTAGGATTTAAGCTAAAACCAAATTTTAATTTTAAGAATAACCCTGAATTTAAAAATCTTATAGAGCTTGTTTTCCCCGCAGCTTTAAGTTCAACAATCGGACAAATCTATGTATATGTTGATATGTTTTTTGCATCTCAGCTTAGAGAAGGGGCTTGGACATCAATAGGGTATGCAAACAGAGTTTTTCAATTTCCTGTAGGTATTCTTGTAACAGCATTTTTAGTACCGTTATTCCCTCTATTTTCAAAACTCGTTGGTGAAAAAAAATACGATGAAGTAAAATACTATTTTCACAAAGGAGTAGGACTTCTTAATTTCATAGCAATACCAATTATGTTCGGAATAATTTTGCTTGCTCAAGATATTGTACAAATTGTATTTCAAAGAGGGAAATTTGATACAGAAGCAACATTTATGGTAGCACAGGCTCTTACATTCCTATCGTTTGCCATAGTTCCTTATGTGTTTAGAGATTCCGTAACAAGAATTTTTTACTCATTCAATGATTCAAAAACACCATTTTTAGTTGCACTATCTTCAATAATAATGAAATTTATATTAAACACATTATTTATACATAAACTGGGAATAGCTGCAATTACACTTTCCACCTCACTGGTAACATTAATAAATGCAAGTTTACTTGGCATAATTTTATTAAAACGAATAAATCTTGATTATAAAATATACTTTAAAAATCTTATAAAAATGATATTTGCTGCAATATTAGCATTTTCATTAAATCTTTTTGTATACAAATACTGGATTGCAGGAAACTGGATAATGCTTTTAGTAAAAACTATTTCGGTATTTGCACTTTGTATGGGAACATACATTATATTTGCGCTTATATTTAAAATAGAATATGTAGGTGAATTAATTGGAAGACTTAAAGAATACATTAAACGAAAACTCCACCGTGGTGAAATTAAATAACATTCTAAAAGAAGGCGGAGTTATTGCTTTTGTAACAGATACAGTATGGGGTATAGGCTGTTTGCCTTATAGTGAAAAAGGGGTTAACAGAATATATGAAATAAAAGGACGGGATAGAGAAAAACCGCTAATTTTAATGTCAGATAAAGAAGAAAATCTTATGCCTTATGTAAAAGATGTTCCGGATAAAGCAAAAGAATTAATGTCAGAGTTTTTCCCAGGGGCATTAACGCTTGTTGTAAAGAAATCAGAGAAAACACCTGCTTTTATAACCTCTAATAAAGATACTGTCGGAATAAGAGTTCCTGATAATACTTTTTTTAAAGAACTGTGTTCAAAAATAGAAGGACACGTACTTGCAACAACAAGTGCAAATCTTTCAAATCATCCATCATCAAAGACCTATGAGGATGCAATAAACTCAATAGGAAATCTTGTTGATATTGTATTCCAAGATGACGAGACAAGTAAATGTGCAGGAAGAGAATCAACTGTCGCATTAGTAACAGATAATAATATAACAATACTAAGACAAGGAAGCGTTAATATTACAGATAAGAATCAATATTGATATTATCCAAATTTACCTCATTTAAAGGTACGACTATTGAATCACCGGTTCTGAACCAATTATGAGTATAATCATAATAACCATTCCCATGATTATCTGTTAATTCCCATCTTGCATCAATATTATTATTATTTTCTATAGCTCCATCTTGTATATCAAATAATTTTTTTAAAGATTCTATATTAATTCCAAATTTATATCTTTCTTTTATTTTCTCAGGAGCATTATCTTTTATATCAATCTGAATGTATAAATCATTTCCGTCAGAATACATATTAGCAACTGCATTTTGTTCTTCTCGTTTTAATTGTAATGCTTTAATATTTTCTTTTAATAAAACTTTTTCTTCTTCCGTCAAATTTTGATTTTTCATTTTTTGCATTTTTGTTGCTATTGTAGCTTCTATATAATCAAAAGGCGCAGGCGAATTAACAGGAGTATAAGGCTTATAATCCGAGACATTGATAAGTTCTGCATTTGGAATCACAGGATCGGCAGTATAATCAGGAGAATACTCCGTAATACAAAAAGCATTATTTGTATCTTTAATATCTATAGTTTTCATTTGCTGTGCAGAAGAATTTAAACTTTTTGTGAGCATTAATATAAGTGCACTGCCTGTTGCGATTTTTGCCAGTTTTTTACTTCTTTTATTTTGACTTGAAACAGTACTGTTCATATTTTGATTAACATTTAATTTATTTTTATTTTCAAACATAGATTTATTGAAAGAGATGGGAGAGATATTCATTGTACATTCCTTATTTTGACAATAGAAAAAACCAAAAATAAAACTCCTTGCCGTTTTTTCACTATTTTATTAAAAAATCTTAATATAAAACTAAAGATTATAAAGAAAGTGACCGAATAATAAAATTGAAAAGGGTAGTTATATGGATTTTGAAGTAAACAATTATAATACATTTAAAACAACCGAATTTAAACAGAATGAAAAGAATAACAACAACGAAGTTCAACTATACAATACAGAAGAAGATAGTGATATACTCGGTCGTAATGATTTTATAAATGCTTTATTTGAACAACCTAATGAAGAAGAAGATTTTTGCGAATTTTTCAGTAAAGATAAATTAGTTGAAATTTATGATAAAGTAAATAATTATAGTATCGAAAATAATGACAATAACGAAGATATCACCGAATTTTTGAATAATTTGGAATAGGAATATAAAAAGCTTATTTTTCAGCAAAAAAAATATTCTCATGTTTTAACACAGTAAAAGGAGTTAAGAATGAGAGTATCTTTTAATACATATAATACAATAAATTCCATATCAATGAAGTCAAGAAGCAGCGGTCCTAAGATTAGCAAGAAACCTGTTTTGAATGCAGAAATGGAAATATCACGACTTTTAGAACCATTGTCAATAAATAAAAAAGCAAAAGTTGCACCAAAAACATTAATGAAAGGAATAAATCCAAATAACAATGATGTTTTTGATACATTCACCAAAATAGATGATGTAACAAAAGAAATTAATTTCGTAAAAAATCATTCCCAATGGAATGACTGTTTGATGGAAGAAATAGAAGAATTTAATGTTGCGAGAAGAGAACATGCATTAAACCCGACTCAACAAAATTTCGACCACATGGAAGAAGAAATGGGAGATATTTTTTACACAGCGGCAAGTATGGCAAAAAATTCAGGGATAGATCCAAAAGAAGCCTTCAAATCAACAAACAGAAAGTTTTTTAACAGAATAAATATAATGGAAAGGATGGCTGCTGCACCTGATTCAGGCATGCCTGATAGCCTCAAAGACTGTAAAGGGTACGAGCGAAGAGCATTATGGAATGCTGCAAAAAGGAAAATATATGATGCTCAATCTAAACAATATTTGGCTTAATTTTACACTTCCGCATTTTTAGGCAAAACTTTTATAAAATAAGAAAATATCAATGGTATAAATGTTATTATAAACAATATATTTATAATACCTATTATTTGTGATATATGGCTGATTAACGGTAAAACTATACCTATTACACCCCAACTGAAACCACCGATAAACCCTGAAATCATACTTTTAAAATCAGGCATTAATCTTTGTGCCAAATACATATTAACAGGTACCGCAAGAAAACTTACATAGCCAATAAGGATAAAGGATACAAGTCCGATTACTCCCTGTCCGCCCGATAGGTAAAATATGATTCCTAACGGAGTAACGGGAATCAAGGATAAATAAAAAACATTTCTAACCCCAATCCTTTTTTCGATAAACGGACTTGATACAACCCCAAGTGCTCCTGCCATCATAAAAATAAATAATATAATCCCAATTTTTGCAACATCAAAACCAACTGACTTCCAGTAAAAAGGAAGAATTATATTAAACGAAGAAACAACAAAAGATTTTACTATTGAAGCAATTACCAAAACGGCAACCGGTTTATTTGAAAATATTTTACTTAATGCTTGTGTTATTGATATTTTAGGTTTTTCAACACATTGTATATTAGCTTTCGGAACTGTTTTCAATAGAATAAAAGCAAATATTATCCCTAGAAAACAAGCAAACGGTAACTTATCCAAGCCCCATAAACTTGCTATACCTGAAGAAATAGCAGGACCAAGAGAAAAGCCAAATGTTCCCATTGCAATAAATATACTCATTTCCTTACTGTTTGAATTGCATTGAGAATACTTAGAGACAAGGCTTGTTGCCTGAGGATGAAAAAAAGCAACCCCCATATGCCCAAGTAAAAGGCAAATTATAAGTGTGTATATATTATGAGCAATTCCCAGAAAAGAAAGGAATATGCTTGCCATTATCATTCCCCAAAATATAAAAAACCTTCTTTGCCATTTATCGGCAATAAATCCAAAGAAAGGCTGTGATAATGATGATGTTAAATTTGATACAGATATTAATATCGTCGCAACGGTCATTGATATACCAATATATGCGGCAATAAACGGCATAATAGGATTCAAAAAACCCGAATAAGCATCTGTTATAAAATGTCCGGCACTAAGTGCTTTTATTATTTTTTTTTCGTTTAAAGATTCCATGTTAGTGTTTAAAATGTCTCATACCTGTAGTAATCATTGCAATATTATATTTATCAGCAGTCTTTATAACTTCTTCATCCTTTATACTGCCTCCGGGTTGGATAATAGCAGCAATTCTACCTTGGGCTGCAACGTGAATATTGTCTATAGCTGGGAAAAATCCGTCCGATGCAGCAACAGCATCTTTTGAACCATCACAAGCTTTATTTAATGCAATTTCAAAGGCATCAACTCTGCTTGTTTGTCCTTGTCCTATCCCTACAGTTTTAAAGTCTTTTGCAATTACAATAGCATTAGACTTTGCATGTTTTGCTATTTTCCAGGCAAAAATCATATCTTCTATCATTTCCTGAGTAGGCTTAACCTTCGTAACGACTTTAAATTTTTCAACATCAAGTTCACCTTTATCTGCAGTCTGAATAATCGTACCAAACGGTGTCACTCTAATATCACTCGTCAAATGATTTTTATATTCTTCAAGAGATGTATTTAATTTTATTACTCTTAAATTCTTTTTTGTTTTTAAAAGTTCAAGTGCTTTCATAGTATAATCCGGAGCAATTATAACTTCTAAAAATATTGATGCCAACTGTTTTGCAAGATTTTCATTCACGACCTGAGTAAAGCCTACAATACCGCCAAATGCACTTAAAGGGTCACAATCCAATGCTTTAGCCCATGCTTCCTCTATATCTTTACCTAATGCAGCACCACAAGGAGTATTATGTTTTATTATCACGCAGCCGCAAACATCATAAAACTCACTTAAAATATTGGTACAAGCTGCAGCATCTAAAATATTGTTATATGAAAGCTCTTTTCCGTTTAAAATTTCATAATCAATAGTATTATTTGTATAGTATATACTTGCATCCTGATGAGGATTTTCTCCATATCTTAAATTCTTAGTTTTTTTCATATTTAAAGAAAAATAATTATCTGTATCTTCTTCAAATCGGTTGGATAATTCCTTTAATACTTTTGTATCAAAATCTATAGTCTGTTCAAAAACCTTTAAAGCATATTCACGTCGCAACTTTAAAGACGATTCACCGTTATGTTCCTTCAAATCAGCTAAAACTTCATTGTACTGATTAGGTGAAGATACCGCAAGTACTCTTCTATTATTTTTTGCAGCTGCTCTTAACATAGATGGACCACCAATATCAATAGTATTTGTAAGTTCTGTTTCTTCTACCTGCTTAGTAACAGCTTCTTCAAACGGATAAAAGTTAACAACAACCATATCAAAAAGTTTTATATTCCCTTTTTCAATATCTTGCTTTTCAACATCATTATTCATATCCGCAAGAATACCGGCAAAAACATCAGGGTATAATGTTTTAACTTTTCCGTTTATTAACTGTCTTTTTCCTGTTATTTCAGAAATTTCTTTTATTTTAATGCCGTTTTCAGTTAATAAATCATAAGTCGAACCTGTTGCAATTATTTCATAATCGTATTTTTGAGTTAATTCTGTTGCAAATTCAACAAGTTTATCTTTATTATAAACACTAATTAATGCTCTTTTAGTCATAATTATCCACCTCTATTTATTATTAATTTAACATAAAAGAACAATTTCTTTAATAGAAAAATGTCGGGGATTTCCCGACACTTTTTACTCTCGTTTCAATATGTATACGATTATTTTTTCCCTAATTCAAATGCTTTTTTCGCTGTTTTTTCTATTGTTTCATACATAATATCAGAAACTTTATTATCTTTTAAAACTTCATTTCCTACAGCAGTACATCCACCGGGAGTTGTAACATTAACTATTAATTGTTCAGGGGAAATTCCGGACTGCATAATCATTTTTGCAGAACCTAATGCCGTTTGTGCTGATAATTTAAGGCAGGTATCATAATCCATACCCAATTTTTTACCTGCTTTTGCAATTTCGTCAATAATATAATAATAAAACGCAGGGCCGCTTCCTGATATTGCTGTAATAATATCTATATATTTTTCTTCAGTTTCAATAACTTCACCAACATTTTTAAAAATTTCAAGTGCAAGTTGTTTATGTTCCTTTTTCGCATTTTTACCGCCACAAATTGCACTCATGCCTGCATTAACAAGAGCTGGTGTATTAGGCATTATTCTTACAACTGCAACATCACCTATAGTTTCTTCAATAGTTTTGGTTGAAATACCTGCTGCTATTGATAAAACAAGATGATTTTGAGTTATATAAGCTTTTACTTCTTCCATTATTTCTCTTATAACAAAAGGTTTAACAGCAAAAAGTATTATATTGCAATTTTTTACAACTTCAGCATTATCTGTTGTAATATTAATGTTATGCTTACTCTTTAAAATAGCAAGTGCATCTTCATTTTTATCAGAGACATAAATATTTTCACTTGAAAGCCATTTTGACTTAATAACCCCGTTTAGTATGGCAGAAGCCATTTTCCCGCCACCAATGAATCCTAATTTGTTCATATTATTTAACCTTTATATTTTTCGTGATTGACAATAAGCTATGTCTTATTTATTATGATACAATGAAAAACAACACATTCAAGGAGAAATAAAATGAGACGTACGCTGGAAGGAACAAAGAGAAAAAGACAGAATGTTAGCGGTTTCAGAGCACGTATGGCTACTCCCGGCGGCCAAGAAGTATTAAACAGAAGAAGAGCTAAAGGTCGTCATAAATTAGCTATTACTGCAAAAGAAAGAGCATAATAAACTGATTAAATCTCAATATATAAAAAGGACTGCTTTGACAGTCCTTTTTTAGCTGGTAATATAAAAATATGCTTCAGAAAAAATACAGACTAAAAAAATATTCTGCTTTTAATGCAACTTATAAAATAAAAGATACCGCTTCCGACGGCAATATTTGTATGTTTTTCGGTAAACAAAAGCCAAAAGATGACATTACTACCAAAATAGCTTTTGTTGTAAGTAAAAAAATCCATAAAAGAGCAGTTGTCAGAAACAGAATCAAACGACTTATGCGTGAAAGTTTCAGATTAATTATTAAAAACAACGAATATAATGGATTAAATAAATATCTTTCAATCATTTGCGTAGCAAGAAATAATGCTATAGGCGCAGATTTTAAAACTATTGATATGTCTGTAAAAAACATTCTAAGTAAAAAACTTAATTGAGTTTATTTATTTTCTATTTGTTGTTTTTTATTATGAATAATAGATGCTATAAAAGCAGAACCGACTATAACAAGCCCTGCTCCGCCCGTTATATATTCGGGAATTTCCATTCTGGTACTTATAAACATGACAACTGCAAGAAATCCTATAGCCCAATGCGCACCATGTTCCAAATAAAGATACTGTTTCAATGTTTTCATATCAACCATATAAATGGTTAAAGAACGAACAAACATTGCACCTATCGCTAAACCGATTGTAATTATTATTATATCTTTGCTTATGGCAAAAGCACCTAAAACTCCATCTAATGAAAATGAAGCATCAATTAGTTCCAAATATAAAAAGCCTATAAATCCGAGCTTTGCAGTTTCGCCGACCAATTTAGCTTTTTCTTCAGCGATTTTTTCAAGTAAATTACTTATACTATCCACTACAAGATAACTTATTATACCTGTAATACCAGCCATCATAACAGAAACTTTCTGTTCTTGAGGAATAAAGTGCATCAACCCGACAAGAGATAATAACACGATTATTACATCAATATATTTTATACAATGGAATTTTACCATTGGTTTTTCTACACAACTTAACCAGTGTACTTCTTTTTCGGGATTAAAGAAATATGCCCAAAATATCATCATTAGGAATGCTCCGCCAAATGTAACCAAAGGAGCATGCGCTATATGTAAATAGTGAGTATATTTATCAACATCATATAATGCCAATTTAGTAACAGAAAGAATAGATAATCCGGAGAAGATTGCAACAACTATTATCGGGAATAAAAATCTCATTCCAAAAACCGCAATTGCTATACCCCAGGTAATAAAACGATGTTTCCATTTTTCATCCATTTTTTCAAGTTTTAGCGCATTAATAACAGCATTGTCAAATGATAAAGTAATTTCTAATATAGACAAAAAGACAATAATGAACAAAGCCTTAAAGCCCGTTCCCGTAAATTCATGTTCTGCCCATAAAAATCCTATAACCAGTCCTAATATTGCAATTATAAATGATCCTCTAAAATATTTAAGCATTATATAACCTTTTATTTATTCTAATAACTATAAGTTAATCTGAAAGATTAACCAACATATTAAAATTATATAAAAAAATAAGATAAAAAGGTCATCTCTTTATCTTATTTTTTATTTGTTTTTATATTAGCTTCTTATTCTTCAGGAGCAGCTTCTTCTTCAGGAGCAGCTTCTTCTTCAGGATTACCTTCTTCTTCGGGAGCAGCTTCTTCTTCAGGATTACCTTCTTCTTCAGGAGCAGCTTCTTCTTCGTTTTGTTGTTCTTCTTCAGGAGCTACTTCTTCTTCATTTTGTTGTTCTTCTTCATTTTGAACTTGTTCATTTTGAACAGGTGTGCTTTCAGGAGCACTTGATTTTGAGTTGAAAACAATAGCTGCTACAGCTAATACAACTAGAATTGCAACTATAATTGCCAAAACTTTTTTGTTCATTTTAATAACCTTTCTCTTTTGTTACTTTTTTATTTATTATATCAAATTATATTTGATGTGATTATTATATCATAATTAATCTTTTGCGTGTCCAGCAGTACCTAAAACGTCACGCATTTTATGCATAACCATTTCTTTTACGGCAGTTCTTCCCGGTCCCATATATTCACGTGGGTCAAACTTTTCAGGATGTTCAATAAAGAATTCTCTGATAGTAGATGTCATAGCTAATCTTAAATCTGTATCAATATTAATTTTAGCAACACCGTGTTTAGAAGCATAGTTAAGCATTTCTTCAGGAACACCTTGAGCATCAGGTAAATTTCCACCGAATTTGTTACATTTCTCAACAAATTCTTTCGGAACTGATGAAGAACCATGAAGAACAATCGGATAATCACCAAAGCCTGCTTCTTTTAATGCATCTTTAATTTCTTTTAATCTTTCAAAGTCTAATTTTGCTTCACCTTTGAATTTATAAGCACCATGAGAAGTACCGATAGCGATTGCTAAAGAATCGCATCCTGTTTGTTTTACAAATTCAACAGCTTCTTTAACGTTTGTATATTTAGCATCTTTATCAGAAACTTTTACGTCATCTTCAACACCAGCTAATTTACCTAATTCAGCTTCAACAGAAACTCCTCTTTGATGAGCATATTCAACAACTTGTTTTGTTACTCTAACGTTTTCTTCAAACGGGAATCTTGAACCATCTATCATAACTGATGAGAAACCGCCATCAATACAAGCCTTACAAATTTCAAAATCAGCACCGTGATCCAAGTGTAAAGCTATAGGTACTGTTGTTGTTGCAAGAGCTGCTTCAACTAATTTTATTAAATATGTTTGATTAGCATATTTTCTTGCACCTGCAGAAACTTGAAGAATGATTGGTGATTGAGTTTCTTCTGCAGCTTCAGCGATACCTTGTAAAATTTCCATGTTGTTTACGTTGTAAGCACCGATTGCATATCCGCCAGCGAGTGCTTTTCTGAACATTTCGCCTGTTCCAACTAATTTTCTTTCTGTCATTAGAAAAACTCCTCTAGTTAAGTAATAATTTATACCCCTTAAATTTACCTCAAACAAAAAATTGTTACAAGCATGCCGACTATATACCTAACTATAAATTAAGTGCAATAAAAAAACCTGATTAATCAGGTTTTTTGTATAAAAAATAATTATAAAACTTTTTGGAAAGATATACCGTTATTATTTTCAATATAAGTATGTAATTTTTGCAATAAAGACGGAGAAAAGTTATAATTATTATCAGCAGGAATTATTTTTATAAAGGAATTATATCCGTCTTTTGCGGCAATAGAAGCTATAAATTCCTTTTGATATGCTTTAAAAAGTACACTTCCGGTTTTAAATTGAATTTCTTCAATTAAATAATTATGTTCGTTTATTGCTGCCAAAAGCAAATATAATAAATTTTCGGAAGAAGTTTTATAAGATTTTGAAAAATCAAGACTTGAAGGACTTGCCTTAATTGTTGTAGCAGCTGGAATAATATTATCCGCAAATACACTTTGAGGTACAATTATAGCCGTTAATATTATTAATGCCGAAATTACTTTTCTCATTATATTTCCATCCAAGATTTGCCTGTATATACATCAATTTTCAAAGGTACCAAAAACGGCTGGTCTAATTCCATTGCTTTTTGTACCAAATTTTTTACTGTTTCTATTTCAGTATTTACCGTTTCAATTACAAGTTCATCATGCACCTGTATGATTATTTTGGATTTAATGTTATTTTTTATAAAATCATTTTGAACTCTAATCATTGCAAGTTTCATAACATCAGCTGCCGTTCCTTGAATAGGTGCATTAATTGCCGCACGTTGCGCAGCTTCTTGTATTTTACCATTTGTACTTAAAAGTCCCGAACTCAAATATCTTTTTCTTCCCCATAACGTTTCAACATATCCGTGAGCATAAGCAAATTTTATTGTTTCATCCATATATTTTTTAACGTCAGGATAAGTTGCAAAATATCTGTCAATAAAGTCTTGGGCTTCAAGAGGCGAAATTCCCAGACTTGAAGCTAACCCGTATCTCGATTGGCCGTATACGATACCAAAATTTACAGCTTTTGCTTTGGAACGCATATCTTTTGTAACCTGTTCAACCGGAACATCAAATATTTTGCTTGCGGTTTGACTATGAACATCCTCATCACTGCAAAAGGCTTCTATTAAATTATCATCTCTTGAGATATGAGCCAATAATCTCAATTCTATTTGAGAATAATCCGCTGAAATAATAACATCGTCTTTATTTTCCGCAACAAAAGCACCTCTTATTCTATTTCCAAGTTTAGTTCTTGTTGGAATGTTTTGTAAATTCGGATTTGAAGAAGACAATCGTCCTGTTGTAGTTATTGTTTGATTAAAACTTGTATGTATTCTTCCGTCTTCAGGACTTCTAAGCTCAGGAAGCGTTTCAACATAAGTACTTTTTAATTTCGCAAGATGTCTTTGTTCAAGTATATCTCTTGCAATTTCATGTTCTTCAGCAAGGGTTTCCAAAACTTTAGCACTCGTAGAAAAACCTGTTTTAGACTTCATTCCCTTTGCTTTCAAATTCAATTTGCCAAACAGAATATCTCCCACTTGCTTAGGGGAATTAATATTAAATTTTTCACCGGCTTCTTCGTAAATTTTATTTTCAATAACATCCAGTTTTTCGTTTATTTCACTTTCTATCAAGCTTAAACATTCTGTATCTATACTTGCACCATTTTCTTCCATTATTGCAAGCACTATACACAAAGGAACTTCAATGTCATAAAGTAAGTCCAATTCTTTTTCATCAAGATTTTCCTGCCAATATCTAGTTAATAGCAATGTTGCAAAAGCATCATCACAAGCATAAGATGCAGCTTCTTCAATAGGAACGGTTTCTATAGTCAATGAGGATGAACTGTTTTTCAGCAACTCTTCATACTCAACCATTATATAATCCAAATAATCACTTGCCTGTTGTTTTAGCCCATGTTTTCTTGAAGAATCTTTTATATAACTTGCAAGCATTGTATCAAATATAATATTTTTAAGCGGCATTTTATGACGTTTTAAAACATGGTAATCATATTTTGCATTTTGAAGAGTTTTTGCTATTTTTTCATCCGCAAGAACAGGAGCTAATTTATCCTGAACGACTTCAAGTTCTAACTGATTACCAACCAAATGGAAAACAGGAATATAAAATGATTTTACCAAATCATTTTTTGAAGAGTCGATTTTTACACGATTATTTTTAGTTTGTATTTGTTCGCAATAAGCTATAGAAATACCGACCAAATCGCATTCCAACGGATTTATTCCGGTTGTTTCAACATCAATTGAGAAAATTGTTTGCTGATTTAGCTCTTTTATTAATTTATCTAATTTTTCTTCCGTGTCTATAACCGTTTTTGTATGGTTATATTCTTTATGAGAAGAAGAAACAAGCATATCGCCTATTCCAAGCCCCAATTGCATTTGTCCGTTTGAGGATACAGACGGTTTTTCTTTACAATCAGCTGCAACTTTTGCTTCAAGTGAAGCTATTTTAAACGGTTTTAAAAGTTTATCCGAACTTTTTAAGAAATTATAAAACTGATTTTTCTTGAAAAAATCTATAACCGCATCATAATCGGGCATTTCTAATTTTGCACAGTCAAAATCAAAATCTATATCCAAATTTCTTTGAATCGTTGCAAGCTCCTTGCTTAATATAGCAATTTCTTTTCCTTCCGTTAACTTTTTATTAAGCGCTTTTTCCGTAACTTCATCAATATGCTCATAGATTTGCTCAAGTTTATCAAATCTGCTTAATAACTTACAAGCAGTTTTTTCACCAATTCCTTTAATTCCCGGAATATTATCAGATGTATCTCCGCTCAGTCCTTTATAATCAATTATTTGATACGGATAAACACCCATTTTATCAAATACTTTATACCAATCATACTGTATTAATTCACCTTTTGAAGGTACAATGACGGTTATATATCCTTCTCTGTCTACCAATTGAAAAGAATCTCTGTCACCTGTCAATATATATGTTTTATGTTGTTTTTGCTTTGCTTTTGTCGCTATTGTCCCGATAACATCATCTGCCTCATAGCCTTCTTTTGTATATATCGGAATATTTAATGCGTGAAGACCTTCAATAATAAGAGCTATTTGACTTCTTAATGTATCAGGCATACTTTCTCTGTTTGCCTTATATTCAGAATACATTTCAGTCCTGTAAGTTTGTCTTGATACATCAAATGCAACCGCTATGGAATCAGGTTTGATATCACTATTTTGCAACAAATCAAATAACGCTTTAAAAAAACCGAATACTGCCCAAGTCGGTTGATTATCAGATGTTTTCATTGCTGTTCTTTCAAGCGCAAAAAAATATCTGTATGCCAGTGCATGACCATCTATCAATAAAAAATTTTTATCCTGCATCAAAATCCCCAAAATAAGCTTTTTATTGCTTATATTATATTACTTTTTTCTTTAAATATTAAGTAAATATATAATTATTGTGACAATTCTTCACTGTAGCCATTTAAATAAAAATATGTTATCGTAAAGCCAAAAGGAGTATTAAATGGATAATTTATATTATGTACTGATTGTTCAATCAGTTGTTATTTTCTCAATTGTAATATCTATAATTTTTATTGTATTTAAACTGTTACGCAAATCCAAATTTACAAAAAAAGACTATTTACTTATATTAATCCTGATATTATGCACCTATATGTACATACCATTTGCTTTCTACAGAAAAGGACTTGAAAATAATTATGAAGAAAAATATCAAGATGCATTAAAATACTATGACAAGGCATATAAATTATCATTTTTGCCGTTTGAAAAAAGGATGTTTAAATTCGATACATCAACAATATATTATTTCTATGATAAGAACGGAAATCAAGCAATAGAAGACTTAGAATATGCTTTAAACGGAGATTATTCTCACCCTGTATTTCTTCCTCAACTATATTTTCTAAAAGGCGATTATAATAAAGTTGCTGATATAGAAAATATTGCAGAAAATAGTGAACATTACTATAGTGCTCTGTCTTTTATTATGCAGGATGAATATGCTGCAGCACTTGATATTCTTTTAAGAAAAGAACAAAAAAATTATAATAATTTTATGCTGATATCTGCATTATATAATGAATTAAATGAACCAGAAACTGCTTCTAAATATCACCAAACAGCTATAGATGAATTTAGTAATATAAATTTTGCAGACAGTATAACAGAAGATAACAAACGACAAGAATTAATGACTTATGCCAATATACAAACATTCAAAGAATTTATAAATAATCAAAGAAAAGCATATCAATTTGAATAAAAAAAAGAGGCATTGCTGCCTCTTTTTTTGAACTTTAAATAAATTATTTAACCATTTGGCTCATAACTTCTTCAGCGAAATTATCTTGTCTTTTTTCAAGACCTTCACCTAATGTCCAACGGATAAATGATTTAATTTCTGTTTTACCGCCAAGCAATTGTTCAATAGTCATATCAGGATTTTTAACAAACGGTTGTTCCAGTAAACATTTTTGAGCCATTAATTTGTTAACACGTCCTTCAACTATTTTAGCTCTGATATTTTCAGGTTTCTTTTGTAAATCTTCTTTACCCATTTCAATTCTTGTTTCTTCATCTATAACATCTTGAGGAATTTGATTTCTTGAAACAAATTCAGGTGCAGAAGCAACAATGTGTAAAGCAACATCCTGTAATAATTCAGGAGCACTTGCAGTTGATTCAATAATTACACCAATTCTGCCATTATGAACATAAGTTGCAAGTTCGCCTTTTACAATTTCAAATCTTCTGATGCTGATTTTTTCACCAATTGTAGCGATTTTATTTTTTACAACATCTTCTATTTTCATATTGCATTTTGGACAAACTGATGCGTTTAATGCATCCATATCTTTTGGTTGTATAGAAACTATATGTTTAGCCAATCCGCTTACAAATTCTTTGAATTCTTCATTTTTAGCAACGAAATCTGTTTCGCAGTTAACTTCAACAATAGCACCAACACCATTTTCTATATATGTAGCAACTAAACCTTCAGCAGCGATACGGTTTTGTTTCTTTTCAGCAGATGCAATACCTTTTTGTCTAAGGAATTCCATTGCTTTTTCCATATCGCCATCACATTGTTCAAGTGCTTTCTTAGAGTCCATAAAGCCTGCGCCTGTTTTTTCTCTAAGTTCTTTAACCATAGCAGCTGTTACTGTCATAATTAATTATCCTTTCAATTTTTTATTTTAGAATTAAAACTAAAGTTTTAAATTCTCTGTTACTATTCAGCAGTAGATTCTTCTTTTGCTTCTGCTGCTTCTGTTTCAGCTTTCACTTCTTCGGCTACGCCTGCATCTTCAGCTTTTATTGACTGAACTTTTTGCATTTGGTTAGCTTTGTTTTCTCTTAATTGTTTACCTTCTAAAACTGCATCAGCAAGTTTTCCGCAAACTAATTTAATTGAACGAATTGCATCATCATTACCGGGGATAATGTAATCAATACCATCCGGATCAGCATTTGTATCAGCAAGACAAATAACAGGAATGTTTAATTTGTTTGCTTCTGCAATAGCAATTGCTTCTTTCTTTTGGTCAATTACTACCAATAAATCAGGCATGCCTCTCATTTCTTTGATACCGCCTAATGTTTTTGTTAATTTAGAAAGTTTTCTCATCATTTGAGCGATTTCTTTCTTCGGTAATTTTTCAATTTGACCTGAGTTTGAAAATTCTTCAATTTCTCTAAGTTTATTAACTCTGCCTCTGATTGTTTCAAAGTTAGTAAGCATACCGCCTAACCATCTTCTGTTTACATAGTATGCACCAGCTCTTGCTGCTTCTTCAGCTACAACATCAACAGCTTGTTTTTTTGTACCTACGAAAACAACGTTTTTACCTCTTGCAGCAGTATCTCTAACTATTGCGTATGCTTGATCTAATTTTTCAGAGGTTTTTCTTAAATCTAATACATAGATTCCATTTCTTGCACCGTAAATATACGGTTTCATTTTAGGGTTCCATCTTTGTGTTTGGTGTCCGAAGTGTACTCCGGCATCGAGTAATTCAATCATAGATGCTACCGGCATCAGTTTTCTCCTTTTTTTCTTAGTAACCTGTGAATTACATTCCCATCTTATTTTACAAATAAGACTAAGCTCGTTACACGTTTTTCGGCTGTTAAAACTTCAATGGTTTTATTTTATAGCCCATTCCTTACGTGAGTTTCCGCCTATCGGATTCGTAATTCAACAATATTCTAATACAAACAAAAAAAAATAAAAACAATATTATCAGGTATTTTTTATTAGTCCTTTACATAAATTTAGGATTAATTATTTTTACATATCTTTGAAATATAATTCTTTTTAGAATGATTATTATAAAATTTTCTCAATAAAAGAGGGGTATTATGAAAAGAATTATTAAAATTTCAGGTATTACAATATTATCGATTTTGGTTCTGATATATGCAGCATTTATGTTTATATTGCCCAATGTCGTAAAAATAGAAAAGTATAAGCCTGACTTGCAAAAGATTGTCAAAGAACAAACGAATTTATTATTTGATTTTGATAATGCAAAAATTTCAGTCACACCTATGTTATCCGCAGGCTTATCCGCAAACAATATTTCAATTAAACTTCCTGACGAATCGGATTTCGTTTCTGCAGATTCTCTTATAGCAAGAATATCTATTCCTCACTTACTTTTTAAAACTATCAAAGTAACAAAAGCGGAGTTGGTTAATCCCGTTATAAATGTTGATATAGCAGACAACAAAGAATATAAAGCAGTAACTGTAATTTCACAAGCACTGGAAAATAAAGCAGAAAAAGAAGAAGAACAAACAACTCAACAAACTCAAAATTTTGATATTTCTTCAATAAAAATAAATATACCGGAGATAAAAATAGTTAATTACGCTGCTTTAATAAATGATTTACAAACAGGTGATTATTTAAAACTCAGAGGTGATGAACTCTTAATAGGATATAATGGTCAAAATGCCTCATTAAAAACAATTGCAGAACTTTTTGTAAATGACAGCAAGAATATTATTGCAAATATTGATATAAATTCCGTTATTCCAGAATTTATTCAAAATGATGATTCTCAATCTAAAAAAGAAAATGATAAAAATGAACTTCCGTTCATAAATCCTGTTGCTGTATACAAAGCATACGATTTAAAAACAAATATAGATGCAACCCTAAAGATCAGACAAAAAAATGATATTTATGTTTCTAACGGTCATATTAATATAGATAATCTGTCACTAAAACTTGACGGTATGCAACTGCCCGAAAGTAAATTGCATATAGCAACACAAGGAACAAAAGCTAATATTGATTCCGATATTTTTGTTGCTGAACAAGAAAAATTATCATTACTCGGTTCTCTTGAATACGGGAAAAATCCTCAAACCGATATAGTTATAAAATCAAATGAAATACACACAAATAATTTAATAAATCTTGTTCATGCCGCTTTAAATTCAGCAAATATAAAAAATGAATTAGATACTATAAAAGGTACAGGATTTTTAACTGCAGATGCAAAAGTAAAAACAGACTTTAAAGATTTAGAGTCAAACGGTAATATAACAATTAATAATTGCGAACTGACAAACAGTAAAGATAACTCTCGTATTGCCAAAATAAATTCAGTTATAGCATTGGATAACAACGTATTAGAGTTTGTTAATACAACTGTAGAGGTACTTGATACAATATTTAAAGTTTCAGGTACTATAAATGAAAAATCAATAGCAGATATTTCGGTTATAACGGAAAAACTTCCGGTTCAAAGACTTATAAATTTATTTGCTCCTGCTGATATTAAAAATACATACCTCGTAAATTCAGGGGCGTTAAATATTAACGCAGATGTAAAAGGTGAATTAAGTGCACCGTCAGGTACTTTAAAATTAACTTTAAACAATTTATCGTTAACAGATAAAATTAATAAAATTAATTATTTAAATAATATTCTTGTAGCTGATTTTACAAGCGATTTTAAAACATACAAAGGCACCTTAAAAAATAATGATTTCAGATTATCAATGAACGGTGTAGGTGTTAATTGCGATTCATTAAACGTAAATGTTGATGACAAGAATATCACAATTGACCCTGCTAAATTAAGAATAAATAATTCTACTGATATCAATTTTTCTGGTGATATTAAAAACTACATAAACAACCCAATATTTAATATAATTGCAAATGGGTCAGTCAGAACACAAGATTTAAAACAACTTTTAGGTTCTGATATATCTCCTTATATAGCTAATAAAGGTACTCTTCCGTTAGATATTAAAATCAACGGTGACAGTAAAGAACAAACACTTATCGCATCTGTCATAGCAGACGGGAACAACTACATTACACCATTTAACATAACAAATCTTTTAAACAAAAAATCAGAACTTAAATTAGCAGTCGACTTAAAAGGCGATAAATTAACAATTAGAGATACAGGGTTATATGTTAACGGTACTGACAAATCGACGGAAATTGCTTCTGTTGAAGGTACAATTGTTAAATTAAATACAAAGACACCAAGTATTAATATGATAAAGGTAAAAGTACCCGAAGAAATCACAGGTTCAATTGCTGTATTTCCAAAATCAAAAGCATCTGCGAAAGGTAATTTATATGTTTCAGGAGAATTAAATAACCCTAAATTAAGAGGAAGTTTTGATATTTGGAATTTATCAATTCCCGAAATATTGGTAACTATGGAAAAAGCAGTAGCTAATATAGAAGGAAATGCACTTGATGTTAACATAAATAAATTATTAGCAAACGGTTCCGACTATAATTTAGTTATAAATGCCGATTTAACACCATCACAGTATTTTACAATCAAAAATTTAAACGTAATTTCTAATTTTACCGATGCTGATAAGGTTATGAAAGTGACTGAAGCTCTTGATAAGGCACTTCCAAAAGCAGCATCTTCATCAGGTTCTTCAAAATCATCTTCGTCATCAGACATGCCCGTTATTATTAAAGACGGTACAATTGATATGAAAGAAATCAAATCAGGAACAATGACTTTGACCGAAACTACAGGTAAAATTTCATTGGCAAAAAATATATTCTACATAAATAACCTGATTACATCTATTTTCAAAGGAAAAGTGAAAGGTGATGTTTCTATGAACCTTATTTCTTCTGATATTAAGGCGAATGTAAAAGGTTCAGGTTTGGATGTAGAAAAGACATTACTTGATGCAGCAGCAATGAAAGATACCTTAACAGGAACAATGGACTTTGATGCAGATATTTCATTAAAAGGTTCATCTTATGAAGAACAAATGAAATCACTAAAGGGCAAAGTTAACTTCACAATGAAAAACGGTACACTCGGACCATTCGGTAGAATAGAAAACCTTATTATAGCTGACAACATAAGACAAAATGCATTCTTTAAAACTGCATTAGGAACAACTATTAATCAAATTACAAAATTTGATACTACTCATTTCAACTCTTTAACAGGTAATATGAGTTTCAACAACGGTATTGCACAAATTAATCCTATTACTTCATCAGGAGATGTTATGAGTACTTATATTTTTGGTAATTTTGATTTGTTAAAAAACAATATTGACGTTACTTTAAGAGGAAGATTGGGTTCTCAAGTTTCAGAGTCAATGGGAACTTTATCAATGATTAATCCGATTAATCTTTCAAAGAAAGCAACAACTATAAATCCATTATTAGGAAACATATTTGTTATATTCACACAACAGGTAACTGATTCCGAAATGGCTCAAATTCCTAAATTAGGCAAAGATTATTCAGATACAAATACAACCAGATTCCAAGCAATATTGAAAGGTGATGTCGCAAAACCAAATTCTGTAGTAAAATCATTTAAATGGCTTGCCTTAAAATCAGAGATAGAAAGCGCGCAAACAGCATTAGGAGCAGCAAATTTAGGAATAACTTCATTAAATAAAGAAGAAGTTAAAAATGCAGCTAAAAAGAAACTAGTTGAAAGCGTTAACAGTTCAATGACCGAGGAACAGAAAAAACAGCTACAACAGACTCAAGATACTGTAAAAGCCGTAAAATCGCTTGTTAATAATAAAGAAGAAGTTAAAAATGCCGTAAAAGAACAGGCAAAACAAGCAAAATCAAACTTTTTAAATCAACTTAAAGAACAAGCGAAACAAGCAGTTAGTGTTCCGGCAGAAGGGACAGGCGAACAATCGCAATAAAATAAATTAATAATATTTGAAAGAGAAGGGTTAAAAACCTTCTCTTTTATTATAAAATAATATAAAAATATAAGAGGATTTTATGAGTTTAAATTCAACACCATCTGCAGAACGTATCAATATAGGATTTTTTGGTAGAACCAATAGCGGAAAATCCAGTTTAATTAATGCTATTACAAATCAAAGTTTATCAATCGTTTCAGAAATTAAAGGAACAACAACAGACCCTGTATATAAAGCAATGGAAATTCTTCCGTTAGGACCTGTTATGCTTATAGATACTCCAGGATTTGATGATGAAAGCGAATTAGGAAAACTCAGAATTGAAAAAACAAAACAAGTTTTAAACAAAACAGATATAGCAATAATTGTAATCGATGCAGCACAAGGCATTACACAATACGAACAAGAGATTATTAAACTTGTAGAAGAAAAAAATATAAGCTATATAACTGTTTATAATAAAGTTGATACTATTAATAAAAATGTTCAAACAAAAACGAATGAAATTTATACAAGTGCAACACAAAATATTAATATCAATGAATTAAAAGAATTGATTGCGTCTTTATCACCAAAATCAATGCAAAATAAAAAACTAATAAGTGATATAATTTTCCCATTAGACTCGGTAATTCTTGTAATTCCAATTGATAGTTCAGCTCCAAAAGGCAGATTAATACTTCCTCAGCAGCAAGTTATAAGAGATTTGCTTGAAGCAGGGGCAATTACAACAGTAATAAAAGAAACAGAATTGGAACAGGCTATAAATTCTCTAAAAAACAAACCTAAACTTGTTATAACTGACTCTCAAGCATTTAAAAAAGTTAATAAAATAACACCTGAGGATATTATGCTGACCTCTTTTTCCATTTTGTTTGCGAGATATAAAGGTGTTCTTGAATATGCAGTAAAAGGAGTCAGAACAATTGAAACTTTGGAAGAAGGAGATACAATACTCATTTCAGAAGGTTGTACACACCACAGACAATGCGAAGATATAGGAACAGTAAAACTTCCCAAATGGATTCAAACTTATACAAATAAAAAACTCAACTTTGAATTTTCATCAGGAACAGGCTTTCCCGAAGAATTATCAAAATACAAGATGATAATCCATTGCGGAGGCTGCATGTTAAAAGAACAAGAAGTTCTCAACAGATATAAACATGCCCAATCACAAAATATTCCTGTTTCAAACTACGGAATAACAATCGCATACCTAAACGGTATTTTGAAAAGAAGTATACAAATATTCCCCGATTTGTATAAACTGATTAACAATACATAGATGTTTTAGAGTGTTTTTATTGGCACCACTCTATTTCCCAAATACCGCATGGACAAAGCCCTGCACAGATACCGCAACCTATACATTTATTAGAATCTGATACATATTCAAATTTCCCGTTATCATGTTCTATTCTGGAAATTGCATTTTGAGGGCAGCTTTGCTTACACAATCCGCAATCTCTGCAATATCCACAGGACATACATCTATTCTGTTCATTATCACAGTTAGAATTATAACATTCATAGTATTCGGATTTTATTCTTTTTGCAGGAATCAAATCCTTTTCTTTAACCGGCTGCAATTTTTCATTATTTAAAAATTTAATTATATTTTCAGCAGCATGTTTTCCGTCTGCTATTGCATTTGTAAATAATCCGGGTTTAACCGCATCACCGGCAACAAAAACTTTATTATTTTTTGTTTGCATAAATTCATTATATTGTATCCTTGATTTTTCATCTAAATAATCTTTTGATAAAAAATCAAAAATAGGTCGGTCACCAACAGAAATAATAACGCTATCTGCCTCCAATAATTTCCCGTCTTTTAAATACACACCTTTATCGGTTATCTTTTGGGTAAAACAGGGGTACATTATTTTTGCACCCAATTTTTCAACGGATTTAATTTCTTTTTCAAAAGCAGATGGTTCCTGAATATCTATTGCAGTTACTTCTTCCACTCCTCCTTGTTTATAAACTTCGGTTATAACATCCATTGCGGCATTACCGGCACCTATTACAACAACTTTTTTACCCAAGTTATATTTTTTACCGTTTTTACAATCTTTTAAAAAGTTCAAACCTTTTATCAATCTTTCATAGCCTTCAAAAGGTATTACAACAGGGTTATGTCCGCCTATAGCTATAACAATCGCATCAAAATTTTGTTCAAGTTCTTTAAAGAGTTCAGGAGTAATTTTGCAGGAAGTATGGATTTTAACTCCTGTATTTTTAAACCTGTCCAGTTCCATTTCTAAAATTTCTTTATGCAGTCTTTCTTCAGGAATTACCTGCGAGAGTTTACCGCCTATTTTTTTATCTTGTTCATATATTTCAACAGCATAACCTTGTCTTAATAACTGCCAAGCCGCTGATATACCGGAAACACCCGCACCTATTATTGCTATTTTCTCTTTATGAGTTATATTGACTTGTTTTGCTTTTATATCTTTAGATAAACTTCCCAACATTTTAACATCTAACGGTTCATCAAAATTACCTCTAGAACAATTATTCAAGCATAAATTAGGACAAACTTGACCACAAACGCTTGCAGGAAACGGACTATAATCCAAAACAAGTTCAAGAGCCTCTTTGATACGACCTGCCCTTAAAAGTGAAAATCTTTTTTGTGTCGGAATTTTTATGGGGCAATTATATTCACACGGAGCAGAATATGCATAATTTTTCCAGCTTGGTTTTCTTAAACGGGAATCACCTGTCTGAACTAAATCATAGGATTTAAAATCATCTGTAATGAAATCAGAAAATATAGAACCTCCGATTTCTTCAAACCATTTATTTATTCTAAAGGTTTTTAATGATATATTATTTTGTTTTTGTCTTTCTTCATAGGTTTTTGCAACAATTTTGTGCCATTTGTGGAAGTCTGTTAATTCTTCATAATATTCATCTTTTTTAATTTCCAATAAATATGTTTTAAGTCCTGTTTTAAGAAAATCTCTGTCATTTTCATCCAAATCCAAAAGAAATACATCATCAGAGAGATTTTTAATATTACCTCTGACATAAACAATACCGCCTACCATCCCGACGCAAGCTCTATCACCCAATACTGATGACATATTTTCACAATTGATACCACAGATAACTGCAATACCGCCACCCATAAATTCAAAAGAAAATGAACCGGTTGAACCTAATACCCATAATTCCGGAGCTTCAAACTTAGGGTCTTTTTTCATTAAAGCACCTGAACGTGTACCGACATTTCCTGCTATATATATTTTCCCTGATGCTGCACAATGACCTGTTGTATCACCGCTGTCACCATTTACTACGATTTTAGCTCCCGAATTTAACCAGCCCGTATCTGCAGGAGCTGAACCAAAAACATATATATTTGTGCCTTTTGCCCCCATAGCACCAACTCTTTGTCCAGGGTTTGTTATATAAAAATTTAGGTCTTTGCCTTCTTTATTCCAAACACTTCCGCCAATATTATGCTGCCCACATGCGTTTATTTCAAAATCGGTATAACCTTCATCTATGCCTGTCCAAATTTCTTGCATTAAATTTTGCGTAGAAGTTCTTTTTTCATTTTCTATTGTATTTATTACTTTTTTAGCACACATATTGAATGTTTAACCTTTCCGAAACATTTTTATCCACACAAACAAGCGCATCGCTTCTTCCTACTGGTAAAGTAGAATTACCTACAGGTGCGAGAAGTTTTTTTAGTTCAATATCTGTTGCACAAATATAATTGACAATATTTTCGGCGACTCTGTCAACATCCAGCCTTTGCATAAGTTTAGAATTCTGAGTTGTGATACCAATAGGACATTTCCCCGTATTACATCCGTTACATTTACCGAAATCGTTACCAACACATCCGGCAATTTGGAGTATCAATTTCCCGATAAAAACACCTGATGCTCCTAAACAAATCATTTTAAATGTATCGGCAGCTAAATTTCCGTTCATACCAATACCACCACCTGCAAATATAGGTATCTGTCCTTGTTTACCTTGATGCACAGCGGCAAGATAGCAATCTCTCAATTTTGAAACAATAGGATGTCCTGTATGATTCAATGAAATTTCGTGAGCCGCACCGGTTCCACCTGCAATACCGTCTATAAAAAATCCGCCAACAATATTGTAAGGATCACGAAGCAAATTATTATATACACTTACACTTGTTGAAGAGGCTGCTACTTTTATTGCAACAGGAACTTTAAACTTAAAAGCACAATTCATTGATAAAAACATCTTTTGAACGCTTTCTTCAATTGAATAAAGCCCTTGATGATTAGGTGGTGACAATAAATCAGCCTTAGGAACTCCTCTTATTTCCTGAATGAGTTTTACATTCTTTTCTGCCATCAAAAGACCGCCATCACCGGGTTTTGCCCCTTGTCCTATTTTAATTAAAATTCCGGCAGGATCTTCTTGCATATACGGCATAGAATTGATAATTCTGTTCCAACCAAAATGTCCTGAGGCAATTTGAAGTATCATATATTTTAAATATTTTGACCTCAAAAGTTTATCAGGAATACCCCCTTCGCCTGTTGCCATTCGGATAGGTATATGTTTTACTTCATTTAAATATGCGGTAGCAATAGCGATTGACTCCCACATTCTCGGAGACAAAGCTCCGATTGACATATCTGAAAACATAATCGGATATATTGAAGTATTAACGGGCAAATTTTCGTTATTCTTTTCCTGCAATTCTCCGTTCACGATTTCAAAATCAAGATTATCAGCACTTACAACTCTGCCTAAATTAGTTCGCAAATCAAAAGTATGACGAAGCGCATCTAATGACGGGTCAGTCATTTGAGATATTCTTCCGACTTTTATTTTATCTAAAGTCCTTCCTTCTGTATGCAAATTGTTTCTTCCGCCACGTTTTACGGATTCTGATGTCTTTGCTCTATATCTTGTTCCAAATATTTCAGTTCTGTTTCTGACAACTCTTATAGCTCCATTAGGGCATACTTTAGTACAAATCCCACAACCTCTGCAAAAATTATTTGCATCTATCACCTGTTTTATTACAGGAATTGCTTTTTGAGCCTCATCAATCTGAAAGCCTTCTTCATTTGATATAGCCTGAACCTTTTTTCTTTTTTGAACATCAACTTTTATTGCATCAAAAGAACATGCTGCTACACAATGACCGCAAAGCATACACTTTGAGCTGTCATATTCAACAATCCAAGGTAAATCATCTTTTGAAATACTGTTTATATTTATATCCGTCATTGAGCAATCCTCTGTATGTTCAAATCATTATCGACAACAACAAGTTCTCTTTCATTAGTATATATATCTTTTGTAATATCTCTATTCGGCAATATTTCATTAGCTCCGCAAACTTCTGATGTCATTACAACAATATCATTATCTTTACATATAACTGTAGGTCGTAATTTCTTTGAATCTATAACATTAAACATTGTTCCGTCAGGTAAAACTCCTATTGTAGTATTAGGTCCGTTTATCTCCAAGTTTGATAATGAAGTTTTTATCCTTTCCAATACTTTTTTATTATCTCTTTTTTCCATTTCCTCAAACGGTAGCGGAGTTAAAACGTGCTTATAATATTTTAAAGGCCATTTTAGAATTTTATGAACATAATGAAGTGTATATAAAAAGCACTGAGAATCAGACTCAAACCCGATATATCCTCTGTGGAGTTTTTGCTGCATCAATTTATTTTTTTCATAAAATGTATTTTCACCGTTTGTTAAAGTTGTATATCCTTGTAAAAAGAATGGATGAGCCGCATATCTGACTATATCATAATTAGTATTTTGTCTGCACTGAGCAGTTATTATTTTGGCTTTTAAATTAACATCCTCACTCCACAAATTGAAATAAGTACCGATATCGTTAGGATCACCAATTTCCTTTAAAGAAATTACATCTTCCCAAAAAGAATAAACATAGCCTTCTTCATTTTTTTCAAGATAAGAACGCAGCTTCAATCTTGTATCAAGAAGTAATTCTTCCTTTTCCTCGCGTGTAGCATTTTTAAAGTTTTTAGGATATTGAAATACTTCAAAAACATAATTTGGCATAGTTTCTATCTTTAAAGATTTATCAGGATAGACCTCCGGAGTATATTGAAAAACCCTCACAAATCCTATTTGATGAAGCAAATCTTCAGCATACTTCATTCCTTCATCCGTAACAGCCATTGATAGAATCGGTAAATCTTTATAATTTTCAAATATGCCGCCTAAATTTTGCATAATAAAAGCAAAACCTGAATTATCGTGTCCTTTTTGTTGTGAACGCATTAATTTCAATACCAGGCTTGGATGTATATATTGTTTCGACTTAATTGAACCTATTCTGCACATGTCTTCATTATCTATCGACAAATTTTTATGGTCAAATTTATGTTTTTGTTAAGTTTTCTAAAGTTTTTAATTTTATTTGCATTTTTAACTATTTTTTTTATTTTTTTTGTATTT
>JAFUEV010000050.1 GCA_017470245.1 bacterium | reverse complement strand
TAAATATTATCGGATTTAATATTTTCTATTTCATCAACAACATCTTCAATATTTCTTTGGATATACTTTCCGCAATTCATCCTGTTTCTTTCACAAAATTTACAACGGTACGGGCAGCAATATGCTGTCCTGACCCAAGCAGAATGTTCTAATTCCAAGTATCTGTAATTTTTAGGATGAGCATAGAAATAGCTTCTGTCCGCAAGCGGCAATCTATTTATGTCAAACGGAAGAGATCTATTTTTATGCCAATTACCGTTTTCTTTATAGCAAATGCCATCAACCTTAGTAATATCTGTTTTTTTATTGAATAAAGAATAGTCGATGATATCAAATATTTTATAAATATCAAAAGTAGTCAGAATATAATCTACATAATCCTTATACATCCTGTCATAACATAATTGAGCATGAAGTCCGCCGATTATAGTAATTATTTTTTCATTATACTCTTTGGCATTCTTACAATATTCAAGCATAAAATTTTCTTGTCTGGTTCTGCCGCAAACATATACTACATTAGGTTTATATTTCTTTAAAGCCTTAGGAATGCCGATTTTTTCAACCTGACCGTCATATAAAAACACATTATGACCTTTTTCTTTTAATATACTTGATATGTATTCCAGTTCCAAGCACTCATTTTCAATAATCCCGACAAAATTATATTTTGTTCTGGATATCTCCGGATGAACAAGCAGAAATGTCAGATTATTTTTCATGTTTTGCTTGTTCCTCCTTTACAAGTTCGTTATAAGCTACTTTGCCTACAAGGGTTTTAGGAAGTTCATCTCTGAACTCATATTCATATGGCCAGGAATACTTAGCCAGGTTTTTCTCACAATGCTCTTTTATAGATCTCAAAATTTCATCATTGGCAGCTATACCGTTTTTTAAGACTATAAACGCCTTTGCCACTTGTACTTTGTAAGGATGATCAATTCCAATTACACAAGACATTAAAACATCGGGATGCGAATCGATTATATTTTCGATATATTGCGGGTAAATACAATAACCTGAACTTACAATAACTCTTTTCAGCCTTTGTTTAAAATATATAAATCCATCCTTATCCATATAGCCCAAGTCACCTGTATGCATCCATATCAATCCATCCGAATGCTTTTTTAGAGTTAGTTCGGTTTCTTTTTCATCATTTAAGTAGCCCTTCATAACCGACGGACCGCTTATTACAATTTCACCCTCATCACCGTAAGGAACTTCATCTGTAGTTTGCGGTTTTACAATTTTATAATAGGTATCGGGATAAGGAATTCCAATACTGCCTTCACGATAATATTTCATAGGTGTTAAGCAGCTGCCTGTTACACATTCGGTCAAGCCATAACCCTCTCTGACCTGGATATCAGCACCGTGTTCATGAAGAAATTTATCTATTTTTTTCTTTAAACTAACAGATAAAGAGTCACCGCCTGAAATAACACATTTTAAGAATGATAAGTCATAACCGTCCAGGTTTTTATTTTTAAGTAATGCTTCATATAAAGTAGGAACACCTGCAATTACATTCGGCTTATATTTTTTAAGTAGCTTATCAAATGTTTTAGCGCTAAAGTGCGGTAATAAAATACTTGTACCCCCAAAATACTGGACTGTGTGTATGCAGATACCTAATCCAAAGCCATGAAACACAGGCATTATAGATAAGACCTTATCTTTTTCACATAAACAAGCACACGCTTCAAAGCTCTGCATTGCCAGAGCATTAAAGTTCAGATTAGTTAGTTCAATACCCTTGGGATAACCTGTCGTACCTCCGCTATATAAAACAGCTGCCACATCACAGCCTTTAAAATTAGATTTTATTGATTCTTTATGATCCTTTCCCAAATCAATAAACTTTCTCCAGCGAATAATGGAATCATTATGCTCTAATTTTATTCTTCTGCCTTTAGTTATCTGATACAAAGCTCTCATATATAAAGGCATTGAATCTCCAGCTGAAACCAGGATCATATTTTTAAGTTCAGTTTCATTAAAGATATGATTTATTTTATTAAAAGCAATATCAATAGTAATTATAAATTTACTCTCAGTTATATTAACAAAATACTTTATTTCTGTTTCGGCAGATAAAGGGTGAATCATATTGGCAATTGCACCAATTTTATTTAAAGCATAAAAACTAATAATTGCCTCGGGGGTATTTGGCATACAAATACTAACAATATCATTTTGTTTAATACCTAATTGTATAAATGATCTTGCACAAGCATCAATTTGTTTCAGAAATTCTTTATAAGTTTTTTTAGTACCATAATAG
>JAFUEV010000014.1 GCA_017470245.1 bacterium | reverse complement strand
TATCCTTTTATTTATTATTAATATTATTTTCCGCAGCAATGTTTATATTTTTTCCCGCTGCCGCAAGGGCAAGGGTCATTTCTGCCAATTTTCATATCTTTTTTTACAGGTTTAACTTCGATATCTTCTTCAACAGTAGAATCAAAATTTTCAGCAGCTTTAGATAAATCCGTTTCTATATTTTCATTCGAATTCATTACTTGTATACCGAATTTTGTTCTAAATATATGTTTTACAACATCGCCCTGTATTTCGTGCATCATGTTATTAAACATATCGTATGCTTCTTTTTTGTATTCAATTAACGGGTCTTTTTGCCCATAGGCTCTTAATCCTATACCATCTCTCAGCATATCTATATTGTGTAAATGATCTATCCATTTATTATCAACCGTTCTAAGCATTATATCACGTTCTATTGTTCTCATTATGTTATTATCGGCAAAAGGTTTTTGTTCTGTGTAATTTTCCTCATATTGAGACATTACGTCGTTATAAAAATTTATAACTTCTTCTTCGTGTAAACGATATTGCTCTAATGCTTTAGAATGGATTTTTTCGTATATAGCATCGTATCTTAAATTTTTTATATCATTAACCTGAATATCGCTAATTTGAGGAATTATGGAGTGAAGTTCCTTAATTAATCTCTCCAAATCTTCATAAACATATTCAGCAGTATTCATTTCAGGAGAAATATAGCTTAAAAGAAGTCTTTCAATTTCTTTTTCTATCATAAATTTTACATCTTCAGAAAGGTTTTTACCGTTAAGAACTTTTCGTCTTTGAGCGTAGAATTTTTCTCTTTGAATATTCATAACATCATCGTACTCAAGGACATTTTTTCTAATGTCAAAGTGATAAGTTTCAACTTTCTTTTGTGCAGACTGAATTTGTCTTGTAATCAAAGGATTTTCGATAGCCATATCTTCTTCAACATTAAGAGCGTTCATAAGAGAGATAATTTTGTCGCCGCCGAAAATTCTCATCAAATTATCTTCCAAAGATAGGAAAAATCTTGTAGAACCAGGGTCACCTTGTCTTGCGGCACGGCCTCTTAATTGATTATCAATACGTCTTGATTCATGGCGTTCTGTACCTATAACGTGTAGACCTCCTGCTCTTACAACTTTTTTATGTTCTTCTTCTGTTTTAGCACGCATTTGAGAGAGAAATTCATTTTTCTTTTCTTCATAATTTTCACTGTCAGAAAAGATATTACGTTTTTCTAACTCTTCTTTTGCAAGATATTCCGCATTACCGCCAAGAAGAATATCAGTACCTCTTCCTGCCATATTGGTTGCTATTGTAACCGCACCTGCACGTCCTGCTTGAGCAATTATATAGGCCTCTCTTTCGTGGTGTTTTGCATTCAAAACATTATGAGGAATATTTCTTTCTTTCAACAGTTTTGAGATATATTCCGATTTTTCTATACTAATCGTACCAACAAGGACAGGTCTTTGCTGCTTGTGCATTTTTATTATTTCATCCACAACCGATAAATACTTTTGTTTTTCGGTTTTGTATATAACGTCTGAGAAATTTTCTCTTATGTCGGGCTTATTTGTCGGAATAATTGTTACTTCAAGGTTATAAATTTTACCAAACTCAGCTTCTTCAGTCATAGCAGTACCTGTCATACCTGATAATTTCGGATATAATCTAAATAGGTTTTGGAAAGTTATACTTGCAAGGGTTTGAGTTTCATCTTGAATTCTTACATTTTCTTTCGCCTCTACTGCTTGATGAAGTCCGTCCGACCAGCGTCTTCCCTCCATCAATCTTCCTGTAAATTCATCTACTATACAGACTTCGCCGTTTTTAACAACGTAATCAGTATCTTTTATAAACAATTCTTTTGCTTTTAGGGCTTGGATTAGATGGTGAGCATTTTGAGTTGCTATGTCAAACAAATCCTTTACTCCTAATAACTCTTGAGCTTTATCAATACCATCTTCCGTTAAAATTATATTTTTATTCTTCTCATCAACTTCATAATCAGTATCTTTTTGGAGTTGAGGAGCGATTTTAGCCATTGTTCTATATGTTTCGGCAGATTTTTCAAGGCGGCCGCTTATTATTAAAGGTGTTCTTGCCTCGTCTATCAAAATACTGTCAACTTCGTCTATTATTGCATAATTAAATGGTCTTTGGACAAGCATATCAGGGCTTCCGGCCATATTATCTCTTAAATAATCAAATCCGAATTCATTATTTGTACCGTAAGTTATATCACATTCATATGCTTTCTTTTTATTTTCAAATTCATCAGCATTTCTTCCGCCAGAAAGGATTACACCTACAGATAGGCCCAAAAACTTATAAATTTTCCCCATCCATTCGGCATCACGTTTTGCAAGGTAATCATTTACTGTTATTACATGAACACCCTTTCCTGTTAAAGCATTTAAATATGCGGGAAGTGTTGCAACAAGAGTTTTACCCTCACCTGTTCTCATTTCAGCAATGTGCCCGTTGTGCAAGAAATATCCGCCTATTAACTGAACATCAAAATGTCTCATATTCAATACACGTTTTCCTGCTTCCCGCACTGTTGCAAACGCATCAGGAAGAATTTTATCCAGTGCTTCTTTTTCAAGGATTCTATCTTGTTTATAGTTTTCAGAAGTCGGACGTTTTGCTAATATTGACTTGAACTCTTCCGTTTTTGCTTTCAATTCTTCGTCAGAAAGTTTTGAGTATTCTTCCTCCAATTTATTAATATGTTCAATAATAGGCATTATTTTTTTTATCTTTTTTTCGTGAGGGTCGCCCATTAATTTTAATAAAAAGTTTATCATCACTTCTCTCCTTGTCCAAGTCAAATTAATTTTAGCACGGATATTTTGACGTAGCAATAGTCCTATTACCCTTTAATTATCTAATAATATAACCTGCTGCCTAATTTTTATTTAAAATTTTATCAATATAATAAATATATTTTGTGATATATTTATAAATTATGACACCTGATAAAGAATTCAAAAAACTTTTGATATTAATTTTAGTGATTGCCGGAATTTATTTTGGCATTCATACTAATAACGGAACAAAATTGGTCAAAGATATTCAAACACGAATTTTCTCCGTAGTTTTTGAAGAAAAAGAAATTACGGCAGACACTGAACTTGACACAGAAGAAGACAATTGGGTTACGAAAATACTTACCAAAAAGAAACCTAAACAATATTGGATTTCAGGCAGTATTAGAATTAACGGACTTTCGAATTATAATACTTTATCGAAAGAGCAGATTTACAATTTTAGAAAATATTACGTAAACAAAACAATTTTTAACGATAGAAATTATATTCCGTCAGAAGAGGTTTTCGGGGGTATAAAAGAGGGCAGTAAATGGATTGGAGTAAAGGCATATTCGTGTATAGGAGCTAATAATTTGGCATATCGCAGTATGTCTAAAGAAAGCAAATTTATAAACAATCCGTCTATCCTGATAGGATTAGATTATGCTTCATACCCCAAAAACTATATGAACTGCTCAGAACAGGATTATCTTATACCAAAACATCTGCATTTTTCGAAAGACGATAACACATTTTATTTAAATTATAATATTCCTGAACAGCAAAGAGATCGCTTATACAAGCTGGTTGGGCTAAACGCAAGGGACTTAGGCTTTAAATACGGTTTCTGCCGTAAGAGTAACAACATAGCTTTTGTTAACCAATTTGATAATATTTCCAAAGGTATATACGAATTTAAAGATGCAATAAGACTTGATTCATCTTGCGGAGTAAGCGGAGGCTGTAATAATAACATTTCCTACCAAGAAGAACTTTTCTTTAATATTAAATCTTCGCCTGCGACATTTGAATTAAAACTCTGGAAAGACAAACCTGAAACAGTTTCGGAAAAAGCAGATATTAATTTTACAATTATTTTAGAGTAAATTCTAATATAAAATTGTCATTTCTGTTGTCTTCGTTCATACCAAAATCATTGTCATTGACTATGTACAATTTTTTGCCGCCGTAAGCAATACCCTCTATTTTTGTATGTCCGTCAATTTTATTTAAACCGATTAACGGATACAATTTTTTGCTTTTTAATATTTTACCTTTCAGATTTAGTTGTCTTACCTGATTAATACCGTTTCTATTTTCAACAGTTAAAATAGTATTTTTATTGTACATAACTGCACCTGAGATAGTTGAGTCGGAGTCAATTTCATACTTATAAACTTTGTCCGGCTTTTCAGTTCTTATATTAAACCTTACAACTCTTCCATACATATCATTACTTAATGTACTTTGGGTAAAGACATATATATGATTTTTACCGTCATAAGCCATTGCCTGAAATCCGTAATTTCGTTGAATAGAATTCAACTCTTCGGGAAGATTATATATTATTTTAGAATTTTGCATATTAGAATTTTTTGGAGCAAAACGTTTTTCAATTTCCATATCCTTGTTTAACTTAATAATTGACGGGTAATACTCTTCTCCAACCCAGTAATTACCCTTTTTGTCAATAATAAAAGATTCCGTATCAGCACC
>JAFUEV010000049.1 GCA_017470245.1 bacterium | reverse complement strand
ATCTGCCTTAACTCTAATAACAGGTAAAACAGATAGTTTCACATTGGGTTTAACTATTTTTACATTATATTCGGTGTTGTACGAGATATTTTCGCATATTATTGATATGATATTACCGGCAAAGTACGGTAATATTCCTAACCATAATATGTAAAATCCTGTAATTATTAATATATATTTATTAAAAAAACGACTCATCTCAACTAATCTATATTACCAATAAATTATTACTATAACAACCCTACAGTGTACCAATTAAATCATACTCGGTACAGTCTGTAATTTTGACTTGTTCTATATCACCAGGAACAACTGCTTTATCTGTCCTAATTTTAACAACTCCGTCGACCTCAGGTGCATCATATTCACTTCGTGCAACTATATCGCCTTCATCAGAATATGCTTCTATAATACAAGGAATTGTTTTTCCTATAAATTTTTTATTTCTTTCGAGTGATATCTTTTGCTGTATCTTCATAAGTTTGTTGTATCTTGATTTTGCGACTTTAGCAGATACTCGATTCGGCAAGCTATATGAAGGAGTGCCTTTTTCCCTTGAATATGTAAAGACGCCAACCCTGTCAAATTTCATTTCCTCAATAAAATTTGCCAGATTTTCGAAATATTCGTCTGTTTCCCCAGGATACCCGACAATAAATGTTGTTCTAATTGAAACATTTGGAATTCTTTTCCTTATATTTTCTATCATAGGGCGATAGTCAAAAGCCGGACGATTCATCATTTTTAGCATTTCTGGGTGAGAATGCTGAAGCGGAATATCAACATATTTAACAATTTTGTCACATTTTGATATTGTATCCAATAATTCATCGGTCATTTGCGTAGGATATGCATACATAAATCTTATCCAACCGAGATTTTCTATTTTGTTTAATTCTCTTAAAAGCTCCGATAGCATTGGTTTTTTATATAAATCAATACCATAACTTGTTGTGTCTTGTGCAATTAATATAATTTCTGTAACACCTTTGTTAGCAAGATTTTTTGCTTCGCTAACAATGTCTTCTATTTTTCGGGAATGGTAATCCCCGCGCAAATACGGTATTACACAATAGCCGCAGCGATAATTACAACCGTCTGCAATCTTGATATATGAACTCGCTCCCATTGTAATTTGCTGACGTTCAACGTTTTCTGGATAAATATAATCAGGTTTTTCACTAACTTCTTTTGTATAATCATTATCAATATTTTTTATTATCTCAACAATTTTATTAAAATCTGTTGCCCCAACCATACCTGCACTTTCAGGAATTTCCTTTTTTAATTCATCAGGATGCTTTTGAGAAAGACAGCCTGCAACAATAACCTTTTTACCTTTTTCTACAAGTTCTAATATTGTACTTATAGATTCTCTTTCTGCATCACAGATAAAAGAACATGTATTAACAATAACAATATCTGTTTCATCTTCGTTCAAAGTCACTTCATATCCATTTTTAACCAATATTCCCAATATTAACTCGGAATCTACCAAATTTTTTGCGCAACCGTGACTTATAAGAGCTATTTTTTTCATATTTATTCACCTTTAAAAATAAAAAATACCGCTAAAATTATAAAAATGAAACCGATAAGATAATTCCATCTAAATTGTTCTTTTAAGTATAAAATTGAAAACACAGAAAATACCAAAAGTGTAATCACCTCTTGTATTGTCTTTAATTGTGCCGCATTATATACAGAATATCCTATTCTATTCGCCGGAACCTGAAAACAATATTCAAAAAATGCAATTCCCCAGCTTGCAATAATTACAAGTAATATGGGCATACTCCTGAATTTTAAATGACCGTACCAAGCAAAGGTCATAAAAATATT
>JAFUEV010000048.1 GCA_017470245.1 bacterium | reverse complement strand
GGGCATAAATTAATCGGTTGTAAACCTAATTGTTATTACAATTGATATTAAGGTATATCATGCAACTTTCAATCCTAACAGCATACGCATATTATAGGATTCTTGTGTTGACTGTTGCATAATATAAACAATCCTGTGATAAATGTTGTTAGGCAACATTTTTTTTGATACAATTTCTTTGTCGTTGGGTTCCAAAATAGTCCCCCCATCGACACCATTATTATAAAGTTGGGCAAGTATGCCCAACCTACAAACTTGTGGTAAATATTGAATTTATCACCTAAATTTGCTAATATTTCATTGTCGTTGGGTTCCAAAATAGTAACCCCATCGACATTTTATAAGTAGGTTTTAATTAATGAATAAGATAAGAGATTTTGTAGAAATATTGGTTGGAATACTTTTAATATACATGTATTTATCTACTACAGAGTATCATAATATGCTATTACTATCTTTAGCAATAATTTTTATTCTATGTGGTGTTGCCAAATTAATAATCAAGCAAATATTTATGCGTAATATAATTAATGCTTCTTTTTATATACTAATAAGTTTGTCATTATTCATTTCATATTTATTTATTAAAGATTTTCACACAAGCGTGGTTTTGCAATTCGGTACTTTGTGTTTTATAGGTGGAATTATTTCATTGGTATGGACTATAAAGGTTAAGAAAGATTAATTAATGTTAAATCCTAAAATCATTCTAATATTATAATACGCCTGTGAATCCAATTTTATAAGCAAAATCAACTTGTGATAAAAGTTGTACTTATTACCTAAATTTGTTATAATCTTTTTGTCGCAGGGTTCCAAAATGGTAACCTTATCGACATTATTTTAAATAATATCATTATGTATAATTTTTTGACACTAATACAAATTATATTACCAATCGCCTTCTTAATATACACTTTTGTTATATATTGGAACGGTGACAGACACGCAGAAACAGGACTTGGGAGAATTGCATTAACATCTCAAGCAAGTAATGAATTATTTGTTGTTATAATTTTTTTTATCATTTTACAACTTTTAGTATCTTATTTAATGAAGAAAGTTAAATAAAATAATTCTCCAAACCTAACACTATTCTCATATTGTAATATTCTTGCGTGGACTGTTTCATAATATAAACTATACGTTGATAAATGTTGTTAGGCAACGTTTTTTGTGATACAATTTCTTTGTCGCAGGGTTCCAGAATAGTAACATCATCGACACCATAATAATATTGTTGGGTTTCACCCAACCCACAAACTATAATATAGGTATGTGTGAAGTGCAAATTTTACCAATTGATAATCAATATAAAATACGTAATATCAAATTCCAAGGACAAGTAACTAAAAATCCTGTTTTGGATAATTGTTTAAAACATTTTAGTCCAAAGCAATATAAGGAATACCAAAATTTAATATCAATGGCTAATAAAGTGGTTGATGGAAAAAACCTTGAAACGTATGAAAGAATGACAATAGTACAAGATAAACACGGAATGGTATATAAGTCTTATATAGGAATCAGAGATAAGAATAATTATCAAAATTTTGGAGAAGAATTAGTAAAGACATCGTCAAAAAATGGAAGTACTATTATTTTTTATGGTTATGTTGATGCTATATTAAAACCTTTACGCAATTTATATAACAAAGGGAAAATTATTGAATCGGTTTACTTTAATAAATAAGAGTTAGGGTAAAATCAACATTATTTACATTCTAACCCTAATATCATACGCATATTGTAATATTCTTGCGTGGACTGTTTCATAATATAACCTACGCGCAAAAAATATTTTTAGGCGTTTTAATATATTGTAAGAATTATTGCAATTGCAGCATGCTCGTGATAGTATCGCATTTGGAAACAACAATCACAATCAAAGGGAAAGGTCACAATGAACGTATCGTCAATATCAAATTCTAATATTAGAAATTCTTTCATAAAATATGCTAACAGATTTATGAGCTTCAAGTCCGGAGAAGAAGACGGAACAACTGTTACAAAACCGGAAATTGAGACAGAAAAGAAATTTACCAATGTTAAAGGGCTTGAAACACTTACTATTTTCCCAAAACAAGTCATTGACGGAAAAACAGTTATTACAGCATAAGTCATATTTGCAGGGTTTTAATGCATTAAAATAAGATATAGGAGAGAAGTATGATTTTAAAAATATTTAGAATGGAACATAATAAATCCGTACCTGAATATAAGACTAAAGGCGCAGCAGGAATGGATTTGTGCGCTGCAATATCAGAACCAATAACCCTAAAACCTTTAGAAAGAGCTCTTATACCTACAGGGCTAAAGATAGAGCTCGAGCACGGTTATGAAGCTCAAATAAGACCTCGTTCCGGATTATCAATAAAACACGGAATAAGTCTTATTAACTGTGTAGGCACAATTGACGAAGATTATCGCGGCGAAGTTTGTGTCGGAGTTGTCAATATATCCAATGAACCTTATACAATTGAACCCCAAGAAAGAATCGCTCAAATGGTTATAGCAAAATACGAGCAAGCAGAAATAGAAGTTGTTACAGAATTATCCGACACAGAGCGCGGTGAAGGCGGTTTTGGTTCCACAGGGAAGTAGAAACAACTCTTTTTGATTTACCACATAACGACAATATAATAAAACAAGGATGTTGTATGTTCTCGTTGTTTAAACAAGAAGAGTTAAATAATTGCCAAGGGCTTGAAACTCGCCCCAGCTCATGCTTTTCGGGGGAGGGAGTCGCGCGCCTGTTATACAAAGGCTTCCGAGAAAAATTCGCCTGATTTTACAAGAACTGCATCCTCTGAACACTTTGTTGAAACGGCAGTACTTCCTGCCTCTAAGGGAACTCATTACAATAGCCTTAGTGAGAGGAGGTTTTTATGGTAAGCATTAACACCGGCTTTCAATCTATACTGCTGCAGGCTAATCTTAACAATCCAATGATTAATCTTAATAAACTCATTGAAAACATGACAACCGGATACAAGATTAACCACGCAAGCGATAATGCTGCAAATTATTCAATCTCAACAGGCATCAACCACACTGATGGCTACATCCAGAAGCGTAAGAGCGGAAAACATACTCGGTTTGATAAATAATATAAACAACAGATAGCAATTCCTCTAATCTATATATAATTTTTAATAATTTGAAAATGTTATTGCATAAAACTCAAGGTTAACTTTTGTATCATATTTTTGTCGAAAAAGCCTGTTATACTTGACGCAACTCAAAAAAAATTATAGAATTAGTGCAGGTTCAAAGGTGGACCTGGGTTATTTAAATATTTAGGAGAAAATCATGTACGAAGACGAAAAGCTTATTTGTGAAGATTGCGG
>JAFUEV010000047.1 GCA_017470245.1 bacterium | reverse complement strand
TTTAATGATTTTAAAATTAAAACTCTAACTCAATCTGATGCAAAATTATTTAATTTTATATTTAAAAAGCCACTTATAAAACAAGGAACATTTAATTCTGACTTAAAAGTTAACGGGACTCTTGATTATCCGAAAATTATGGGAAAACTAAATATTCAAAATATTTACATCCCTGATTATAATGTAAATATTGATAATACAAATTTAAATTTTCAGCAGCGGTCAATTGATGTTTCTGCAAGTGGCGAAATTTTTAATGAACAATTTAAGCTAAAATCAAAGGTCTCAAATAGATTAAAAGCTCCATACAATATTGATGATATAGATTTGTATATTACAAAAATAGATTTAAATGCGTTAAATCAGCATCTTAGAGAAATTGATATTGATACACAGGAAAAATTATCTGCAAATACAGTACTACCTAAAGATATAAACTACTTTACAATAAGCAATGCACAGTTATCTGCGGATAACGTTTTACTTGATAAGATACTGCTAAATAATTTAACCGCAAATGCCAATTATGACAAAAATCATATATTTCATTTGAATAATTTTAAATTTAAAATGGCAAATGGCACAGTAAAAGGCCAATATACATTTAATACAGCTGATTGTACAAATTTCGTTTCTTTGTCAATGAATGATGTAGATTCAAATGAATTTGCCGAAAAACTTTTCAACTTAAAAAATCAAGTAACGGGGAACTTTAATGGTAAAATGGACGCTACCTGCAAAGGACTTGTTCAGGAAGAATGTATAAAAACTATATCCGGCAGCGGAGGCTTTACTATTAATAACGGTAAAATGCCTAAACTTGGGTCAATGGAATACCTGCTAAATGCTGCTAATTTGGTTAAAGGCGGAATTACGGGATTATCTTTAAATGGTCTTATAGATTTAATCACTCCGCTTAGAACTGGAGAATTTGAATCAATTACAGGCTCTATTAATATGAAAAATGGTATTATTAGTAATTTACAAATATTTTCTCAGGGTAAAAATCTTAACTTATTCATTACAGGTAAAATTGATTTATCTACATCAATTGCAGATATGCAAATTTTCGGACGATTATTAAAAAATACGTCAAGCATTTTAGGCCCATTAGGAAATGCATCTCTTAATGCATTATTTAATACTATTCCTTGGATTGATTTATCAAAATACCCTGATAATACTATCATTGAAAATATTAATAAAATTCCGGGTGTTGAATTAACAAACAATATGTATAGAATATTTACTGTTGACATAAATGGTGATATTAACGGTAATGATTACGTTAGAAGTTTTAAATGGGTAGAATAAGTTAAGATGTTGCTTACCTATGCGAGGTTGTATATTAAATGTTGCTGTAAAGCTTGTTTAAGCTTACGTAACTAATAATTAAACTCCCCTCTGGTAAGCACAACTTTGCCATTCAAATCATACATTGATTTGTTTTGCCACACGCCCTTAAATTTAAATTTATCGTCAAAAATAAACTGCATGTTATCGTTTAAATAATAAAAGTATGCTGCGACTTTGCCATCTCTGTAATATTGTTTTGAAAAGTAAGGAAATTCGGGATAATTATAAGAAACATAATCTACAAATCGAAGATTCCCCAATACGTCATAATAATAATTATGCAATATATCATTTCTGTACTGAATTGCATACATAATAAGTATATTACCCTTAAAAAATCCCGATATATTGTAATCATTTGTAGACAAGAATTTTAATTTAGCCTGATAATAATGAAGTTTATTCTCTTTATCCTTTAATTGGTCTTTAAATTGATTATTAAACTGCTTTTTAGTTAAATTGTCAGGTATGCAGTCAGAGTTATTAAGCTCTGAAACAATTTCAGAAACCATGCTTTCTCTGTCGGACTGTGCCATGGAAATCCAATCATAAGAAACATTTGCATCCAGAACTTTTGCCGAAACAGAAAGCTGGAAAAAGAAAATTGATAATAATATAAATAATTTTTTCATATTCAAATTATAACATAACTTTTGTACTATAATTTAAATATGAACAGAGATTATGTAAATAATAAATACGATTGTATAGTAGTTGGTGCCGGGCATGCAGGATGCGAGGCCGCAATATCTGCTGCAAGATTAGGTCTGCAAGTACTTTTGTGCACACTCAACGCAGATAATATTGCCCTAATGCCATGTAATCCTGCAATAGGAGGCCCAGCTAAATCAACACTTGTAAGAGAAATTGACGCACTTGGCGGAGTTATGGGTGAAGCCGCTGATGCTACTTATTTGCAAATGAAAGTTTTAAATTCTTCAAAAGGCCCTGCTGTTCGTGCATTAAGGGCTCAATCAGATAAAAAATCTTACATGGCCTATATGCGTAATGTAATTGAAAGTATAGAAAATATTCATATTCGTCAGGCCTGTATTACGGAACTTAAGCTTACTGACGGACAAGTTTCCTCTGTTATTGATGAATTTGGTATAGAACATTACGCCCCTGCTGTTATTCTAACAACTGGTACATCGCTTGACGGTAAAATATATGTCGGATTAAAGGCATATCCTGCGGGCAGATTGGGCGAGATGCCTGCAGTTGGCTTGTCTGACTCTCTCAGAAAACATGGATTAACTCTTAAAAAATTAAAAACAGGAACTCCCCCCCGTGTTGACAAAAGAACTATTGATTATTCAAAAATGACCGTTCAACCGGGTGATAAGGAATTAAATTTTTATTCTTTTAAACCCAATAGACCTATCAGACCGCAATATGAATGTTATTTAACAAGAACAAATGAAGAAACCCATAAAATAATTATGGCAAATCTTGATAAATCACCTTTGTATCAAGGTCTTATTCACGGCGTTGGGCCAAGATACTGCCCGTCAATCGAGGATAAAGTTGTAAGATTTGCAAATAATCCGTCACACCATATTTTTATTGAACCTGAGGGGCTAAATACTTATGAAATGTATATTCAAGGCTTTTCAAGCAGTCTTCCTGCAGATGTGCAGGTAAAAATGCTTCGCACAATGCCGGGTCTTGAGCATGCCCACGTAATAAAACCGGCCTATGCAGTTGAATATGATTACGTTCCTGCGGTACAAATCACACATTCTCTTATGTGTAAAACTATTAAAGGATTATTTCTTGCAGGTCAAATTAACGGAACAAGCGGTTACGAAGAAGCCGCTGCCCAAGGTATTATTGCAGGTATTAATGCTTTTAATTTTTTAAATAATTCTGAACTTTTAGAACTTTCACGTTCATCATCATATATCGGAACGTTAATCGATGATTTGGTTACGAAAGACATTGCAGAGCCGTACAGAATGCTTACATCACGCTCAGAATTCAGACTTCTGCTAAGACAGGATAATGCCGACGAAAGATTGACTCCGTATGGGCATAAAGTCGGTTTAGTAGATGATTTGCAATATAAACTATTTACAGATAAACAAAATGCTATTAAACAGCAAATTGAGCTTTTAAAAGAAATAAAATTGTCTAAAACTCCTGAAACTGACGAAATTTTATCTAAATACAACGAGCATATTGACAGAGGAATACGTTTATATGAATTACTGAAACGTCCAAATATTCCATATACGGCTATTTGTGAATTATCACCCGAAATAAAGAATATGAATATCTCAAAAGAAGTTTATGAGTCTGTTGAAAGTCTTGTAAAATATGACGGCTATCTAAAACGCCAAACGGAGCAAGTGGATAATTCTGAAAAACTTGAAAAATTTAAAATTCCCGAAAATATTGATTATAATACTGTTGGTCATATATCAACTGAAACTCGAGAACAGCTTATAAAAATTCGACCAAAAACACTTGCCCAAGCATCAAGAATAGGCGGTGTAAAACCTGCCGATATCTCAATACTAATGGTACTATTAGAACGTCATCAATACGAAACTATTCAAGAGCACTAAGTTGTTTATACAGCTCAATTTGCTGTGGAGAAAGATTTTTAGGAATAACAATTTTAGCCTTTACGTTTAAGTCGCCAAAACCTCCTGATTTTTTAGGCAGACCTAAATCCTTTAATCTTAAAGTTTTTCCTGAATTCATACCGGCAGGAATTTTGATATTTACAGTTCCATGCAAGGTTTGAACGTCAAGTTTTGCGCCGAGTACGGCCTGAGACGGAGTTAATTCTATTTCTTTCGTTAAATTTGACTCATCAATTTTATATTCAGAATCTTTTAGGTTTATTATTAAATATAAATCACCTTTATTACCTCTGACACCGGTCTTGCCCTCATTACGAAGTCTTATTTTTTGTCCCTCTTTTATTTCGGCAGGTAATTTAACATTAACATTCTTTTCCTCAGAACGAATTCCTGTTCCTCCGCAAAAACTGCAATAACCTGAATTTGGCGTACAAGAATTGCATCTGTCCATAACTTTAAATCTAACTGAAATATGTCCGGCCATGATATCTTTAGCCGATACAGACACTGTTCTTGTAATATCTAAATCTTCTTTTTTAGGAGACTTTTGCTGAGTATAAATATT
>JAFUEV010000046.1 GCA_017470245.1 bacterium | reverse complement strand
ATTCAATAGCTTTTTGATAATCATCTGTCTCTACATATAAGTTTATTAAAGTATCATACACCCATAAAAGCATTTTTGGATCTGTTACAAAAGTAAGCATATAAAGCAGAGTTTCTATAGCCACCGGATAATTACTTATCTTTATATACAGCTCCGCTAATTTTTTATTGGTTTCAACATCTGTCGGCATTATGGCAAGTCTTGATTTGTAAGCCTCAAATGCTGCAGGGTAATCATGAGCCTCTTCATTTAATTCCGCAATTATAAGATAAATGTCAGCAGTTTCCTGTTCCACTGTTGTGAGTTCAGCGAGAACGCCGTATGCACTTATTGCCATAAACAACTGTTCAGTTTCTCTATACAATTCAGCAAGAGTTCTTATAACCTTTTTATCATCTTTTTTATGCTCATAAATAAATTCATATTCTTTAAGAGCTTTACCCGGCAGATGTTTTTTTATGTAACAGTTACCGAGTACTTCATGAGTTTCTACGTTGTTGGGTTTCTTTTTAAGAATGATTGAACAATGTTTTATTGCTTGATTATATTTTTTGTCCTCATAATATGCTTTTGCAAGATAAATCCTTACATCTAAATGTCCTGGAACTCTGTCTAAATATTTTGTTGCCAAAAGCTGTACCAACGCATACTCTTGCGTATCATAGAGAACTTTCACCTGCTCAAGAATGTTTTTTGTCGATAATTGCAGGTCCTCACCTTTTCCGCTACCACCTTGATACAATATTATTGCATATAACACATATATTGCCGCAGCAGCGACAACAAGCGCAATAACAAACATCATTATGTTAGAACTGATAAACATTTAAATCTCTCTTATTAATGGTTCTTTATCATTATACATTATAATAAAAAAAAGGGGAAGAGTTATAAAGAACTTGTTATTACAGACGAGGTTAGATGCTGCCGGAGCGCTCTTAACACATATAAATGCCTTTACTTTTAAATAAAAATAAGTATATACTATTATTATGAAAAAGTTTTTAGTTATTCTTTTTACATTGTTAATATTTTGCACTGCATCATATGCAGAAGGCGATTTTTTTGATGATTACACAGGAATTGACAGAGCGTGGGACGGTCAAAAGCCTATTACAAATCAGGAATTTGAAAAAGCTATTGATACCTTGCAGGCAGGACAAAAGAAAAAAGATGCAAGAAAAAGAAAAAGAATGATTAGAAAAATAAGCGGCGGCGGGACAAGTTTACACCCTGGGTTAGACCCTTTGAGTGAAATTCAAGCTCAAGATCCTTTAAAAAACTCCGAAGAAGAAGGATGTCTTTTAAATATTCCGGTAGACATAATTATTGACGGGAAAACAATAGAACGAGGTTTTTATAATATATACGGAGAAAAGGATAAAGATAATAATATATATATTTCTCTTTATCAAGCGCAATTTTTAAAAGGCAAAATAAAAGCTAAGGAAACAAAGAATGATTATGATGCTGATGAAATCAGCTTTGCAAAATTCATACCGTATAATGATGAGTTTGTAAAAATAGTTTTTGGCTCATTAAAATTTAATGCCTATGCGTATGTAAGATATAAAAGTGCTGAAAATTTATTACAAAATAATAACTAGTTGCAATAGTCAAAGAATATGGTATGATATTGTTATGGTTTAGTGGGCTATTAGATTTTCAAATAATAAAATTCATGAGAACCAAATAATATAAATATATGATTCATAGAGAATTATATTGTTGTATAGTTAAGTAAGAGAGATT
>JAFUEV010000045.1 GCA_017470245.1 bacterium | reverse complement strand
TGTGACTTTTCAAAAGGTGCACCTTCTGCTGTCGTTTGAAATTCTATAATTTGGGAGGATTTTGTCATTACAACATTGCTGTCAACTTGTGCGTGTGAATCTTCGCTATAATCTAAATCCAATTTTATTTCTCCGTCAATTAAACCGACTGATACTGCTGCAATTGGCTCTATAATCGGGTTTTTAGTTAATATTCCCTGTTCAATAAGCTTGTTAAATGCTATATTCATTGCTACAAATCCTCCGCAAATTGAAGCACATCTTGTACCTCCATCTGCTTGAATTACATCAGCATCTATAGTAACAGTTCTGTCACCTAATTTCTCTAAATCTACGCAAGAACGAAGGCTTCTTCCAATTAAACGTTGTATTTCTTGAGTTCTTCCTGATATTTTATTTCTTTCTCTTTGGACTCTTGTATGAGTAGATGCGGGTAATAATGAATATTCTGCTGTTACCCAACCCCTTGGGTCAGTTTTGTCCATCCATTTAGGCTTGCCTTCTTCAACTGAAGCAGTGCAAATAACTTTTGTATCGCCAAATTCTATTAAAACAGAACCTAAAGCATGATTTGTATAATCTTTAGTTATTCTTATGTTTCTTAATTCGTTATTTTTTCTGTTATTTAATCGTTCACTCATACTAAGCCCTTTTTTATAAAATACCTTTGTGTTAAATTAATTTTATCATATAAGTTCAAAGGTGTATAAAAATGCAAGATAAATTTTACTTAACAACTGCTATAGATTATGTTAACGGTGCTCCGCATATTGGTCACGCTTATGAAAAAATATTATCTGATGTAATAATAAGACATAAAAGACAAATTACAGATAATGCATATATGTTAACAGGTACCGATGAACATGGTATAAAAATACAAAAAACTGCTGCATCAAAGGGAATTACTCCAAAAGAACTCTGTGATGAAAACTTCTCTAAGTTTGAACAAGCCTGGAAAGAACTTGAAATCAGTTATGACCAAATTATAAGAACAACTGATGAGAAACATAAAAAAGTTGTCAAACAAATATTTAAGAAATTGTTGGAAAATGGTGATATATATAAGCATTCTTATACCGGATTGTATTGCAACGGTTGTGAAGCATTTTTAAGTGCAAAAGATTTAACTGAAGACGGATTATGTCCTGATCATCAAAAGAAACCGGAAGAAATAACTGAAGAAAATTATTTCTTTAGACTTTCTAAATATAAAGATAAAATTGCTGATTATATTAAATCACATCCTAATTTTATACGTCCGGCATCAAGAGTTAATGAAATTTTAAATCAATTGGAAAATATAGAAGATATATCTGTATCTAGAACTAAATCATCTGTTCAATGGGGTATAGAAGTTCCTGATGATGATACTCAGTCAATTTATGTATGGATTGATGCTCTTTCTAATTATATTACTGCGATTGGTTATGATGTAGAAAATCCTTCTGACCAGTTTAAAAAATTATGGCCTGCTAATGTACATGTAATAGGTAAAGACATTATTAAATTCCATTCAATATATTGGAGTGCAATATTGATGTCTTTAGGTTTACCTTTAGCAGAATCAATATATGCTCATGGTTGGATTACACTTGACCAATCAAAAATGAGTAAGTCTTTAGGTAATGTTATTGCTCCGCATGATGTATTAAAAGCATTTAATTTGGAAAAACCAGATGCTTTCAGATATTATATGGCTTCTGCTGCTCAAACAGGTAAAGACGGAAACTATTCTGATGATGACTTTAAAGAAAAAGTTAATGCTGATTTGGCTAATAATATAGGTAATTTGTTAAACAGAACTCTAAATATGCTGGTTAAATATTTTGATGGTGAAATTAAATCTGAGTTCGTTACAAATAAAGATTCTAAAATAGCAATCCTTGCAGCTAATTCAAAAGAACAGATAATTAATTGTTTTAATAATTTTGAAATAGCTGAAGCAGCAAATATTATAGTTGCTTTTGCCGATAATGTTAATAAGTATGTAACAGAAAATGCTCCGTGGACTTTAGCTAAAGAAGGTAAAATGGTTGAATGTGGTCAAGTACTTTATAATGTTCTTGAAGCAATGCGTCATATTGCTATAATGTTATATCCATACTGTCCAAATATTGCTGCAGATATTTTAACTCAATTAGATGAAGAACAAAACTATAAATATGATAAACTTGTTTGGAACGGTATAAAAACCGGTAAAATTACTGAAAAAGATAAAATAAAACCTGTATTTTTACGTTTGGATTCAGAGTTTGCAACGGATAAGAAAAAAGGTTAACAGAGTTGATTTATGAAGAAGTTAAACAAAACTATACACCTGTTAGGACAATGTTTGAAAAAGCATTGAAAGTTTTTGATGTTAACTCTCTTTCTAATTCGATAATAGAAAATGAATCGAAATTGCAGCAAAGTGATGTTTGGTCAAATAATGAGTTGTCTGCAAAAATTTCGCAAGAAATAAAAGAAGATAAAGATAATTTAGAAAAAATATCTAATTGGAAGAATAATATAAGTGATATTGATACTTTATTTGAACTCTATGATGAAACAAAAGATGAGTCATTATTAAGTGAAATTGACAGAATATCTAAAAATTTAAAATCACAGTTGGAAATTTGGGAAATAGAATCGACATTAAGCGGTGAATATGACAAAGCAGATGCTATTATAACAGTAAATGCAGGTGCCGGTGGTACTGATGCTCAAGATTGGGCGCAAATGCTTTTAAGAATGTATACTCGTTGGGCTGAATCAAAACATTGGAAAGTTGATATGATTGAGCATTCCGATGGAGAAGAAGCAGGAATAAAGTCTGCAACAATAAAAGTATGCGGTAAGTATGCTTATGGGTTAGCAAAAGCAGAAAAAGGCGTTCACAGACTTGTAAGAATATCTCCATTTAATGCTAACGGAAAAAGACAGACAAGTTTTGCAAGTTTAGAAGTCAGCCCTGTTATTGAGGATTTTAGTAAAAAAATTACAATCCCTCAAGAAGATATTGTTGTTGATACTATGCGTTCAGGTGGTGCAGGCGGTCAGAATGTTAATAAAGTAGAAACTGCCGTTAGAATTTTACATAAACCTACAGGAATTGTTGTACGCTGCCAGCAGCAACGTTCACAGTTGCAAAATAAAGAAACAGCTATGCAAATACTTGCTTCAAAATTATTGGCAATAAAACAGGCAGAACATGAAGAAAAATTAATGAAATTAAAAGGACAGAATGTAGATATTAATTTTGGTTCTCAAATTCGTTCTTATGTTTTTCATCCGTATAAAATGGTAAAAGACCATAGAACTAACTTTGAAGTAGGTAATGTTGATTCTGTTATGGATGGAAATATTGACGGTTTTATAGAAGCATTTTTAAAACAAAACATAAAAATAGATTAATTGAATATGCTAAATTCACATCCACAGTAATTTTGCCTGTAAAAGTTCTCTTCTTTTGCTATTTGCATTGTTTTAAGAAACCCGTCTTGCTTCTTAAAATCAATATCCAGAAATGTAAGTTCATATTTTGCTGCAAGTTCTTTTGCAATATCAAAGATAACTTTTGATTGTTTATGCGGGCTTACTGTTAGTGTTGTTGTAAAGTATTGGTATTCCAGTTGGAATGCTTTTAATGCAGTAAATAAAAGTCTGTATTCAAAACATCTTGCGCATCGTTTCCCTCTTTCAGGTTCGTTCTCTAATCCTGCTATACAATTGTACCAACCTGAAGCATCTTGTTTTTCAACTATTAACTCAACTTGTTTTTTCTCTGCATATTTTATAAGTTCGTTTAATCTTCTGTCAAATTCTTCCGGTGGAAATATGTTCGGATTAAAGAAATATAAAACAGGCGTATACCCCATTTCCGTCAGTACATTTATTGGGTGTGCACTGCAAACTGCGCAGCAGGCATGAACAAGTACTTTTTTATCATTCATTTTGTTCTTTTTCTATCCCGCCATTATCTATTATTGTTTGTTTGAAATCGAAATAAGAACCTACTCCCATTTGTTTCTTTATACCTATATATATTGTAGGTGTTCCGTTAATTGATTTACTGTCAGCATCATCAATTGAAGCTGATAATTCTTGTGCAACTTCTTCACTGTATGCATCTTCTTTTAATTTCTTTATGTCGAAATCAAGTAGTCTTGCAGATTCAATAATTTCTTTTTCATTATCAGGTCCATCATAGAATAATAAATCAGCCATTTCCCAATATAAATTTTGTTTTGCTGCTGCAAGTGCATATTTTGATTTTATACAAGAGTTTTTATGTCCTTCATCTTGCATATTATGATTGCAGGCTTTTTCCAGCGGAAGTTGATGTTGTATTACACGAACATTTTTAAATTCATCTACTATTCTGTGTAAGTACATGTGCGTGAATAAACATCCGCCGCAATTGAAATCCATATACTCATTAATTATTACATCTGCAGATTTTGGACCAATTGAATTTCCGTCTACAATTTCTCTGTAGCTGCCGATTTTGCTTTTTAATTCCTGCATTTTTTTTATTTGAGGTGAAAATATATTTGATACTGTTGTATAAGCTAACATTGATGCAAACATTAGTAATACAAGTACTAACCAAAATACATTTTTTTTGTCTTTTAATGCATCAAAAAAGTCTGTTATACTGATTTTGACTTCATCCGTTATGGAAATTCCTTTTGTTTTTGCAGTTATAGCGATTAACAGATTGACAAAATATGTCATAAAACAGAATATACAAACTGCATTTATTTTTAATATGGAAATACAACCTAAAATCATTGAAATAATGAAGGAAAAGAGTCCGATACAGAATATGTATGAAGCAGGGTTCTTGAATACTTTTAGAATACCCATGAACTTTTTGTCTTGAAGTTTGTCTACATACGTCATAAAAAGGAAGAATAAATATAATAATACGCCCCATAAAGATAACGGTACGCCGAAGAATTGTGAGTAACTGGTTCTTGCAACTCCGTCACAATCCATCATTTCATTTATTGCACAAATGCTTGGCTTTGCATCAACTGCAAAGTTTGCATTGTAATATACGACACATAATTCAATAGCTAATGCCAGTCCAATTAATGACAAAATTGTTAATATAATTCTCTTGGATTTTTCCATTTTATTCTCCCGTCGGATTTGTTCTATTCTATTTTTTATGATTATAACTAATATTGTATCGTACGTAAGGCGATATTATAAGGTTATAAATATATTATTATTTTATAACTTAATAATAAATTTTTATAGTAATTAATTTATTTTAATAATTTTTTTGTTAATTTTGTTTGTTCTATTGCTAATTCGCCACGATTAAAGTTTTTGTATTCATTTTTATTATTGTCATTGTTATATGGTTTTATATTGTTAATTGCTATGATAATCAGTTCGTTATTTATTTCTTTTACTTCTACAGTTTGAAATCTTAATTTTAAAAAGTTTAATATTTCATTTCTATTTGTTGTATCTGTTTTGATTATTAAAAGTTTTTCGGAAAAATCACAAAGTTCATTTATTGTTTTAATATCTGTATTATTGAGTAGTATTGCGCAATCGGAATAAAAACGCTTTTTTGCATAGCTGTCATATAAAGCTCTGTTTTTATATTCCTTTTTTATATCTTTATCATCCGAAAGAGGATAAAGAACCCCGGTTGTTATGTCTTTACGCTTGTTTTGTATTATATAATTATATATTTCGTCAGTTATATCGTAATTATCAAGATAAATAAATTTATCTAAATTGCAGTTTGTTGAAAGTGCCCAATTGGCAGCAAGTTCTTCTATGCAAAATATTCTATTAGGGCTGTATTCCTTAATTATATTGTTTATAAAATCAAATAATTGTTGAGTTTCTTGAGTATTATTAAATTTATATATTTTTCTCTCTAAGTTTTTTTCGTATTCACTGCATATTTCATAAAGATATTGGTAAGTTCTTTTATATTTTTTACAAGAAAGCAATAACATACTATAGTTTAATCTTAAAAAATATTTTAGCCAATTCTTAAAAGGTATCATTGTTATTAAATCTGAGCATTTTACCCTGTTAAGAAAACATTGTTTCAAGTCTTTTCTTTTTATAATTTGTATTAGTTCAAAAGTACTGAATACTATTTTAAAGTAACCTCTTACTAATGTTTTAATGTTTGATGGTTTTAGCGATATTGAATCAAAATCGTATAAAATCCATTGCCCGTTATGAAAAGTAAAATTATGAGGCAACAAATCCCAACTGTATATTTTGTTATCTAATAATTTAAGAGCAAGTTGCAGTTCTTCTTTTGCTATATCATAAGACATAGACTCCGTATATTCTTCGGAATGAATTATTCCGTTTATATATTCATGCTCAAGAAGATTTTCTTCTTGAGATAAAATTTGGGTATTTACTATATCTTTTCCAAGCATATCCAAATGAGAAAGAACAGATAATATTTTTTCTTCCTCTTGTATATTTTGTACTTTTCTTATAATTTTATTGCTTTTCTCAGATACCGTTTCAGAATAGGCTGTTTCTTTTTCATTCATTTTATCTTAATTCCGTTTTAATTATATAATAATCAGAAATCAGATAAAATACTTAAATGGATTATTTATATTTCTTTCAGTGCTTCCGCTAAGCGTTTTATACCTGTTTTAATAGTATCGGAATCAGCATTTGTGTAGTTTAATCTTAAAGTATTTACATTAATTGGATTTACATAGAAAGGATGTCCAGGTACAAATGCAACTTGTCTTTGAATTGCTTTATCAAACAATTTCATTACATCTTTGCCTTCTTCAAGTGTTACCCAAGTGAACATACCGCCTTTAGGTCTTGTAAATTTAACATTTGATGGAAAAAATTCTTCCATTGCACTAACCATAGCATTAGCCTGAGATTTGTATAATGCTTTGATTTTTTCAATGTGCTTATCCAAGTCATTATTATATAAATAATCGGAAATAAGGTATTGTCCGAATATATTTGAGTGTAAATCAGCTGCTTGTTTTGCAGTTTCCAGCATTTTTATTATTTCTTTATTTGCAATAATATAACCTAATCTCATTCCGGGAGTTACTATTTTTGAAAAAGAGCCTAAATATAAGTTTTTTTCTGTTTGGTTTAAACCTATATAAGGTATTCTTTCTCCTTCTTCAAATCTCAATTCTCCGTATGGATCATCTTGAATAAGAAGCATATCTTTGTCTTTTATTTCTTCAAATACTTTTTTTCTGTTTTCCTGAGTATAAGTTAATCCTGTAGGATTTTGAAAATTTGGTATTAAATATGCAAGTTTAGGATTATGTGTTTTTAGAGTATTTCTTAAATCTTCAATATCTAACCCGTCATCATTCAGTTTTGTTGTGACAAAATTCGCTTCATATACGCAAAAAGATTGAATTAAACCTAAATATGACGGTTTTTCAACCATTACATTATCGCCTTTATTAATAAATACTTTTCCGATTAAATCTAATGCCTGTTGAGAACCTGTTGTTATAATTACGTTATCAATAGTAATATTCATGTTCCAAATTTTTTTGTATCTGTCTGCAATATATTGTCTTAGGCTGTCTAATCCTAATGTTGTCGAATATTGATATATTTTTGCCCCATACATTTCGGCTATTCTGTTCATTGATACTTTTAACTCTTCCTGCGGAAAAGATATAGGGTTAGGTAAACCTCCTGCAAATGATATAATTTCCGGGTTTTGCGTTACTTTTAATATCTCTCTTATAAAAGATGAAGGTGTATTCTTAATTCTTTCCGAAAAGTATTTTTCAAACATAATCATTCCTGTTATTCTTATCCTAATTCAATTTTAGTTTAGCACATTGTTTATATTATAGCAAAATAAACTTAGCTATTTTATGTTAATATAATCCTATGATTAAAAATTTTGATAAAATAGTTGAAACTATAAAAAATATGAATCTTCCTTATACTGAATTTGTCAAGTTTATGGAAGATATTCATGATCCGTTTATTGTTCTGATTGCTTGTATTTTATCATTAAGAACTAATGACAGAACAACTTATCCTGCAACAATGAGAATGCTTAAACTTGGCAAAACACCTAAGGATTTTTTAAATGTAAAATTAGAAGATTTAGAAAAAGCTATTTATCCTGTCGGCTTTTATAAAAACAAAGCAAAACAAATATTAGATATAGCAAATGAACTCTATTATCATCATAACAGTATCGTTCCAAAAGAAATTGATGAACTGGTTAAATTTAAAGGTGTCGGAAGAAAGACCGCTAATCTTGTTCAGTCTAAAGGGTACGGTTTACCAAGTATTTGTGTAGATGTGCATGTTCATAGAATATCAAACAGAATTGGTTTATGTTCTACAAAAGAACCCGAAGAAACAGAAATGGCTTTAAAATCTAATCTGCCTAAAGATAAATGGTCTGAAATAAATACAATATTTGTTACACTTGGGCAAAATGTTTGCAAGCCGACAAAACCAGATTGCTCAAAATGTGGAATTTGTAAGTATTGTAATTATTATAAAAATAATAATTGATTATTGCTTATTCATACAACAATTCTTATATTTTTTTCCGCTGCCGCAAGGACATTTATCATTTCTGCCTACGTGTGAATAATCAATACCTTCTTTTTGTTTTTCTTTTGATTCTTCTTTTATGGATACATAATTCATCATTAATTCAAATATTCTTGATGAATACAAAACACTTGCAGATGAAAAGATTTTCTTTTCCAGTGAGTCTGCTTTATAGTAACTTAATAATGAATCCAATGTGTAATTAGTTTCAAGGATTTCATTTGTTCTATCCATAAAGTTTTTATATTTTCCCGCTACTCTTTTTATAATGTTTGCAGGAACTTTGTCGTTTTCTAAGAAGTTTTTAATACAATCTTTATAGCCTTGAACGGTTTTATAATCTTCTGCTTCATATATTTTACAGAAAGTTTGATAAAACGGTAATACAAACAATCCCAGTTCTTTATCATAAATAATGGCTATATCATATACCGAATTGTGAGAAGAAAATCCTTCCAATGATTTTTCCATAAAGTCAGAATATGAATTTTTAAAGTCAGAAACCGTAAAATACCTGTTATTTTCAACTTGTTTGATATTAGCTTCAATTGCTTCTTTTACCGGCATTATGTCATTGTCGCAGTATTCGTTAAACATATTGATTATGTTATCCGCATAATGGTTTGTGGTTATTATTTCGTCTTTACCAAAGCATTTATCAAATTTTTCGCCGAAATCTTTTACTAAGTTTTCTATTTGTTGCAATTTTTTCGGATTTTGTTCGTAAGCATCTTCAGGTCTTTCAATAATTTTAGCTATTGCATATTTATATACTTCTTCTTTGTTTATACTCGAAAGAACATTAGATATTTCAAGAAGGTAATTTTCATCTTTCATCGGAAATATTCTGCAAAGTGCATATTGTCCGGGGGTAATTCCTCTAAAATTGTTCATTTTTACCAATGATAGTACCTTGTACATCCTTTCATTAACAAGGTTGTACATTTCAAATCCGTTGCTTAATACTCTTCTTATTTCATAAACTGATGAGAATGATTTTGAAAGACATTCAAGTATTTCATTTTCTTCTTTTGATAAGTCTGAATTTTTATCTTTAAATAATTGTATTATTGTTTTCCTGTTTTCAGTAAGTCTTCTTTCAAAAATATAAGGGATTAGTAACGCTTGTAATCTGCCTCTGTCTGCATTTGTTGCTGATAGTGTTTTTAAATATTCATCAAAATCAGGCTTTATAAGTTCATCAGTTATAACAAAATTCATAACTTTTGTTATTGTATCAGATATAATAGCTAATTTTTCAATTACTGACATATTTTTCCCCTTATATTTTTATTACGGCAGAATGTCTTGCTGTAATACCTTTTTCTTTTCTATATGAAAAAAATATATCAGACATGCAACATGTGCAATAGGTGCATGTATCTATTTTTTCCACACCTGCCTCTTTTAGTTGATTATAGTTGATTTTTTTTAAATCTATAAAATATTTTTCGTTCTTTTCTTCGTATAATTCTTTATTTTGTTTATCTTCAATAAGTTGTTCAAAGACTTCTTCTCCTGTTTCAAAACAACATTTCCCTATAGAAGGACCGATTAGGGCAATGATAGAATCAGGTTTAATATTTAATTCTTTCTGCATTTTTTGTACTGTTTTATATGCTATTTTTGCAGCAGTTCCTCTCCAGCCTGCATGGGCTATTGCACCCGATTTGCTCTCTTTATCATATAGAATAATCGGCACACAATCAGCAAAATTCATTAATAACAATGTATTAGGAATATTTGATATCATTGCATCAGTGTTGTCATAAAATGTTTTATTACTTTCAATTATCTCAATATTATCCCCGTGTACTTGTTTCGCTGTTGTTATATAATTAGAATGAAGTTTTTCTTTGAGAAAACTTCTGTTCTTTTCACATTCATCAGCTAAATCTGTTCTGTTTGAAGGTGTTAGGACAAATTCTCGGGTCGTAAAAAAACAATCTTTATCTTGTAGTAAAGACGATTTTAATATTTTTTTTCCATAAAAGTTTTCAAAATAAAACATTAATTTTCTACCGTATTAAATATTCTGTCACCTGCATCACCAAGACCGGGACGTATGTATCCTGAGCCATTCAGACAATTATCAATGTTTGCCGTGATAATTCTAACATCAGGATATAATTCAGTAACTCTTTTTAATCCTTCCGGTGCACTAATAAGGCTAACAAATCTTATGTTTTTTTGTGGTACTTTCTTGTTCGCAAAAAGTTTTATTGCATCTATTGCCGAATTACCCGTTGCAAGCATTGGGTCAAGAATTAATATAATTTTATTTTCCGGATGTTCAAACTCAACAGGAATTTTATTATAGTACCAAACCGGTGTCAGTGTGTCTTCATCTCTATACATACCAATATGCCTTACAGTAGCAAAAGGCATTATTTCATTTGCAATATCAGAAAATATTAATCCTGCTCTTAATATTGGTGCAATAATTATTTCTTTTTTAGAACTTAGTTTTTGTGCTATACATTTTTCTAATGGAGTTTCTACTTCTATATTTTCGAGTTCCAAATCTTCCGTTGCTTTATAAAATAATAAATAAGTTATTCTTCTTATGGCATTTCTAAAAACTTCCGCTTTTGTATTTTTGTTTCTTATAATACTCAAGTTGTGGCAGCATAAAGGGTGTTTTACAACTTCTACATTTTTAAATTCCATCACCATTTTCATCCTCGTCTAATTCTTGTTTAGTATTTTTATTTTGAAGATAATCTTTTGTTTCTTTCGTCATTTTATTAATAATTACTGTTTGCGTTTTATTTATTTCTTTTGTTCCGTTAATTAAATTTAAAACTTTTTTATTCTGCTTCAATAATTCTCTTTTATGCATTATTCCTGAGTTATCAATAGTTTCTCTTAATCCGTCATAAAGCACAATCATTACTTCTGAAGAAAGTTTAGAACCGTTCCAATAATCTTGTACGCTATATGAATCAGACGGTATAATTTCTTCTTTACCGGTATCTTCTGTTGCAGTTGAAGGGTTAAGTTCAAGTGATGTTGAACCGCCAAGCCCGTAAAATTCTATAGTAGCGGTTGCACTTTTTGGTATGATTACACCTTCTTTTGTTACAAGAATTGAAACAAATACTTTGTTGTCAAATATTTTTATGTCTTTTATATGTCCGATATTTATACCCATTAATCGAACGGGGGAACCTTTTACCAACCCTTCAACATCATCAAAGAATATATAATATGTATTTTGTGAGCTATCTTTAATTGTTGTTCTGTATATAAAGAATAACGAACCGCAAAATATTATAAGCAGCCAGATTATGATTTCAACAAGCAATATTTGTTTTCTTTTCATAAATATATTATAAAACAAATTACCCGCTTTACAAAATTATTTAGTCTTATTTTTAATCATATTATATGGTTGTTTTTGTACAATTCTTTTATAAACTAAGTAATAATTTGGCAATATGGTTGTAATTCCCATTAAAAATATACAGAAGATTTTGGCTATAAATTTAATATCATAATCACGATAAGAAATAAGCCCGACAGATAATGCTAAAAATATAATGTTAATTATAATAAATATTGTTAAAGGAAACACTCTTATTTTATATCTGTTTTTAGTGCATTTTTCTACTATTAATTTAATTATAAAAGATATTAATAAACCAACAAATATTATAAAAATTCAAACAATGCTTGTATCCTTTTTTATGTTGTTTTATCTTTTCATATATTTTATAAAACTAATGCCAATGTCTATAATTTATTTAGTTTCGTTTTATTGTTTCGTCTATATCTATCAACTCAACATTTTTTTTGTAATTAGGTTCAACTTTTTTTACAATATTTTTCATTATCCAAAAATAAGATATTGGGATAATAGTTAATATATATATAATCCCACTTAGTCCCAATTTTGGATTGTACTCAAAAATATCATCAGGATTTGGTGTAGAATTAAATGCAACATCAGGTGCTAAAATTATACCAATTAATAATGCCATAACAAACAATGTAAAAACAATAAAAAGTGACATAGAATATACTCTTATTGTATATTGCTTTTTTGTTTTCTTTTCCACTATTATTTTAGTGATAAATGATATTAATACAGGAATAGCAAATACCATTATAAAACCAAGAAGAATACCAACTATTGCTATAATAGCCATAAACATATCATTATTATACATATCTACTCCTTTTTTTATATGTTTTAAATGTCAAATTTCTGTTTATTTTTTATTATTAATATACAAATTGTACCCGTTATAATAAATATAGCAGAAGTTATATGCGCAATATGGAAGCATCCAATATTTAAAACACTGTCAATACGTATAGATTCAACGATTATTCTTACAATAGAATATAAAATTATGTATGTAAAAAATATAATTCCGTCTTTTCTTTCTTTTATTTTATTAAGTATAAGAAGCATAATCATAAGAACAATAATGTTTAATAATGATTCATATAAAAAAGTCGGGTGAAAAAACTCAAAAGATTTATATTCTAATGGTCGTGCCTGATATGGAATATATAATTTCCAAGGCATATCCGTCGGTAAACCAAATGCTTCAGAATTGAAGAAATTTCCCCATCGACCTATTATTTGTCCAGTTATTAATCCAAAAGAAAATAAATCAGCAAATTTTAAAAATGAATAATTATTTCTTTTTGTGTATATTATTCCTGCGATTATTCCACCCAGTATTGCTCCTTGAATTGATATTCCGCCATTCCATATAGCAGGAATTTCATAAGGATATTTTAGAAAATATTTATAATCCATTATTACATAATACAGTCTTGCAAAAATTAAGCCTGAAATTATTAGTTCAAAAGACAAATCGTAGATTGTATCAGTTGATATATCTTTAAAAAAATTTTTAGCTATAAAACAAACAAAAATTATTCCGACAAGTATAGCAAATGACATAATTATGCCATACCAATATATATCTGTATTGCCTATAGTAAATGCTATTCCACCCGGAGATTGAAACATATCTATTCCGAAATTTCTTCCTGATTTTCTTCTTCCGTTACTTCTTCGGATTCTTCATTATTATCTTCATTTACTATTTCTTCTTCTGCAGGAGCTTCTTCTTGCATACTTTTTCTATCGTAAATATCGGTATATTCTTTTATTTTATTATTTATCTCAGCAATTTTATTGTTAATTTGCTCTGTTTCAGTTGCGGTTGCTTTATTTACAAGATATTTGTTGAAAGTATCAACAGCATCTGAAGCTTTATTGTTAAAATCAGCTATTTCATCAAGTGACATTTCATCAGGATTTTCGTGTTGTTCTATAATTTGATAAGCTATAGCTTCTTTTGCAATTGCCATTATATATAATGCATCATAAAAATCCGGTTTTAATTCTAAAACTTTTTTGCTTTCGTTAATAACACCTTCATAATTACCTGTGTTATTGTATGCTACTGCCAAATTATAATGAGTTTGATATACATCATTGTCTAAATCCAAGCTGGATTTTAATCTGCATATAGCTGTTTCTACATCACCTTTATTCATATATGATTCGGCTTTATTATTTAATTCTTGAATAGCAAAGTTATTTATGCAGGCTGTTGTTATCACAGAAACGGATAATATTGTAAATAACAATAATATTTTCTTCATAAAATCCCCTTAAGTATTTTTTACACTATAAACTTAAAATGAAAATTTTGCAATATTTTTAAAATAGTATACAATATTTGGAGGAGTAGTTTTATTGAGAGACAAATATGAGTGATTCCGAAAAAATAGTTTCATTAAAGAGTGCAAGAAACAAATCTAAAGAGCCAAAGGTTAAAGAAACAAATTCAGAGAAAAAATCATCTTCACCTGAGGTAGTTCATTGCAGTTTTTGCGGCAGACCAAATACTCAAGTTGCAAAGATGGTACAAGGTCCTGGTGTTAATATATGTTCAGAATGTACTATGATTGCTGTTCAATATCTTATTTTAGAAGATAAATTGCCTTCAGGTGAAGCTCAAAAAATTCTTGATATATTCTGGAGCAAAATTAAATAATGCCTCAATTATCTAAACTTCAAATTAGAGCAAAAGTTCTTTCCGTTATTTCAGAAATTAAGTCTATTCCGTCGTTTAATGAGGAGGTGCTTATTTCTTTTTATGAAGAACTCTCTCAAATAGAAGACCGAAAAACTTTGTTTGATGTATTTCTCAAAGAGTTTATTAAATTGAATGAAACTCAATATACCTTTTCTTCCGTACTATTGAAAGAACTGGTTTCAAGTGAGTATATTATTGAAAAAGTAATGGATGTATTGAGAACTTCAACATTATCTGATGAGTTAAAATATAAACTTGTTCAGTTATTACGAATTGTTGGCGGAGGTTGTGATTTTAGTGAACTTCCTCAGTATTTTGACAATCCTGAAGAAGTGCTTGATAAAGAAACTAAACGACTTTTAGATTCCGCATATTTTAACCCCGAATCAATGCTTGATTTTTTAGATTTCGTTTCTGCCGTTTCACCCCATGACAGAAATCTTTTGTTGCAGTCATTAAGAGCCGATTATCAAGGTGATGTTCTTGCAAATATTGTTTATCCTATTTTGTATTCTGATTTTGAGGATGATTTTGTTTTAGAAGCTATTGATATTTTGTCCGAATCAAAATCTTCAATTGCTATTGCTCCTTTTGAATTTCTTCTTAAAGTCAGTAATAATCCTGCCATTGTTAATGCATGTAAAGTAGGATTGAAAAAATTAAAATTATCAGGTGCTAAAGCGGAATTAGCAGTTGATTATTTTAATAATATGATTAGTTCATCAATTCCTGCAGAGTTCTTTACAACAATTCCTGATGGACACGGAAATCAGGCTCTTTTAATATCAAGATGTTCTGAAAATGGTGCATACTTATTGGCTGCTGTTGTTATTTCCGATATACATGGAATAATTGATTGCTTTGGATTCTATAATATTATTCAGGAAGAAGTTATAAAAATTATTGGTAAATTTTATAAAACTGAGGGAAAATATAAAGTTTCTCCGGAATATATAAAATCCAGAATTAATGAAGCTGTTGAGATTACTCAAAAGAATAAAGGCAGGTTTCCGTATGAATTTGTCTGCTGGGCTCCATTGATTTATGATATACATCCTTTAGGTGTCAGCCTGAAAGACTATGTTTATAATAATTGCAAAGTTCAACTATGTTCTAAAGAAAAAATACTTGATATTTTAACAAAAGATTATACTTTGCGTTGGTTTATTACTCCTTCTGAAAATAAGCATATAAAAAGTCTTGTCGAGTATATTTATTCTTCAAATAAATTTGATATTGATGATGTTAATACAAGAGTTAGAGATGCTGTTGATATAGTATTTAATAATGAAATTTCAAATATATGGTTAAACAGAGTTTATAATTTAATTTATCTGCTTAGAACTAATAAACATACAAAAGAAGCTGATATATTTTATACGATGATAAATAATCAGGATTATTTAACCTTATTTAAACAAATAATAATACAAAGGAGTATTTTTAATTATTTTGTTGCACAAAAAGAAAACTTAAAAGATGCAGCTTTATCTGCAAACATATTCAGAAAAAAGAATTCTGAAGAAAGTAAGTTTGACGGAAAAAAACTTGATAAGGTTTTAGAAAAATTGGGGAAAAATTGGTTAGATGGATAAAGTATTAGGACTTGATATCGGTAAAAAACGTATAGGTATTTCAATGAGTGATGCGTTAGGTTTAATAGCGCATCCAGTTGAAACAATAATGCGTGAACCCGAAAAAATAGCAATTGAAAAGATAAAAAAGATTTGTACCGATAATGGTATTAAAAAAATTGTTGCAGGATTGCCTAAAAATATGAATAATACAATAGGTGAACAGGCTCAGGATTGTATCAATTTTACTGAAAATTTTAAAGATGAATATGAAATAATATTTGAAGATGAAAGACTAACAAGCCGTCAGGCGGAGTTTATTCTTGCTCAAACCGGTCATAAATATACAAAAGACAAAAAGTTAGTAGATTTAAAAAGTGCTTGTTTAATATTACAACAATATTTAGATAGAAAGTGAGAAAAGTATGGCAGAAGAAAATGATAACATTGTAGAAACCGTTGACGAAAACGGAAATAAAATATCTTTTGAAGTAATGGATTTCGTTACTGTAGATGACGTTGAATATGCGCTATTAATTCCGACAGAACATGATTGTGATTGTGGTTGTGAAGATGATGAAGTCATTGTTATGCGTATAAAACGTGAAGGTGAAGAATATTTGTTTGAAGAAATTGAAGATGATGCTGAATTTGAAAAAGTTGCTGCATATATTGAACAAATTGAAGATGAAATAGACGATTAATTTAATTAACACATAATATAAAGACTAAAATTTTATTAAATTTTAGTCTTTTTTTATGGCAATTTTTTTATTTAAAAAAACTTAAATATATTATATTTATGAAAAACTTTACGAGAGTATTAAGTTAGGAGTAAAAAGTGAGTTCCGTAAATTTTTTCATATAATATAGCAAGCCGGCAATAGTTATTGTCGGCTTGACCATTATTAAACACTAATTATAAACATAGCAGTGTATCGGATTCTCACTATCACAATATATTGTGCAAAGGTTACAATTTGTACATTTTGATTCAGACCATTGACCGCATTTTATTTTATTAACAAGGTCTGGTTCACATATAAAAGGTCTGCTCATACTTACATAATCCATGCCTGAATTTAAAATCATTTCAATGTCATCAAGTTTTCTAATTCCACCTACAACCGTTATCGAAGTTTTTACATTCTTTTTTATTTCTTTTGCAAATTCCAAATTATAGTTATATGTAAATGGTTTGAAAATCTTTTTATATCTCGGAATTAGTAATAATTTTGCCAGATATTTTATTATTTGAGGAAAACTGTTGAATAGCGGATTAACTTTAAATACTATATCCGCAGGAAATCCACCTCTTATTATATTTAGAGCATATTCCATTGTTCCGTATGATACTTCAATGTTATCCAGATACTTTTCTACTCGTATTAAAGTTTCAATTGTACTTTGAACATCCCAGCCAGTATCATCTTCAGCACTTACTTTTATCCAGATTTGAAAATTATCACCGCAGGCATATCTGATTTTTTTTAGTATTTTTTCAAGAAATAGTGTTCCGTCTTCATATATGTCGTTTCTGTTATTTGTATGTTTTGATAGAAATTGATGTATCAGATATCCGTGTGCTGCATGAACCTGACAGCCGTCAAAACCTGCTCTTTGAGCTCTCAATGCTGCATAGGCAAAATCATTTATAACTGCTTCGGCTTCTTCTGTTGTTAAAGGTTTTACTATATTTCTAAAGTATGTACATATTTTATTTGATGCACCGACTGCATTTGCTCTTGTTGTTTGCCTTCCCGTATGTGCAAGTTGTATAATAAGTTGTTTATCGGGTGTTTCTTTTTTAAGTTTTTCAACCAGTTCTTTCCAAGCATTTTCTTGAGTATCATTGTATATACCCGCTTGCAGTTTTTGCATGGCTCTGCCGTTTTCACTAACTGCGGTAAAGCCTGTTATTATTATTCTTGCTGAAATATTTTTATATAATCTTGATAAAGTATCTATATTAACTGTTCCGTTTTCATCTGCCATATTTTCTATGCTTGCGGAGCGAACTATTCTATCTGTTATGTTCATAAAATCCCTTTACTTGTCTTTTTACAGCAAGAATATATGATATAATTGAACGGTAAGCTCTTGGGTCCGGTGGGGCAGATTTTACGTCTTTCCCGTTTAGAAATACTCCTGTTTGATTAGGTATTACTTTCCCTATTTTTATTGCTTTTTCATCTTCTTTATCGGAAGTATATAACAATTCATATTCACCGGCTCCTGCAAATAAATACCCTATGTCTTTACAAGGCGGATTTTCTATTTCTATTTTGAAATTAGGATTTATGCCGTGTAATAACCATATTGCATCCATAAAACCTCCGCTTGTATCTATGCAAGCAAGTGCATTTTCAGGAATTTCACGTAACTCAAATAAAGGAGTCGGTCTGCGCTTTATAATTGCTTCATTTGCATCTCCGAGATGTCCTGTAATATATAAATTTTGTTCTTTGTCAGGGAATATTCTTGAAATATTTTTTATTTGCATTCCTAAAGCAATACCTGTGTATCGAAATTTTCTTGATTGCCCTGTATCCCCGCCTATCAAAGTGCAGTTTGCTTTATTTAACGTATCTTTTATTCCAAGTGCCAGTTGTTCACACCATTCATTATTTTTATCTTTGGGAAAAACAAGCGCATGTTCATAAAAAATCGGCTTACAACCTGTTGCATATAAGTCACTTAATGTTGCACTGACCAAATTTTGTCCTAACGTGTATGGTTGGTTTTGTGTAAATAAATCTTCTTCAAATGAAAATTCATCGCAAGTAATACCCCATTTCTGACCGTTAATTTCTACAATTTGTGCATCTGACAGAAACAAGTCTTTTGTATTTGGGAATAACTTTGATATTATTTCATATTCTTTCATTTTATTAGTTTTAATGCCTTTCTATGACATTTTATTGTTATCGGAGTTGTTATTGAATAATATGCATCCCCGTCAAATTCTATATATTGATTAGGATTTGTTTCTATATACACTTCATTACCAAAACCAACAATATTTTCTTTATTAATATTACCTTTATATAGTGCAACTATGTTTTTTATTAAATTTTTTATGTTGTCATTTTTTATTGAAACAACATAAATTATACCATTATCATCAGTATTATTTACATTTAGTTTTAATCCAGATGCTATATGATTATTTTTAATTACAAATAAATGCCAAATATTATTTAATTCTTTTTCCTCATTATTTATTTTAACTTTTGCATTAAATGGCTTTGATGAACTTATTGCATATATTAGTGCAATGAGTGTACCTAAAAAGTCTCCGAATAGCCATCTTATTTTATTTGATGTACCTGCAACCTTAACGCCTAAACCTATATTACTTCCTGAAGAAAACCAGTAGTTTTTATTGTCTTTTGTTGTTAAAGAACAAACATCTACTTCTTTTATATTCCCTTCTTTTAGTATTTTAACGGCTTCATTCGGATTAATAGGAATGTTGTGAAATTTGCAAAAATCAGGGCTGGTTCCCGAATATAATACTGATAATATTTTTTCTCCGCCTGTGTTCATTATGCCGTTTACGCATTGATTTATTGTTCCGTCACCGCCAACTGCGGCTATTACTTTCTTATTTGTTGAACTTACAATATCAATTGCATTTTCTCTTGATTTTGTAATAATCCCGTCAAAATCTGAAAAGTATTTCCAATTTTTTTTGCCTTTTCTGCTTCTTGAAACAGGGTTTTTAATTAAAAGAATATCATTTTTATTAGTCATTATTGATATAACCCCAGTTTTTTATATAATTTAGTTTTTTCACCCCTGTTCCATTCTTTTAAAAGTTCTTGTGTATATTCAAAAGGAATAGGTGTTTTGTCCAAATTATATTTTTTCATTAAATCTGATATTGCTCCTGCTTGTGTTGTACAAAGCCAATCTTGACATGGAACTTTAAAATATTCTCTCATTCTTGCAAAAATTACGGCAAAGCTTTCTTCTTTTATATTTCCGAAAGATATATTGAGAAATTCACAGGGTTGAACTTCTCCTGAGGCACCTATATAAAATCTGTCTACACCTCCTGCTGTACATCCGAATTTATTTGGGTGCTCTTCTTCTACTTGAGCCGGTAGTGCCGGATATTTACTTCTGAATGAATTATTATAATATTTATGGGCTTTTAAAACATATTCTATTGTATTTTTATCACCGTCTGCAAGATTATCATTTCCGAGCCATAAACCTGCTCTTTTTGGGTGTATAAGTTGAACAAAATTTACTTTTAAATCTTTCGCTATATCCATTAATCTGATAAAAGAACCGTCATTTATTTTTTCTTGTTCAAGAACTGTATTTATTGCAGCTCCAATGCCTAATTCATGACATAATTTCAACGTATTAATTGCTTGTTCAAATGCACCATCTATACCTACAAATGAATCATGTTTTTCTTTTGTGTCTCCGTGGAGTGATACCATATATCCATAGCAACCTTTTTCTTTTAGTATAAGTAGTTTTTCTTTTGTAACATTTGCACCTGTTGTATTTATCCAAACTTCAACACTGTCATCAATGCTATCTAAAATTGCACATAAATCATCAAATCTTAAAAAGGCATCTCCGCCTTCTATGTTTAAAAAAGTCACGCCTGCATCAGTTATGTCTTTTATTGTTTTTAGCATTAAATCTTTAGGAATGTCGGCTCCTTTGTCTTTTCTTTGGTAGCAATGGCCGCATTTATAAGTGCAGGCTTTTGTTACGGAATAAACTATAGTTATCGGTCTTGGCGGATTTTCAATAAGTTTATCTTCTACAGACTTAAAAAAAGCTCTTGTTGGGTATGCCGGTATATATAAGTGTAATTTATATGTCCCGTTTGCAAGTTTAATCATTTTATTGTGCCAAAATGAAAATAACAGTATTGCAGCGTGATAGACAAATGATGGTGAAAAATGTTTTCTGTATTTTATTATTACGTGTAATCCGATTTTTAAATACATAAATGTTTTAACAAATATTGAACAACTTCCGTTATTATGATTTTGCATTTTTATACCCCAATTTAAAAATCGTTAATACACTTATAACACTTATTATTGTGAGAATTAATCCTTCTAAATTATATATTGCTGATTTTTCATAATTGAAATTTCCTATTGAACAATAGAAAGAAACAATTGCCGCCTGACAAGCACTTAAAGCCGCAAAATTATATTTTAAATTAAAATAAGTTTTGTCTCCCGTATTTGTCTTGTAGTATAAGAAACCTGTATAGATAAATAAAAGTCCTGCGATAAGGTATGATATTATATAATATTTAACCTGAATTGACGGATAAGCATTAACAAAATCACCTAAAAGTTTAGAACTGGCAAACATTATAATAGGTATTGCCGATAAAAATAATCCGAGGAAAGAGGCTCTTTTTAAACCTAATTTCACAACTAAAGTATTCTTATTTGATGCTTTATCTCCATTATAGTCCTTAAAATAGGTGTAATAAGTCATAATCATATTGAATATAACAACATATATCCATGGAAATAATGTATAATTATCTGTAAAAAAATCTTTTAAATTCCCGCCCAAAACAGTATATGAATATACCATACAACTTGAAATACTTAAACCAAAAGTTATATTTCCTAATATCCCGTATCCTTTAGCAACGGAATATATCATATTCATTATTACTCCACCTAAAAGAGGAATTAAACTTACCGGATTTTTATATATTGACCATACAACTGCAATTAAAATAACAAATAAACTAACGGATAATGCCGGAATTGGTTTTAATTTTCCAGTAACCATCGGACGCTCAGGGGCATTTATTCTGTCCTCTTTTAATCCCATATAATCGTTTACAATTTGATTAACACCCCAACCAACGAACATTATTGTTAAAACAATAATTTTGTCTATTAAAAAAGGAATAGTATTATAAAATTCAGTCGAATAAGACTCTAAAATATTATTACCGTATGTACTTTTGTACTGGAATGCTGCAACACCTGCCCAACCGCAGGTTAATGTTACAAATGCATAATATAATCGCATTGATTTTATATAATTTTTTAAAAATTCCATCTATCAACCCTAATCTTTAGAAATTCTATCATAATTTAAGATATTTAAACAATCATTGTAATAATAATTGCATTGAACACTTTTAATTGTATAATTAAAGTTATTTTGGTTTAAAAGTTTAGAATAATGAAAATATTAAAATATATTTTTTCTATTGATAATATTGATGAAAAAGTTTTTATTTCTGTTTTGGGGATAAATTTTAAGTTTAATCGTCCGAAAAGTGAACCTAAATATATTTTAGAGCATATTTTCTGTTATTTTATTCATTTGTTTTTTAAAGTAAAGAAAAATAAAATAGTATTTATCAATCTTACTAATTGGCAATATGCTGATAATCCAAAGTATATTGCGAATGAGTTTTTAAAATCAGACAATAAAAAACTGGATTTTGTTTGGATTAGAAATATGGGAACAGATAGAACTCTTATTCCCAAACGTTTCAGAATAGTAAAGTATCTTTCTTTAAAAGCTTTATTTGAAATGATGACAGCCAAGGTTTGGGTTATTAATGCAAATCCTTTCCTATTGTATAAAAAAGGCTTGTTAAAGAATAAAGAAACTGTTTGTATTCAAACCTGGCATGGTTCTATGGGTATAAAACGTGAAAGTAATGATGTTAAAAATAACAAGGCTTATGAATCTCTTGGCTGGGCAAAATGGCAAAAAATTGTAGCTGCAAATACTGATTATTTTATTGCAGACAGTAAATTTGAAGAAGTTTTTTATAAATCGGCATTTTGGGGCTATGGTAATGTTGTTAAGTTAGGAAAAGCCAGAGATGTTATTTTCTATGAAAATCAAATTGATTTCATTGATAAAATAAAATCATATTATAATATTCCTTCTGAAAATAAAATCTTACTTTATGCTCCAACGTGGAGAACGGATAAGCGTTGTGACTGTTATAATATTGATATCAGATTGCTTAAAAAGACTTTAAGACAAAAATATAATTGTGATTGGTCTGTATTAATTCGACCTCATTATTTAATGCCTAAAGAAATATTTAATGCTTTATATGATATTAATGAAGTTATTAATGTTTCTGCATATCCCGATATGCAGGAATTATTGGTTGCTTCTGATATGTTAATAAGTGATTACAGCTCTTGTATTCCTGAATATACAATATTAAAAAAACCTTCATTTATATATGCTACTGATATTGATAAATATGAAAACGGATTTTATTACCCGCTTTCAACATTACCTTCACCCGTATCAACCGATAACGGAGAATTAACACAACAAATTTTAAATTTGAACATTTATGATTTTAAAGTTAATTGTGATAAGTTTTTATTATCAATGGGGCACGAAAATGATATAAATTGTTGTAAGCGAATAGTTGAATTTATATTAAAGGTTATGAACGGATAAGAAGTATGATTGAACTATATTCATTTGACATTTTTGATACGCTTATAACCCGTAAAGTTGCAACTCCTAAAGGTATTTTTGCAATTATTAAGCATATAATTAATACTGATAATAAATATAATAATATTCCGGATGATATTAAAGAAAACTTTTTTGAGTACAGAATAAATTCAGAATTACAATTGCGCCAAATCAATGAAACCGAACTTATTCCGTCCGATATTACCATTGAAGAAATATATAACAGATTTTCTCTTAATTATAATTTACCTATTCAAATAGCTGATATTTTAAAAGAGTTGGAAACAGAGATAGAAATAAAAAATCTCATTCCGATTAATGAGAATATTGAAAAGATTGAAAAATTAGTTAATGAAGGTAAACGTGTTGTTTTAATATCTGATATGTATTTGCCATATTCTGTCATAAAAGGTGTTTTATGTTCATTTAGTAAAGTATTTGAAAATATAAAAATTTATCTTTCTTCATCAGTCGGGTATATGAAGTCAAAGGGCGGAATTTATGAGTATGTTCATAGTATAGAAAAAGTTGAATATTCTAACTGGCTTCATATAGGAGATAATATAAAATCTGATTATGATGTTCCTTTAAAATTTGGTATTAATACTCAATTATATAATTATGTTGAGTTTAAAGAATACGAAAAATATGCATTAGATAAATATGCAAACAATGTATTTGTTCAATTAACAATAGGCTGTGCAAAAAATGTCAGATTGTTAAGTAAAAATAGAAATGAAAAATTTCAATTAGGTGTATCACTCGCAGGTGTTTTCTTTTATCCGTATATAAAATGGGTTCTTGAACAGTCTGATAAGAACAATATTAATTGCCTTTATTTTATAGCACGTGATGGGTATATATTAAAAGAAATTGCAGATATTATAATAAAAGATGATTATCCTCAAATTACGACAGAATATCTTTACGGTTCAAGAAAGGCTTGGCGTACAACTTTTGATATTAATGATATTGAACTAAGAAAACAATTCGTCATCTCATTATTATGGACACATCAAAAAATAGATAGTGTTTGTAATTTGAATAAAAAGGACTTTTTAAAAATCCTTCCGTCTAAATTTCATAATTATACAAAAGGATTTGGCCCTACTAAGCTTGCAAAATTTAGAGAATTATTAATAAATAGTGATGAGTTTTTTAAACTCCTTTTGCAAAATAATAGTGATAAAAAACTATTGGTTTTAAAATATTTAAAACAGGAAATTACTAAAAATATTGAAAAGAATATTGCTTTTGTTGACTTGGATGGTTCAGGGTTTTCTCAAAATTGTATGTCTAAAATTGTCAGAAGTTTTTACGATAAAAACTTAATTTCATACTATATGTTTTCAACAACTGCATTGTTTCACCCTGTTAACATACATAGTAAGTATTTTTCTTCACTAAAAAAACCTTTAATTGGTAATATAGTTGAACTTTTTACAAGAGCACCTCACGGTCAAACTTTAGGATATAAAGAAATAAATGAAAAAGTTGAACCAATCCTTGATCAGTTTGATATTGATGTATTTAATAACTGGCAATTTAATGAATATCTTAATGGTATAAAAGCCTATATTTCTTTAATAAATAAATATAAAAATGAATATCCTTGTATTTCTTTTGATAATCAATTTTTTGTAAATTTGTATTTAAACTACATAGTTGAAAATGTGGATGAAAATACCGCAAATTTAATCGGAAATATTATACATAGTTATTCAGGTAAAGAAAACAAAGAGTTTGCGCCTAAAATTAATAATATAAATGCGTTAAAATATTTGTTCTTTGATAAAATTGATACTGAGAATATTTTTATATCACGTATGAGGTCTAATTCTTTTGTAAAATCTGTTATTGACTATAAACAACATCATCCAAAGTTCAGAAAAGATATCATCAATGTATTGGTTAATCCTAAGAAAAAAATAGCTGTAATAACCATATTATGGATAAAAATTAATCTTTCAAATATAATATGGAAAGAAAATATTGAAATATAATTAGAGTAGGGAGTTTTTAATAATGGAATATAGTGTTGCTGGTACAATTCGTTATAATGAACTAAAATTAGCGGTTTTTATATCTATAATTTCGCTACTTATAATGATTTTAGGTTGGATTATTTCTGATATATATAATCTTGGAATGATAGGTGTATTTGTATCTTTTCTTATAGCGGCAGGTGCTAATTTTTTTTCATACTTCTTTTCAAAATCTATTGTATTAAAATCTCATCATGCTATACCTATGACACCTAATGAATATCCTGAATATTGCAAAATGGTTCAGGATATGTGTGCCAGAAATAATATGATTATGCCGGAATTATATTATATTAATACTCCGGCATTAAATGCTTTTGCTACAGGCAGAAGCCAAAAGGATGCTGCAGTTGTTGTAACATCAGGTTTGTTAAGGGGAGTTCCTCTTGATGAAATATCCGGGGTTATCGGGCATGAATTATCGCATATACTTCATAAAGATATTCTTGTAACTACATTTATTGCAACAATGCTTGGGTATGTATCAATTTTAGCGACTTCTTTAAGAAACATATATATGTATAGAGGTTCATCAGGCAGAAATCAAAATATAGGATTAATGTTTTTAATTGGTATGGTATTATCAATAGCAGTTCCTTTTGTAAGTATGTTAATAAAAATGGCAGTATCCAGGTCAAGAGAATATATGGCTGATGCTACAGGCGGACAACTATGTGGTAATCCTCAGCTGCTTGCAAAAGCTTTGTATAGAATAAGTCATGACGGAAATCCTATGCAAATGGCAAATGCAGCAACAGAACCTTTATATATCGCAAACCCGTTTAAAGGTAGTTTTTTCGCAAAATTAATGTCTACTCATCCGGATACTAATGATAGAATTAGACGTTTACAAAATATGAGATTTTATGAATAAATAATTGAAGCTATATACTATATTATTTTAATTCAATCAGTCGCTGCTTAATTAGTTAAATATAAATTTCGATAAATTAGAGAAGAATTTCCCCAAAAAGTAGCTTAATTGATATTCTGCATTGCAATACATATATTTTTTTATAATATAATATTTTTGAATTTCATTAAGAGGTTTTATGTTGAATAAAATATCCGTAATAGTTCCAATATATAATGCACCGGATGAGGTAAAGCTGTTGTTAGACAGTTTACTTTAAAATTTTAATTTTTACTTTGGAGAAGTAATTTTAATAAATGATTGTTCGGATAAAGAAACATCAGATTATCTTGAGAGTTTTGTAAACTCTAATTCTGGTTTTATACTTGTAAATAATAAAGAAAATTTAGGTTTCGTAAAAAGCTGCAATAATGGTATAAAAGTTGCAAAAGGAGAAATTATTATTTTATTAAATAGCGATACAATTATTCCAAGCGAATTTTGTGAAAGAATTATCAAATGTTTTAATTCTGACGAAAAAATTGTCACGTCTTCACCGATTAGCAGCTGTTCCGCCAGATATTTTATAGAGTTACCTAAAAATATGACATTAGAGTAAATGAATACAAAATTGAGGGAAAATCATAAATGTTGTTACCCTTTTATTCCTGATAGTGAAGGGTTTTGTTTTTGTATAAGGAAAAAACTTGTAGAACATCAAGGCTATTTGGATGAAATATATGGCAAAGGTTATTTTGAAGAAACGGATTTCTCACACAGAGCGGTTATAAATGGTTGGAAAAATGTTTTAATAGATGATTTATATGTATACCATAAGCGTTGTTGTTCTTTTGGAACAAATGACAAAAGAAAAATCATGGAACAAAATTCTCATATATACAAAAGCAGATGGAATGCATATAAAAATATGTATTACATAGAATCTTCATTCCAAAATCCTATAATAAAAATTAAAAAAGAAATCTTCAAAAATAGACTTTTTTATATAGGAAAATCAGTAAATGAAAAGACACTTTTTATTAATATCTTAGGGTTGAAATTTAAATTTAGGAGATAAAACAGGTGTCAGAAACAAAAAAAGTGCTCGTACATTTACATTTATTTTATGAAGACCAAGCAGATTACTTTATTTCAAAATTAAAAAATATCAATGGATGTTTATGGGATTTATATCTTTCTTATGTAGATTGTAATAATGAAACTCTTAATAAATTTCTGCTATTCAAAGCAGATACAAAACTTATTAAAGTTGAAAATATAGGATATGATATTATACCTTTTTTTAAAATTCTAAATCTGGTCAATCTTGAAAATTATGACTATGTTTTAAAAATTCATACTAAAAATAAGAGAGATTACATTACGCTAACTAAAGGCTTTGACCCTAAAATATTATATATTCAGAGGTATGAATGGAAAAATGTATTGGTTGATGCTCTTCTTTTATCCAAGCAAAAGTTCAGAAAAAATTTAAAAATTATTTCCCAAAACAAGATTGGAATAATTGGAAGTAAAATTTTTTGTTTCGACGTAGCTAAACGTAATAAACCTGAAGATACATATCTGTTAAGCCAGCTAAAAGATAAACTGGGTATAACAACTTCTTACCCTTTATTTATTGCCTGTACAATGTTTTTTGCTAAGGCTCAAGTTTTAGAAAAATTAAAAACAATAACTTTAGCGGAAGACATCAGCAATAAAACCGGTAGCTGCGGTACCCCCGTTCATGCTATTGAAAGAATTTTTACAATTTTAGCAGTGAACATGGGGTATGAGGTTTATTGGGTAAACAATTTAATGTATAGGTTAAAAATATTATTAAGACATATAAAGCATTTGCTATTTGATATAAAATTATCTAAAGACAAAAAAAAAACGAACAGTTGCAATCCTGGGAGTTAAAATCAAAACAAAAATACGAACTACAGATTAAAAACCCCATCCTACAATTTTTGTCCTGATAATTTATATTCCTGTTAATAAAATCTATGTAAATGGCGGAGAAGGGGGGATTCGAACCCCCGGTGGAGTTGCCCCCACACAAACGTTCCAGGTTTGCACCTTAAACCACTCGGACACCTCTCCACTATGGTTGTTGTATTTTTATTTCTATGACCAACCTCTTTCTTACCTTATTTTATAAGAATACCATTTGAATGTAAAGTACTTGCATGTGTGTGCTGTAAACAATGTGGTGTGATACGTTATTTTTTTGTTTTATCTTTCTATAATAAAAAATTGTAGGGTGCAAAAAAAATTGTAGAGTCATAATGCGCTAACGTATGCACCAAATAATTATTTAAAAGAGTAAACATTCTTGCTTGTTTTTTGCCAACAAATGTTTGTTTTAAAGAAAATGTCTTCACAATCTGCTAACAATCAGCCGATAGATATTATATCAATTTTATTCAGAACCTTTAGATTTTACTGAAAGTTCAACTATAGAGTCTTCTTTTATAGTCAAGTCCTCTCCCTTTTCTATATATTGAAGACCGGTACTGTTATATAAATTTGTACCTGCTGATTGGAGTCTTGTTTGTCCCTCATTTGGTTTTATAAGTCCTTTTGTAGCATAATAAACTTGCGTAATTCCTGTGGCATCTAAAGCATACTCTGCTGCAGAAACTCCTGCCATTTCAGCTATTTCTTTTTTATCTAAGTTAACTTTAAGTTTTAACGAGCCTGCAATGTTTTTGTCTTTTACATCGATTTCTTTATTGCCCTCAGACGGTATTGTGTAACTGTCTACAGATATTTTTATGTATCCGTTTCTTTTTCCTCTTTTGGGGGGAACATATTCTTTTACGCTAACTGTAAGAACAGAGTCGGTTTCGACAGTAATATCATTTGTTAATTTGTTCTCATCAACAGCCTTAAATTTTAATACAGTTCCTTCTGCCATTTCAGCTTGCTCTACAGCTTTTGTCGGAACAGCTATAATTTTATGAGCAATTATTTCGGCATTGGCATAAACAGGTATTATCAATGTTAATAATAATGTAAGAATCAGTTTTTTTAAATTTTTCATTTTTAACCTTTCTTTATTTTATTCTTCCAAATCTTCATCCATTCTTTTTAAATATAATTCTTCTATAAACACACAAGTGTCTGCTGCTATTGCAGGTGCAAAAATAGCACCGACGGCACCAAAGTATTTTGCACAAACAAATAAGAATATATATATAACTATCGGATGAAGATCCATAAATTTCCCAAATACATATGGTTTTACAAAATTATTTTCAGCAAATTGTGCGAATAAAAATATTACTGTAGTCAGGATAACAATTGTCCATCCTAATTTATACACTACTGCTAAACAAATAACCAACGCTATAGCAGGTCCGACAATAGGCACAATATCTAAAACAGCAGCAATACAACCTAATATAACTGCCGAATCAACTCTTAATATCAATAATCCGATAATTACAATCAAACCGACACTTGCTGAAGCAATAAATTGACCCGATACAAATCTGCTGAGTTTTTGTTCTGAAATATCATATATTTCTTTAATTCTTTCTCTTGATCTTTTAGGGAAAAATCTTAAAACCGTATTTATAAGTTTATCTCTATCTACCATTAAGAAATATGTAAATATCATTGACACAAATAAATATAATCCGCCTTTTGAAATACTTGTAATTGACGAAATTAGACCTCCTGAATTTGCAAATTCTTGAACAACAGGTGAGGTCATAATATATTCTTTTACTTGAACGACATATTGAGGATATTGCTCAGCAAGATGTGCAAGCTCTTTTCCGCCGATAATTATTATAGGCAAAAACATCAATAATATACCGCATACGAAACCGCCAAATACGATAGTAGCAGCAAGATTTCTTCTCATTTTTTTCTCTAATTTATCAACTAAAGGATTTAATGCACATGCTATAACATAAGTTACAAACAACATCAAAGCAATATCTGTTATTGTAAACAGGCAGATGCCGTAAATAATTATGCCGAACAGAAATATGATATTTTGTGTGTTGTTTATCTTTTTTATAATATTGCCCATATAAACCACCTATTACTTAATGCTTCTCTTATCCTATCACAAAAATATTAATACATATAAATTAAGTTTTATTATAAAGTGTTTATGTAATAATGTAATATATTATGAAAAAGATTTTTAAAATAATATCTTCTGCCATATTAGTATCGGGGGCTTTTTTATATCTGGGTATAGTATTTATATTGCCTATGGTATTAAACTGTCATACGACAATAAATAAACTTCAATCGTTAATCCAAAATAAAACCGGAATAGAAACAAATATTACCGGGTTAAATTTAAAAATTTCCCCAAGACTTAAAGCTTTTTTGAATATTAATAGTATTGAGGCAAAAAACAATAATGTTACAGTTATAGATATTAAAAATCTTTCATTAAATTGTAAGTTATTACAAAAACATCTGACATATATAAGTGCCGATAATGTATTCATAGACGGAAATACATTAAAGCAATTAAAAAAAGATGAAAAGAAGAAAAATAACAATAAAAAGTTTGAACTTAAAAATCTTCCTGAAATTTACATAAAAAATATAACTTTTAAGTCTGATGATGTAAGTATTTTTGCGAAAGACATTAATTCTAAAAATAATATTATTCAACTAAATGCAGATATAAAAACAAGATTTCTTAATGAAATTGTAAAATTAGGTTATTCCGGTGCATTGCAATTGTTAGATGATAGGTTTCAAGCAAATCAATTTGGAGTTCAAATCGGAAATTCTAATCTCTATATAGACGGATATTTCGTAGATAAAGAGGATTTCATTTTTAACGTAAACGGTGAAAAGTTGCCTGTATCAGAAATCATGCCGATGCTATTGCATTTCCAAAAATCAAAAGACCCTTCAAAAAAATTTATTGAAAACTTTAAAAACTTTAAAGGTACAATTAATTTGAATTTGAAAGTTGATAAAAGCGGTATTTGGGGCAAAGGCATTGCAAATAATCTTAGCGGTAATGCTGTATGGTTTAATATTCCTATATTTTTTAAAGAAGCTGTTTTCAATTTTAACGGGCAAAAAATTGATTCGGTTGCCGAAGGTATTTTAGGAAAAGAAAAAGTCATACATACTTTAAATATTACCGATTTAACAACTCCAAACAGAGAAGTTATCGGAACAATGAAAACAACATTAACAAAGAAGTTTGATTATGTTCCAAATTTAACAGTTTTAAATTCAGTTAATTTCTGTTTAGTATATAAAGTAAAAGATAAAAAGCCTGACGTATATTATGATTTAGACATTCCAGTTAACAGTGATTTGATTTATAATTCTTTTTACTTAGGATTAAGAGATTACAAAAGAAAACTGCATGCCAATACTTTAAAAATTGATAATGATTTGTATTTAAAAGAATATAAATATACATATTCTAATTCTAAAAAGGAAAATATTGTTATTTTGGGTGACGGTTTATTTCAAAAACACGTAGATAAACTTAACCCTGATAAATTCATTCCTCAATATGTAACTGTTCATACAAACGGATATGCACCAATATCAGTTACCGGCTCTTTTGGTGAAAAAGTTAGTGGCGGTCAATTTAAAGGTGATTTAAAATATGATTTCAAAAATAATCAGGTTTTAGGAACTTTTGACATAGTAAAAGCAAAACATCAAGAATTTAATATTGAAAATGCACATATCACATCAAAAAACGGAGTATTTAATGTAACATCAAACGGATTATTTAAAGGTGAAAAATATTCTGCAGAACTTAGTACGAAAAATAACATTTATGGTGAAACATTAGTTTACAATATGAAATTGTTTTTAGATAAATTGATTTTTGAAACATCACCCGATTCTGACAATAAGAATGACGATGCAAATAAAAAGAAGGAAGAAACAGATAAAAAGAATCAAGAACCAAACAATGAAAACATATCAAAAAAAATACAAGAGGCAAAAATTACTGTTAATAATTGGGAAATAGTAATTAATGAAATAAAAAGAGATAAATTTATACTTAAAAATGTTAATTTGTTAGGCAGTATGAAAAATGATATATTCAATTTTAAAATGAAAGAATTAAATTTTGCTGACGGAACTGTAAAAGCACACGGTATGTACGATTTTGCAAAAGATAAATCCAAAATGACTTTTGAAGCAAAAGACATTAATTCAAATAAAGCAGCTGAAATGACAGTTAATCTTAAAGACCAGATAGAAGGTATAGCTAATGTTAATGTAGAACTTGATGCAAAAGATATGTTTAGACTTTTAGATGCTCATTGTATATTTGAAGTTAATGAAGGATTTATGCCCGGACTAGCTGATAAAGAATTTAGTATTAAAAATTCAAAATATAAATTTTCTGAAATAACAAATGTTGATTTAAAACAAAAAGAGCTTATGAAAGATGATATTAAAGGTACTTTTGATGTTCATAATACAGAAATAAATAATATTAACATTACAACATGGCATGAGTTGTCTGCAGTATATATAGAAGGCAATTACGAAATGGAAAAACAATATGCCGATTTACAATTGTTTTGGCATTATAGTAAAGAAGCTCCAAAAGGAGCAAGGATATTTGGTATTCCTTTCAGTTTAATCTTAAAAGTTGTATTTCGACCTGAACATACAAGAGAAATGTATCAGGATAAATTATCAAAAATTCCCGAAATTAATGCTGATGAGAAAAATTCAAACTATTACAGAGTTTTCATAAAAGGTGATATTAATAATAAAAAAACAAATTTTATATTAAAAGAAATCAAATAAAACTAATTTATTTAACAATTCAAACGTGAGAATATAGTTCTATTGTAAAGCGATTTTAATAATACTTTTATATTTTTGTTATTTATGAGATTATAATCCTTGGTTATTTAAATTAGGTCTTTTATGTCTAAACAAGCAGTACTTTTAGTTGGTGGTTTTGGTAAAAGATTGTCATCATTGGTTAATGATGTTCCTAAGCCTATGGCAAAAATAGGCAATATACCATTTCTTGATTATCTTATAAATAACCTTAAAAATAATGGTTTTGATAATTTTGTGTTTTTAACAGGGTATAAATCAGAAATTATATCAGAATATTTTAAAAATTTAGAAAAAGCTGTTTTTATAAAAGAAGAAACGCCTTTAGGTACCGGTGGCGCATTATTAAATGCTTTTAATTATCTTAATGATGAATTTTTTGTTATAAATGGTGATACTTTTTTTGATATAGATTTTTCTATTATAGATGATTTCTCTGTTAATAAGCCTTGTACAATTGCTTTAAACTATACTAATAACATTTCAAGATATGGAATGGTTGATATTGATGATTCGTTTCTTGTTAATTCATTTGTTGAAAAAGGGAAACTTTCTTCCGATAAAATTGATTGTTATATAAATGGCGGAATTTATAAAATAAAAAAAGAAATTCTTTCATCGTTTTATAATTCTTTTAATAATAATTTTATTTCACTGGAAAATGATATTTTCCCTCTGCTTGTAAAGTCAAAATCTATATATGGATTGCCACTTGGAGGGGCATTCATTGATATAGGTATTCCTGAAGATTATATATCGGCTCAAAGCTATATACCTGAAAAAATCAATGAAGTTAAAAAACCGGCTCTTTTCATTGATAAAGATGGTACTATAATTGAAAATACTGGTTATCCTTCCGATACTAATATTAAATTTATTCCTGAAACTGTTGAAATTATTAAAAAGTATTATGAAAAAAAATATTACATTGTTATGATTACTAACCAAGCAGGTATAGGTAAAGCAAAATTTACTAAACAACAAATGCTTAAAGGTTTTGAAATAATTAAAAACTATTATTCTAAATTCAATATTTCGTTTGATGACATTCAATATTGTCCTTTTCATGTTGATTCTGTTCTTGAAAATTATAAGTATTATTCATTGTTAAGAAAGCCTAATCCCGGAATGATATTGTCATCATGTGAAAAATTAAAAATAGACTTGAAAAATTCCGTCATGATAGGTGATAATAAAGATATTGATAAAATAAAATTACCTTATTTGAAATCAATTATATTGTAGGGGGATATGTTGTGGATATAAAAAAATACATAAAAAATTCAATTGATACAAAAAACGCTATTTTGCACAATGATGCAATTATTGAAAAAATAAATAAAATCGCTGAAGAAATTATAAAAGCATATCAATCTAACAATAAAATTTTATTGGCGGGCAATGGGGGTTCCGCTGCTGATGCACAACATATAGCTGCTGAATTAGTATCAAAATTTTTTATTAACAGGTTAGGATTAAGTGCTTTTGCTCTTTCTACTAACAGTTCTGTTATTACATCAGTTAGCAATGACTATGGATATGAACAGGTATTTGCGAGACAGATACAAGCACATTCTCGAAAAGGTGATGTATTTATCGGTATTTCTACTTCAGGAACATCTCAAAATATAATTTTAGCCCTTGAAGAAGCAAAAAAAAATAATCTTATTACTGTTGGATTGTTTGGTGATAAGTCTGTTAAAGCTGAAAAATATTGTGATTATTTTATTAATGTTCCATCCGATTGTACACCAATTATACAAGAATCACATATAATGTTAGGTCATATTATATGTGCACTTGTTGAAGATAAATTGTTTTCTGAAAGGAAATAAACATGATTATTAGAGCGAAATCTCCGTTAAGAATCGGGCTAGCAGGTGGAGGTACAGATGTTAGTCCCTATTGTGATTTATATGGCGGTTGTGTACTTAATGCTTGTATAACAATGTATGCTTATGCAACTATAGAACCGAGAAATGACTCTAAAATAGAACTTATTTCCGCTGACAGAAATGAATATCAACTTTTAGACTCTGCAACTGAGCTGCAATTGGATGATAGCATGCAATTGTTAAAGGGTGTTTATAATAGAGTTATTAAAGATTTTGTAAAGAAACCTTTAAGTTTTACATTGACAACATATGTTGATGCACCACCGGGTAGCGGATTGGGCTCAAGTTCAACTCTTGTTGTTGCAATATTAAAAGCTTTTCAAGAATGGCAAAATTTGCCTCTCAGCGAATATGATTTAGCTCAGTTAGCTTGGGATATTGAAAGAAATGATTTGAAAATGCTTGGAGGAAAACAAGATCAATATGCAACTGCATTTGGCGGTTTTAATTTCATCGAATTTACCGGCTCAAATGTATTGGTTAATCCTCTTAGAATACGCCAGGAATATATTAATGAACTAGAATTTAATATTATACTTTATTATACGGGAATTAGCAGATTGTCTTCCGAAATAATTCAAGCTCAGGTTGATAATACTAAAAATAAAAATGTTTTTGCTGTTAATGCTATGCATAAGCTAAAAGAGCAATCTTTTGAAATGAAAGAAGCATTATTAAAAGGTGAATTAAACCGAATTGGTACTATTTTAGATGAAAGCTGGAAAAATAAGAAAAACATGTCATCTATTATATCTAATCCAATTATAGATAATATATATGAAAGTGCTCTAAAAGCCGGTGCATCCGGAGGAAAAATATCCGGTGCTGGTGGCGGCGGATTCTTTATGTTCTATTGTCCAAAAAATTCCAGATATAACGTCATAAAAAAGTTATCGGAATTTGGTGGGGAGTTTAGACGTTTTCGTTTTACGGACTTAGGTGCCGAAAGCTGGATTATAAAATAATCTTTTTGTTATAAAGCAATAAAATATATCATTATTACTATTTCTTCTTTTTATACTTTTGTTAAAAAATACTATATTTATAACAATAAAACCTTCTTATGGGTTTTATAGCAGTATGTATGAAAATGGAAGGTAAGTAAATGAGTGTAAGTTTTAGATCAAATGTGTTAGATTCTTTTACCACAATATCTGCGCAATCTGCAAACAATCCCCCCGTTAAGAAAAATGATGAAATACCTAAAAAACCTGAGTTAAATACAGATGTATTTAAAACAAATAAAAAAGGTGAACCAAAAGTAGGTGTACTTAGAATTTGGTTTCACCGATTAAAACAAGACCAAATTGATGCAATTAATGAATCAGGCAAATTGCCTAAAAATATAAAAATAAGACCTAAAGAAGTCGGTACAGGCTATTATATGTACCATAACATATTTAACATGTTTAACGGAACAAAGACTATGCCGGAAGGTTGGGAATTAAGACGAAATATTCTCGGCTTTACCAGACTCGTACCAAAAGATACTGAAGGCTTCTGGCTTAGAAAGAAACCTGTTAAGGCTGAATAATAAGTATAAAAAAGTCCTGTTTAACAGGACTTTTTATTTATCTGCTTTATAATCAATAATAAATTGTCTTGCGACTCTTGGCGTCCTTATTGATTTAAGCGCAGCAAATTCTTCTGCCTTTTTATATAATTCGTCATTTATTTCAATACAACAATCTTGTGCAATTTTCGTAACAATATCCAGGTATTCCCGCTTTGTAAGTAATGAAAATGTTAGCATTATACCAAATCTGTCAGATAAAGAAACGGTTTCATCTATTGTGTCGTTACAATGCACTTCATTTCCTTCTCTAGACGAAAAGCTTTCCTTTACTAAATGCATTCTGTTCGTTGTTGCATAAATTATAGTGTTTGCGGGTTTATCGGATAGTGAACCCTCTAATACTGCTTTTATTGAAGAAAAATTTTTATCATCTTCATTGAATGATATGTCATCTGCAAAAATAATAAATTTTAAAGGCAATTTTCTTATTTTGTCAAACAATTCTGATAAATAAATAAAACTTTCTTTGTATACTTGAATAATTTTTAAATTATAATCAGAAAATTCATTAATTAATGCTTTTACTGTTGAAGATTTACCGCAGCCTCTATCTCCGTATAAAAGTATATTGTTTGCTTCTTTTCCTTCCAGAAATGCTTTTGTATTTCTTTTTATAACTTCTTTTTGATAGTCATAATTTTTTAACTCTGAAAATGTCATTGCATTAAAATACTTAACAGGTAGAATTTCTTTTTGTTCATTATATTTAAATGCTTTATAACAAGCAAATATTCCATAACCATTATTATTATAAGATTTCATTATATCTTCAATATTAAATGGTTTAACATCTGCAAAATTATATGCAGGTAGATGATTAATTATATCTGAACAAGATGAAAATTTTGTCATAAAATCTGATTTTATTTTTTCATAATCATATTTTAATAAATTATCTAATAGTGAAAGTTCGTATTTTGCTGTGTCGATAATATTTTCATTGTTCTTGATTGAGTTTGTACATTCTTCAGACAAAATATTATTATCTGTATATATTAGCTTTTTTAGATATTGATACAGATTTTGATTATCAGTATTTTCATATAGTAATGATATAAACTCAGAGTATGATTTCAATATAACATCAAAATCTGACGAATATGACAGTTGTGACAAAAACTCTATAAAAGATGATATAACTTCATCTTTTAAAATATTCTTAAAGATTGAAATCAAATATAAAGGTGTCTTTATATAGTTCATATTATGCTTTTCCTGTTAATATTTTAATAATTTTATTTTTTACTTTGTGCATAAAACTTTTATTGAAATTTGCAAAATTATGCTTGAAATTACAATTAAGCATTCTGCAATACATTTTACAAGTTTTTGTTCTTATTCTGCATTTTTCTGAATTTTCATTTACCCATATTTCTTCAGGCTTTGATTCTTTTATATTTCCGACAGGTTCCATATTAAAACATAATCTGACATCTCCATACGGATCTATTGCATAGTTTGTTGAACCTACATCACAAATTATTTCTTTTAATATATCATCAGGATTATTGAAAAAGACTTTCATTGCTTCTAGCTGTTCATAAGAATTATAGATTGAGTGACCGGCTTTTTTCATTTCTATAAGTCTGTCAGCAACTTCTATCATTCTCTTTGCCATATTTGAATATTTTACTTTTAATTCTTTTGGCATTTTATATCCTGCTGTGTTGCATCCTCTTTGATAATTGTATCCGTGAAAAGACTCTTTATCATCTAATAATTGGAACATAATGCCGTTTATTTTATTCTTAGTTACAAATTCAACCAGTGGAATTACTTCTTCTACGTTCTCAGGGAAAACAATTGTTGCAATATTTATCCCCAAATCTTTATGCTTTTCATCTCTTAATTTTTTAAGCGTCATAATAGCATCTATTGCTTTTTCATAAGAACCTTGTCTCCCTCTTGATTCATCGTGAATTATCGGATTATTTATTGCATTTAATGAAATATTTAATGATTTAATGGGAGAATCAATAATTTTTTCGTATAAATGTTGAATGCTGAATGCGTTAGACATTGAAGCAACATTTATTCCTAGAGAATTTGCATATTCTGCAAGTTCAAAAATATCTTGTCTTAAAAATGGTTCGCCACCTGAAAAACAGAACCAAAAACCTTCGCCAAGCCAGTTTCTTAAATCATCTAAAACTTTTTTCCATTCTTCTGTTGTCAGTTCTTTTGAAATAACATCCGATGCAACTGTTTTCCATTTAGAGCAGGTTACACATCTTAATTGACATCTGTCTGTAACATCAAATGTAATTTGTTGTGGTTTTTCAAGTTTATCCGCCATTATTTTATTCCTTTTTATTTTTAAGTGATTGAGTATTAAAATAATTATATACCAAAGATGCTTGATTTTTTGACAATAAAAGCATTAATTCTTCTCTTGTTAATTTTGCAATCTTTGCAACTGATGAATATTTTTCTATTAAAATTTTTTTGTTTTTCTTATATAAACCTTGTATATCGTCTAATTCCGAATGTGTTGCTGATTTTTCTCTTAATTGTCTATGAAAAGTTATTGCAAATCTATGTGCTTCATCTCTAATTCTTTGAAAGAAAAACAATGCCGGTGAATTTATTGGAAAAATAACAGATTGAGAATTGTGAGGGATAAAAACTTCTTCTATTCGTTTCGCTAGTGAAACTATATTTTGATTTTTTATACCCAATTTCTCTAAAATTTCTACAGCACTGGATAATTGACCTTTACCACCATCAATAATTATTAAATCAGGAAACGGCTTCCCTTCTTTTAACAATCTTGAATATCTGCGTGTAACAACTTCTTTCATTGATTGAAAATCATCAGGTTTTCCATCCGGAACTGATTTTATTTTAAAGCGCTTATATTCACTTTTTTTCGGCATTCCATTATAAAAACTAACCATCGATGCAACAGTATTTGTACCTTGAATGTGTGAAATATCAAAGCATTCAACTACATGCGGAAAATTACTTAATCCTAATTTTTCTTGAATATAAGAACCTGCTTCATTATAGTTATTTTGAAGTTCTTGCAAAGAATGAACTTTTAATTCTTCTAAATGATAATTAGAATTTTTTAATGCTAATTCTAATATATCATCGTTTCTTTTGTTTTTACCCGGATTTATTGTTACTTTTGAACCTTTTTTAGAACTTAACCATTCTTCAAACATTTTTTTATCTTCAGAATTGATTTTAGATGAAAATATAATTTCTGTTGGGATGTCATCATCTCCTGACATTAAATAGTATTCTTTTATAAAGTAAGAAATAATTTCATCTTCACAATCATAGTCTGACTTTGATATTTCAAAATCCTTTTTGTTAATGAGTCTGCCATCTCTTATTTGTAATAATGAAATTCCGCCAATATAATCGTCTACACTTACTGATATTATATCTTGATTAATATTTGTATTTTCATAAACTACTTTTTGTTTTTCGATAGTTTTTAGTACATCAAAATAACTGTCTCTATATTTAGCAGCTTTTTCATACTCTTGATTTTCTGCGTATTTTTCCATCATAGATTTTAATTCGTCAACAAGCTGCATTTGCTTACCTGATAAGAATAATTCGACATTCTTTATCAATTTTTTATATTCTTCTGATGAGATTAGTTTTTGGCAAGGTGCCATACATCTTCCAATTTGATAATAAATACAAGGTCTATCCTTAAACTTGGGAGTTTTGCATTGTTTTAAAGGGAAAAGTTTTTTTAGTAAATCTAATGTTGTATACATTGATTTTGCATTTGTATATGGTCCAAAATATTTGCCTTCTTCTAAATTTTTGTTTTTCTTCCTTGTTACAAGAATACGTGGATAATCTTCTTTCGTAATCAGAAAATATGGGAATTTTTTATCATCTTTTAAAAGAACATTATACTTAGGTTTATATTTTTTTATTAAATGTGATTCTAATATTAGAGCTTCAATTTCTGAATTGGTAATTATAAATTCTATGCGTTCAATCTGCGGAACCATGACTTGTAACTTAACACTATCATGTTTTTTATTGAAATAACTTGAAACTCGACGTTTTAAATTTTTTGCTTTACCAACATAAATAATAGTATTATCTTTGTCATAATACTGATAAGAACCCGGTAATTCGGGAATTAACCTTAATTGTTCTTTTATGTTCATAGTTTTATTTTACAATAATTTTATTGATATAATCTATTTATGTTATTAATAAAATTTTTCTATAAATATATTTTAAGAAGAAAATATTATCGTTTTGGTAAATGTAACCGTTGCGGAGATTGTTGCAGCAAAATATATGTTAAACATAACAATGGTGTAATAACGTGCGAAGAAGAATTTAATAAGCTTAAAAAGCTGCATCCTTTTTATGCTGGTTTGGAAATTATAGATAAAGATAAGCAAGGACTTGTTTTTAAGTGTAATAAATTTGATAAAGATAAAAAAATATGTACGATTCATAAATTTCGTTCTTCTATATGTAGAAAATATCCATCTGAAGAAATATTTAAGTTTCATGGAGTTATGTCTGATAAATGCGGATATTATTTTAAACCTATAGATACTTTTAAAGAAATTCTTGAAAAAGAACAAAAAAAATTAAAATAATTCTTGTGTATAATTTAAAAATTTCTTTGTTAAAGCGACATTATGAACTCTGTGTATATTAACACCTTTTACTATAGATGAATATAATGCGGTAATTTCATCAGCATCTTCAAATGAAACATTAAATTTATTTCTAATAAATGTTTTTCTTGATATTCCGAGTAATATTGGAACATTTAATGATGTAAATTCATCATGCCTTTTTAATATTTCAAAATTAGATTCTGTAGCTTTGCCAAAACCTATTCCAACATCGGCTATAATATTATTTCTTTTCATCCCAAGTTCTATTAAATTATTAATCTTTTTATAAAGTGAAATAAAAACATCTTCTACTATATCAGAAGATGTATAGTCTCTAGAAACGGCAGGAACTTTGTCAGAATGCATAATTATAAAAGGTAAGTTATTTGAAATAACATACTCTTTAAGTTTTATATCAAAATCCAGACCTGAAACATCATTTATAATATCTGCTCCTTCATCTATTGCAGCTTTCGCTGTTAAATAATTTCTTGTATCAATACTTATAGGTATATTAATCTCTAAATTTCTAATAGCTCTTATTATTGGGATAACACGCATTATTTCTTCTTCTGCCGAAATTTCTTTAGCACCTGGTCTTGTTGATTCTCCTCCGATATCTATAATATCTGCACCATCTTTTATCATTTGTGAACAATGAGCTAAAGCTTTTTCTTCAGAATTATATTTGCCTCCATCAGAAAAAGAATCTGGTGTTACATTTAAAATTCCCATTATATAGGGATTTGACCAATCAAAAGTACTATTTCTCAAAATCAACGGCTGCAACTTTATATTTAATTGTTCTTTTAGTCTTTCTGCTAAATTTTTTAACCTAAAAGGTTGGATTAGAAGTTTTTTTATTAAATTTTTTATTTGTGATTCTGATGCAAAAATTAGAGCATCAGTTAATTCACATTTACAAGTAACAGAATTTCTGTTTATAGCACAGTCAAACCCTAATGATAAGCATAATTGTTTGAGTATATTCGCCTCATACGGTTTCAAATTTAATATTTTGTATGTATTACCAATATATTTTTTTTCTGCAAAACTAATGTAAGAGTTGTCAAACCCTATATTATTAAGTTCTTTATTTACATTTGAATTAGATTTTTTTACTAGTATTTCATTCATATAAATATTATAAAAAAAACGGGCTACATTGTGTAGTCCGTTTTTTAATATATTAAAAAGAAATCTATGAAACTGCTTTAACTACTTCTGATAAAACTCCAACGCTTTCAATTGCTGATTTGTATGCGCTTACATTCTTTTGAGTAATATCATTGATACCGTCACCGTTGCCGTCAACTGTTGCAATTTTACTAAAACCAACAGCAAGCCCGGCAGCACCTGCAACATTATTTAATGCCTTTGTACCTTTAAAACCATCAACACCTTTATTAAATATAGTGTTAACACCGGATACAAGCTTTCCGATAACTTTTTTATCTGCTAAAGCTTCCTTTTTATTTGCTAAAAATTCACCTGCTTTTTGAACTAATTTGGTATCAGGAACTTGATTAAGTTTTGTAGAAACTGCTTCAGCTGCTTTTGGGAATACATCAACAAACTTTGCTGCGATGAATTTACCGCCGGCATAAGAAACAACAGCTGCTGTTGCTAATGATAAAGCCGTACCTAAAAATGATTTTTTACCGTTTTCTTTCTTTTCAGGTGTAAATGTATCTCTTATTTGTGTAGATTTATCAACAACTTCTTGAAAGTCTTTTGTACGATTTTCGCTACCAAATGTTACTTGAGGTTTTATTGGTGAGCAATTTGTTGCAGAAACGTTCATGATTTCTTACCTTTCTTTACTAATATTCTACTATAATTAAAACTAAAAAGTCCAGAAGTTGCTCTTTTTTGATTAATTATTAAAAAAATGTTACAAAAATTCTAATAAAAAATAAAAAAAATATTAATGACTATTCTATTAAAATATTTATATGTTAGAATTTTTATTATTATAAGTATATTGGAGACTGGGGATAATGGATTTTTTACTCAAGTTATTGGGTGACCCGAATAACAGAAAAATAAAAAAAGTAATGCCTATTGTAGAGCATATAAATGCACTTGAAGAAGATTATGTTAAACTTACGGATGATGAATTAAAACATAAAACAGTTGAATTTAAAGAGTTTTTGTCTAAGCGTCAAACTTCTGATGACTTTAAAAAAGACAGAGAACTTGAAAAAGAAGCATTAGATAAAATATTACCTGAAGCTTTTGCAACTGTTAGAGAAGCCGGTAGAAGAGTATTGAATATGCGCCATTTTGATGTTCAGTTACTTGGCGGTATTTTCTTACATGAAGGTCATATTGCAGAGATGAGAACTGGTGAAGGTAAAACTCTTGTTGCAACTCTTCCTGCTTATTTAAACGCTTTAACCGGCAAAGGTGTTCATATTGTTACGGTTAATGATTATCTTGCTCAAAGAGACAGTGAATGGATGGGAAAGATATTTAAATTTTTAGGTTTAACTGTTGGTGTTATCCTTTCAGGAATGAATGATTATAATGGTTTTGCAAAGAAGAAACAAGCTTATGAATGTGATATAACATACGGAACAAATAATGAGTTCGGTTTTGATTATTTACGTGATAATATGGCTGCTTCTGTTGAACAAAGAGTTCAACGTCCTTATAACTATGCAATAATTGATGAAGTTGACAGTATTCTTATTGATGAAGCCAGAACTCCGTTAATAATTAGCGGCAGACTTGATAAATCTGCAGAATTATATAGAACCATGGCTGCTGTTGCTCCTCAATTAACAAAAAATAAACACTATGAAGTTGATGAAAAAAATAAGAATGTTATTTTAACAGAAGAAGGTATTGATAAGGCACAAGAAATATTAGAAATAAAAGATTTATTTGATATTAACAATCAATATGCTCATCATCTTTTACAAGCATTAAAGGCTAAAGAACTTTTCCATTTGAATACAGATTATGTTATTAAAAATGGCGAAGTAATGATTGTTGATGAATTTACAGGACGTTTGATGGAAGGCAGACGTTGGTCAGACGGACTTCATCAAGCAGTTGAAGCAAAAGAAGGCGTTAAAATTCAAGATGAAACACAAACTCTTGCAAGTATTACATTCCAAAATTTATTTAGATTATACCCTAAGTTATCAGGTATGACAGGTACTGCAATGACAGAAGAAGCTGAATTTGGAAAGATATATAACCTTGAAGTAACTTGCATTCCTACTAATAAAAAAGATATAAGAATAGATTTGCCGGATATAATTTATAAAACCGAAAAGATTAAGTACCAAGCAGTTGCTGATGAAATAATAAAAATGCATGAATTGGGGCGTCCCGTTCTTGTTGGTACAATTAGTATTGAAAAATCAGAACTTGTATCTGAAATATTGAAGAAAAGAGGAATAAAACATAATATACTTAATGCTAAACACCATGAAAAAGAAGCATATATTATTGCTCAGGCTGGCAGATATGGTGCGGTTACTATAGCAACAAATATGGCTGGTCGTGGTACAGATATTCTTTTAGGCGGTAATCCTGAATATTTGGCTAAAGAAAAACTGGTTGCTCAAGGGATAACACCTGAATCTAATCCTGATTATGAAGAAATTAAAAATAAAACATTAGAAGAAACAAGAGCAATAACAGAAGCTGAACATGCAAAAGTTGTTGAAGCAGGCGGTTTGCATGTTATTGGTACTGAACGACATGAATCTAGACGTATTGATAATCAGTTAAGAGGTCGTGCTGCAAGACAAGGAGACCCTGGTTCAACAAGATTTTTCTTATCTCTTGAAGATAGTCTTATGAGAATTTTTGGCGGTCAACAAATATTAGCTTTAATGAATACTCTTAATATTGAAGAAAATATGGCTATTGAAAACAGATTAATTACAAGACAAATAGAAAGTAATCAAAAGAAGGTTGAAACATTCCATTTTGATGCAAGAAAAAGCGTTCTTGAATATGATGATGTTATGAACCTTCAACGTGAAAAATTCTATGCACAAAGAAATAAAGTTCTTGAAGTTAATGATTTAAGAGATGACATATTATATATGATTGAAAGGGAAGTTGACAGGCTTCTTAAAACATATATTGCTCCTGGAATGAACCCTGATGAATATATTTATGACGATTTAGTTTCTCTTGTTAAAGAAATTCATTCGGAAATTCCACAGTTGTCTTATGTTGAAGTTAAAGATATTCAAGGTATAAAGTTTGAAAATGTTTATGCAAAAATCAGAGACTTTGCAATTGAAGCATATAAAGAACATGAAATTAAAACTGTTGATTTCTATAACTCCGTTGCTGAACAATATAACTTGAATTATGTAAAAGAAGAGCCTTTTACCTCGAATAATGTAATGAGAAATTTAGAAAAAGATTTACTTCTCAGAATAGTTGATAATCGTTGGATTGACCACCTTCACAATATAGATATGTTACGTGATGGTATCGGCTTAAGAGCATACGGGCAAAAAAATCCTTTATTGGAATATAAGCGTGAAGCATACGAATTATTTAATAATATGATGTATGACATACAAAGTGAAACTGTTAAGCACTTATTCAGGACTAAATTCGGTATTCAGATAGTTACACCCGAACAGCTAGGTATGAATGCTGATTTTGACCAAACAATAATAATGGATAATAATAAAGAAGAAAATGACTAATTATGGTATTTATTTATAATATTGTTTTAATTCTTTTATTAATATTATTTTTACCGATTATATTGATAGCAATGATTATACAACCAAAATTCAGAGCTGGATTTTGGACTAAATTCGGATTTTATAAGGCAAATACTAAAGGTTTAAAATCCACTGTCTTTCATGCAGTATCTGTTGGCGAAACAAATGCTATAAAAGACTTAGTTAAACAATATAGAATAAAACACCCCGATGAAATAATTGTCGTTACAACAACAACTAAAACGGGGCAAGAAATTGCTCAAAAATCATTTAAGGATATAGCAGATATTGTTACTTATTATCCGTTTGATTTTTTCTTCAGCGTTTTATCCTTTTTATCGGCTTTCAAACCCGAAAAAATTATCATTGCAGAAACTGAAATTTGGCCATGTCTTGTTTCAATAGCAAAATTGAAAGGAGTAAAAGTTTATACTGTTAACGGTAGAATTTCTCCTCATTCTTTCGACGGCTATAATAAAATCAAGCTTTTTATTGCGCCTATATTAAACAGATATGAAAAGATATTTATGCAATCATTATCTGATGGTGAAAGAATTGTTAAACTTGGTGCTAAATCAGACAAAGTTGAAGTAATGGGAAATCTGAAATTCGATATAGAGCAAAATTTAACTCCTGATGAAATTCAACGTTATGTGAATGAATTGAAAACTGATAAATATAGACTATTTATTGCTGCAAGTACTCATTCAGGTGAAGACGAAATTGTTCTTAATGCTTTTAAAATCTTAAAAAATAAATATTCAGATGCTAAACTCTTACTTGTTCCAAGACATCCTCAACGTTATGAAGAAGTTTCGTCTTTAATTAATAATACAGGATATAATTGGGGCAGACGTTCTAATAATAATAATTTTGAAGAAAAAGATATAATAATGCTTGATACTATGGGCGAACTTTCTAAGTTGTTTTCTATATGTTATATTGCTTTCATTGGTGGCAGTTTCTCTACAACCGGCGGTCACAATCCTTTGGAAGCAAATATATGGAATAAACCTGTAATTTCAGGAAATTGTGTTTTTAATTTTAAAGATGTGTATAAAATTGTTACTGAAAACAGATGTGCAGTTATTGTCAACAGTGAAAAAGAATTAGCAGATGAACTTTTATCTTTTTATTCCGATGAGCAGAAATATAGTGAATATTGTAAAAATGCTCAATCTGTTTTCAATACCAACAGGGGTGCTATAAAATACGTTTTAGAAAGAATATAATAATTATTCCTAGACTTTTTCAAAGAATATTATTCCGTAGGCAGGCAAAGAAATATGGGAGAATTGTTCGAATATTTTATCGTTATTTAAATATTTACCTTCACCGGCATATATTGTATTATCTGAGTTAATAATTTCTTTCCATTTGCCTTTTGGGAATAAAATACCATAATTGGATTCATAGGGCTTTGAAGAAAAATTAGAAACAGAGAAAATATCGTTATATATTTTTCTTGTATAAATACAATGAACATCGGACTGCTCATTAACAATTGTTTTTTCTATATTCCCTGATGAGAGAGATATATTCTTTTCATTTAATATATTTAAGTCAGAAACAAATTTCTCGACACCTTTATTTATATATATATATTTATCAGCAACTTTAACTGTGCCTAACTTTGAATCATTAAATGCTGCAAGACCGGGTTCATAACCTTTATCATTTAGACATAATTCCTTGCCTATTGAAAATTTTCTAAAAAATTTAAAGTATGACAAATCGGCGTATTCATCACCTTGAAATATCATTTTCGGCCCCGGTATCGAGAATACTTTACCTATAACAAGTTTATGCATTGAAACAGCCTTTTTATAGGCAGAATATATTGTAGACACAGATGTATTTTTGGGTAGTGCATTTCGTAAACAAAAACTTTGAAGCTCTTGTTCCGTCATATTATCCAATTTCCCTGAAACTAATGAGTTAGCTATTGTTTGTGCGGCATGTGCGATTAATTTGCATATAAGAGGATGACTAAATTCGCAGACTTTATCATTCATATTTAATTCATTAACCAGAATTTTGGTGATAAGTCTTGTTCCGTCCATATTCCCGATTTCATCATGGCTCATTGGATATTTAACTCTTGTTTGAGCTGACCTTAGTGAATAATCAAAATCGTATATATTTTTTATTCTGCAATCCCATACGCCAAGAACAGAAGCTGCTATTTGTTTATGAAAAGGAAAATCCCATTCGGAATCAAAGCCTAAACTTGACAAAGAAATTGTGTTATCAGAAATTTTTTGTATAAATTTTTTATGGAAAAACTCATTTTCTTCTATTTCTTCACGTGGAAATGGCATTGTAACTCTTGAATCATTATCTCTGCCGTCTTCTGCAATAATAAATGTATTTGGTGAATGAAAATTAATTTCGGCAACCATTTGTTTCATTGTGAAGTCGCTGCACATAAATTTTGTCATATCGACACGTAAACCGTCGCAATGATAATTTATAAGCCAGTTTAGTGCTGCACCTATTATGAAATAACGCACTTGAACAGAATTTTCGTCTCTTTCAAAATTAAACTTGTAACCAAAACAATTTTCTCCTTCAATATATGGACCGGTTCTTTGTAATTCTGCAATATCAGGACCTAAATGATTTGGTACAATATCCATTATTACGTTTAAATTGAGTAAATGTGCATAATCTATAAATGATTTAAGCTCATCAGGTGTTCCGTATGTATGATTCGGCGCATATTTATCAACACCATCGTAGCCCCAATTAAATGAATATGTATTTTCAAGTGGCATAATTTCAATTGCATTAAAGTGTAAATCATTAGCTATATGTTTTAATTTTTCTTTTGCAGCATTATAAGTACCTTCTTTTGTAAATGTTCCTATATGAAGTTCATAAATTCGTAATGCATTAACAGGCATAAAACGATTGTTAATACCGGATAATCTGCTTATTTTTTTACTGTCATCTGAACATACCCAGTCATAATCCTGCCATTTATATAAACTGTGATTATATAATTTTGACCATTTGTAATATGTATCCTGCCACATTGAACATGGGTCTTTTACTGAAATTGTTTCTCCTTTGTATTCGAATACATATCTGTATCTGTCACCACTTTTTGCGACGCCGTTTTGTAATCTTAAATACCATTTCCCGTTGCAAAATGGAGTCATTTCAAACTTTAGTAATTCTTTGCCATGTGGTTTAATTTCAAGAAATACTTGTTTTACTTCAGAAAATGTAAAAAATTTAAATATAATATCATTTTCAGGTGTGAAATATGCCCCTAAATACTCATTACAATTAGTAAGTACTCCCGAATTTTTATAAATATGTATACTTTTGTTTCTACTCATAATATCCCTAAAAATAGTATTCAACAATAAATTATTTTTGTCTATAATTACTTTATGCAAATATACGAGCAATTAACATATATTAATAAAACATCATTAGCATTAGGTTTCTTTGACGGAATACATCAAGGGCATAAAGTAGTGCTAAAAAATGCTATTAATATTGCAAAAGAAAATAATACTTCTTCTACTATTATTACATTTAAAAACCATCCTTTAAATGTTTTAACTAACCAAAAAGTTGAACAGATACTAACGCTTGATGAAAAAATCGCAAAATTTCAAGCTCTTGGAGTTGATAATGTTGTCATTTTGGATTTTAAAGCTATATCAAATATAAAAGCTCAAGACTATTTGGAAAATATCCTAATAAAATATTATTCACCAATTGCTATCACAACAGGTTATAACCATAGTTTTGGTTTTAATAAAGAAGGTAACAGTGAATTTTTAAAATCAAATCAAAATAGACTTGGTTATAAATATTTTGAAATTCCTCCTTGTGTGATTGATGGTGATGTTGTCAGTTGTTCTGTTATTAGAAATAAATTGCAGCTTGGAAACTTCATAGAAGCAAATAAGTTGTTGGGATATAACTTTTTTGTAACAGGTAAAGTTATACATGGTGATAAAATAGCTTCTAAATTGGGTTTCCCTAGTGCTAACATTCAATATCCCAAAGAAAAAATATCTATTCCAACAGGGGTATATTATGTTCAAGTTGATGTAAACGGTAAAATATACAATGGTATATTAAATCATGGTTATTTTGATGCTGAAAATCGGCAAAAGTTAAAAACAGAAACCCACATTATTGACTTTAATCAAGATATTTACGGCGAAAAAATAACTATACAATTTATTTCAAAAATAAGAAATCAAATGAAATTTGAAAATAGTGAAAAATTAAAAGCTCAAATATACAGAGATATTGCTTTTGCAAATATATATCAGCATTTTCTCTTTGGCAATATTAAATTAAATATGAATAAATATGATATTTTATAGTTTCGTAGCTTTTATTATATTTTTAAAATTTGTATTAAATATTAAAATTTGTGCCCGATGGGAATTGAACCCACATCTAAAGACTTCGGAGATCTTTGCTCTATCCTGTTAAGCTACGGACACGAATGTAATTATTATACAATAATAACTAAATTTTGAGTCCTGTAGATTGTCTTATGATTTCATTTGTCAAATCAAAAGAGTTAAATTGTTTAATTGGCTTTTTGATATATGTTTGAGCTTTATTAAAATTAGAAAAAATATTATCGGTTGAGTTTTCTATAGTAGGTGAATCAAAACATGAAAATCTTTTCTTCCTTTTTATACTTTCTTTAGTTTCACCCTTTTTTGCTAGTTCTTTTTCATATTCTCTGTTTGCCATTTTATTTTTAAGTATTGGCATAACAATATTATTTGCAACTATAACGTAAGCAATACTTGTAAGAATGAGTAATCCTTCTATCATACCACTCAGATCATCGTGTGCATTTTTGTTGTAGAATTTATTTTTTCCTAAAACTTCTGGTAAATCTTTAAACTTATAATCTAAAGCATTAGCAATATCCTCAGTGCTTGATGGTATAACTTTTCCAGCACCGATATAATGTTTTGATTTTTGTAATAAATCCCTTCCGCCTGAAATTATATTGCTCAATGTGTTTGGCATATTAGGAAATCTTTTTATTATGTTATTTGCACATCTGTGTATACCGTTAACTATAGTTTCTCTTGCCGGTCTTATATGTTCAGTATTAAATAAATCATCAGTTGATAAACCTAATTCATTTACGGCAAATTCCGTAATTTTTTTATAATGACTCCTGGTTGTTATTTTACCACCATCTAATTGCTTTCTTAGAAATTTATTTAATAAAAAAGGCGGAACTACTGATAACAATGAATCAAGCAGAAGTTCCTTCTTCTCTTGATTTATAAGATAATCTTTATTTTCTCTGTCGCTTTTTTTTAGTCCTTTAATCTGTGCTATATGGCTGGAAATAATTGATAAAGCATTAAAAAAAAGTAACATGATATCAGTTTCTTTACCATGTTCATAAATAAAATTTGATAGCTTATCTGCACCTTGGCGTAAATAATGCGTATTTAAGTATGCTTTTCTGAAGTTGTGTAATGGTGCAATAACGGCTTCGGATAATATGTTTAATGGAGTTTTCATTTCCCATTCTCCTTAGTAGCGGAAGTTGTATCCGAATCCTTTTCAACTATTGCGAGACCTATTTTTTTGAATTTTCTGCCTATCTTTAAAACTTTTTCTTTTCTAATGTTAAACCAATTATTAATTTTATTTTTTCTTACAGACGTAACATCGTGAAAAGATTTTGTCCAGGTCTTGTTTTCTTTTACTATGCCTGTAATAAAATCCTGTATATCACTTGTTAAAGGCACATCTAATTTTGAATTAGAAAATAGAATCATAAATGCAACCGCAAACAAAGAACCAAGATTTTTTGTATATTTATTCATATCTCTAACAGCTTTAATTTCGTTTTCTTTCCATTTTTCATAGGCTTTATTCGGGAAAAAATATTTTCTGTTAAATGAGTTATTCTTGGGTAATCCGTTTGCATCATATCCTACGAGCATTTCCATTAATTTAAGAAAACATGCTCTTATTGTTACACCTGTTAATCCTCCTGCTATAGCTTTAGATGCAGATTTTATTGCAGCATCATGTTTCTTTTCATCATCGGCAAATTTTAAGTCAATTAATGGTTGTAATGATAGAGCTGTTATTGCCATTAATAATTTTTGTTCAGGCGTGTTTACATATTTTCCGACCCTTTTTCCCAATTCTCCAACGCATTCAGGAATAAAAATTGGTTTTGACGGAATAGCTTTAAATGCAGGCTTAGTTGCATTTATATTATTATTTTTACAACGAGAACATATTTTCATATAAAAAACATACCGATCTTACGTGTGCATAAAAAAATCATCATTAAAATTATTGATAGTATATTAAAAAATGTTAATTTTTTTTTACATGAAGAAATATATACGCAAATTTATAATTTTGAAATTTTAAGAAAAATGATAATGGAGTTCTCTATGAAAATTTCACCTATAAATAATTTTTACAAATCATTTCCTAAAAACGTAAAACAAAATTCTAATTCTAATAATATTGAAAAAACTGTAAACAGTTGTTCACCTGCTTTTAAATCTTTATATATTGAAAATAATGTAGATTTAGGTAATGTTTGTGCAGAAAAAGGAGAACCTAAATTCTTAGCTAAAGATTATTATATGTTGAATGAAATAGCTAATTTATATCCTTATCAAGATTGCTTTATAAGATGTGGCAATTTTAGATATCCGAGATTAGAATTTAGAGAAAAACCGCCGGAAGTCCAAGTTTTTAATAATACAATATCTAACCAATATAAAGTCGAATTTAATCCAAAAGATAAAGATTATCCTATAGTACCGCTGCTTTTATATGATGATGATATTTCGAATACTTTTATAGGCTTACCGTCATATATATCAATTAATCCTTCGCTTCCGTATACTGTTAAAGCCGGATATGAATTACATAAAAAAATGATTGAAAAGAAGTATGAAATTTTGGAATTAATAGGTAAAAACGATGAAAGCGGATATGATATCGGTGATGATACCATTATGGAAAGAGCTCACAAAGAAATTGAAGATATAGAACTTGCAGTTACTAGATATCTATTAGAAGCAGCTTATGCCGGTTTGACCGATAAGCAAAGTGCAAAACAACTATATGCTTCTGAATATCCCAAAATACAGTCAAGATTGACGTTAAAAAGGATGAATGACTTAACAACAAGTGTTGCGAAACAAGACAAGAAAAGTGCAAAAGATATTGGTTTAGAAGAACGTGATATTTGTGAATTTGCAATGAAACATTTCCCTGATTCTGAAGAAAACAGAAAAGCTATAAAAAAGTTAAAAGAATATATGTTTTCACATAATATTACATTATAAAAGAGAGCAGTTCATAAGCCGGATTCTGTTTCTAAACAATCATCTGTCTGGGAAGCAGGTTGCCCTGCAACTCTAGCGATTTTTGAAAGACGGCGGGTCACCTTAACCTTTCATTCAATCTTGCACCCGAACGGAGTTTACCCGGCAAGCATTTTTCAATACTCCCTGTAGTCTTTTACACTACCGTTGCACCTGAACCTATAAGGTTGTTTACTTTTCTGTGGCACTAGTCCTAAGGTTGCCCTCGGCGGATGTTATCCGTCGTTCTGCCCTAAGGTGTCCGGACTTTCCTCATATAAGAAAACTTATACGCGATTGTTCGACTGCTCTCGTTTATATTATTGCATAAAATTATGACATATCTTTAAATTTATCTGCTAATTCTTTCGGAAGTTTAACATTTTGTATTGATAGCTGAAATTTTTTTATTTGTGCCAGTTTCTTTTGATCATCTTCTAAACTTCTTTTGGGAGCTGAGTTTATATTATTAAGTGTTTTTTGAAATTGAGACGTTGCTTCTCCACCTTCTATTTTCATTATAATATCATCAATATTTGTACAAGAAGTTGAATAAGTCTTATTTAATGAATCAACAGAACTTCCCAATGGTAAATTATACAACCATCTTACTGTATTTATATCACGTTGTGAAAGAGTAACTTTACCGTATTGGTGAGGTGTAAACATTATGTCATCAGGATTTGGAGAATGTCCTAATCCCAGTGCGTGTCCAATTTCGTGAAGAATTGTATGATATACTTCATTCTCATCCATATATTTTTGGTGTAATATCCCGTCTGAAATACCTATTGAAACTTCAGCAGAGTATAATCTCGATTCTTTATCATAATTAAATGTGCAATTACCGAGAGATTTTCTGTCTACTCTTCTCCATTCTACATTCATTTGTGAATCATTTAGTGTGGGGGCAAGTACAAAAGAAAATCTGCCTTGTCCTATTGCTTCCCAGGTATTAATTGCCTCTGCAGCCATATTTATATACATATATCTGTCTGCTTCAGCCAAAGAATAAAATGTGCAAGGTGCTATATAAACAGGCAATGGAAAACATTTTTCCGGCCATCTTATTAAACAACCATTCTTCAAATGTGCATTTAAATATGTAAGCCTATTCATTAATTAGTTTCCTTGCGTTCTTCTTGCTTTATAAATTCGCACATTTCTTGTAATCTTGTATCTTCCATTGCTTTTATAAGCTCATCAGCATTTTTAAATTTACCGATTGCGAATCCGGTTTCAGCAAGTAAAACACAGCTATTACAAAGTCTGTATTTGCCATACTGTATTGAACCCGCTAAGGGTTGAGTTTTTCCGCAGCAAGAACATTCAAATGTTTCATCAGCAAGTGATGAATCTTCTTCTAAATCATCCAGTCTCATTTGCTCAACTACTGCTTGCATATCTTCTATAATCTTTATTTTTTCTTCATTATTCATTTGTTTTAATACCTTTGATATTAGTATAATAACATATACTCTTTTTTGATAAAAGATTAATTGAAAGGTTTTAATTTTGTTCCTTTACTTTATATACAATGAATGAGATACCATTTTCATTTATAAATTCTTTATGAAATTCGTATTTGTCTAAAACTAAGTTATAAAAATTTTTACCCCAATCATCTATAAATATTTCGTTTCCGTATTCTATGTAATTATAATCTTGAAAAATTACATAATTAAAGTTCGCGTCTAAAAATTTTTTTATAATAAAATCTTCGCCTAACGCATAATAATTGGGGGATATCAGATGAAAAAGATATCCGTTTGTTTGTCTGTCTGTTAGATAATTGATTATAACACCTTCAGGTAAAACCAGTATTTTATCATCTGAATTTGTCTCTTTATTTACAAAATCCAGTAGTTTGATTCCTGAATAATTAAATGACGGTATTTTTAATGAACCTTTATTTGTAGTTACTGTTTCAAATCCTTCTCTTGAATTTATAGTGAAACCAAAGTGAATATTTATTATAATAAGACATAATAAAAATATATTGATTATGAAATTTTTATTAACTATTTTGGTTATAAAAACTACAAAGTTTAAAAACAGAAAGTGGAAGAAAAATGGACCGTACCAATCAAAAACATCAATATAGAGAATTGATTTAACAGCTAAAATAATACAAGCCAAACTAAATATTATATATTTAAATTCATATCTTTTAATAAAATAAAATAATAAAATAATGATATTAATATATCCTATCATTGAATATAAATTTTCAAATCTAACACTTTTGATTTTTTCTATTATAAAATGTCCTGGTGCAAGTCCTGCATATTGGTAGAAAAAATGCATTATAGATGATGTTGAATATTTATATATGTAATTTATGGCAAAATATATATCATTGAATGTACATTTTTGGAGTAAAAGTATTATTAATGAAATAAAAGGAAATATTGATATTATTCCAATAGCTTTAAAATAATTTTTGGGTGCGTGTTTTTTATGTATAAATACGAGAAAAATAACAATTATATATAATACAAAATCGTATTTGCAACTAATTGAAAAGCTATATAGTGTTAGAAAATATAAAATATATTTCCTATTATTGCTATTTTCTAAATATTTTAATGTAAAATAAAAAGCCCACATAATGGATGCTAGTGCATAAAAATATGAATAAGAATATGGTAAATGCCAATTAAATACTGTTGGTGCAAATACACAAGTAACAATAATAGTTACACAAGATAAAAAAGATGTACTTTTAGCTATAAATAGTGTTGAAATTTTATATAGTGCTGACAAAACTATAGTTGTAAGAATAAATGAAATAATTAAAAATGTATTTATTGAATTATTAAATATTTTTATAATTAGAGCATTAACTAAATAAGCCATAGGTGCAAAAATATTAAAAATATCCTTATATAATACTTTACCGTTTGCAACTTCTGAACTTATATATGCTTCTCTACCAAAATCACCTGTAATAATATAAATATTGTTACCATATTTTAGATATAAAAACATAAGAATCAAAATTAAAAAGAATAAATATAATATGTCTATATTTATATTCTTAATTTTATTAAAATTCATATTTCCTCCAATAAATATTTTTAAATATAACACATTAATAATATTTGAACTAAAATGTAAATATGAAATATCAAAGATTGTCAAATATAAATACAAAAAGAGATGCGTGGGTAGAAATTAACCTCGACGCAATAGAAAAGAACATACTTGAATTAAAAACATTTGTTAGACCTAATACAAAAATATTAGCTGTTGTTAAAGCAGATGCTTATGGTCATGGAAGTTCAATGCTTACACCGACTCTTTTGGCTTCCGGAGTTGATTATCTTGGTGTTGCATCTATTGATGAAGGTATGGAACTTAGAAACAATAAGTTTAAATGTCCTATTCTGGTGCTTGGTGCTGCTCCTGTATGGGCATTTGATTATGCTGCTCAAAATAACATTTCTATATCTATGTTTTTAGATGAACATATTAAAGCTGCCGAATTAACATACAATAAAACAGGAATAAAAACTAAAGCTCATATTAAACTTGATACAGGTATGAATAGAATAGGTGTAGAGAAAGAAGACGCCGTTAATTTTATAAAAAGAGTACAAAATAATAATGCAATAGAACTTCAAGGTATATTTACACATTTTGCCTGTGCTGAAATAGAAGAAAAAACTTATTCTCAATTACAAATTTGGAATGATATATTATCAAATATTGATACAAAAGGTCTTTTACTTCATTGCTTTAATACGGCTGCTACAATTGCTCAATATCCTGAAGATAAATACAATATGGTTCGCTTGGGAATCTCTCTTCACGGATTATTACCGGATTTGCCAAGTATAACTAAAAAAATACCTAAATTAATTCCTGCAATGAGTTTAAAAGGTCGTATTATTAATATACATACAGCTAAAAAAGGTACAGGTATAAGCTATTCCCATACTTTTATTGCAAATAAAGACACAGAAATTGCAACAATTCCAATAGGATATGCAGATGGTGTCGACCGAAGGCTTTCAAATAAAATATATGGTATTTTAAACGGAAAAAAAGTTAAACAAGTTGGTAATATTACTATGGATCAAATGATGTTTGATATTACCGGCTTTGATGCTAAAGAAGGTGACATAATAACACTAATCGGTTCTGATGGAAACGAAAATATTTCTATTAATGAATGGGCTGTATTATTGGGTACTATTAATTATGAACTTATCTGCAGATTGAAAGCCAGACTTTCCAGAGTTTATACAAGATAATTTATTTTTATTATTTCTACAAAAATTTTTGCATTTATTCTTAAAATAAATGTTTTTTTATTTTGTGATGTCTTTTTTGGAGTAAAATTGACGTAAAATTTTCAAAAAATTGCAAAAATGAATGTATTTTCTTCAAAAAGCTAAATTTTATCATTAAAAGTTTGGAAATCTTATTAATAAATTTACATTTTTGAAAAATTTTACTTCAAAAATTGCAATTTTTTAAAAAATTATGTAGACAAATACAAAAAAAAGAGTTATTATATAAATATGAAAGGCGAGGTGTTATGAAGGTTTCTGCAGTTGGCTTTTTATTTCAAAATAATATTAAAGAAAAGGGTCTCAAAGGTAAAAATTATACTTGTATAATTCACAAAGTTAATCCAGAAGGAAATTTTAACAGAAATGTTATTTCTTCTCCTCTAATAAAAGAGTCCAGATTAGAAGTTGTTTCTCCTCAGATTGCTGAAGATGATATTATAAGTTCTCTTGCTTCAATTACAAAAAAGAAATCACCCAATAAATTTATTGGTGCAACAATAAAAGATGGTATAAAAGAGACTGAAATTCATTCGTTAATATCTGATAAATTGTTTGCTGTAAGAACAAAAGATGATTTTGGTAAAAATCATTTTAGAATTTTAGGTAAAGGTAAAACAAAAGAAGTTCTTTCTCGTAATTTAAATTTAACCGCATAGATTATATCATATCTTTAAATATAGAATAGTATATGTAAAAACCGGCAAGTATTAAAATTACTCCGCTGGTTTTTATTATTATTTCAGAGTATTTTGCAATAATACCTGCATGTTTTATTGTAGATGTAAATAATGCAAATAAAATTACTATTATGCATTGTCCTATAGCAAATGAAAACAATAATGCTACTGAATAAATAATATTGTTGGAAATAGTTGCAAAAGCCATTATACTTGCCAAAATTGGTGATGAGCACGGGCTTGATGCAAGTGCAAAAAATACACCTACTAAAAATGGGTATATGAATATACTTCCATTCCTATTTTGAGGCATTTTCTTTACTATTGTCGGGAAATTAATTTCTATAATTCCCAGTAAATTTAAACCTAAAATAACAATTATTGATGCAAATAGTAATACTATTACTGGTGAGCCTATACTTGTAAATGCTCTACCAGTTATTGCACATATTACTCCTATTATACTTAATATTAATGATAATCCAAATGAGAAAGATAGCATTTGGATAAATAGTTTTTTATTATTATCTTTAGAATATCCGCCCACATAACCAATTATTAATGGTAATATCCCCAAACTGCATGGTGATAATGAAGCTAATATTCCGGCAAAAAAAGAAACGAATATTAACAACGGTATAAATATACCACCCTGTGAAGAATACATTGAAAATGTTTGCAAAAGATTATTCATTAATTGAATCCTCTATTGCAATAATTAATTGTTCTTTAGGAATAGAGCCTTCAATCTTTTTCGTTTGAACTTCATTTACATCTGCAAAAACTAATGTAGGAACAAGTGTAACTCCATATTTTTTTATTTGTTCTTTTACTTTTTTATTTTTTTCAAGTGCATTTATGTATACTATATTTATTTTGTCATTATAATCATTTTCAATTTCTTTAATTACTGCTTTCATTTTATTGCAATCCATACACATAGATGAAGTAAACACATACATATATGGTTTTTCTGCATTGTTAGCAAAAGCTGCTTTTTCTTCCGAATTTTTGTTAAAAGTTAAGTATAGCGCTATTGGTAAAATAAGTATTAATAAAATAGTAATAATATTTCTCATAAATGATTCCTCCAAATAGAACATTATATCTATTTAGTATATCTTAAATTACCGATAAGGGCAGATAAAGTTACTATTATTATTAACTTTATTATTTAATCAATATCTTCAGGAAGAACTATATCATAATTTTTTAAATTAAGCCGGATTTCTTCACTGTTACTACAGTTATAAGTTATGTTTTGATATTCTCTTACAACGTCAATAATATCTTCAACGCCTAATTTTATACATCTTCTACCTTTTTTATTTTCAATAATTTTTGCCATATTTACCTCCAATAACTAAAACGGAAGGATTAAGTATATCTTAAGAAATATCATACTTTTATATTAGTAAATTTGTTTAAAATTTTAATCTGTAGACTAATTTATCATCTGAAATATAAATGATAAACCATAATCAGAATACAAATTAGGAGGGGACTTTTATGAATAGGACAATTATTAAAGCACCATGTATTACTATGGATAAATTAGAGTCATTATTTATAGAAATGACATCAAAAAATTGTAATCTTAAATGTAAATATTGCTTTTTAGATGTTGATAATAAAATAACTAAAGATTTTATTCCTTACGAAACAATTAAAGAAGCTTTAAATATACTTTCTGAATCAGGACTTGAAAACATTCATCTGACTGGCGCTGAACCCATGTTACATCCGGATTTTAATAACATTTTGAGATTATGTTTAAAATATTCAACTGTAACTATTCATACAAATGCAATGAATATTAACGATAAAAAAGCAAGATTTTTGAGAAAAGTTGAAGATGAAAATAATAATGAGAATGAGATAATTTTTATGATTAGCATTGATAGTTGTAATGAAAAAGAAAATGATGAAATAAGAGGAAGAGGTTCTTTTAGAAAAGCAGTGCACGCAATACAAAGTTTAATTAAATATGATTTTAACCCTATTTTGTCAATTGTAAATTATAAAAAACGCAAAGAAAATGAAATTAAACAGGAATTCAAAGAACTTTGCGATAATATAGGTTTTGAAACTTCAGATATTAATTTTAAAATATTACCGCTTGTAGAAAAAGATAAATATAATAATTTTCCGGATGATATTGATTTTGAAAGCTTAAATACAGAATGTAAAAAGAGTAGAACATTAACTATTAACGGTGTATTTACTTGTCCATTACTTTCTAACGATAATCGTGGAAAATGTGGTAATGATTTTAATAATTTTTCAAATAAAAGTTACCTTGAAACAGCTTGTTGCAGCCAATGTATAACTAATAATTCAGCATTATTTTCTCTTGATTTGTAAAGAAATGTTAACAAATTTAATTAAATTAGGCATGTTTTTCTAACAAAAAGTTTTCATGTAAGTAAGAGGAATAACCGGGGAGAAAAAGAGATGGGTTACGCATTATTTGCACAAAGAAAAGTAGTTTTAGATGCACAGTTAAATAGTGCACAGTTAGAACAAACAATGGCTTCAAATGCTCAGTACTTACTGGCAACAAAAACATTAGGTTTAAATCAACGTTTAGCAAGTAATCAAGCTTCTCAAGCTGGACAGTTGGCGGATTTGTATGGACAACTATCAAGTGCAGCTGGTTCACAACAAAGAGACTCAATTAATGCTGATATTCAAAGAGTTCAAAGAGAATTTGATCAAGAAAATGATTCTATTAATAGAGAAATATATCAAGTTTCAGTTCAAGAAAATGCAATTGAAATGACAGTAAAAAGATTAGATACAATGGTAACTGCCTTACAAAAACAATTAGAAGCTGTAGAACAGGCAGAAGGTCAAGCAATAGACAGAGCTACACCAAAATTCGGCGGCTTAGGTTAATAAAAACTCATCTCGGTAACATTCATATAAGAGGATGCCAATCTTGTCAGGCATCCTCTAATTTTTTAGAAATAAATTAGTAAAAGTAGTACTCATAAAAAATATATATGATATAATTCTATATTATAATAGTCTTGGAATAGGTAATGAGGATAAAAAATAAACAATTATATACGGCAATATTATGTTTTGGAATGATTTTTTGTCAATTCCATGTTTCTTCTATTGCTGCACAAGAAGATATAACTTCAGAGATTTCTGACAGTGCTAAAATTACAAAGATTGAATTTGAAGGAAATCACCTTGTAAATTCTGAAGATATAATTAATGTAATGAATTTAAGGGTAGGGGATACTTATAGTAAGGATTCTGTACAGGAAAGTTTAAAGGCCATTTATAAAACAGGTTATTTTTCTGAAAAAATGAAGGCTATTCCTATTCCTAACGATGAAGATTCTTTGACATTAAGAATATATTTGGAAGAAAATATTCCTATAACAGGTTTTGCCGTTAGCGGAAATACTGTTGTTTCATCTGGTGAAATATTAAGCATATTAAATCAATTGGAAGGACAACCTCAAAACTTAAAAACTTTAAGTGATGCAGTTGCAAACATAGAGGATTTGTATGCATCAAAAGGTTATGTATTAGCAAGAGTTTCCGATATGCAGGATGACCCTGACGGATGTGTAAACATTGAAGTAAATGAAGGTAAAATCAATTCCATTGCATTTGAAGGAAACAAAAAAACAAAAGATTTTGTAATTGAAAGAAATATTCTTTCTTCTCCAGGAAGTGTTTATAATGAAGATACTTTAAAAGCCGATTTAATGAGATTGTATTCAACTCAGGCATTTAAAGATGTAAACAGGAAAATTGAAGAAAGTAAAGAGAACCCCGGAACTTATGATGTAACAATTGTACTCGAAGAACAAAGAACCGGAACTATTTCATTAGGTGGTGGTTTGGATACTGCGACAGGTTTGTTTGGTCAAGCAGGTTTTGTTGAAAATAACTTCTTGGGTAACGGTCAAAGAGTCGGTATTAACTTTATGGCAGGTACCGGTGTTATTATGTCAGACAGCTCTACACTTGATCATGCTAATTTGCAAGCTGAAGTAAGTTTCTTTGAACCCAGATTAAGAGGTACGGATAATTCTTTATTAGTTAAAGCATTTGGTCGTGATTTTGGTAGTTATCAAGTGCCCTTGGCTATTGAAAGAAGATATGGTGGTGATGTTGTTTTATCAAGACCGTTTAAGACATATAAAAATTTGACCGGTTCAATTAAACTTGGCGGCGAATATGTAAAGGTAAAAGAAGGCGATTCAAAGAAAATTGCAAAATTGTATAATCAGCATAATATACCTATTTCTAAGCGTTCTGAACAGTTACAAGGCGGTACATATTTTTCTCTCGGACCTAGTTTGATTTATGATACAAGGGATAATATGTTAAATCCTCGTAACGGTGTATTAGCAACATTAAGATTAAGCGAAAACTTGAATGTTACAGACTTTGATTATACACATGCAACTGTATCTGCAGGGATAAAGAAATACTTCCCTGTTATGAAAAAATCATCGTTTGCTTTGACTGCAAGGGCTGCGGGTAAAATCCATGGTGATATGCCTGAAGTTATGGCTTACAGTTTAGGTGGACCATATACAGTTAGAGGTTACAGAATGAGTTCAATCGGTACAGGTGAAGGTTATATGTTAGGTAGTGCCGAATTGACAACTCCATTTTTCTTTGTTGATAGAATACAGAAAGCCCAGTTCTTAGATAACATTAAACTTTCATTATTTGTTGATGCCGGTCATTTGTATAACGGTTCTATTACTAATAAAATATATAATCGTCCCGAATATGGTATCGCAGCAGGTGCCGGAATCAAGTTATTTATACCCGGTGTAGGTCCGTTGTCTATAGACTACGGTTATCCGTTAACAAATGTAGGAAAAGGCAACAAACGTGGTGCATTCTCATTCGGAGTCGGAGATATTTTCTAATGTCATTAACATATAGTTGTGAAGATTTAAATGACACCGAAAAACTTGCTGAAAAATTTGCAACTGTTGTTAAAGATGAAGGGTCATTTGTTTGCTTATTTGGTGATGTCGGTGCCGGTAAAACTGCTTTTACAAAACTTGTTTGCAAATATTTGAATGTAAGAGAAAAAGTTACAAGTCCCAGTTTTGTTATATTAAATGAGTATAAAACAGGTACTATCCCAATTTATCATTTTGATTTGTACAGGCTTGAAAATGAAGGCATTAATACTATAATCAATGAACTTGAAGAATATTCTGAAGGTAAAATACTAACTTTTGTTGAGTGGGCAGAATTTTCTCAGAATGCAATTCCTTTTGACCGTATTGATGTTAAAATAAATTATATAGATGAAAATAAGCGAGAGTTTATATTTGATTATACGGGTAATAAGTCAGAAGAAATATTAAAAAGGCTTAATAATGAAATCACTGGTATTTGATACTTGTTTTAATAAAACATATATTGTTTTGAGTGAAAATAATAAAATAATTGAAAATGTGGTGATAGAAAGTAATGAACAAAATTACCACAGTGCATATTTAATTCCCAGATTGAGAGATATATTGATAAAAAACAATATATTAATCAAAGATATAGACGTAATGGGAATAGATATTGGTCCTGGTAGTTTTACGGGAATAAGGGCAGGTATAACAATCGCGAGAGTTCTTGCTCAACAATTTAATACTAAACTTGTTGGTGTTCCTTCGTTAGAAATTTTATCAAAATTAAATCAAGGTGATAATAATACAGTTGTAACAACTGATGCAAGAAAAAACAAAGTTTATTTTGCCAAATATAAAAATGGACTAGAGATTGTAAAACCTTGTTTAATTGATAAAGATGAGCTTGTTTCAAAAATCTCATCTGATGAATATGTTATAACAGATAGGTCTATCTCTGCTTATTTAAATGAAAATTCTGTTTTAAATTATTGTTATGAAGATAATGATAGTAATATAGGCATATACTTGTCTGAAATAACTAATGAATATATTAACAATAAGAGTGATGATTATAATTGGGCAAAAGTAAAACCTTTATATATACAAAAACCATCAATAACATTGCCAAAGGCGGTAAAAAGTGTATAGTGTAAACGGAATATTAGGTTGCCTTGTTTCTATATTAATTCTTGTTGTAATATTTGCAATAATAAAGGAATTTTGGTGGTTAATAGTAGGAATAATTATCATTTGTATTGTTGCTTATTATGCAAAACTTATATATGAAACCGTACAGAATAAAAATGTTGAAAAAGAAGTAAATTATAAGCCTGAAATGGGTGAAGTATATAAAGTTTGTCCGTTTTGTAATACAAAAGTAAAAGTAACAGAAACAACCTGCCCTAATTGTAAACGTGCATTAAATTAATTTGCTGATTTTGTTGTAAATTAAATATATTTGATTGTAAAATTAAATAAAATAAATCACGCAAGGAGAATATATGGCAAATATTATTGAAGGAATGTTAACTGTAGATAATGAAAAATTTTGCATTGTTGTTGCAAGATTTAATGAATTTATAGGTTCAAAATTGTTATCAGGTGCTCTTGATGAACTTTTAAGACATGGTGTAAAAGAAAATAATATTGATGTAATGTGGGTGCCTGGTGCATTTGAAATACCATTGATTGCTAAAAAGGCGGCTTCCTCCGGTAAATATAATGCTGTTATTACATTAGGAGCTGTTATTAAAGGTTCGACATCACATTATGATTATGTTTGTGCCGAGGTTTCAAAAGGTGTTGCTTCTGTTGGATTAGAAACAGGTATTCCTGTAATATTTGGAGTATTAACTTGTGATAATATAGAACAAGCTATTGAAAGAGCAGGAACAAAAGCAGGAAATAAAGGTTCTGATGCTGCAAAATCAGCAATAGAAATGGCAAATATAATCAAAAAAATTTAATAATCACATATAAATATAAAAATATAAGCCTAAACTTTCGTTTAGGCTTATTTATTTGCCGAACTTTCAAAAAAATAGTATTATAAAGGAATGTTATATAAGGAGAAAATATGTCTAAAGGTAAATATCCCGTTGAATATTTTGAAAATCCGAATATTGATAAACCTATTGAAGAAATATATTCTGATATTGATGCATATTCAGGTGAATTTTTTGAAGATCAGGAAATAAGGATGCATACTGATTTAATGGTTATATTACCGCCGTTAAAATATGAAGGTAAAGTAACTAAAGGATTATTTATGAGTCAGGGGGTTGATTATTTATACAAAATTTCACCTCAAATAGATAAAATATTTATTTCAATGGCTTATACAATGTGGTCTTCATATCCTTGGTCAACAAAAGCCGATGTTTATTTGACTTGTTATAAAAATCCTCATAGAGAAAATTGGTATATGAATACTCATCCTGATAAAAGAAAAAAAATATTGATTCCTCTGCAAGATGCAGATTTTACGAATGAATACTGGTTATCTCCTGATTTTAATACTAAAAAAGATATTGATATTTTATATGTATCAAGAATTTCTCAGGTTAAAAATATTCCAATGTTTGTTGAAGCTTTAAAAATATATAGGGAGAAGTATGGAAAGAAGCTCCATGCGACAATGTTATTAGGATATTCGCCTGACAATAAAAAACAGTTTGCTCAAGATATTTTAAATAAAATTAAAAATAATTTTGGTGATATTACTGAATATGTTGAACTTATTGATCAAGTTAAATATCAAGATATGCATAAATTGTATTCCAGAGCAAAATTTACTGTCCTGACTTCTCTTATTGAAGGTAAAAACAGAACTATTCAAGAGTCAATGTCTTGTAATACTCCAATTATTGTTTTTAAAGACCATAATAAGTGGGCAAGAGGTCCTCATGAATTATTTTACAAAGATTCAGGATTATATGTACCCGAATTTTCTGCCGAAGCTCTAGCAGATACAATTCATGACGGTTTAACAAATTATGATGGCAGATTTTTCCCAAGGAGAAATTATTTAAAAAATAATGGCAGAATGAATTTTATTAATAAATGTATTGATAATATTCCGTATTTTAGAGAAAATCTTCCGGAATATGAACCGGGGCGTATTCAAGATAATTTGTGGGTTGATTTAGCTATGCAAGACAACTACCAATTAAGTTTTCATGATTTTCTTTATGGTAAAAATTTAGCAATTCAACATGTAAAATGTAATGAGAATAGTCATTCTTTGCTGGACTTTTTCTATTCAAGGTTTAATATTAAACAGTAATTGTGATACTCTAGTATAGTAAGGAAAAAGAAACAGAAGCATTATGGGAATTACGGTCACAATATTAACGTATAATGAAGAAGAGAATATAAAAGAATTAATACCTCAAGTTAAAGAACAACTTGTTAAATTAACTGATGATTATGAAATTTTGGTTGTAGATTCACCAAATTCCAAAGACAATTCTAAAGATGTTTGTGAAAAAAATAATGTAAAATATTATTTGCAAGAAGGGCCTTATTTTATTGATGCTTTAAAAACTGCAATAAAATATGCTTCAAAGGACATATTTTTATATATTGATGCAGATTTTTCACATCCGCCCGAATATATTCCAGATATTTACAATGCTTTTATTTCTAATAATGCTGATTTGGTTATCGGTTCAAGATATGTTAAAGGTGGTTCTACTGACGATTTTAAAAAGAATATTATATATTCAAAGGTATTAAATTTAATATATAAAATATTGTCAGGTGATTTTAAGACAAATGACATTTCAGGCGGTTATAAGATGTATAAAACATCTGTACTAAAGAATATGAAGCTTTGGAGCAGATACTTTGAAATGCAAATTGAAATTTTCATTAAAGCGAAACTTGCTAATCCTGAATTTAAGGTTGTAGAAGTTCCTATACATTTCAAGCAAAGAGAAAAAGGCTGCTCAAAAAGAAATTATTTTAAATATTTGCCGTCATTTTTGAAAGTTTTCATTAAACTATTTTTCTATAAGATATTTTATAGAGTTATAAAATAATTCCAATTGTTTATAATAATTTATTTTGCGCCGATTAATTCTTTAACGTCATTTCTTTTGACTTTTCTGGTTGTTGTTTTTGGTAATTCTTGTTTAGAAATAATAACGTTAGTCGGTCGTTTATAGTGAGCAAGCCTTTCTGATAAATTTTTAACATCTGCTTTAATCAAGTTTTCTACTTCTTCATCTGATTTTGTTTCATAAAGAGTATTTTTAGGAACAACAACGGCTGTTACTTCTTCAGTTCCGTCTTTTGAACCAAAACTTCTGTATGTACCAAGTACACAAACTTCAGAAACATATTCGCTTTTTTCCAGTAGTGCTTCAACTTCTTCGGGGAATACTTTTTTACCGCCTTGTAATACAATCATATTTTTAATACGTCCTGTTATAAAGATATGACCGTCTTTGTCTATTTTGGCAATATCACCGGTATGTAACCAACCGTCTTTGTCTATTACTTCAGCAGTTAGTTCAGGTTGATTATGATATCCCTTCATTACTGATGGACCTCTAAGTAATAATTCACCGTTTTCTTCATTTATTTTAGCTTCAAAATGTCTTAACGGGCGGCCTACTGAAGCCATTTCGTTTCTTTTATCTGTGTTTACGGAAACAACAGGACTTGTTTCTGATAGACCGTATCCTTGGTATACCATTATACCGATACGCTCAAAGAAATCAGCAACATCTAAGTCAAGTGGAGCTCCTCCTGATATACAGCCGAAGAACTGCCCGCCCATATTGTCATGTATTTTTTTGAACATCATTTTTCTTATTCTGTATGATGGAATATATTTAGCTGCATTATACATCATTTTAAATGCAACCTGAGTACTTTTCGGTGCACTTTTTATTTCTTTTTCTATACCAGCCTTTAATAATTTTAAAAAGGCAGGAACAACAATCATGAATTGGACATGTTTTTCTTTCATAATGCCTGTAATATCTTTTGGTTTAAGGCTGGTTGTATAGTATACTGTATGTCCGAAGTTAAGGAAAGTTGAAAAACCGACTGTCATTTCAAATAAATGGTTCATTGGTAATATTGAAAGAAGAGTAATTCTTTCATTATTTGGAAGAATTGCATTTATTGGGTCTGTTAAATCTTCCAATTGTGCATTCATGTTTCGGAAAGAAATTTCAACACCTTTTGGAGCCCCTGTTGTACCTGATGTATAGATAATCAAAGCTGTGGATTTAGAACTTCTTTGACGCCATTTTGCATTATATTTATCCGGCAAAGTATAAATATCAGGATAGTCTTTATTTTGTGTATTTTCGTCAATTATAATAATGTGTTTAATCTCAGGAATTAAATTTTTTAGTTCTACAGCTGTTTTTAAAAATTGTTGTGAAACAAATATAACTTCCGGAAGGCAATCTTTAAGTATAGATGTTAATTCGTATATTGATAGTTTAATATCAAGAGGAACTGTAACACCACCTGCTAAAACCGATGCAAAAACGCAGGCACCGTATTCGGGTTTTGATTCAGATAGAATAGCAACTCCTGTACCTTTTTTTATATCTAAATCTTCAATAAGGTATCTTGCTATTTTTCTGGACATAAGACCAAGTCCTTTATATGTAAACTCCCGTAAACCGAATTGTCCTTTAATCCCGAGAGCAACTCTGTCTTCATACATAGCCGTTTTACCTTCAAGGTGTGATAAAATTCTACTGCTTCTTAATTCTCCCTGATTCATTTTCTTAATCCCAAACTAAAATATTTACAGAAATATAATTAAATCATAATATTGTATTTATAAAAAAGCAATATGTTTAAGAATAATTAATTTCTAATGTTAACAAGTTGTTGAGAGTTTTCTTTTATGGTAAAATTAAGTATATTTTGTTAAATTTAGGAGAATTTATATGGCAGGACCAAACGAGTATAACTTAAATAATGTAGATGAAATTTTTGTTGATGGTTTATTAGGTAACAATATCAGTTTAGATATTACTAAAAACTATTTTTTGTTGGGCAATAAAGTTATTGAAGTTAGTGATAGTGCAGCTGATGTTAATTTAAATATTACAGGCGGAGTGGATGGTCAAGTCGGATATGCTATTGACGGTGATGATTTAATTATTAATATATACGGAACAAAAAAAGATTGGCATAATAATACTGTTGCAAACCCTTCCATAACATTAGGGACAATAAGACTTGTTGATGGCGCTACAAGTAAATTTGACGATACTGAAAGAAACTTCTTTGTTAATCAAGATGAAAATCCATTGTTTTCAACTGCATACAATTCTTTTGAGAGAGGCGACACAGACACAGAAGAAAAACAAATATTAAAAGGGAGTTACCTATCTGAAAAGTTTTATTGCGGAAAAGGTAATGATGAAGTTTATACAGGTCTTGGCGGTGGAGATGAAGAAGTTAATACAGTCTACTTGAATACAGGTAACGCAACCATTTATGTTGAAAGTGAAAGTCCTATTACTAATTTTATCAGTATGGAAGATACATTTACCGGATACGATTATCTCGGAAAACCTGAATATGAATATTATTATCCCCAAAAATCTATATTCTCTAAAGGCGGAAGTACTCTAATAGGTGCTACAGCTAATGACACAATTCAGGCAGCAAGCTTTTATGACGGCGAAAGCTATAAATATCTTGGAGATGTAAAATTTTACAGAAAAGGTAATGACCTTGCTATTTTTAATTTTATTCCGAGAAGTTATGATTACTATGGGGTGGAAAAAAGGTATTATTCAGCTTATGAAGCAAGATTAAATGTAAAAGATTACTATATGGCAGAATCAAAAGTTGTTGTTGAAACAGGTCAAAGTGCTGGTGATGTATTGGCTCAAATTGATGATGCAATGAACCTTATCGAAGGCAAAGGAAAATTAAAAGGCACTTTTAATTCGGAAGCTATTGTTGCAAACGCAAAATCAACAATCTATACAGGCAAAGGTGATGATGAAATATATCTTTCTACAGGTAATGATACTGTTATAGTTGATGGTGATGGGTATAAAACAATTTTTGCAAGCGGTGCTACAGGAAATAATACTATCCAAATCAACAACAAAAATGCATATGTTGATGTTGAAATTCTTGGAATTAACGGAGATAGAAATTACATAAACTATCAGCTTGATTTTTCAAAAAGCGGAAATAACCTTGTAATTAAGCCGGGCTATAGCTATGGAACACCAAATTATGAAAAATCATTTAATCCTGCATATTTCTCGGGAGAATCTTCAATTATAGTTAAAGATTATTTTAAAAATTATTATGGTCTTCACATTGTGGGAAATTATGTAGTTGACATTTTAGAAAATGAAACTTTTACAATCAACGGAAATGCTAAGAATGAAAACACTATTTATGGCACAAACTATAATGATGTTATCACAGGCGGAAAGAAAAAAGATGTTATCTATACCGGTTCAGGCGACGATATAATCAACTCAACCGCAGGCACAGATAAGATTGTTATAAATGGTACAGGCGAAAAGGAAATAAATATTGACAAGGGAAACGTAGTAATAGATTGGAAAAATACTTCTTCCACAATTGATATAGTTTCAAATGCGCCTAGTTCGCCATTTTACAAAAAGAACGGAAAAGATTTGACTGTTTATATGCCTGCATTTGCAAACGGCTTTACACTCAACTCTGCAACCATTAAAAACGCATTTAATTCAGACGGAACAGTAATGTCCGGTATAAGCTTTATGGGAACAGATATAAACAATACGGTAATTGAAAAATGCCAATATATACAAGGAAAAGGCAATATTAAGTATAGTGATGAAATTAAGGATGTTCTTGTAGCAGGAAGCTCTAAAGCTGATACAATAACAATTGATACAAATGAAACAGCAATCGTTATGTCAGGAAAAGGAAACGATAAAGTTACCGTAAAAAATTCTTCCGAAGGCGGAGTTATAACAGATGCCGGAAATGATACAATTGATTTATATTCTTGCGACCTTCAAATGCTTATTGCAGGAAAAGGTAACGATAAAATTAACTTTAAGAGCGAAGAAGCTACCGCCAATATGATGTTTATGGACGGGGACGGAAATGACACAATAACTTTTAACTCAATTCCAACGGACGGAATAGGAATATTTTTGTATAAGAGTATGACAACCGGTCCAAATAATGATTACACCTATACAAAATCCGGTAACAATCTTATTATCACAAAACCGTATACAGATTCTAAAGGTAAAATTAAAAATGACACTATTACTATAAAAGATTATTTTGGCACAAACCATGACAATTTGTTAAATAAAATAGTAGTTAACTCAAATGGAATTGAATCTCATTCAAGCGGTGATATATATGCTAAAGGTCTTATTCTAAAAGGAACATACAACAAAAAGACAAAAACAACTTATTTTGTTGATTCAAAATACAGAGATATTATAATAGGAACTTCTAAAAAAGATGATATTACTTTATCAATCAATAACCTAAATACCGCCGGTGCAAAAGAAACTATAACAGCCGGTAAAGGCAATGATACAATAAATATCAATGCTATGTCTAATGTAACTTTGAATTTTGCTAACGGGGACGGTAATGACACAATTAAATTCGATACAACAAAAATATTTGATCCATCTCTTACAAGTGTAGATATCAAATTTACAGGCAAAAATAATGCTCAAGGTTATACCCAAAGCGGTAATGACCTTGTAATCCATAACGTATATGAATTAAAAGGCAATATTAAAACCGATTCTGTTGTCGTAAAAGATTTCTATGATTTATCAAAAGAAATTAGCGATATGACTAATGGTAGTGATTTTGATTACAGATACTATAATTTTGCAAAAGATAAGATAACCAATCATAGCGTAAACGATAAAGCCTTAATTGTAACAGGTACCAAAGCTGATACGATTGAAGCAAACAATGAAGCTATAATCTATTCAGGCAAAGGTAACGATAAAATTACCGTTAAAGATAATGCTCAAATCTATGCAGGCAAAGGTAATGACACGATTACAATAGATGGCGGAAGTTTGCAAAATGTTGAATTAAATGTATCAAAAGGCGACGGAAACGACACAATTGTTGCTAATAGCGAATATAATTATCTTACAATTAATTTAAACGGATATATTTCAGATTCAATTGAAGATATAAATTTCTTAGATATTAGAAATCTATTTGAAACCAAAAAATTCGGATTCAAAACATCAGGTGAAGATTTGGTTTTCTACCGTCCGAACGGCAAAAAGCAAGAAACAATCACATTTAAGGGTGCACTTGCTTCTGATAGCAACTTTAGCACAAATAATATAAAACTAAACTTTACCAACAAAAACGATGAATTTTCGATATCCATGAGCAGTTTAGCTGACGGAGTTTTACCTGTTATAGGGAAAAAACAAGGCGGAACAATGGTTTACACAGGAGCTGAAGATATCGGATGCGTATTTAATTATTCAGGAAGCGGTAAAGCTTTGATGAATGGCGGAAACGGAGATGATACATATATAGCAACATTGAATAAAAATTCTAAACTTTTAATTGCTGATAGAGGAACCAATTCCCACGATGATAGTCTTAAAATAAATGCAAAATCAAAAGATGTCTGTTTGTTTTTTGATGTTGCTTATAATGAGAATGGTGACGGCAAAGCTAGTGTCGGAAGCGGTATTCAAGCACTATACATATTTAATAAAAATTCTTTAAACGAAAATTCATTTGACGATATTCACTATGGCAATTGGTCGGGCATTATTGAAGTCGGAACATACTTTGGACGCGATGGTGAAGGTAATAATGAAGGAATGGATGCTGATGACGCTATGCAGATTTATAAAGGCTCAGGAAAAATCGAAAATCTTCAAATCAAAAATGATTATATAGATATGGAAGGCTGGATATATCAAGTAGGATTTGAAGTTGCGCAATGGATGAGTCAGCATACCGAATACGGTGCATACGCTTCAACTGTTCTTAAACAGGGCTCACCGGATGATATACAAGCACTTCTTGCAATTTATAAGAATAATACGGCTGATATGTACGCTATGGATATGAACGGATATTTTTAAGGAATAATTTATGCAAGAACCTAAAATATCAATAGTAGTTCCCGTTTATAATACGGCAAAATACCTTGAACAGTGTTTAAATTCTCTATGTCTGCAAACATATAGAAACCTTGAAATAATATGTGTAAATGACGGTTCAGAGGATAACTCGCTTGAAATATTAGAAAAATATTCAAAACTAGACCCGAGAATTGTCATTATTAATCAAGAAAATCAAGGTCAAAGTGCGGCAAGAAATAACGGTCAAGCTGCTGCTACAGGTGATTGGATAACCTTCGTTGACTCTGATGACTGGCTCAATATTGAAGCCTACGAAGAATTTTATAAAGCATATCAGACAGGAAAAGATTTTGAAATATTTATGTTCAATGCAGCCAGTTATCCTGATGGTGCAACAGAAGAAAATATTGTTCTAAAACCGTTTTATTCTATAGAAAACTGGGGAGGCAAAAATAACACAATTGTTAATTATGACGATTGCCAAAACCCGCTTGAAGGGAATCTTGCCGTTTATAATAAAATATTCAGAAAAGATTTTGTTCAAAAATATGGCCTAAAATTCCCCGTCGGTAAAAATTTTGAAGATAAAATATATTGGATGAAGGCATTATTAAATGCAAAAGCTATTTATATTATTGATAGGATTTTGTATTATTACAGACTTCAAGCATCTTCTGTTACCCACAATGCAGGCAGAAAAAATTTAAACATATTCCCTACTTTAGCACAAATAAAAGATGAAATGGTTAAAACAAACCATTGGAATGAAAGTAAATATGCTATGCTTCAATATAAATATCGTCAATATGCTTGGTTTTTCTTCTCAATGGGTGAAGATTGCAGAAATGAGTTTTTTGAGGCTGCTGTTGAAGATTTAAAAAAGGATATTCAAGAAAATAAATATAGAATGGATGTTGTAAAAAATTTGCAGGATAGCCAGCTTATTGGTGCATTCCTTCAATTTAATGCGGATGAGTTTTACGAAAAATTAGTTTCTAATCTTGAAAAATAAATGTATTTCATTGTTTAAAATTTTTCTTTTTCATTAATTTTGCTTATTTCATCTAAAACACAAAGTTGATAAGCTCTTGCTGATGGCTTGGAAAAATCATCAAATTCTTTAAATAATTCTGTTTTTTCTTTCTTTCGTGCTGATATACTGTCTTTTTCTTTTCTGTTGTAGCGGTCATTAAAAATAGAAAAGTGTGCAACATTTGTTGTTTTTTCTACTTTTTGATTAAAAATATCTTTCTTTATTTTTTCTGATGATACATCTGATAATGTAGTGTTTGTATTAATTGTTTCTTCAATTAATTCTGATATATCTTTTAATTGAATATTTTCATCCGGTATTCCGCAATACTCATTTACAAGCCTTTTTACTATTTGTAATGTTCGTCCTGATGAACTGTAATCAAGAATAATTACATTCCTATCTTTTATTTCATCTTTTGTAATACCTTTGTATTTTAGGTATTCACCCACTAATTTTAAATTAGGGTAATATTCAAAATAGTCATGTAGTGAGCTAAATCCCCTACACAGATTAGCATTTGATATTGGGACAATTGTTACATCTTTTCCTGTTTCACTCATTGGCTCTGTAATAAATGAAGGTGATGTTCCTATTGAAATTATTTTGACATCGTTACTGATTTTTTTATTTAATGCTTGAACCAGTCTTGCAACTTTATCAGGTGAAGTATATGTTTTAGTTGATTTTAACATTTCATACGTATATCTTTTAGCTTTTAATATTAGTTCCGGCGAGTTTTCTTTTACTCTATTATATGCTTCCCAAGTTATTTTACCTTTTTCTTTAAAAAATGGCTCGTGACTAATTATTGATTCGTATCTGTTTTTTTCTACTTCTGCTTTATTGCATATTGCACTTGTTGTTACAAATCCTGCTGCTAAATTATTAATTCTTTTTTTTATATTTACATCAAAACTTGGTTTATTCTCTTTCATCTTTCTTGAGGAAAATAAACCATTAAACGATATATTATTATAATTTGTTAAAATTGTATTATACATTGATTTTTTCCAACGTTAATACAAAAACTTCAAATTATAAATTTTGCTAAATTATAATAAATAACGCATTTTCTTTTGTTGTATTGCTTTATTTATAATGTTTTATTTCTTGAATTTTTCTGCATCCAGATATTTTATAACTCTTGCAGGATTTCCTACGACTACTGCATTATCAGGAACATCTTTTGTTACGACTGCACCTGCACCGACTACAGCGTTTTCACCGATTGTAACGCCAGGTAATATTGTAACATTTACTCCTATCCAAACATTTTTCTTTATATGTACAGGCTTACATGTTATTATATATCTGTCATACATATCGTGGTTGTTTGTTGCTATTGTACAGTTAAGAGAAATCATTGTATTATCTTCTATCGTCAATCCGCCTGCAGACATACATTGAAAATTATTCATTATTACTACATTTTTGCCAATTTTAACTTTGTCTGCCAATATCGTAAAAATTGGAGGATTTATTACAGTGTTTTCACCTAATGTATTATTAAATAATTCATTAATAAGCTGTTTACATTCAGGTGCTGTCGGCATTATATGATTAATCTTAAAACATAATTCCGAACTTCTGATAGCTTCCGCTCTGCGCTCCGGACTTTGCGTTCTTACATCTATTCTGACTTCTTCCATCTTTACTTTATACTCCTAATTGTTTTATTCTATTTTTTATTTTATCAGGTACTCTATATGATTCCCTAATTTTTTGTTTTGATTTTTTTAAAGTTATAATATCTAAATGGCAAGCAGTTGATTGTAAGTATTTTAAACATTTATTGGGATATTTCCCCATTATAGTTGCAATTGCCCAGGCAACACCCATTTGAGAATAATAATTATCCGTATTCAATTTGTCTAATACTTGTATAACCTTATCTATATATTCATCATTTAGATAGTGTGACAGTAAACAAACTGATACTACTCTGCTTTCAAACTCTTTTTTTGATTTTTTATACTTCATTAAAGCTTTCCAAAATATTTCGGGATATTTTCTTGAAATTTTAAAACTCTGGCACAATGAATCATTCACTGCCCAATCATTTACTTGTGGTATAAAATCTTCAAAATAATTGATTAAAATTTTTATGTCATCTTTTGCATAACCTAAAACAAAAGCGTGTAGCAATTTTAATTCAAATGATGAAAAATCATTTTCTTCCAGAAACTCTTTGTAATTATCTTTTGCAACTTCTTTTGCAAACTTTTTTAGCTCGGGAATTGAAATTCCAAATGTTGTTCTTTTTATTTTTGATAATTCTTTTTTTATTACATTTAATTTCATCAGATTCTTTCTAATTTTATATTCGTAAACTTAATTGTTTCTTAGTTAAAGACTATTTTGACATTTATAAAGTTAAGAGTTTTGCGGAATTTGTTAAATATATTGATACGCCTACCCCTTTTTGCAGTTATTGTGACGGATATCCTGAAAATTTGTCGTGGGAAAACTCTATCGAACATGACATAAGTGAATGGACTTATGATATTGATTAATGCATATTTTTTTAACTGTATTACATCATAATATATTACAAATCTTCGTTTTCGATATCTAAAACTGTTTCATTTTTAAATTTTAAAGGAAGTCCGATTTCTTTTTCAAGATTTGCGACTGTTACGTTGTAATTTAACATTGCATTATAAAAATCTAAGCGAGCATTTAAATATGTATTTTCACCGTCTTTTAGCTCGATTGCATCACCAACACCTGCCTTATATCTTCCTGTTACTTGCCTGTATTGTTCTTTCGCTTGGTCTAATGCTAATTTTGCTATTACAATAGCTTCCATATCTGTTTTTAAATCCATATAACATTTTTTGACATAAAAATATACATCATCTTTAACACTTTGATATCTTGCTTTTGCTTCTTTATATTCAGCAGATGCTTGGTCTACTTGTTTTTTTATTCTTAAAACGTTTAAAGCGGAATAATTAAGTCCTACACCAATTCTTGTTGATTTAACGTCATAATCATTTCCAAGACCATTGCCATAGCTGCCATATATGCCTAGGTTAGGTGTAAATTCTCTCCTTACTGCTCTCAAATTCATATTAGCCGCATCTGCATTTTTTTTAGCCATTATTAGTTCTGGTCTTACTTCAAATGCAGTATCTATAGCATCATCTTCTGTTATATCAACCAAATTTAAAGTCAGTCTGTCAGAAAGTTCATAATTTGTATATTTTGGGATTCCCATGATTTTTGATAACTGGACTTTTGCGACATTTAATACATTTTCAGCCTTTACTAAATTTAATTTTGCTTTACCTAAGTTATATTCAGCAGTAACAACATCTAATTTAGGTTTAGTTCCGTAACGATAAAACCCTTGAGCTTGGCTCAATTGAAGTTCGTAATCAGCCACTGTGTCCTTATATACATGAACTTGTGCTTGTGCAAATAAAATATTGTAATATGCTGCTTTTATATTATAGATAATTGTATTAATAGTTTCTTTTGTATCTTCTTGTGATGCTTCATACATCCTTTTTGCCATGTCCGCAGTTGCTTTTGTTTTTCCAAAGTCAAAAAGTAACATGTCTGCTGATACATTCGGAACGTATGTCATAGTGGTATATTGACTTGAAGGAAATCCCATTGGACCTCCTTTTGTATACTTATTGCCGCTTCTTGACAAATCAACACCTAGACTGATTGTTGGAAAATAATTAGCCCATGCCTGACCTATTTGTGTTTTATATGCTTCATCACTATATATTGATGCTCTAATTGTCGGATTATATTTAATGGCATTATTTATACAATCTTCAAGTGTAAATATTGAATGTGTTTCATTTGTTAAAATAGATTGTTCTTCTTGATTTTTTCCATTTTTCTTTGCTTCTTTATATAATTTTTCAGCTTGCACTTTATTATTTTTTTTCTTTCTAAATGTAAAAGCATCAGCAGTATTTACCGTTCCTAAAATAATACAAAACAATATTAATAAACTGATTATTTTTTTATTATATTTCATACTCGCCATCTTCCTTTGTGTTGAACTTTTTATCAACAATATCTTGAATTATAACGTAAAACGCAGGTGTTAAAACCGTACCGAGAGTTGCAGCAACAATCATACCTCCAATTACAGTAGAACCAACTGATATTCTGCTGTTTGCGCCTGCACCTGATGCAAATAATAAGGGTAATATACCTAAAATAAATGCAGCCTCTGTCATCATTATTGCTCTAAATCTTATAAGTGCTGCTTTTATTGCTGCTTCCTGTATTGTTAAACCATTTTTTTCATGTTCCTCTTTTGCAAACTCAACTATTAAAATTGATTGTTTAGCAGCTAAACCGATTAAAGTTATTAAACCGACTTGAGAATACAAATCAAGTGCCTGTCCCATCATTAATTGAAAAATAAGGGCTCCGACAATAGCAACAGGAGATATTAATAGTACTGCAACAGGCATCATATAACTTTCATACAATGCAACCAGAAACAAATATACAAATAACAAAGCAAAGCCGACAACTAAACCTGTTTGCCCTGCTGATTCTTTTTCTTGTAGTGACGTTCCAGACCATGCATAAGTATAATCATTCGGTAAAATTTTGTTTGACAATTTTTCCATGGCATTCATTGCTTCGCCTGATGTTTTTCCGTTTGCTTGTGTTCCCATAATTTGAACTGAACGGAATTGATTAAATCTTGTAATTGATACCGCTCCTGTAGTCTGTTTTGCACTTATCATTGTTGATATAGGAACAGGTTTCCCATGCATATTCATTACATATATTCTCTGTAAATCTTCAATTTTATCTCTATAATTACCTTCCGCCTGCATAAATACTCTAAAAATTCTTCCAATTTTATTAAAGTCATTTATGTATGAATATGAAAGTGTCGAGCCGAGAGTATTATGCAATTCTGCTATATCAACATCTTGCGCTAGAGCTTTTTCATAGTCAATATTTAAAATATATTGAGGTACATTTGCCTGAAATTGTGTATATACATTTGTCAAATTAGAATCAGCATTAGCTTGTTGTATAAATTCATTAGCAAAAGCGGACAAATCCTGAATTTTAGTATTTTTTAACGAAAGTAATTGATATTCAAACCCCCCCGACATACTTAACCCATCAATTGCTGGAGGTGAAAATGTTATAATAGATGCTTCATTAATGTTTGCAGTTCTTTTATATATTTCCGTTAAAATACCGTTGTGCGATAAATCTGTCTGTTTTCCTTGTATAAATCTGGCAAGTTTACCCAATATGCTGACTTTCCTATCTTCCCATTCTTTCAGATTTATTACAACAAATCCCTGATTTGAAGGTCCCATACCTCCAAAGGCAATTATTTTTTCTTTTTCTATCCCTTCAATATTTTCAATTGCTTTTGTAAATTTAATCATTACATCTTCTGTTCTATTTAAAGAAGCACCGTCAGGGAGTGTTACGGCACTTATTAAGAATCCCTGATCTTCGTCAGGAATAAATCCTGTCGGAATTATTTTAAACAGACATAGCATTAAAATAATTATTGAAATATATGTAACAACGGTTAATTTTTTGTTAAAAACGAATTTTTTAACCATTTCCATATAATATTTTGTCAACATGTCAAAGTATTTGTTGAAGTATTCCAAACCTTTATTAATATATGACAAAATTATTTTTATATATTTGTTTGTAATTTCTTTTGTTAATTTTGATTTTTTTAGTAAAATCGAACACATTGCCGGAGATAATGACAAAGCACAAATTGCTGATATCGCAATTGATACTGAAATACAAACTGCAAATTGTTTATACATAGTTCCAGATAAACCGCTCATAAAACACATTGGAACAAATACGGCCATAAGAACGGATGCCATAGCAATTAATGAACCGCCAACTTCTTTCATTGTTAATTGAGTTGCCTCTATTGCTGATTTGTCGTTATCCATGTGTCGTTTAACATTTTCAATAACTACTATCGCATCATCAACAACAACTGCAACGGCAAGAACTAATGCAAACAATGTCAATAAATTTAATGACATACCGAGCATTTTTAATGCAATAAATGTTCCGACTAAAGAAACAGGAATTGTAACACAAGGAATTAATGTTGCTTTAAAATCTCCTAAAAACACAAATATAATTAAAATGACAATTAATGAGGTTAAAAGTATCGTAAATTCCACTTCATTCATTGATTCTGTGATAAATATAGCACTATCCATCATTGTATCTATTTTTAGAGTATCAGGAAGTGTTTTGGATAATTTATCCATTTCTTTGTGTACATTTTTAACAATATCAACAGTATTTGCTCCTGGTAAGGGCATAACTTGAATTAATGCTCCCGGTTTCCCTTCTATTAAACCAAATTTTGAATATGATTTTGCACCTAATTCAACTCTTGCTAAATCTTTTAACTTGATTTTTGAACCGTTAGAATTTGAACGGACTATGATATTTTCAAATTCTTCAACAGATGATAATCTGCCTTTTGTAAGCAAAGTTAATTTTAAACTTGGCTTTGATAAAGAAGGTTCATCACCCAATGCACCTGTTGAAATTTGAGCATTTTGATTTCTTACTGCGTTTTGAATTTCTGATACCGTTACTTTATAGCTTGCAAGTTTTGCAGGATCAAGCCAAATTCTCATGCTATAATCATCAGCGCCAAATACATTAACTGCACCGACACCGTTTATTCTTTTTATAGAATCTTTCAGATATATATTTGCGTAATTGGTTAAATCTAATTGATTCCAAGAATCGTTTTTTGATGACAAATTAAGTATTATTGCACCAATACCGCTAACTTGATTTTCCGCAGTAATACCTTGTTGTATTACCTCTTGTGGAAGCATAGACTGAACCTGCTGCAGTTTATTTTGGACATTCATCAGGTTTAGGTCATTGTTAGTACCTGTTTTAAAGAATATATTTAGCATATATGC
>JAFUEV010000013.1 GCA_017470245.1 bacterium | reverse complement strand
CCAAAGTTTTGATATTAACTCCCTCGCCTCTACCGGCATTAATGACTTCCCCTATGGTTTTACCTTCAACATGTGGACAGGGTTGTTCATAATGATATTTTTGCAACCACGCATTTAAAACTAAAATAACTTGCTCTATTGTCGGAATATTTAATTTGAATAATTCTTTATGGAGTTTTTCATTCCTTTTAAGTTGTGCCGGCTTTTTTACAATACTTGTCCCTGTGTATGATGGGAGCATAACTTCAAAACTGTCTTGTAATTCCCTGAATAATCTTTCAATCGGTTTTGCTTTTGCATTATATGGTTTTGCAGATATAGCTTGAATACCAAGATTTTTAAACAAACCTGCTATCCCATCCTCTGTAAAATATTTTGCTTTAAAGGCTTTACCATTATCCTGATATACAAATCTTGGAACTTTACCGAGATTTATAATTGAATTTCTTAATGCCGAAGCAATACATTGAGTATTTTCTTCAAGCATTATCTCAAAACCTACAAAGCCACCCGATTTCCAATCCTGATATGCAACTAGTGTTGGTCTGACAGGATTTCCTGTATATGGATTTTTAACAAAAAATGCTAATCTATGTCCATCGCCAATAATGACATCTCCAACTTCCAGTTTTGAAACATCTCTTGTAATATATGGGAGAACTTTATCGTGCAGAGCCTTATTTCCTTCTCTTGCCTCTACCCAAACGTCATAGTGTTCAGCCTTATAATTATTCGCAAATCTTCGGTAAGTTAAATCACAGCATAAATTTTCATATCCTCTGCCTTTTAATGCCATTTTAGTATATTTAATAGCTTTTCCAATATTTAACTGGTTTGGATGTAAGAGATTTTTTAGTAGTTCTGATTTCTCGGCTTCTGTTAATAATGTCTTTGTTGTTTTGGCTCCAAATGTGTAATTATTGATTAAACTATGCCAATCGTCATTATATTCCCGAAGCTTTTTATGCCATTCGTAAATTGTGCCAATAGCAACTTTTCCTATTGCAACAAATAAATTTTTGCATAAACAATTATTATTGTATGCATCGAGAAAATCTTTCCCTGCTTGTGTTTTGTTGGTTTTTTCATTTCTGAATTTATCCCAATTTTTAATCAGGTCATATTTTGCAAGAGCCAATTTCTTTTGCTCTTCAGGAACAACATAATTTATAGGAACAAGTGCCGTTGATTTTTCTCTGCGTTCTGTTACTTTTTTTCTAACACTTTCTTCCAAAGATGTTACTAAAATTTCATAAGATTTTGAACTTTTCCTTATAACGTACTTGTTTTTAGCGATGGATTTACGAACCGCTCTTTCAGATATGCCTTTGATTTCTGCGAGTTCCTTTGTTGTAATCCAGTCTACATTTGAATTTTGCATAATTTTTCTCCTTTCACACATTAACTCTGCTCCCCAGAAATTGGTAGTCAATGTATCTATATCGAAACATATTCGAAAGTTCCAAATCAAATGACAATGTCAAAATTTTTTTGGTATTGCAAAGGCAAAATTTTTGTAGTATTTTAGGAAACTTTTTCAAACGGAACTAAACGGAACCGAAAATGGTTCCGTTTGTAATATAATAGTCATAGAGGGATATCATGGTAGACAGTTCTAAAAACAAAGAACCCGTATGGGCAAAATACATAACAGAAGAGAATCTTCCGACAGAAGATTTAAAATGGCTTTGTGAAATTATTGGATTAGAAGCTACAAAGAAATTGATGTTTAATGCCGCTGGGAATAAGTTTCTAATCCATGCTTATTGTAACCAACCATATAAAAAGCAATATATTATAGATAACTATACTGCGACAAAAAGAAATATTATAGATCTCGTTAAAGCATGTAATACAAATCAAAGATATGTTTATAAGGTAATTAAAGAGCATGTTGAAGGGAAAAAGTAGATTTACATATTTATGATAATATTTAGATATTGTCATACTCGGAATTGGAGAATTAGATATGTTAGATGAGCAAGATGGAAGTAAAATAACGAATTACAAGTATACTATTAATGATGCATTCAGAAGTTTGCACTATACTATTCCTGCATATCAAAGAGAATATGTATGGGAAGAAAAACAAATAGATCTATTACTGAATGATATAAAATCTAGTTACGAATCTAATAGAAATAGTGAATATTTTATAGGGACTACTATTGTATCATCAGAAAAAGACAATAATAATCAATATGAAGTTATAGATGGACAACAGAGAATCACAACCATTTTTTTAATTTTATGTGCATTAAGGTCACTATTGCCCACTGGTGAAAATGGATACGATTTGAAGCAATACATATGCACAACCGTAACTAATCGTAATACTGGAAGAGCAGAGCAAAAAGCTAAACTCGAACTAAATTATGATGGGACAAGTGATTTAATAAAATTTATTTCACAAAATGATAAATTAACAGTTGAAGATATACAAAAATATTATGATAATTTAGATCTAACAAATAAAACAGCTTCTGTAAATAAAATTGTCAATGCATACAAGTATATTTATGAATTTTTTGAAGAAAATTTTGGCGATGATATAGACGCTTTAGGTTGCTTTATGGCATATTTAACCAATTACGTAACTTTTATCCAAATAAAAACAGATGTAGCATCTGCATTAAAAATATTTGAAACAATCAACGAAAGAGGGGTTGGGCTCAACCCAATGGATTTATTAAAAAATTTAATTTTTTATCAAGTTGATAAATCACAATTTGAAAAAATTAATAGTTTATGGAAAAAAATCACGCAACCTTTAGAAGTAGCACATGAGAAACCCTTGAGATTTTTAAGATATTATATAATGGCTAATTACACAATAGATTCCTCATACAAGGATGGAGTTATTAGGGAAGAGCAAATTTTTGATTGGTTTAAATCAAATGAAGATAAATGTAAATACAATAAAGAACCAATAGAGCTTGTAAATAAAATTATTTCGAATGCAAATGCTTATATTAATTTTACTAAAGGTAAAGATATAAATGGAAATGATAATCAAAGCTTATCAGACTTTCAAAAATTGTGTGGTGGAGGATTTAGTTTACATAACATACTATTGTTGTCTGCTGTAAAAATGCCTCAGGAATTGTTTAATCACTTGATTAAGCAGATAGAGACATTAATTTTTTATTACTTAATAACAAAAACGTCTACAAAAGAACTTGAAAAAATTTTTTCTAAATGGGCAGACGAATTACGTGAAATCTCTAGTATTGCAGATACTAATGAACAGAAAAATAAATTTAATAATTTTATAGAAAAGAATTTTATCCCTGCTATCATTGAAAAAGAAGAAGAATATCAAAAATATTTTGAAATATGTGCACTTGGAACTCTTCAAAAATATAGAATTAAATATATTCTTGCAAAAATTGCACAATATGTTGATAAACATGTTATTGGTTTAAACCTCCCACCAAAATCACTAAATGAGCATTATTTAAAACTGGAAATTGAACATATATTACCAAATACTCAGAAACAAGATGTCGTTGAAAATTTTTATAACAATGCTGAAATAGAAGCAACAGTTGAAAATAAAGAATATGACAAATATAAAATAAAACTGGGAAATCTTACATTATTGGAAAAACCGATTAATGTGATAGCTGGTTGTGATGTATTATCAGAAAAAGAGCAACAATATTTAAATACAGATGTTTATTTAACCAGTAGTATTATAAAATTAAAAGATATTGGTAGTCAAAATAGTTCAATAGATAAAATTAATAAATACTTAAAAAAATATGATTTATGGAATGATGTAAATATTATAGATCGACAAAATTTACTTTATAACTTGTCTAAATTAATATGGAAAATAGAACTATATAATTAAGTTCCGTTTGAGTTCCGCAAAAAGTTCCGTTAAGGTTCCGTTTTGTAACAGAAAAATAATTCTTTCCGGAACCTGTGTTACTATTTTACATAAAAAGTCCGATGTTTGTCATTGGCTATTGTCTTACGGAAATAAGACTTTACGGCATATTAATATGAACAATTTGACTTTCTCCGGACTTAATTTTACTAGAAATCGGACATACCGGACTTTTCTGTAACCCTAAATTATAACAAAGAACCTTTATGTTTAGGGGCTTTGAGCCAAGTTCCCCTTTTCTGTATTGTCCTGTTTGTTTACAACTGTGTTTGAGACCTAAAATTCAATTTACGCAGACTGCTCATTTTCGTACACAAAACGTGTAGTTTGCTCATTTTCAAAACATACAAAACGATAATTACCGACCTCCCAAAGCCAAGCATACCTTGATATTTCTCAAAAAATCCTTTTATGCGTGCAAATAAAATGTCCTGTTAAACTATAGTAAGGATTCTCATCCTTTTTACACTTATTTATTATATAAAAACGGAGAGGGAGGGATTCGAACCCTCGGAAGAGTTGCCCCTTCACAAATTTTCGAGATTTGCACCTTAAACCACTCGGACACCTCTCCACGCACCTATTCGTGCACCACTATCTCAATTCTATATTATAAACGTATTTTTTCAATATTATTTTTTTAAATTCAATTTCTCTATCAGTTCTTTTAGTATTATATCTACTGCCTTTTCATTCGGATGAAAATTTACATCTGATATTAAATATTCTTCGTACATTAATTCTATATTGGGAGCTATTTCTTTGGGTATACTATATACTTCAAATGAATTTGCTTTTAACTTCGCCTTTATCTTTTCCTCGTACGGAATATTCGTATAAAACAAAACTATAAATCTTATCTTATTATTCCATCTGTTTTCCATTGCCCGTCTTGACTCTGTAAAATATAACAACATCTCATCCGTCAACTTATCTGAATTTTTTTCATTATTAATATAATTTGTTGCCCAAGTCTGATTTATTAATTTAACAGAATATGATGATTTTATTAAATTTATCAACGGATTATTTTTTACTTCTACAATTTTTCCATTTTTTACTCTGTAATTATCAATGTAATGTATATCCAATACCCCCACATTATTTACCTTCATTCTTCTAAAATGATCATCTATCATTATATATATAACCATATCCGATTTGGGAACATCTCTATAAAATATATCGGAAGCACATTGAAGATACATCTGTTCCACTCCACGTCCAGGTATAGCCCTGTTATAAACAGGTCTTTTCAATTCTTGTGAAAGTTTATAGCCTAATGTTTTATCCTCATCTAAATATTGATTATGAGCAAATGAACCGCCAAATATTACAATAGAATTTCCATCATTATAATATTCACTGCCAACAGGTTTTCTACCTTTAAAAATATTATCTCCACCCGTAAAATATGTACTCATGTCAAAATAATATTTATGGTCAAATGAATATTTGAATGCAGGCACAGAAAATCCATTCGCTGCACTCTTATACCGCTTTTGTGCATGGTTATTATAAATAATTAAATCGCTAATAAAAATTACAAAAACTACAAATAATATATTAATTATAATTATGCATGATATTTTTAATATTTTATTCATCATTTTTCATAAGGTTCCGCATGAATCATTGTAGATGATGTCGGAAGTTTCTCTTTTATTTCTCTTTCTATTTCATTACATATATTATGACACTCTTTTACATTCAGCTCCGGATGAAAATACAATGTAATTTCTATATTCTTGCACTTTCCCTGTTGTCTTGCCTTTAAATCTTTATACCCACGTATCAATTTATTTTCGTCTAAAATACTTTCTATTTTAGTAATATCAGCAGCAGGCAATGAACCGTCCAATAAATTATTGACTGTTTTCTTTACAAGATTTATGCCTGTTTTTAAAATTACATTTGCTACAAATAATGCTATTACTGCATCAATAATAACAAGTCCTGTCGCTTTTATTAGCAAAAAACCGCACAACACACCAAAAGACGAATAAACATCAGCCCTTAAATGTTGTGAATCTGCATATAAAGCTATGGAATCAGTTTTCCTTGCAACATGAAGGATATAATTGCCTACAATTATATTAGAAATTACAGCAAAAGCCATAACATATATACATAATGTCGGTTCAAAAGTAACCGTATACCCTGTAATAATTTTCTTTATAACTTCAAATAGAATATATAATCCTGCAACTACTATCAAACACCCCTCTATAAAACCTGACAAATCCTCATACTTTCCATAACCATAAGGATGAGTTTTATCAGCAGGTGCGCCTGAACGTGATACTGCAAAATAAGTTAAAATCGATGCAAGTATATCTAACGAAGAATGTATAGCCTCGGAAATTATACTTAAACTTCCAGATATAACTCCGGTAATAATTTTTAAACAGATTATCACACTATTAGATGCAATTGATAAAAATGCCGCTCGTTTCTTTTCCATTAGATTTGGTAGCCTATTCCGCTCTACTTACAGAAGTATACCATTTTTTCATAATTCTAGCCACATATAACAAAATCTTAGTAAAAAAGGAGTGATATTAATCACTCCTTTTTTAACTTATACTCAATTATAATTATGCTTTTTTAGCTTCTATAACTGCTTGAGCAGCTGCTAATCTTGCTTGCGGAATTCTAAACGGAGAACAAGATACATAATCTAAGCCAATTCTGTGTGCAAATTTAACAGAATCAGGATCACCACCATGTTCACCACAAATACCACCTTTTAATTGAGGATTAACTTCTCTTCCTTCTTTTATTGAAAGTTCGATTAATCTTCCTACACCTTGGAAATCAAGAGTTACAAACGGGTTATAAGGCAATATTTTTTGTTCAACGTAGTTCTTTAAGAATTTACCTTCCGCATCATCTCTTGAATAGCCAAATGTCATCTGAGTTAAGTCGTTTGTACCATAAGAGAAGAACTCAGCAACAGGTGCTATTTCTTTTGCAGTTAAAGCAGCACGAGGAATTTCAATCATAGTTCCGAATTTATATTCTAATTGTACTCCTTTTTCTTGCATTACTTGTTTTGCAACTTTTACTAAAGTAGCTTCTGCTGTCTTTAACTCATTTACGTGACCGATTAACGGAATCATAACCCAAGGTTTAACGTTAATACCTTCCTTTTTAACATCGCAAGCTGCTTCAAATATAGCTCTTACTTGCATTTCGTTAATTTCAGGATATGTTAAACCTAAACGACATCCTCTTAATCCCATCATCGGATTTGATTCAGATAAGTTTTCAACTATAGCAAGCATCTTTTCATCTTCTGCATAGTCTTGCTTTAAAGCTTTCTTTGTTGCAACTTTTTCTACCAATTCAATTTTTGAAGGTAAAAATTCATGTAACGGCGGATCTAACAATCTGATTGTCATTGGTAATTCACCGATACCTTTGAACATTGCATAGAAATCAGAATATTGCATTGGCAACAACTTATCTAAAGCTGCTTTTCTTGCTTCTGTTGTACCTGCAATAATCATCTTTTGTACCCAAGGAAGTCTGTCAGGATCCATAAACATGTGTTCTGTTCTGCACAAACCAACACCTTCAGCACCAAATTTTACAGCATTTTGAATATCTTTAGGTGTATCAGCATTTGCTTCTACTTTTAATGTTTTATATTCATTTACCCATTTAAAGAATGTTTCAAAATCTGTATCCAAACCAGCTTGAACAAGTTCAATGGCACCTTCCATAACATCACCTGTTCCACCATCTAATGAAATAATATCATTCTTGTGGAATACTGTTCCGTCTGCACAAGTAATTGTTTCATTTGCTAAGTCAATATTTAAATCTTCGCAACCTGATACACAAGGTTTCCCCATCCCTTTAGCAACTACTGCTGCGTGAGATGTTGCACCGCCTCTTAATGTTAATACACCTTGAGATACTGCCATACCGTGAATATCATCAGGACATGTTTCTATTCTTACCAATATAACTTTTTCACCTGCTTCACCACGTCTTGCTGCTTCTTCCGTATCAAATACAATTTTACCTACTGCAGCACCCGGCGAGGCATTTACACCTTTTGATACTTTGTGTGAATGTTTTACTTTATCAGGATTAAAGCAAGGCAATAATACTTGATATACTGAATATGGGTCTACTTGCATTATTGCTTCTTCTTTTGTAATAATACCTTCATTATGCATATCTACAGCAATTTTGATTGCTGCTTTTGCTGTTCTTTTACCGTTTCTTGTTTGTAAAATCCATAATTTACCTCTTTCAACGGTAAATTCCATATCTTGTACGTCGTGATATCCTTTTTCCAATTGTTTTGCAATTTCTACATATTGCTTATATATATCAGGCATATCTGTTTCAAGTTCTGAAATTTGTTTTGGTGTTCTTATACCGGCAACAACGTCTTCACCTTGTGCATTTACAAGATATTCACCATAGAATTTATTTTCACCTGTTGCAGGGTTTCTTGTAAATGAAACACCTGTAGCACAGTCGTTACCCATATTACCGAATACCATTGTTTGAACATTAACAGCAGTACCGTAGTTATGATCAATTTTGTTCATATTTCTGTATGCAACAGCACGTGGAATATTCCAAGAACGGAATACTGCTTCAATAGCTTCTTGTAACTGTACATAAGGGTCTTGAGGAAATTCTTTTCCTGTAACTTCTTTAATAACCTTTTTGTATATAGGAATTAATGATTTCCAACCTTCTGCTGAAATTTGTGTATCTTCTTTTACACCTTCTCTTGCTTTTACTTTCTCAACTTCAGCTTCAAAATATTTTTGTCTGTCCATATCCCAAGCAACGGAACCGAACATTGTTAAAAATCTTCTGTATGAATCATAGCAGAATCTCGGATTATTTGTTAATTTAACCATAGCTTCTACTGTTTCATCATTTAAACCTAAGTTCAAAATTGTTTCCATCATACCGGGCATAGAAACTCTTGCTCCGGAACGAACTGAAACTAACAACGGATTTGTTTTATCTCCGAATTTTTTACCTGCTTGTTTTTCTACTTCTTTTAAGTACTCTTTAACTTCATCCATTAATCCTGCAGGCATTTTATTACCGTTATTAATATATTCCATACAAGTTGCAGTTGTAATGGTTAATCCCGGAGGTACCGGTAAACCTAAATTTGTCATTTCCGCAAGGTTAGCACCTTTTCCGCCTAATTCGGCACGCATTTTGGAGTTACCTTCCTTGAACAACCATACTCGTTTTTCTGTCATTCTTTTCTCCTTAACTTCTCTCTCTTATTTGTTTTATTTCTATTTTATTACTTAAACCTACCATGAACATGCATATTTCTCAAATTTAAAAACGTCCGCCCAAAATATAATATTCACTGCAATATACACCGCTTGCTATCGGAGAACAATTTGTTTTTAATGCACTGTATGGTTGGTCATGCCCTAGTGGTTCTATATGTTTTCTGAATATACTTATAAAAAATATATCCTGACCTATTCTGTTAGGTTTCTTTTTTCCGTTAATATCAACAAACATGAAATATAACGGTTGTTTTTCACTGAATATTTCGCTTTCGTTTTTTCTGACAGAGATAATAGTTCCGTCTTTACATTTTAAAAATTTATTAAAATAAAACTGCTCTGTCTTTAAGTACGGTCTTCCGTTCATTCTTCTATATCGATATCTTTTACTGCTATATTCAGGATTATTCGCCATATTGAAATACGTTTTTATTTTTTCCGTTAATGTTTCTTCCGTCAATAATTTGCCTGATTCCATTTCCGTTTGTACAATTGAACTTTCGTACAAATTAATCAATGAAAAACAATATTTTATATCTTCGTATTTTGATTTCCAAACGGCTATTCTTTGAGCTTGTTCAAGATTATTAATATTAAAAGGCAATATTATTAAAAATATCAAAAAAATTATTAATAATATTGCAACTATATTAAATATTTTTATTGAACTTTTCTTCACTTAGCAAGTTCCATTCTTCTTTTTTCTTTTATAAGCTCATCATAAATCCAATCAGGAACAAAGTTCTTCCCCATTATGATATTGCCGTTGTTGGGATTTGGCGCATGAAAATCCGAACCGCCCGTAATTATTAAACCGTATTTTTCAGCTAAAGTCGAAAAATATTCTATAATAGCAGGTGAATGTTTTCTATGATATGCTTCTAAACCTCTTAATCCAAAATTCATCATTTCTTTAGTGAGTTGATCAGCTATATCAACATCAAACGGATGTGCAAAAACGGGAATACCACCTGCATCATATATTACTTCTACTGCATCAAACGGAGAAACCGTTTTTCTTTGTACATATACAGGGGAATCATCATTAATATATTTATTATATGCTTCTATTACACTTGAAGTACCGCCTGCATTAGTAATAGCTTTAGCTATATGAGGACGTCCTATACTTCCCCCCGGTGCTACTTGTTTTGTTATAGTATCGAAAGCTATCTTAATACCTTCTTTTTTTGCCAAAAGAGTAATAATTTCTTTTGTTTGTTTTATACGTGCCTGTTGTTGGCTTTTTATCAATTTTTGAAAATCACTGTTATTTAAATCCATAAAATATCCAAGGATATGAACTTCGTACCCTTTATACAGGGTATTGATTTCAACTCCCGGTAAAATTTCGATTGGTTTATCTTTAGCGTATTCACAAGCAATTTTATGCGAAAGCACATTATCGTGATCGGTAATGGCAATTGCTCCAAGTCCCACATCCAAAGCGGTGTCGACAATTTTCTCAGGTGAAAATGCGCCATCCGAGTAGGAGGTGTGGATATGTAAATCGACTTTCACTTCCTTATCCTTTCATAATCATATTTTCCTCACTAATATATTTTTCACTAATTCTTGATATTAATTCGGCTTTTCCTGTCAAAACATCAACGGTAACAATAACACCATTGACCTCGGATTCCCCCGAATTTGCGACATCTAATCTGTCGGGAATATTTGTAATAAGCCTGTTTACCGAGGCTTCATATTCCATGCCTATAACTCCGTTTATATCACCGCAAAAACCTGCATCTGTTATATATGCACAACAATTTTCATATATTCTTTCGTCTGCGGTTTGTACATGGGTATGAGTACCAAATATTCCTGATACACCCATCTTTGCATAATATTTCGCCATACATATTTTTTCTGCGGTAGCCTCTGCATGTATGTCAATTATTATTATCGGAGTTTCTTCCTTTATCTTTTCTATTGTCTCATTTAAAGTTTCCCACGGAGAATCTATCAATCCCATAAAGGTTCTACCCAATACATTTATTACTCCTATTTTACCTTTTTCGGTTTCAAAAATTCTATATCCTGTTCCGTGTGTACCTTTTGGATAATTTATTGGTCTTACTAATTTATCCGCTTCATCTATATATTGAAATATTTCACGTTTATCCCAAATATGATTACCTGATGTAAAAGCATCTATACCATATTCTATCAATTCATTATAATTTTTTTGAGTAAGCCCGAAACCATGTGATGCATTTTCCACATTTGCAATAATAAAATCCGGTCGATTTTCTTTTAAAGAGGCGATATAGTCTCTTACGGCAAGCCTTCCTGCTTTACCGACTATATCGCCTAAAAACATTATTGTGATTGTGTTTGTCATTTTCTTTTTATTTTGATTGAATATTAATTAATCTAACCTGATACATTGTATCATTTTGCCAGTTCTGTTGTTCTGATTTCTCTAACGACAGTAACTCTTATTTGTCCCGGATAATCAAGTTCTTCTTCAATACGTTTTGCAATATCTCTTGCAAGTCTAGCAGAAGCTGCATCATCAAATTTATCAGGTTGTACAATAACTCTGACTTCTCTGCCGGCTTGTACGGCAAATGATTGTTTAATACCTTCATAGCTTAATGCAATTTCTTCAAGTTTCTGCAATCTCTTAATATATATTTCAAGTGTATCACGTCTTGAACCGGGACGTCCTGCGGATATCGCATCAGCAAGTTTAACAAGAACCGCCTCAATTGTATTTGCAGTAACATCATCGTGATGTGCTTCTATTGCATGAACTACATCTTCTCTTTCACCATATTTTCTGGCAAGTTCAACACCGAGTTCAATGTGTGTACCTTCTTGAACCTGATCTATGGCTTTTCCTATATCATGCAACAATCCTGCACGTTTTGCCACTTTAACATTAGCACCTATTTCTGCAGCAATCATGCCTGCAATATGACCAACTTCCAACGAATGCAATAATACATTTTGTCCGTAACTTGTTCTGTAATATAAGCGTCCTAATGTTTTTATAAGCTCTTTATTAAGGTTCATAATGCCCATTTCCATAGCAGCATTTTCACCTTCTTGCTTAATTTTTTGTTCTATTTCTTCTCTTGCTTTATTAACCATTTCTTCAATACGAACTGGGTGAATACGTCCATCAGAAACGAGTTTTTCAAGAGCAAGTTTTGCAACTTCTCTTTTTACAGGGTCAAAACACGAAAGAACCACTGCTTCAGGGGTATCATCAATTATTAAATCAACACCCGTCAATGTTTCTAATGTTCTGATATTTCTGCCTTCACGACCGATTATACGACCTTTCATTTCATCAGAAGGCAAACTTACCGACGTAACTGTAGATTCTATAACCTGATCAATTGCACAACGTTGCATAACAGTTGTTAAAATTTCTTTCGCACGTTCATTTGAAACTTCTCTAATATGGTTTTCGTTTTCTCTTATAAGTTGATTTGCTTCCTGTTGCAAATCTGCTTTTAACTGCTCAAATAATTGTTGTTTTGCTTCTTCAGACGTTAGACCAGATATTCTTTCCAGTTCTTCTGTTTGTTTTTGAATTTTTTCAGCTAAGAAATCTTCTTTATCAAGAACGTCATCCATTTTCTTTTTTAATTCAGCCTCTTTATTGGAAATAGCTGTTTCTTTATCTTCAAGTTGTTCTTCTTTTTTTGTTAATTTGGCTTCAAGCCTGGAAAGTTCCTGACGTCTTTCTTTTGTTTCTTCCTGAAATTTTTCAATATCTCTTTGTACTGCTTCTTTTGCTGCAAGCATGGCTTCTTTTTTATAGAGGCTGTTTTTTTCTTCTAAATCACGTTCAAGTGCTTCTTTTTCCTTTTTTCCTCTCTTTGCATCACGCCATAACAAGAAGAATGCAAATAACGCAAACCCAAGAAGTATGAGCAGATTCCAGTATTGATTCTCTATTGTCCTATACCTCGTTCTTCCCAAATGCACAAAAAAGTGCACTATATATTAAAATATTTAATTAAATTTATGTATCTGTCATTTATAAATTATTTACTATTACCTATAGTAGTAATTCTACCATACTTCGCCACTTTTTAACAACCCTTTTTTTATTTTGTAAGATAAATTAAAAATTTTACTGGACAGAAAAAAATTTTTATATTATATTGAATTTTGAATAAGCCTTGGTGGCGGAAGTGGTAGACGCGTTGGACTTAAAATCCAATCAGGCTCACCCCTGGTGCCGGTTCAAGTCCGGCTCAAGGCATTTTATAAAGAGAAATACGTTTGTATTTCTCTTTTTTACTATATAAAGCAACTTATTATTTAACCTCTTTTTTCCACAGGCATAAAAAATACACAGCAAGGATAGAGTATATAAACCACATTAAAATTGTTGCAAAGCAATTTGAACCGTTTATATATGCATAACACCACATTACTAATGTAACTATGTTCACAAAAAACCATACATACCATTGTTCTATGCAACGTTTTACAGTCAATATCTGCCCAAAAACAGAAAATACTACAGTAAAAGAATCTAAAATCGGTTTTTTATCACCTGCGTATTTTAATATAAAGCTTCCGATAAAAGTAATTACAACACCTATAATTAAATATAAAATTCTTTCTTTCAAGGATAATCTCGTTTTTATAATTTCATTTTTTTCTTTATTTAAATGTTGTTTCCATTTATAAATGCCGATTAATTCCATTGGCAAATAATATAAAGCATACAAAGCAAGCTGGCCAAAAAATCCGTTAACAAATGATAAATACGAATAACATAAAGTCCCGATAATTCCTATATAATAACATGAAACTTTACCTTTACCTGCAAGAATAGTATAACTTATTCCACATATAGCGGATATAAGTGCTATTTTATTATCATTTATACTTAAAGAAATCAATAAAACAGTCAAAATAACAAAAGAAAATACAATTAATTCCCTTTTAGTAAAATTAGAAAATTCTTGTTTTAAGAGTTTTGTTAAATTCATAGTAAAAATTATAGAATAAAATTTCATTTGTTTTAAGATATTATTTGATATGAGAATTAGTAATAATCAACAACAAAATACCAATTTTAAAAGTTTAATGACAAATAAAGCCGTATTGAAGGGGCTTGAAGTTATTTCGGAGCATAGTGCCTCATTTATAGCAGGGACATCTCTTGCAATGGCTGCAGGAGTTAGACCTCTTGCTATTGCACTAACTCCCAACACCGATAAAGAAAATAAAAAATATATGATTGCTAATTCAATAACATCAGGGCTTGTTAAATTTGCAATGGTAGAAGCTGTTGCATTACCAATTGAAAATGCAATAAAAAAAATTAATAAAAAACCCGACGATTTCTTTACTAAAAATACAATAAAAAATTTAAAAGCAGGAGCAGACAATCTGGTAAATTCAAAAGATTACGGATTTGCAACTCAATTATTAAAATTAGGTTCATCATTTTTCACTGCTATACCAAAATCGGCATTATCAGTCGCTTTAATTCCAATAACTATGGACTTATTATTCGCAAAAAAGCATAAACAAAAGAATAATGAATTATCTCCATATAACAATTATAATGCCATATTTTCCGATTATTTTGACAAACAAAATGAAAAAACACCTTCTTTTAAAGGCAAAATCACAGATATTGCTTCAAAAGGTATAAGCAAAATACTAAACAATGACTCTTTTCAAAATGTAGTTAAAAAGCATGTTTCAAAATCAGAAGATGTTGCAAGAAATATAACAATCGCAACGGATTTATTATTATCAGCATCTTTTGCTCATAGGACTGCACAAAATAAAGATATTGAAGAAAAAAGAAAAAAACCTTTAATCTACAATAATTTAATTTCAACAGGATTATCTGTTACGGGCGGATATGCCATTGATAAACTGGTAAAGAAAAACACTCAAAATTTCATTCAAAAATTCTCGGAAGCGAATAAAAACAACCCCAATTTACCTAAGTATATTGAAGGAATAAATATAGTACGTCCAACATTAATATTTGCTGCAATATACTATGGTATTATGCCAATTGTTTCAGCATATACAGCTGATAAGCTTTCAAAAATTTCTGAGAGAAAAGAGAATTAGACTATTTTGTCTTTTCTTCTTCACTCATTTCTTTAGCTATAACAGTTTTCAAAATTCTTCCGCCGATATATAAACCGGTACCAACAGCAATAACTGCTCCGGTTGGTCCTAAAAATGATACGGCAATTGCTGCGGCAAGTGCAGCAGATAAAATTCCTGCTTTAAATGAATTTGATGCTTGATCTTGCAATTTTGCTTCTTGTCTTGCTATAGCACTCGGATCGGGTTTTGTTTCTTTTACAAGCTGGTCTTGAGTAAAATTATTCATTGAAGCAAAATTCGGACTTTGCGTTGTTATATTATCAGCGAATAGTTTTGGTGCAAAATTTTCAAACTTTGAAACCTGACTTTTTACGTCATAAATATCTTTTGTAAGCTGCTTATCTAAAGCAACTCTGTCTTGGCTTCTTCTATCCTGTCCGGAACGACGATCAACGGCAACAGGAATATTTTGCTGCCTTCTGTCTTCACTTCTTCTATACTGAGGGTATAAATTTAAAATATTTGTTGTCATGCCGGCTTTTACCACTTTCATCTGATATAACGATAAACATATTTTTTTTTGCTATCAAATATTTACATGTAAATATTTTTTAATTTCTCTCTATATTATATCAATATTTTGAATTTTGAACAGTTAATATTATATATGTAAGTATAGGTTATTATGAAAATATCCCAGCCAAACATAATACAAAACTATTTATCAATTCCCGTTAAACCTGAGCAAAAACAGCAAGAACAGGTTAATAGTACTACGTTTGGAGAAAATCAAAATAATATTCTTTCAACATATACGACAGGACAATCCCTTGTTAGCAGTAATGTTCCTATTTCATATTCAAAGCTCGGAGAAATATCAATCCCCGGATTAAAAGACAAAGCAAGCGTTTTTCAACTGGCTAACGGACAAAAAGTTATTATTGCTCCTAAAAAAGGACCTATATATGTTAAAACGACATATAATGTAGGTTCTCTTAACGAAACGGAAAATATTAGAGGCATTAGTCATTTTATTGAACATAATTTATTTAACGGCAGCAAAAATTTAGCACCGAGAGAATATGATAAACAAGTTTCCGATTTGGGCGGTTATACAAATGCTTCCACAAATTTTGCGGTAACAGATTATTTCCTCAGTTTTCAGCCTGTAAAGGAAGATTCTCTTGAAAAAGCAGTAAGTTTGAATGCGCAGCAAACCCAATTTCCTACTTTTCCTATAGAACAATTAGAGAAAGAAAAAGAACCGGTTAAATCCGAAATTGATATGTATAAAGACATGCCAAGTGATGTTGCATCCTCTTTGGTATTAAAAAATTTATTCGGAGTTAATACAAACTCCACAAACTTTATTCTTGGTACAAAAGATAATATAAACGCACTAAACAGAGAAACCATTATGGACTACTATAATACATGGTACACTCCTGATAATGCAGTAACCGTCATAACGGGTGATATAGATACAAATGAAACAATCCAGCTTGTTTCAAAATATTTCAACAAAAAAAATGACTACTCCAAAATCAATCAAAGACATTATGAACCGATTGTATATAATAATTCTCCTGTCAGAGCAGATATAATTCAACCAAATGCAACATCCGCTTCTGTCACAATGGCATTTGCTATACCTGAAGGCACTTCAAAGGCAGAAAGAGATAAAATAAATGTTTTAATGTCAATATTATCTTCATCAGGCTCAGAATTATCAAAAGAACTGGATAAAGACGGGTTAAATATAAACATATATACAGAAAAAATGCAAAATAAACCTGATGGTGCTTCAGCTATTATTTTAAGTGTTGATGCTCCTGAAAAACAGATTGAAAACGTTATAAAAACTCTATATTCCAAAATAACAGATATATCAAACATCCCTCCTTCACAAAAAGAATTGGATAATGTAAAAAAGAGGTTGATTAATTCTGTTAACGAATCATCGGAAACATCCTTTGCATTAAATTGTACGCTTACGGAAATGGCATTATTAAACAACTACAACTATTTTAATGAAACAATTAATAATATCCAAAGCATTAATGTTTCTGATATTTCTGATACTGCAAGAAAATACCTTGATTTAGGCAAAATTTCAATGTGTGTCTCTCACGAAAAATCTTCAACAATAGATACAATTAATGCTAATTATACAAATCCAACAAATTCTCAAACCATATCATTTTCGGGAGCAAAAAATCCGTTAACAGGTATAAATGAAGTAGCACAGAATATAAAACAATATAAACTCCCTAATAATATTGAAACTCAATTAATAGAAGGTAACAGTTCAGCTAAATCGTCATTGTGGTTAAGATTAAAATCAGAAGATTTATCAGGAATAGCATCACCCGTTTTTATGGTTCTGAATGAAATATTAAACAGAGGCAGTATATATAAAGATAAAGATACATATAATGATATTCTAAATTCTAATGATATGTTTTTACAATTCCAATCAGGAGTTAACGGCATAAATATTTCCGCCGATTTTAAAGATGAAAACATTAATCAAATAATGTCACTTATTCAAGAAATAGTTTATAACCCTAATTTTACCGAAGCTGAATTTAACCGTGCTAAAGATGTAGTTAGAGATTCAATCAATAGTGAAAAAATATCCGTCTATGATAAACTAAAACAAGAATTATATCCTTCTATAAGGACAAGTGAATCAAAAGAAACCAGACTACAAGAATTGGAAGCATTAACTTTAAATGACATCAGAAACGCATATTCTTTAATATTATCAACATCTGACGCAAATGCAACATTGACTGCACCGATTGATGAAAAACCATATATAACAGATATTTTAAATAACGAATTGTCAAAATTACCTGTATTTAAACCATTTACAATACAACATTCAAACAACTACAATATATATAAAACAAATACTGAAGCTAAAATACTTACGGAAGTTGATGAAAAGTCACAAGCCGAAATAGTTCAGGCATACTCTTTCAAAAGAAGTGAAAATATTAATGATATTGCTAAAATTGAGCTTCTTAACGTAATTTTAGGCGGAAGCATGTCATCAAGACTATTCTCTGACTTGAGAGAAGATAAAAAACTTGCATACCATGTAAGTTCTAACCTGACAGAATTAATGGATATAGGAAGCATAATATTAAATATAGGTACAACAACACAAAGCCCTGACCCGAATGAAGGTTCTCCTGCGAATATAACAAAAGCGCTTGAAGGATTTGCCAGAAATGTTACTCTGCTAAAAACACAAAATGTTTCAGATAAAGAACTTGCGAATGCTAAAATACATTTAAAATCGGCACTGCTTGAAACTATGGAAACAAATTCCGATATAACAACCTCATACGGAAAAGCAAAATTATCTCCATACGGTACAAATTATTACTCTAAAATATTTAATGCAATAGATAATATAAGTGCAGAAGATATAAAAAATACAGCGAATTATGTATTCGCAAATGCACCTGTTACTTCAATAGTCGCAAGTAAAAGTACTTTTGAAAAACTTAATTTAAAATAAAAAAGAGACGTAGAATATTCTACATCTCTTTTCCTTTTTAACAAATTATACTATTATGTTGCAGAGGTTGAAACTCTTTTATCATACATAACTTGTTGAGCAGCTTCTCCCCAAGGAAGAACTTTTTGTGCATAAATCATAGCTTGATAAATATCTTTTGGCGCATTAGATGATGTTGTTTCTCTGTTTGGTTTTCTGTCACCATTTACATCTATCCATAAGTTAGCATTTCCTTCTGAACAAGGTTCTGTATTGTATGAATTACATTTTGCACCTTGGTCATCACTTATACCACCATTAGTGAAAGCTGATGTTACACAAAATACCATACCGTCAGCAGTTGTCCAACAAGCACCATCATGACCTGTTACTGAAAGAGTAGATGATTCAATAATACTCATTCTTTGTTTAAATACATCGTTTACAAGGTCAGTATTACTAGCATAATCTTGAGCTGATAAACCTTCTAAAGCATAGTTCAATGTTAAAGCCTGGTTAACACCTGAAATAGCCTTTTTGAATGCTGAACGGAATTCTTGTGCGTTTGTATTGTTCATCAATGTAGGAACTGTCATAGCAGCAATTACACCAATGATAACCAAAGTAATTAAAACTTCGGCAAGGGTGAAACCTAATTTTTTCATATTTTTTTACCTTTCGTTTTTAGTATTTTCCAAATACCCAATAATTGTATAGTTTTTTTTTCAATCCGTCAAGTTTTTACAAAAAAATAACATCCATTTGTAGTAGTTGTTTTGTTGTTATTTTTTGTATCTTTCCGTTTTTGAGCAAAGGAAAAGATATTATTATTTTTTATCTAAACAATTTTTGTCTTGATTAACATCACAATTTCGCAAATAAAAATAACCAAAAATATTTTCTTGGTAAATAAGTAAATAACATTTTTATTCCATTTCAAGTTCTCGCGTTAAAACTGACCGAGCATTTTTCGTTCGTTAATTTTACCCTTTACAAGTTGAATATTTTTTATTTGTTTTTTCTTTTTATTTTTTCTTTTTATTTTTTATTTTTTAT